>JAEUVO010000067.1 GCA_016786885.1 Chitinophagaceae bacterium | reverse complement strand
CTTGAATTATTTTTCATTGTTTGGTCAAACACAAGGATGTTCTCATTGGTCAATGGCTCTACTTCTTTTTTATATTGCTCCTTGGTACTGATGTCTTCCACTGTAGCATAGCGGGGTTTGGTAATGGCATTAAGCACACCTATTCCCAATCCTTTTTGTGTACGACCTGAAATTTTTGAAGCATTGATCAGCTTTGATTCCAGTTGATTTTGTAAGATCCGTTCATTGGTACCCAGTGATATGTCATAGTACACGGGCTCTACACCAATACGGCGGGAGTAGAATAGCCCCCCTTTCCCGAACAGTTCGGTGCCTTCTGTAAAGAAAGTCCTGTTTTCATTGAACTGTATATCAAAAGGGCCAAGGTTAAGCACCCGGTTGTCACTTTGCACCTGGCCAAAATCAGGTATCAATGTGGCGTCTAAGGTAAAAGCCTGGTTAATGCCGTACTTCACATCCATACCACCATTTACCTGGCTGGTCCAGTTTTTTTGCCCGGGTTGATTAGCAGGGAAATGATTGGCATAAACAGAGAAATAAGGAGAGAACTGTAAGCGCAGTGGTGGTTTGATATTGGTGATACCTGTCCATACACCTTCTTGTGTAAGAAACCCGTTTACATTTATATCAATTGGATTCCAGGTATACTGTTGTTCTGTTTTTCTGCGACGACGGGTAATATTTAATCCCCAGTCTTGTACTTCTTTTTTGCCAAATCGTATGGCGGCATAAGGGATGAACATTTCAAAGCTCCAGCCATTGTCATGTATAACAGCGCCGCTTTGCCAGACAGCGTTCCATGAAAAGTCTTCACTGTTGCCGTTATTGTTGGGAGCCATCTTTGCATCCCATTGCTCATTGAGCGGAGTTACGAAATATTCAAAACCATTTATCTTGTCGTAGTAAGTATCAAATATCAAACCTACATAGTCATTAGTACCAAAACCATCCCGGCCGGCCAGTTCAGTAGCGATGCTGTCTTTAGTACGTTCATAGCAATAGCCGCCAAAGTAGATACCCTCGTCGCTATACATCAGATAAGTCTCTGTGCGGTTCTCATGATTTTCTTTGGCTCCCATTTTGGGGCGAAACTCAACCAGGTCCGTCATCATGGCTGCATCTTTCCAGGCAGTATCATTTAACAGGCCGTCAATCTTTACTGGTTGTGTGGTTCTTTTGGCGGGTAATTGCCTTGGAGCAGGAGCCTGGCTATGACTATACAGGCAAAGGAGTAATAAAACCCCGGTTACTAGGTTGGTTTTGAATTTCATGGCTATACTTTGAACGTTGTTATGACGCAAATCCTGCAAATAGTGTTACAGTTCAAAACAGGTGAGCGGCATTAACTACTAATAAATTCGTAGGGTAAAAATAAATGTGTAGTGCGCAATTCAGGAGCGATTTATCTGACCGGTGACAATTTCCTGACGAATGGCGAAAAAAGAGGGTCGTTAACTTTTTGTTGGCAAAAGAACTGGGAATAAACTATAAAATACCAATCATTTCTCGTTCACTTGATATTTCCTACATTAGCATTCAACTTTTGATTAACCATTAATATAAATTTTATGTCAGCTTCAGCCCCTGCTATTTTTTGGCCGCACAGTGAACACTGGTCAGTGAAGATCCCGTTAGACACTCCCCATTACCGTATGCCGGTGATGAAGGATAAAGGGTATGCTATTATGAAGACCCTTGATATTTC
Organism: Chitinophagaceae bacterium; assembly: GCA_016786885.1. Taxonomy (GTDB): domain Bacteria; phylum Bacteroidota; class Bacteroidia; order Chitinophagales; family Chitinophagaceae; genus JJ008. The sequence goes on along the minus strand of JAEUVO010000067.1, from coordinate 130,094 downwards.
TCATATACCTGCTTCTGAATGGGAAAACCTGACCTATATGGATTGGAAAAGTGGTGGCGATACCAACTTTGCTCCGCTGGCTTCCTGTGATGGCACTATTGAGTGTAAAGGTTTTTGGGAGAACGGCAAGACGGATAAGAATGCCATTTTTACACCTAATGCAGAGCTGGCGCCTAATCTGATGAAGTATATCAGATCTATCCCGGCCAATTTCGGAAGGGTGAGAATTATAAAGCTTGAACCACAGAATCATGACCAGGCACTTCGTTCAGTACACCGTGATGATAACAACCGGTTGAATCCAGATGATGAAGGATGGGTTGTAAGAATGTGGATAGAGCTAACTGATAACCCGGACAGTTATATGCTACTGTATGATAGTGATGAAAACAATTTGCCTATCAAAGAAAGTGAAGTACATGTACCCATGCCTATAGGCGCACATTTTGTAGTGGATTCACAAAGATTGTGGCATGTTGGTGTGCACAATGGCAACAAGCCCAGGTATGCCGTGATCATCAGTTGTGAAAGTTCACCGGCGCTGAATGATTGGATCATTTCGAAAATGTAATTGCTTATATTAATTAAATAGTTAAGTCCTGTCATGTTTCTATAAACTCAACATGGCAGGGCTTTCTTGTAAGCTGAACTTATTTGAAGACTAATTCAATACGCTGGTTTCTTTTACGATCTCTGCTTTTTCTTGTTCTTTGATCTTATTCCAACCGCCAACAATATTTCTGAGATTTTGAATACCCTGTCTCTTTAATAAAGAAGAAGCAATTACACTCCGGTATCCGCCCAAACAGTGTACATACAGATTTTGAGTTTCTTCGATATTGGCCATGCTTCCGGGATCTGTCATTTCGCTCAAAGGGATATTCACTGCATTTTTTAAATGACCATCTGCAAATTCTGTTTCACGGCGTACATCAACGACGATAAGATTATTATCATGCGGTATATCCATCATCAGTTCATCAGCTTCAATATCAATGATCATATCAATAGGTTCTCCAGCATTTTGCCAAGCTTCATATCCATCAGCCAGGTATCCTTTTACTTTATCAAACCCAACCCTGGCAAGTCGTATAATGGTCTCTTTTTCTTTTCCGGGTTCAGTTACCAGTATCATGGGCGAATCGAAAGGAAGTAAACTGCCTGCCCACTCTGCAAAGCGGCCTTCGAGGCCAATAAAAATAGAACCAGGAACAAATCCCTGTGTGAAGACATCTGCCCGGCGGGTATCCAGTGCAATCACATTTTCATCTATCAGTTTTTTAAATTCTTCAACAGATAAAGCGGTCATTCCTTGTGAAAGCACATCATCAAGGCTGCTATATCCTTCCTTATTTATTTGTGCATTGACGGGAAAATAAGAAGGTGGTGCCGTAATGCCTTCTGTAACCTGTTTGATAAAATCTTCTTTTGATGCAGCTTTCATCGCATAGTTCAATTGTTTTTCTTCTCCGATAGTACTGTGTGTATTGGGTCCCAGGTTTTTTCCGCAGGAACTACCCGGCCCATGAGCAGGGTAAATCATAACATCATCAGCCAGCGGGAAAAGTTTAGTGTGAATACTTTCATACATCATACCTGCGAGGTCGTTCATAGTGATCTCAGTTCCTTTTTGTGCCAGGTCAGGGCGGCCCACATCACCAACAAATAAAGTATCACCCGTAAATACGCAATGATCTTTTCCTGATGCATCTTTTAATAAATAGCAGGTTGATTCTAAAGTATGGCCGGGAGTATGTAATACCTCTATGGTAAGCTGCCCAATTTTAAATTGTTCGCCGTCTTTTGCTACATGTACAGGAAATTTTGTCACCGTATTCGGTCCATATACGATCGGGGCGCCGGTTGCCTTACTGAGATCAAGATGCCCGCTTACAAAATCTGCATGAAAATGGGTCTCGAAAATGTATTTGATGGTCGCTTTTCTTTCGTTGGCTAACTGAAGATATTCATCTATATCACGAAGAGGGTCAATGATGGCAGCTTCTCCACCATGTTCAATATAATAAGCGGCTTCACTCAGGCAGCCTGTATAAAACTGTTTGATAAACATAGTCACTGGTTTTTGTTTTGCCGGATCGGCATTGTAAAATTAGATTTTATACGCAAGAAAAAACCCCGCTTCCATGTAACTGAAACGGGGTTTTTATCTGGTTATTCTGTAAATCAGTTGAGCAGTTCATTTACAAAACGGTTCAGCTCATGTATGCGGTTGATATTCACTGAATAATAAATGAACTTTCCATCTCTTTCGGTTTTTACAAAACCTGCCTTCCGTAAGATCGCTAAATGCTGAGAAGCAACAGATTGCTCCAGGCGGAGTTTTACATACAATTCTGTCACTGTCATCTTTCCACTTTCATCAATAAGTTTTAATATCTGCTGTCTTAATTTGTGATTAAGTGCTCTGAGAACCAGTGATGCTTTTTTTACCTCCAGGAGGTCAACTTTTAGCAGCACTCCATTTTCTTTTGTGTCCGTAAGTGTCATTGAATAATTGCTCATAATCAGAATCTGTAGGTTAATGAAAAAAAAACAAAAATACCCTTGGCCCAACAGGGTTTGTCAAAATAATTGTTAATAAGACGGATTTTTACTTTAATCCTTTCGCCGGAGTATAAAATTCTTTTATATATAAGGGCTCAGTGTAAGCAATGTCCGCAAACTGTTTATTTGCGTAACAATTCTGTGACAATTCAGCCAAATGGGAAGCATTTGAAACAGTAGTATCAAAAATGTATTGAGAACCAACGCTGATTTTTTGCAGCTTTTTGCTGCCATTGCCACAAAAAAGAATATTACCGGCAGGAAGAAATGAAATAAACCGCGGATCATCCAGAATAAATGACTGCGGAGGATTTATTTCATCCAGGTTTTTATCATACACAGCTGTAAATACTTCCATTCTTCTGGCATCAATCATGGGGCAGATATAATCTGCAGCATTTTTGCGGGAAGCGGCTGCAATTATTTTTAATGTGTTAACAATAATCAATGGAATATTCAGAGCATAGCATAAACCTTTTGCAGATGCCAGCCCGATGCGAAGACCAGTATATGAACCGGGACCAATGCTGACAGCAATAGCGTCAAGCATATTTATGGTACAACCTGCCCGTTGTAAAATTTCCTGTATCGCATTGTGTATCCATGCAGCATGATCCTTTTGACTTTCGTTAAAGACCAGCTGTAATACTTCATTGTCTTTCGCAAGACAAAGAGAGGCAGTATCAAGTGATGTGTCGATATTTAGTATCAATGCCATTAGTACAGCGCTTCCTTTTTTAGTAAGAGTGACGGTTCATAGCTTTTATTGGTTTGCGCCAGTATCGAAAGCAGGTTGTATATTTTTTTTAGCCCTATTTTTTCGCTCCATTCAAATGGGCCATATGGATAATTGGTGCCCAGCTTCATGGCAATATCAATTTCTGTCTTGCTGCTCACTTTTTCCTCCAGTGTAATATATGCTTCGTTGATGATAGTAGTAACGACTCTTGGTGAAATAAAACCGGGAATATCAGCCACCCATTCTGTCTTTTTGTTGAACACCTCGAAAATTTTCTCTGCTTTTGTTCTTAGTCCTGCCTCAGTGCAGGATGCTTCCACTACCGGCCTCTTCAAAAAAGTAGCCCATCCATTCATACGGATCAAACCTGCAGGTAACTGGTCAGTTGTATTGCATACTTCATTAACAATAATCAGTGCGGGATGCAGTGCAGACAATTCAGCAATATGGCTTTGGGCATTGAAAAGAAGATCAATATAACAATCTACTCCTGCAACAGGTATAAGTTTGTCTGACCATTGGATTTGCACTTCCTTATTTATTCCCTGTGCCAGTAATTCCTTCTTCTGTAGTTCATCTGCTCTGACTACGATCGTCATAATACTATTTTTTGCAAAGAAAACGTATAAAGCTAAATTCGTCTTTCTGAATTATATAAATATGGTTATGAATAAAACAATTATCAATACGGCCAGTGCGCCGGCGCCAATTGGTCCTTATAACCAGGCTATTTTATCCGACAACCTCCTTTTTATATCCGGCCAGATATGTATTGATCCGTCTACGGGTAATCTAAAAAATAAGGATATCCAGGAAGAAGCACACCAGGTAATGCATAACCTGAGAGCAATACTCCAGGAGGCGGGGATGGATTTTAGCAATGTGGTAAAAACCACCATTTTCATTACAGATATGCACCAGTTTAGTGCCGTTAATGAAGTGTACGGTAAGTACTTTGAAAGAGACTTCCCCGCCAGGGAAACAGTGCAGGTATCGGCCCTTCCCAAGTTTGTGAATGTGGAAATCAGTATGATAGCTGTCAAATAGCTGTTTTTGTTTAGGTTTTGCAACCTTTCGGTCGAAAAATCCGATATTCTTCTACAATAATATTTGATGGTTTGACTACCTTGTGTCGTTTATTTTCAAAAAAAGCATAAAGCAATACTTCCATTATGAAGAAATTTTACTCTTTGCCATTACTGGGCATTTCACTGGCAGCAATAAGCCTGTTACTGATAACCGGTTGTGGTACAAAAAACAAAGTATCTGATCTTGAAGAGGATGGTGAATACAGTGGCCCCGAGCAAAGAGCTGCATGGGAGATAGAACGTACCAAAGATCCTGCTACCGGCAGAGTGCCCTGGAATAAACTGTGGGAAGCGATTGAAGAGACCAAAATGGCTAAAGAGTTTGCAGCAAATAATGCCATTGCCGCACTGACATGGACAGAGAGAGGACCTAATAGTGACGTAGTAGGCCCGTCAAACGGAAATACCAGGGCTAATGGTGGTATAACAGCTGGAAGAATAAGGGCAGTGATGGTAGACTCACTAGACCCAACTAAAAAAACTGTTTTTGTTGGAGGAGTGGATGGCGGTCTCTGGAAGACCACTGATATTACTGTGTCTCCCGCTAACTGGATATTGGTAAACGACTTTTTGAGTAACCTGGCCATTGCTGCTATTTGCCAGGATCCAAGACCCGGTTTTCAAAACACCATGTATTTCTGTACCGGGGAATCATATTTTAATAGCGATGCCGTACAGGGAGTGGGTGTTTTTAAAAGTATAGATGGTGGTGTAACCTGGAATTTTCTTTCCAGCACCAGTGCATTTGTAGCTTGCACCCGCATCTTATGTGATCACCTGGGAAATGTTTACTTAGCCACCCGTGGTAACGGATTGCTCAGATCATCTGACGGGGGAAATTCATGGACAACTATCACACCATCTGGTTTAAGTAACCGTGTTTGTGATCTTGAAATAACTTCTACTGCGGTACAGTCCAGATTGCACATGGTGACTGGTATTGCTTCCGCACAAAGCTATCGTTATACGGACGATCCCGCTACTGTAACTTCTGCCGCAGGATGGAATGCACCTGCTACTCCGTTCCCTTCATTTAATAACAGGGCGGAAATTGCTGTAAGCGGAAATACTTTATATGCCTTACCTGCTGATAACTCAGACCTGGTACCTACTATTTATAAATCAACAGACGGAGGTAATATATGGGCTGCCACCGGGGGACAACCAACCAGTGGATGGGCAAATGGCCAGGCATGGTATGATCTGTCTGTTCGTATTAATCCTTCTAATCCTGATAATTGTATAGTTGGTGGTATTGATTGTTTTGAAACAAATAACGGTGGCACTTCCTGGTCGAAAATTTCGGCTTGGGTGGGAACATCAGGTCAATATGTACATGCTGACCAGCATGATATTCAATGGTGGGATGGAGGAAACAAATTAGTTTTTGCCTGTGATGGCGGAATTCATTATTCTGCTGACGGGGGTACTACTATACGGGACAGGAATATTGGCTTACGATTAAAACAATTTTATTCTGTAGCTGTACATCCTACCACTACCAATTATTTTATTGGAGGAACACAGGATAATGGTGTTCATCAGTTGGCAAACCCCGGTTTAGGTGCTTCAGTTGAAGTAACAGGAGGTGATGGTGCATTTGTGGCAATTGATCAGAATGAACCGCAATTTCAATTCGGCTCTTATGTATTTAATGTTTACAGACGAAGCACCAATGGTGGTGCATCATGGAGTACTCCCATAAATAATCAGTCAAGTGGCCGGTTTATCAATCCATGGGATTATGACAATGCAGCCAACATAATATATGCATGCAATACAGCAGGTAGTTATTTCAGGTGGAATGATCCCCAAACCGGTAATTCAACGACGACCATTCCTGTTGCTGCTTTTTCCGGACAGAATGTTTCTGCAGTCCATGTTTCACCCTATACAGCTAACAGGGTTTACTTCGGTACCGGTAATGGCCGGGTAGTAAGGGTGGATGATGCTCATGGAGGAAGCCCGGTGGAAGCTAACATCACACCTACCGGAGCCACTGGCTATGTAAACTGTGTGGTAACCGGTTCATCTGATCAGCACCTGATCGCCTGTTATTCCAATTATAATATTATGAATGTTTGGGTATCCAATGATGGAGGTACTACCTGGACAGGTATAGACGGTAACTTACCCAATATGCCTGTTCGCTGGGCATTGTTTCATCCTGATGATAATACCAAAGCATTCATAGCGACAGAAACTGGTGTATGGGAAACTGAAGCTATCAATGGTGCCAGTACTGTATGGAATGCAAATGCCACTTTCCCGAATGTAAGAACGGATATGATCAAATACCGTTCATCCGACCGTACCATTGCAGCAGCTACACATGGAAGAGGAATATGGACAGCTACAGTTGCAACACCTTCTGGTTTCAGTTTTGGCAGTACCACACCGGCCACTGCTACTTGCCCTGCACCTGCCAATATGAATGTAACGCTACCCACTATTTCTAATGGCGGATTTACCAACCCTATCAGTCTTTCTTCAATTGCACCGACAGGTGTTCCTGCTGGTACAACATTAAGTTTTGGAACCGATCCGGTAGTACCGGGTAACAGCAGTGTGGTAACATTGAATAACACTAATACATTATCAGCCGGTACATACATTGTTACTGTAACAGGTGTGGCAGCTGGCGCAACAAACCAAACAGCTAACCTTACATTTACTGTCAACCCGGGCAGCGGACCATCTATAACAACTCATCCAAACAGTCAGGCTGTTTGTGAAGGTTCTAATGTCACCTTTACTGTAGTGGCAACAGGTAATTACCAATGGCAGGTAAGCACTAATGGAGGTGGTACCTGGACAAACGTTGCAGGCCAGACTACTTCATCTTATACTATCACTGGTGTAACAACCGCATTGAATAATAATCAATACCGTTGTGTGGTAAGCAATCAATGCGGCAGCACCAATTCAAACGCAGCCATATTAACAGTGAATGCAGGTGTGACTATAACAGCTCAGCCTGTTGATCTGTCATTGTGTACTGGAAGTAGTGCTACATTCTGTGTTACGGCTACCGGTACTGGTCTTACTTACCAATGGCAGTCAAACCCGGTTGGTTGTGGTGGTCCATGGACAAATATTGCAGGGGCCACGTCAGCTTGTTATAATATTCCTGCTGTTACGGCCGGCATGAACAATACTTTTTACAGGTGCCAGGTGACCAGCACTTGTGGTCCTACTACAATTACATCTAACTGTGCAGCATTAACAGTGGCAACAGCAGTTACGGTAACCTCACAACCTGCCGACCAAACGGTATGTGACGGAGCTAATGCAAGCTTTACTGTAGCAGGTAGTGGAACAGGACTTATCTACCAATGGCAAGTAAACACCGGCAGTGGATTTGCCAATATCAGCAATGGTGGAGTGTATGGTGGTGCAACAACAGCTACATTAACCATTACCGGTGTAACAACAGCAATGAATGGATACCAGTATCGTTGCGAGTTGTCAAATGGATCTTGCCCTACTCCGGGAGTATCGAATGCTGCTACATTGACGGTGAATGCTTTGCCGGCTGTTACAAGCAACCCAATCAGCCAGACAATATGTACAGGAGGTAATGTAACATTTAAAGTTATCGCTACAGGAACTGGAATCACTTATCAATGGCAGGTGAATACCGGCAGCGGGTTTACTAATATTTCAAATGGCGGCGTATATTCTGGTGCGAACATGGATACATTAAATATTACCGGCGCTACAGTTGGCTTAACCGGGTATCAATATCGCTGTGTGGTATCCGGTATCTGCTCACCTGCTGCTAATTCTTCAGCTGCAACATTAACTGTTCATGCACCTGTTACAGTTACGGCTTCTCCTGCTAATACAGAAGTTTGTTCGGGAAGTAATGCCAGCTTTACTGTTGCAGGAAGTAGTGTGCCGGCGATCATTTACCAGTGGGAAGTAAGCACCAATGGTGGCAGCACCTGGACAGCTATTATAGGGGCGAACTCGGCAACTTATACTATATCCGGTGTAATTGCAGTAATGAATAATAACCAGTATCGTTGCCAGTTATCTAATGCTACCTGTACCACACCGGCTGTATCTAATGCAGCTATATTAACAGTTCGCCAGTTGCCAACGGTTGGATTAACAGCAGCACCGCTTACCAGCTTGTTGCCCGGACAAACAACTACGCTGACAGCTACGCCAACTTCTTCAACAGGCGGTACACTTACTACTGCCTGGACATTGAATGGGAACCCGTTAACTGTAGCAGGAAACACATTACCTGTTACCGTAGCTAATCTTGGTACATACCAGGTTAGTATTCGGGAAACATGGCCCGGCAGTCTTTTCTGTTCCAGTCTTTCTCAGATAGTAACAATTGATGCTACTGCCAGCAGTCGCTTGTTCGCCTATCCAAGCCCCAATGATGGAAACTTCACTGTTACTTATTATAACAATGGGGGTAGCAGTACGCAAAGGCGAATTATTATTTTTGATACCAAAGGATCGGCAGTGTTTGATAAGCAGTTTTCAATATCAGGTCTGTATACATTGATACCCGTGAACCTGGAAAGAGCTAACAGGGGTATTTATTACGTTGTGGTAGGAGATGCCAGTGGAAAAAAATTAGCGGAAGGAAAAGTACATGTCAGATAAGTAATAAGAATGAATAAGAAACCCGCCAGGCGACAGTGCTGGCGGGTTTTTATTTCCACAATGCTGAATGATGTAAATTAGGCGATACAAGTAATGAGAAACTTTCTGCGGATCATATTGTACAAACCGATACTATGGGCAGCTAATAAATTCTCTTCTAAACCTAAAAGAGAAAGAATATTTGAAGCACTGGATAAATTATATAAGGATATCCATGTGCATCCGGGTAAGAAGGGATTGATAATCTCTTATGATACCCGGACCGGGAAATTCATCATCTTTTCCGATCAGCATAAAGGCAAAAGAAACGGAGCGGATGATTTTATGCAGTGCGAATCTAACTACCTGCGGGCATTGCAGTACTATAATGAGAATGATTTCTGTTTCATCAACCTGGGCGACAGTGAAGAACTATGGGAGAACAGCATCTGGCAGGTAAAAAAGAAGAACAAAGAAAATTTTACGGCAGAGAAAAAATTTATTGAAAAAGGAAAGTATATAAAGGTTTTTGGAAATCATGATCTGTTCTGGGATAATGATCCGCTGGCCTGGTGGCACCTGAAAGACATATATGGCGAAAAATTAAAGGTGTATGAAGGAGTAGTATTGCAGCCGTCAACTAATCTTCAGCAATCTACTGCCAATACTCCGCTGCCTGCTAACTATTCACCACATAGCATTTTCCTTACCCATGGGCACCAGGGAGATGCGCAAAGCGACGGGAACTGGTTCAGTAAATTCTTTGTAGCCAATATATGGGCACCGCTGCAGGCATTCCTGCGTATCAATCCTAATACACCGGCCTACGATGCAGAAAAGAAAACACTGCATAATAATATCATGTACGAATGGTCATCAGAGCAAAAAGATATGTTGCTGGTAACTGGTCACACCCACCAGCCGGTATTTGCTTCACTGACACACCTGGAACGGTTATATAAAAATTTTCAGCTGGCCGTTCATGAAAAAAATGCAGCCAAAGAAGAGGAAATAAGAAAGGAGATACGGAAAAGAGAAAAAGAATTTGCTGCCGTATCGGTTGACTATATGAACATGAAACCTTCTTATTTTAATACAGGCTGTTGCTGTTTCAGTGATGGTGATATTACAGGAATTGAAATTGCAGATGGTTGTATCCGGCTGGTCAAGTGGTCAGAGATAAAAGGGAGGGAGGTGCTGGAGGAGAGAATGTTAAAGGAATTGAGATAATAAGAAAATCTTCATTGTAAGCAGCTTTTTCTTGATCTAAGTAATTATTTTTTGTCACAATGAATGAAAATCATATCGTCAACCGTATTGTCACCAAGTTGCTTTGCTTTTTTTAAATCAGCGCAAGCATCCATGGCCTGCTCTTTTGTGGGAAATAGGTTTCCGTTTCTTCTTAAAAGATTGATTTTTGCTACACCTCTGTTAGCATAAGCTTCTTTGTAATTTGGATCTAGCTGAATAGCCTTATCATAATCTTTTATCGAACCTACAGGGTCCATAATCATATCTTTTGCAGCAGCCCTGTTGAAATAAACTTCAGGATCATTTGGTGTCAACAGTATGTATTTATCATAGTATTTAATTGATTGCTCGAACTGTTGATTTTGATATGCAATTTTTCCCAAATAATATAAGGCGGCCTGAGCTTGCTTGCCGATACTATCTTTTGTCAGTACATATTCAAAATCCTGTTTTGCGCCATCTAAATCGTTTGCGAAGCCTTTGGCCTTGCCAAGGTCTGTATATGAAGCAATATCTAAAGGATCAAGTTTAATTGCTTCGTTTAAGTCAGCGATAGCCATCTTGTAGTTGCCAAGACCATTGTAGGAGAATGCACGGTAAATAAGGCAATATTTTTTCAATTTGTTATCTGTTGCTTTGCTTAACAAATCAGAAAATTCTTTTTGAGCTTTTGAATAATCTTCTGACTGCAAAAACTTGACAGTTTTATCAAAATCGGGTTTTAGTTCTATTTGTCCGTAACTAAAATAGGATGTTAACCCGATTAGAGTTATTGTAATTAATTTTCTCATGATGATAGACTGGGTTGCTTACAACTCATAAATTTATGAAACAGATGGCATAAATATTAGTTTTGCAAAAGCATAACTATATCAGTAAAAGCCTCATACAATTGTATGAGGCTTTTACTTTAAAATGCTTTCTTCTTCCAGCTGTTATTGCTTCGTTCCCATTCGGGCAATTTTTTGTCAGGATCCAGTATTACTTCTTTTATCTCGCTGGTAGTGGGTGCAGTAAACCGCCACTCAGCTCCCCGTTGCCATACTTCTACCGGTAAATTGATTGTATGCTCTTTGCCATTGCTTTCTTTTACAAGTACTGTTACCGGCATTACCATTTTTTCCAGGGTTTCAATAGTGATCTCACTTCCTTTTTCGGCATTATCATCAATGTAGCTTACTTCTTTTACTTTCATATCCAGTTTCCAGGTATTTAATACCCATGCTCTCCAGAACCAGCTAAGGTCTTCGCCGGCTACATTTTCCATAGTGTGAAAGAAATCCCACGGGGTGGGATGCTTGAATGCCCAGCGCCGGATATATTCTGCAAATGCAGCATCAAATCTTTCTTTACCGAGAACCAGTTCCCGTAATGCTGTAAGCATCTGTGCCGGTTTCATATAGGCAGCTATTCCAAGATTATCCTGTTGTATCACGTCGGGTGTATTATACAAACCATCCATCTTGTCGCCAAAAGTATACTTCACCATAAAAGATGAATTTGGATCACCAAAGAAACTGGCTTCTTTGAATTCGCCATTATTAAATGCTTCGGTGGAAAGATCATTGATGAATGTATTAAAGCCTTCATCCATCCAGGCATACTTTCTTTCATTGCTGCCAACAATCATCGGGAACCATGTATGGCCAAATTCATGATCGGTAACTCCCCACAAACCGGTACCGGACGACTCCGCACTGCAGAATACAATACCGGGATATTCCATACCACCTACTATCCCTGCTACATTAGTTGCTGCCGGGTATGGATATTCAAACCATTTGTTAGAATAATGCTCAATGCTGGCTTTTGTAAATTCAGTGGAGCGCTGCCAGCCATTTTTTACAATGCTTTCAACCGGGTACACACTAATGGCCATGCATTTCTTTCCGCTTTTCAGGTTAATTCTTGCTGCATCCTGTACAAAGGCTTTGCTGGCTGCCCATGCCACATCTCTTGTATTCTGAATGCGGAACCGCCAGGTAGTACTGGCTGTTTTAGGTCTTGAGTTTTTCTCAGTTACCTCTTGATCACTGCGAATGGTTACGGTCTTATCACTTTTGGCAGCAGCTTCCCATCTTTTCATTTGCTCGGCTGTGTAACATTCCTGCGGGTTGAGTAACTCACCCGAACCCACAACTATTAAATCAGCAGGAGCAGTGATACTGAAATCAATATCACCGTATTCAAGATAAAACTCTCCTGCGCCAACATAAGGTAAGGTATTCCATCCCTGTATATCATCATATACACACATCCGGGGAAACCATTGTGCCACTTCATACACAATCCCGTTTTTTGTTTTTAACCTTCCCATACGGTCGGTACCATATTCGGGAATGATAAAACTGTAACTGATCCTGATCTTCACTTTTTCTCCCTTTTCCAACTGATCTTTCAAAAAGAGCTGCATCCTGGTATCTGTCTTTATAGTTTTATCAGGTGTATGGATAACACCTTCGTTTTCTAATTGAACATTGGAAATGTTATAGCCATCTGTAAAACCGGCATTAGCCCAACGGCCCCCTGTTTGTGTAGTAGTGGCTGAGCCGCGGGAATCTTTTTTATAAATATTCTGATCCATCTGCAGCCAGAGGAACCGCAGATTATCAGGACTGTTATTGGTATATGTAATTGTTACATCACCGGTCACTGTATGCGTTGCAGTATCCAGTTTACAATTGATAGAATAATCTGCTTTATTCTGCCAGTATTTAGGCCCGGGTTCACCACTGGCACTTCTGTAATCATTGCCGGGATAAGGATAGAACTGCGGATGGAAAGCTTCCTTATGATCATACTTTGACTGGGCAAAAACAGGGGCTAGCAGTATTATGCTGGCAATGACAAGGGCAATCTTCTTCATTACTACTTAGTATTTATAGCGGAAAGATAAAATAAAAGACGGCAGTTGACTTACCGTTAAAAGGGTATTTGCAATTCTTTATACCTGTCAGGCATTCTTCAGGGGAAAAGCGATTCAGCAATGATCACACTTTCTGGTTTGCCCACATCTACCAGCCGGTCACCGGTATGGTCATAGCCCATGATAAGATGTTCGGGTGCCAGTTTCAGGTACACATCAATGAGTGAAAATTTACCGGCAAAACCATATTGTTTCATCAATTCAAAAATGCTGTATTCAAAAACTACTACACAACTGTAGGCCAATGGCCTCCCCCTAACCCCCTCTGCAGGAGGGGAAATAGCGATTCGCTTTTCACCGGTTACTGTATTCCGCCACCCGGTTAATCTCATATTATCATCAAATAGCAAGACCCTTGATGATTTACGACTGGTAACACCAAAAGTTATGAGGGCTTTCTTCTCATTATGGTATTGAATAAGGTTATGGATATTTAAATCCGTTAAGAAGTCTGCATTACAGGTGATAAACTTTTCGCCTGGGGTAAATAATTCTTTTGCTTTTAATAAACCGCCTCCGGTTTCCAGGACTTCATCTCTTTCGTCACTAACCAACACATTACTTCCCCAACCATCGTTTTCAACAATAGCCTGGTCTATCTGGTCTGCAAAGTGATGTACATTAACGATCACATCTTTTATGCCTTGTTGCTGCAGGTATTCAATATTGCGTTGCAACAAAGGCTTGCCATTTACAATAGCCAGTGCCTTTGGATGTTTATCTGTCCAGGGCTTAAATCTTGTGCCGAGTCCGGCTGAAAAAATCATTGCCTTCATTGCTTCTTCTCGGGGAGTGGGTTTATCCAGTTTTTTGCTTCTTGTTCAATATGGAGTAATTCGATTTTTACTTTGAACTTATTGCGCAAATGCCTCGCCATGGCATCTGCCGCATATACACTTCGGTGCTGGCCGCCTGTACAACCAAAACTGATTACCAGGCTTTCAAAATCCCGTCTGATATACTCTTCCACTGTGATGTCTACAATATCAAACACACTATTTAGAAACTCAGGCATTTTGGTTTGCTGTTCTAAAAAATCCTTTACTTCTTTATCCCGTCCCGTTTGTGTTTTCATGCTTTCCACACGGCCCGGATTTAAAATACCGCGGCAATCAAACACAAATCCGCCACCATTGCCACTGTTATCATCGGGAATTTGTTTTCGGTAAGAGAAACTATGGATTTTGATAAGCAGGGGTGTGGTATCAGTGGCTTGGGTAGGTGTGAATTGCTGAATGACCTCGTCAGCCACACATATATCCAGCACTTTTCCAAACTCAGGTACAGAAATGCCAAGGCTTTGGTGTTCAAAAAATTCTTTCAGGTTACTGAGTGCTAATGGAATACTGGTCAGGAACTGTGCTTTACGTTCAAATAATCCACGAAAACCATAAGCTCCCAGTACCTGGAGCAGGCGGATCAGTACATAACCATTATACTGGCTTTGAAAAATATTCCGGTTTACGCTTTCTCCGATAGTATTCTCGAAGGCATCAATATAGTCTTCCAGCAAATCGTATTTCCATTTATCAGGAAGATTGGCCCTTGCCTGCCAAAGCATGGAGGCTACATCATATTGCGGGGCGCCTTTCATACCTCCCTGGTAGTCGATGAAGTGAACATTATTATCTTCTGTTACCATAATATTCCTGCTCTGAAAATCCCGGAACATGAAATACTTGTATTCTGTATGGGTGAGATAATTACTCAATGCCTCAAAATCATCGATCAGTTTTTGTTTGTCATACGGCTTACGCAACGCATCGAGAAAATAATATTTGAAATATAACAGATCGGCCATGATAGCCTGCTTGCCAAATTCTTTATTGGTGAGACATTTATTATAATTCAAACCTTCATCACCTTTTACCTGCAATTGTGCTAATGCCTCCAGGCTTTTTTTAAACAGCTCATATACTTCATCAGTGAATCCTTTTGATTCAAGATGATTCAGCAATGAAACGTCGCCAAAGTCTTCCTGCAGGTAAAACTGTTTATCTTCACTGATTGCCAATATTTGCGGAACAGCCAGTTGTTTTTTCTTAAAATGATCTGAGAAATAAATGAAGGTTTCATTCTCTTTGATATTGGCTCCGTAGGTGCCGATCACCGATTCTTTGTTATCATGAAGCCTGAAATAACGACGTTCACTTCCACTTTGAGGTAGCAGATCAATTGAAACTGCATCGGTTCCTTTCCACTTTTTATACAAGGATGTTATGGATTCGATAAGGTGCTGCATGGGACAAATGTAGGTAACCGCTTGCAATCCTGTATGTTGACAGGGCTAACAGGCATTAGTTTTTTAGGCTAAATTTGCTTTTTCTGAAAGATTATGAGTTATACCCCCTCCCATAAGGTTCGTATTGTTACGGCAGCCAGCTTATTTGATGGTCATGATGCTGCAATTAATATTATGCGCCGCATTATGCAGAGCAAAGGCGCCGAGATCATTCACCTTGGCCATAACCGGTCGGTGAAGGAGATTGTAGAAACGGCCATAGAGGAAGATGTACAAGGCATTGCCATTACCAGTTACCAAGGTGGTCATGTGGAATTTTTTAAATACATGAAGGATCTCCTGGAAGAGAATGGTTGTGGTCATATCAGGATATTTGGCGGTGGCGGTGGCACCATTCTGCCGGATGAGATTGAGGAACTTCATAAGTATGGTATTACAAGAATTTACAGTCCTGATGACGGCAGAAAGATGGGATTGGAGGGAATGATTGAGGATGTTATTCGCCAATGTGATATACAGCTGAACGGGAAGGCTGACTATAAAAACCCGTTGAAGCTGGAAGAAGCCAGGGATGTGAGAATAATAGCAAGACAGATTACAAATGCCGAGAATGGGACAGAAACAAAAATTGAAAAATCAGCTATTAAAATTCCTGTGCTGGGCATAACCGGTACTGGCGGTGCAGGTAAATCCTCCGTAACCGATGAAATCGTTCGCCGCTTTATCAACAACTTTACTGACAAAACTATTGCAGTAATTTCTGTTGATCCCTCGAAGAAAAAAACAGGTGGTGCATTACTTGGGGATAGGATACGGATGAATTCTATCTCCCACCCAAGGGCATATATGAGAAGCCTTGCCACAAGAGATGATAATACGGCATTGAGTAGTGCTGTACAGGAAGCTATAGACATTTGCAAAGCAGCAGGATTTGATTTTATTATTTTAGAATCGGCCGGAGTGGGGCAAAGTGATGCCTCTATCCTTGATTATTGCGATGTAAGCATGTATGTGATGACACCCGAATACGGAGCTGCATCACAACTGGAAAAAATAAACATGCTCGATTATGCAGACCTTGTTTGCATCAACAAATTTGATAAAGCCGGGGCATTAGATTCTCTTGCCGATGTACGAAAGCAATACAAAAGAAATCATAATCTCTGGACAGCAAAGGATGAAGAACTACCCATCATCGGTACGATGGCCAGCAAGTTCAATGACGATGGTGTCAACCATTTATTTAAGTTGCTGCTTAAAAAGGTTGAAGGAAAAACAAAAACTGTTTTTGGCGAATACCATTTTGCTGAAACAGCAAAAGTGTCACAGGCTGTAATTCCTGCCAACCGTGTCAGGTACCTGAGTGAAATAAGCGAGAACAACCGCAACTATGACCAATTGGTAAAAGAGCAGGCAGCTATTGCAAGTAAGTTATATCAATTGCATGGCTCAAGGGAAATATTGAAGGATAAAGCAGACAAATCATTGATCGGTGTGATTCAACAGCAAATTGATTTCTATACCGAGCAGTTAACTCCCGTTGCCCGTAAACTGATCACCAACTGGCCTAATAAAATAGCTGAGTACCAAAAAGATTTTTATGAATACACCGTAAGGGAAAAGGTGATTAAACAACCCATGACCACAAAGAGCCTGAGTGGTACGAGGATTCCCAAAGTGGTGTTACCCAAATACAAGGACTGGGGAGATATTTTACAATGGCAGGCACAGGAGAATGTAGCAGGTCATTTTCCATTTACCGCAGGTGTATTCCCATTAAAAAGAGAGGGAGAAGATCCTACAAGAATGTTTGCAGGTGAAGGCGGTCCCGAAAGAACAAACAAAAGATTTCATTATGTGAGTGTGGATCAGCCGGCAAAACGTTTGTCCACTGCATTTGACAGCGTAACACTATATGGGGAAGATCCTGATCATCGTCCCGATATTTATGGTAAAGTGGGAAACAGCGGAGTGAGTATTGCTACGGTGGATGATGCAAAAAAACTGTACAGCGGTTTTGATCTTTGTGACCCAAAGACATCTGTCTCCATGACCATTAATGGGCCGGCACCTATGTTGCTGGCATTTTTTATGAATGCGGCTATTGATCAGCAATGTGAGAAGAAAATTACTGAGTTGGGGTTATGGAATGATATTGAAAAAATTAAAAAATCAAAATTCAAAAATGGGAATGCACCTGTTTATAATAATTCATCTTCCCTTGGCGAATTACCTGAAGGGAATAATGGACTAAGTTTAAAACTGCTTGGTCTCAGCGGTGATGAGGTTTTGCCTGCTGATATTTATGAGCAATGCAAACAAGCAGCGCTGCAGCAGGTAAGAGGAACAGTACAGGCTGATATATTAAAAGAAGACCAGGCCCAAAACACCTGCATCTTTTCTACGGAGTTTGCTTTGAAACTAATGGGAGATGTGCAGGAATATTTTATCCAGAATAAGGTCCGTAATTTTTATTCTGTTTCTATCAGTGGTTATCATATTGCTGAAGCAGGGGCCAACCCGATTACCCAACTGGCATTCACATTGGCAAATGGATTTACTTATGTAGAGTACTACCTGAGCCGGGGAATGAATATTGATGATTTTGCTCCTAACCTTTCTTTTTTCTTCAGTAATGGAATGGACCCAGAGTACAGTGTGATAGGCAGAGTAGCAAGACGTATCTGGGCAAAGGCCATGAAATATAAGTACAAGGCCAATAAGCGCAGCCAGATGCTAAAATATCATATACAAACATCCGGAAGGAGTTTGCATGCGCAGGAAATTGATTTCAATGATATCAGAACCACCCTGCAGGCATTGTATGCCATTTATGATAACTGTAATTCGCTTCATACGAATGCGTATGATGAAGCTATTACCACTCCGACAGAAGAGAGTGTCAGAAGAGCGATGGCGATACAACTGATCATAAACCGGGAGTTAGGTACTGCAAAAACAGAGAATTTTATCCAGGGCTCTTTTGCAATAGAAGAATTAACTGACCTGGTGGAAGAAGCGGTGCTGTCTGAATTTGACCGCCTAACCGAAAGGGGTGGTGTACTGGGGGCTATGGAACGAATGTACCAGCGAAACAAGATCCAGGAGGAAAGCCTGTATTATGAGCATCAAAAGCATTCCGGCGAATTACCATTGATTGGTGTTAATACATTTCTGAATAAGAAAGGAAGTCCAACTATTTTACCGACTGAAGTTATTCGCAGTACAACTGAAGAGAAGGAACAGCAGATTCAAAATCTTCGGGCATTTTGGGAACGGAATGAAGACAAGTCAGCTGAAAAGCTGAAAAGATTAAAATCTGCAGCTATTAATAATGAGAACCTTTTTGCCGAATTGATGGAAACGGTGAAATATTGTTCGCTTGGGCAAATAACTCATGCATTATACGAAGTAGGAGGGCAGTACCGTAGAAATATGTAAAGAAAAGCCTTCAACCGAAGGCTTTTTAATAATAAATCCGTTATTAATTTTTACTCGCTGTCAGCAATTTTTTTACCGGTTTTGTCAATGAGCAGCCATTTACCGCTGAGCATTACTCTAGCAGCACCGTCTGAAAAGGTACCTGCGAAACCATATTTACATGAGATAATTTCTTTGCCTTTATTGTCGATATACCCCCACATTCCTTTCTTATTTACAGCTGCAAGGCCTTCAGAAAATTGTGAGGCATTTTCATAGATCATTGAAATTGCAATTTTGCCGCTGGTGTCTAAAAAGCCATAGTCATTTCCACTGCTTACCACTGCAAGGCTGTTGTGGAATGACATCGCCTCTGTGAACTTTGGTTCTACGAAAACCTTACCTGTACTGTCTATGTATCCCCATTTGCCATTTAATTTAACAGCTGCAAAGCCTTCTGAGAAAGTTAAGGCATCATCATAAATAAGAGGAACTATGAGTTTGCCGTCCTTATCGACAAAACCATGTTTATCACCTTTTCCTACCAACGACAGACCGCAGACACATTCGTCTACATGGTCATATTGTTTAGCCCAAGCCTGGGTATAGCCTGCCAGTGAAATGATAATGGCTCCGAGCAGAAGAAGACTATATTTCATAGCAGCAATTTTAATTGGTGAACAATGTTTTTCAATTGGAAAGCTACTGTCGTTAACGGGCATATAAGATGACTTGTGGCAGTCCTTCGACTGATTTTTATTGTTCATCCATGGCAAGGAGATGAATTTAAACTTGTTCAGCTTTCCATTCAAATTCAACTAACTTCGCATCTTTCTAAAACTGAGTATTTTGCGTTTTACAGAATTTGATTTTCATCCCAACTTACTGGAAGGAATTGAGGCATCTAACTATGAAACTGCCACCCCGGTGCAAGAACAGGTAATACCACCTATATTGGCCGGCCGGGATGTGATAGCTTCCGCACAAACCGGAACTGGTAAAACAGCTGCTTTTTTATTACCCGTAATGAACCGTCTTTTACAGAATCATGTTGATGGGCAAGTAGGTGCCCTCATCATAGTGCCAACCCGGGAACTGGCAATTCAGATTTCACAGCATGTGGAAGGGCTTTCTTATTTCACTCATTTGAGTTCTATTGCCATTTATGGAGGAAATGATGCACAAAATTTCGTAGCTGAGAAAAAAGCACTGCAAATGGGAGCTGATATTATTGTTTGTACTCCGGGCCGAATGATTGCTCACCTGAATATGGGGTATGTAAATATGAAGGGGTTACAATTCCTGGTTTTGGATGAAGCTGACCGTATGCTGGATATGGGTTTCCAGGATGATATAAATAAGATCATCAAATCACTTCCGCAGAAAAGGCAAAATCTTTTATTTTCAGCTACTATGCCGGAGAAGATAAGACAGCTTGCTAAACGGATACTTCATCAGCCGGCAGAAATAAATATTGCTATTTCAAAGCCACCTGAGAAAATTATTCAAAGAGCTTTTGTGGTGTATGAACCACAGAAACTACCATTGATAAAAAAAATACTGAAAGAAACCGTTTATAAAAATGCATTGGTGTTTTGCAGCCGTAAACAGACAGTTAAACAATTAACAAGGGAACTGAAACAGGGCGGATTTAATATTGAAGAAATTCACAGTGACCTGGAGCAATCAAAAAGGGAAAGTGTGCTTGGCGCATTTGCCAGTGGTCGTATTCCGTTATTAGTTGCTACTGATATCTTAAGTCGTGGTATTGATATTGATACAATAGACCTGGTGATCAACTATGATGTACCTGGCGATGGCGAAGATTATGTGCACCGAATTGGCCGTACAGCCAGAGCGGAGGCAGACGGGGTTGCCTATACATTGGTTGGAGAAAAAGAACAGAATAAGTTTGCTGCCATAGAAAAGTTGCTTGAAAAAGAAGTAGAAAAAGCTCCAGTCCCCGTCGAACTAGGAGAAAGCCCTTCTTATCATCCCCGTGTCTACTCAGGAAACAGCCGGCCAAAACGAAAATTCTATAAGAGCGGCCCCAAACGCAGATAATTTGTTATTACTTTAGTTGTCCTTTAATTTTAGTTGTATGAAAAATTGGTTAGTGCCAATCATAGTTGTTGCCATATTATATAGTTGCTCTACGGGCCAATATGCAGGTACAAATAAGATGTATAGAAAACAAGTGAAAGCTTATGCAAAACTTCTTGCTGAATACCCTGTAAAGGATTCTTTTGTTACAGCAACAGATTGGGTTGGAACCACTAATTTCTCTATGCGGAGGCCTAATTATGTAATCATTCACCATACGGCACAGAATGGCTGTGAGCAAACATTGAAAACCTTTACACTTCCAAGGACACAGGTGAGCTCACACTATGTGATATGTAAAGATGGTACCGTGCATCATATGCTGAATGACCTCCTCAGGGGTCATCACGCAGGGGTAAGTAAGTGGGGCAATGCCAGTGATTTGAATTCATCAAGTATTGGAATTGAAATTGATAACAATGGATACGAAGTTTTTACTGAACAGCAAATCAATAGTCTGCTTGAAATACTGGATAAGTTGAAAAAAGCCTATAATATTCCAACTGCTAACTTTATTGGTCATGCAGATATAGCACCTGGCAGAAAAGTAGACCCCAACAGGAATTTTCCCTGGCAAAAACTTGCACAAAACGGCTTTGGTCTTTGGTACGATACCACTAATATAAAAGTACCTGTCGATTTTAGCCCGGTACAGGCTTTACGTATTATTGGATATGATGTGAAAAATGAGAAAAATGCTATTCAGTCGTTTAAGATTCATTTTGTTCAGCAGGATACGACAAAGGTGATAAATGAAGCGGACAAGAAGATACTGTATGACCTGATGAAAAAATATCAATGAAGCTCCCCTGCCTGTTCATGATCATCATACTGATTACGCAATTTCAGCAGTTCACCTTTCATTTGTGATAATGTTTTCTGGTGTGCGGGAGATTTAATAAGATTCTTTTGCTCCTGCGGATCAGTTTTTAAATCATATAACTCCCATTCATTCACTGTATAGAAGTAAATCAGTTTGTACCGTTCGCCACGAATACCAAGGTGAGGTACTACGTAATGATCGATTGGATATTCATAATAATGATAATACAGGTTTTTTCTCAGAAGTGATTTTTGCTTACCGGTTAGCAGAGGTTTTAAGCTGATGCCATGCATCCAGTCGGGCGGAGTAACCCCGGCTATATCAAGCATAGTTGGTGCAAAGTCAATATTTTGTGCCATTGAAGTGGTAATGCTTCCGGGTTTGATCTTTTCCGGCCATCTTACAAGTAATGGGGACTGCATAGAAACATCGTACATCCATCTTTTATCAAACCACCCGTTTTCACCTAAATAAAAACCCTGATCAGCTGTGTAAATGACAGCTGTATTATTGGATAGGTTGTTTTTATCTAAATAGTCCAGTATCCGCCCGACATTTTCATCTACAGAAGCGACACAGGCTATGAAATCCTGCATATACCACTGATATTTTGCTTTTAAAACAAGGCTGTCATTTCCCCAAATAGTAAGCAGTTGTTTACCTCTCTCTGCATAAATTTCTTTTATTTTTT
Source organism: Chitinophagaceae bacterium (assembly GCA_016786885.1). GTDB lineage: Bacteria > Bacteroidota > Bacteroidia > Chitinophagales > Chitinophagaceae > JJ008. The sequence goes on along the minus strand of JAEUVO010000067.1, from coordinate 107,638 downwards.
TTCTCTCCGTTTCCGGTATCCGGTTCATAATAGCATTATAACCGCGAATATCACCTGAATCTAATTTGAATCCTTTAAGCTGGGAAAGATAAAATGGATCAATTTTTAAATCACTTCCTAAGGTCATGTCATGCAGAATACTCATACGCTGCCTCTGCCATGCCTGGCCGTGTTGTTTCATATCGGCAAAAAGTGTGGTTGGTTCCGGGAAATTTTTTTTACTAAAAACTTCCAGCCATTTCAGTTTGGGAACAAAATTTCTGTGCGGCGCTTTGTGATGAAGCAATAGTAAAAATGGTTTTTGTTTATCACGGTTATCTAACCAGTTTAGCGCTTCATCGGTGATGACATCTGTAGCATAGCCGTTGATAACGGTTGTATCCCCTTTCATATTTATCATTCGTGGGTTATAATACAGCCCTTGTCCGGGTAAAATCTTCCAGTAGTCAAACCCTGTCGGATATGACACCAAATGCCATTTGCCAATAATAGCCGTCTGATATCCTGCCGGACTAATCAGTTTTGGTAAAGTAGTTTTCGATGAATCAAACCGGGTACGATTATCTTTCATACCATTTTTATGTGAATGCTGCCCGGTTAGCAATGTAGCCCTTGCAGGCCCGCAAATGGAATTACCGACAAACGCTTTTTTAAACATCATTCCTTCCCTTGCAAGCCGGTCAACATTAGGCGTACTGATCAGTTTTTTATTGTATGCACTGATCGCATCGGCATCATGGTCGTCACTCATGATATAAATAATGTTAGGCTTTTGTTGTGCAAAGCAGGAGGAGGTAATTAAGAAAAGGAATATAATCAGTCGCATATTGATTATTTATTAGCCTAAGATACAATATTTGATTTCATGTGTTTATTTCTTAGTTACCCGCCGAAGGCGGGTGAAATTTTTTGTCACATGTTATGCCTTATAAAAATTCCGGTTTGTACACAAGTATTGTTTATGGGCATTTCATGTAGATTTGAGTACTAAATAGTAAGTATGGAGTTTGGCCGTGTACCGGAAATGGAATTAGCAGGTATTGATTTCAGCTTGCCTGCTGAACCTGATTTTAATAAAATGATATTAAAGGGTAAGCCGGTAAAACAACCCAAGGTATATGTTGGTTGTGCAAAATGGGGGAGAACAGAGTGGGTTGGAAAGATCTATCCGCCAAAAACAAAAGAAAAGGATTTTCTGCAGCACTATGTGGAGCATTATAATTGTATTGAGTTAAATGCCACACATTACAAGGTATATGGTGAAACAGGTATTCGGAAATGGGCGGAGAAAGCAAAGGGGAAGGATTTTCTATTTTGCCCTAAGATGTATAAAGGCGTCACACATTTTGGCAGTCTAAAAGGGAAAGAGTTTATCTCCAATGAGTTTTTGCGGGGCATCGTTGGATTTGACAAACATCTCGGTCCTATTTTCGTGCAGGTGAGTGATAGCTTTTCGCCTAAAAGAAAAGAAGAGCTATTTGCTTATCTTAAATCATTGCCAACCGATCTGCAGTTCTTTTTAGAAGTTCGCCACCCGGATTGGTTTGCCAGGGAAAGGGATAAAGAAGATATGTTCAATTTTTTAAAAGAGAATAACATGGGAGCAGTGATTACAGATACAGCTGGCCGCAGGGATTGTGCTCATATGCATGTAACGATTTCTAAAACATTTATCCGATATGTTGGTAATAGCCTGCATTCATCTGACTATACGAGAATTGATGCCTGGATAGAGAGAATGAAATATTGGCTGGACAAAGGGATGGAAGAATTATATTTTTTTATGCATATGCATGATGAAGCCACTTCACCGGAACTGACTGTTTATTTGGCAGATAGAATGAATAAGGAATGCGGGTTGGATTTAATAAAACCGAAATTTATTGACACTACTCTATTACCTAAGCCCAAACCAAAACAAAAAGGATTGTTTGATTAGCTAACTTCATATAGTTCATTCCACCGGGTGGTATATCGTGGGCTGATATGATTTTGCTGCATTTTCCAATTACGGACAGTACCGGAGGCGGCAAACTTCAGCACATCATCCCTTTGACTGAAGTTGACGTTATCGATCATATCCATCAGTTTCCGTTCACAGTTTTTTGTTTCAGGCAAAAACAGGTTTGCCTGTATAGAGTTATCAGGTACAATACCGCTAAGCATAACACCAGCTTTTTTATATAACATTCCGGGTTTATATAATGTATCAACAATTTCTATTGCTGGTTTTATCAATTCGTTGGTAAATGACGTGGCCGCAGGCAAAGTGAAAGAATCACTATGTGTTGCGCCATGATAATTTACATTGTGATTTTCTTCGTTGGCAACAACAAACACACTGATAGTTTTTGCAGCAGAATGTTGTCGCCTCAGTTTTTCTGCCGCCCTGGATGTATAGGTTGCCACGGCTTCCCTGATAGAAGCGATATCTCCAACGGGGCTGCCAAACATCCTTGTTGTAGCAATCACTTTTTTTGTCACCAATTCTTCTTCCATATCTTTTGCAGGCTCGCCGTTTAATTCTTTTAATAGCCGGGAACCAACAACGCCACCCATATTTTTATACATCCAGTAATCAGGCATTGAAGCTAAATCCCATCCACTAAAGATGCCCATATTATATAGTTTATTAGCATAAGCACCGCCTACTCCCCATATATTAGCAAGCCTCGTTTGTTGCAAGGCCTTCTGCTGTTCTTGCCTTGTTGCCAATACAGTAATACATCCGGTAGCTTTCTTATCTTTTTTAGCAATATAATTAGCAAGCTTGGCCAATGTTTTTGTAGGAGCTACACCAATTGAAACAGAGATGCCTGTCCAGTCTTCCACTGTTTTTTTTATTTTTTTAGCTATCGTCGGTAATTCTTTTACAGGTACAGCACTAAGGTCAACAAACGCTTCGTCTACCGAATACACTTCTACATTTTCCTTTCCAGCAATCATACGTAAGGTTTCCATTACCCGCCAGCTTAAGTCGCCGTACAAATTATAATTAGAAGAAAATACAGCTATATCGTGCAGGGCTATTATTGATCTGGACTCAAAAAAGGGAGCAGCCATAGGTACTCCGGCATATTTTGCTTCATCGCTTCGAGAAACAATACATCCGTCATTGTTACTTAGTACAACGACTGGTTTATTCCGCAATTCTGGCCTGAACAACCTTTCGCAGGAACAATAAAAATTATTACAATCAATAATTGCCTTCATCAATAATTATTTATCTCAGGCCTGAAGGCCTGAGCAATTTATTGCCATGGGTTTTTGTCTTGCCCCGGGCTTTAGCCCGGGGATTTCTGTAATAGCCCAAAACCATATTTCTCCATAAATTCATCATACTCCTGTTGAAATGTTTTCTTCGCATGATGTTGTTCTTGGTTTTTAATATATTCTCTCACTTTGTTTACACCCGACTCACTCACCGATACAGCGAAATAATCATCCTGCCATTCAAATTTTGAAGAAGTTAATCTATGCTTATTCACCCAGAAAGAACTCTCTCCTTTAATCAGTTGAACAATTTTGGCAATGGTCTGATCGGCGTTTAATGATATCAATACATGAATATGATCAATATATCCATTTATAAAATCGATATAAATACCTTTTGCCCTGGCATTTTCCCGGATATGTGAGAATAACTTTGTTCTTGTGCCTTTGTCAAGAACAGGTTCTCTTTTCTTGGTTGCCCAAACTAAATGAACCCACATTTTTGTATATCCCATACTGGTGATTTTATATTTTAACCCAGGGGATGTATAGAGTAAACAACCACCCCCCACACCTGAAAGTTGGTGAACTCTGCCAGGTTAATACTCTTATACCGGCTGTTTTCCGGAATTAAAAATGCAGATGAAAAATTTTTATGAAACCGTCGTACCAATAGCTCACCATTCAGAATAGCCACAATTATTTTTCCATTTGCCAATTTCGACGAACGATCCACAATCAGGATATCTCCGTCGAAAATACCAGCCTCTTTCATGGCATCACCTTTCATCTTAAAAAAGAAAGTAGCTGGTTTGTTGCGTATCAATTGCTCATTAAGGTCAATACCTCTTTCAGCGTAATCGTCGGCTGCAGCGCCAAAGCCGGTGGCATTGGCCGTCTTTACTTCCTGCTGTTTAAATTGTTTCGAACCTTTGTAGGCCGCCCCGTAAAATTCTTCTCCTTCCATAAATAATAATTTTTACCTCACTTCTAACTCCTCTCCTGAGGAAAGGAGGACAGCAGAGCCATTATAGAATAAATTTTCTTGTATAAAGGTGATAAAAATATTTGGAATAACTAAAAAATTTAGTAAATTAGTGCTAAGAAAATAGGTAAGTATTTTCTGAAATTTTAAATGGATGGTTATGGAAACAATTATCAACACTATCCCGGGCTACCGGGTGTATGAGTATTTGCTGGTACTCAGTCCGCATGAAGAATTGTGGAATCGTATAATGAAAGTGAAAGAGGGGTTTGCTGATCAATACAAATCTGATCATGCCCGCTGGGGTAAACCACATATTACACTGGTCAATTTTCTACAATATGCCATGATGGAGGAGCGGATTGTCAATCGGCTGAAAACGGTGGCAATGGGTTTTCCGCCTTTCAAGGTGGAGTTGAAAGACTTTGGCAGTTTCCCATCACATACCATATATATAAATGTAACAAGCAAATTACCGGTGCAAAACCTGGTAAAGGAAATTCGTACAGATGGCCAGCGGCTGATGAAACTGAATGATGATAACAAGCCTCACTTTATTATGGAGCCGCATTTGACTATTGCAAGAAAACTGAAACCATGGCAATATGAAAAGGGCTGGCTGGAGTACAGTAATAAACACTTTACCGGCCGTTTTATTGCAGATGGCATGACACTGCTCCGAAGGCCGGAAGGTGAAATAAAATACCAGGCAGTTCAGCGATTTGAATTTCAGAATTTACCGGTTACCACGAAACAGGGTGAGTTATTCGGGTAGCAATTGATCCGTACGCAGTAATACATAAAGTGAGATGGGAGAGTGAGACAGAAGGAGAATAAAGAGTAAGATTTTGTGCAGTATGAATATGAAGAGATAACTCTTTGTTCTCCTTTTTATTTAATAGACAATCAAAACCAACAATAGTGTATGTCAGAAAAACTGAAACAGGATCACTTTAAAGTGGCAGTGAAGCAACCCGAAGAAGGGGCACAGTATGTAACGGGCAGAGGAGCACAGTTCAACACCAAAAACCGGTTCCTTAAAAACGAAAGCACCAGGGAGCACATCGAAGGCATTGATGATTGGGAAGAATCCAACGTACCTACCATTTACCTGGAACAGGAGTCAAAAACCATCGTTAACAAAGTAGAGAGTAAAGATGTAGGTATGATGTACAGCATGAATCCCTACGCCGGATGTGAGCATGGATGCATCTATTGCTATGCAAGAAATGTACACGAATACTGGGGTTACAGCGCCGGGCTGGATTTTGAGCGAAAGATCATTGTCAAAAAGAATGCACCGCAGTTGCTGCGCAAATTCTTAATGCATAAAAAATGGGACGCTACACCCATCATGCTTAGCGGGAACACGGATTGCTACCAGCCGGCTGAGCAGAAATACAGGCTGACAAGAGGATTGCTGGAAGTATGCAATGAATTCAACCAGCCTGTTGGTATACTAACCAAGAATTCCTGGATACTCAAAGACAAAGATGTGCTGCAGGAAATGGGAAAGAAGAAAATTGTTTCAGCCATGGTATCTATCACTTCATTCAATGAGGATCTGCGTCGAATAATGGAACCAAGGACCACTACGGCCAAACAAAAGCTGAAGGTGATCAATGAACTGAGCAGTGCCGGTGTCCGCATGGGCATTATGATGGGGCCGATGATACCGGGATTGAATGAACATGAGATGCAGCGCATCATGAAAGAAGCCAGGGATAACGGGGCCACCTTCACTGCCTATACATTCATCCGTTTGAATGGAGCGATTAAATTTTTATTCCACGACTGGTTGTATAAAAATTTCCCCGACAGGGCGGATAAAGTGTGGCACCTGATAGAGCAAAGCCATGATGGAAAAGTGAATGATACCCGTTGGGGAATAAGGATGCGGGGAGAGGGGAATATTGCAGAGATGGTGGCACAGCAATATAAGAAGTATGGTAAACTGTATGGTATGAATGCTGAAGAGTGGAGTTTGGACAGGAGTAAATTCAGAGTGCCTGGAGGACAGGGGAGATTGTTTTGAAAAAATTAACCTTTAACTTTCTATGATTTCAAAATAATATGAAATTTATACCAATTTGATTTCAATAAACTTGCTATTTTTAACCTCGTGAATATTACTATATCAAATAAGACTCAAAGGCCAAAATTAGGAGAAGGCATCTTTTTGACATCTGATGTCGCAGAAATTCTGCAACTACCATATTCTAAAGTAAGACGATGGATGGTAGAATTATGGGATAATCGATTTGCTACGAAAGGAGCTTATTCTTTTGGAGATAAAGGTAATAAAGCTGTAAATTTTTATACCTTAATTGAATTCTATACATTTTATCAGTTAAGGGTAAAAGGGGTTAGTGCGCAAAAAATTCAGACAGCTCATAAGACTATCTCAAGAGAATTGAATACTCCTTATCCATTTGCAACAAACATACGTACTGACGGTAAAGAGATATGGTATGATTACTTAGATGAACTAGTCAATGCTAATGGTAAACAACAACTCGATATAAAGGCAGTTCTTGAGCCTTTTTTGCATAAAATTGATTTTGGAAAAAACAACCTTGCAGAACTATATTTTCCACTCGAGAAATCTAGAAATGTAGTTGTTGATCCCAAGAGGCAATTTGGTCAACCAATAATTAGCGGAAGAAACTTACGAGTTGAGACTATTCGAAAATTGTATGAAGGAGGCGAGACAAGAAAGAATATATGCCAACTATACGATTTAAAAATATCCGAAGTTGACGATGCGTTGAAGTATTATAAAAGAGCTAGTTAATGTTTTTCCTTTTTGACGAAAATGTCCCATACAAATTTGTTCAAGGCTTGGCACTAATTGAAGAGTCAAATCATAAAAGCCCGATTAAAGTTACTATTTCACATCCTCGCCTACTAGGTAATCAAGGTGCTTCTGATGAAGAACAAATACATATTGCAGGTAAACATAAAGGAGTAATCATATCTTTTGACAAAGATTTCAAGCATATTAAAAGCTATTACCCTTTATATAAGGAACACAAAGTTGGAGTTGTTTTTTTAAAGTTAGCAAAAGACGAGTCCAACTACTGGGGGATTGTTAAATTGGTAATTAATAAGTGGGAAGAGATAAAACATAGATTAGCTGATCATGAAAAGCCATTTGCATATCAAGTTAGTAGATTAGGTATTCAAAGATTTGAATTTTAGGTTACTATGAAACATAATCGCCGAAACTTTATTGGAAAAATCAGCTTGGCAACTGCCGGTATTGTGGGATTATCATCTTTTAAAAATGAACCGGGGCAAAGAGAAGTAAAAAATGTGTTTATCCATCATGTTTTCTTCTGGCTAAAGAACCCGGAGAGTGTGGCAGACAGGGATAAACTAGTAGAGGGACTTTTGAAACTGTCAAAAGCAAAAACGATAAAGGATTTTCATATCGGTAAACCGGCGGCAACAAACAGAGATGTGATTGAAAGAGGATATGCTGTTTCCTGGTTACTTTATTTTAAGGATGAAGAAGCGGAAGCCAGCTATCAGTCTGATCCTCTTCACCTGAAGTTTATAGAGGACTGTTCACATCTCTGGAACAAAGTGATTGTTTATGATTCAGTTGATATTTGAGATTCTGGAAATTTAGACTGTCACTTAATGCCCGGCAGCTTCAAATTCCAGCAAGACTTCTGTATCATGATACAGCAAAAGAACGCTGCCTTTTATCTCAAACCTGTTTACTTTCTCTAACTGCCTGAAGAAATTGTCTTCAGTTTTTTGTACTCCTTCGCAATACATTTTGGTAGAGAAAATATGGGAGATACTGATGGAGTCATTTAGTACTATTAATGAACCACCAAATGTGTTGCAGCTTCCATTGCCACCGGCTCTTTTCTTTTCTGCATCAAATTTGATGAATGCCTTTGTGTCGACTTCTTCTGCCCCGGTCCCGGTATATATTTTTTTCAACGACCATTTTGTTTCATACAGAGAAATGGGTTGTTCTTTCATAATAAATGCGGAAAACAGGATAAAAGCTCCTGTAGCTATAAAGGTTACTACTTTCATGTTTTAAATTTTTTGACATGAAACAGATGCAATAAGAGATACTGTTACACAGGAACTGTATGAACCAAACTGATAAAATCTTGTTAAGGCGCCGGTTATACTTTGATATAGATTTTCTTTTTATCCATCCACCAGCAGATAGCCCACATGAAGGTGATGACACAAAGGGCATATAGCAATGATCCGTTTTCTTTGGCGCCGGGTGTATGAATCAATACTTTTCTATAGAGCCAGTTCCAAGGGTTAATGCCGTCACCCAACTTTATCAAGGCAAGCCCTTTGGGTAAAAAGGCACTTAGCGCAAAAACAAACAAAGCATTTTTACCAAACACATCAAAGAAACGGGCCAGGCCACCACGGATATTATTTATCTCGATCATGTATATCATAGTGGCGATAGTAAGTGTGGCCAAACCTGTTGTATAAATCACATAAGAGCTTGTCCATATTTTTTTATTGATTGGAAATACCATATCCCAGCAAAACCCGGTAACGAGCATAGCTACGGCCACGACAAACAGACCAGCGAGCATAGGATACATACCCCCTGTAGTTTCGCCGGGTTTATCAGGGATGGGTAAAACCTTGCTTTTCTTTTGTATATAGTCACCAACCAAGTACCCAAATACTACCTGTACAATGGCAGGTAAAGTGCTCATCAACCCTTCGGGATCGAAAGGAATGCCTTCTCCCTTATATACATGGGATATGCCCAGAATCTTTATATCTATATTGGTACCAAACCAGCCTTTCAGACTGTAAGGGTCTGCCGGATTGCCAACATAACAAAGCATCCAGTAAACCAACAGGAAAATTAAGCCAAACAGGAATGCTTTTCTTGCCTTAAGATAATATACCAGTATGGAAGCAAACAGGTAACATAAAGCAATTCTTTGTAATACTCCTAATACTCTGACCCCTTTTACGGTTTCAACAATGTTTCCGGCTTTGTCTTTCGAGTAATCAACCCATGTAAAACCTTTAAAGATGGATACCTTTTGAAATTCGGCAGCACCTTCCACGAGCCGGTTTACTTCTGTTACAAAAGGCCACCAATTGAGAAATAAACCAATAAGGAATATTAGTGCACTTCTTTTCAGTACTTTTTTCCAAAATATAGCCTCTCCGCCTGCTTCCAGTCTTGGCATAACGAAAGACATAGCATTACCTACTGCAAAAAGGAAAAAAGGGAAAACAAGATCTGTTGGTGTTAATCCGTGCCACGGGGCATGTTCAAGCGGATCATATATATGGCTCCAGGAACCGGGATTGTTTACAAGGATCATCAGACAGACAGTAGCCCCCCTGAATACATCAAGGGAATAAAAACGTTGATTCACCGGAAAGAAATTTTGTTGATTGAAGATAGCGGAAAGTTCAGAGTTAATCCGAAGTGTACTGATTAGAAAAATGGCAGGTAACTCAGTTAAATTAAAGGGGCAGTCAATTAAATAGTGAGACAGCAAACCTTGCTCAGGGGGTTTATGTTTTGAACGGAAAACTCAATTTTTGGAATATAAATTTATCGCTTCGTAGTTATACGAATAGTTATCAACTTATGGGGGTAAATCCTTCAAAATCCGGTGATTTTATTCACTTCCCACTCACATCTTCTACTATATTTGCCTGCAAATTGGGGCATTATATTCTTCGGAGTACCCATTTTTAGTATAAAAAATTGATTATCAATCATATAAATTTAGAATATGTGATTGACATGGCGAAGCCATGAGTAAAACTGATACTGAGTGACAAAAAAATGGTTAGCCATATATACCCGGCCCCGGTGGGAGAAAAAAGTAAACCAATTGCTCACGGAAAAAGGATTTGAGAGTTATTGCCCGCTGAATAAAGTCAGAAGAAAGTGGAGCGACAGAGTGAAGATCGTAGAAGAGCCTTTATTCAAATCATATGTATTTGTAAAAGCTACAGACGAGGATCGTACTGAAGTGAGGATGACGACCGGGGCTATCAATTTTGTATATTGGAATGGTAAACCAGCAGTGATCAGGGAGAAAGAGATTAACGCTATTAAAAGATTCCTGAACGAGTATGAAAATGTGGAGGCCAGGCCGGTGGATGTTAAAGTGAATCAGCGGGTAAGGATAACGAACGGTTCATTCATGGACCAGGAGGGTAAAGTGCTGGATATTAAACATAAACTGGTCAAAGTAGCTATTGACAGCCTGGGTTATATTTTAGTGGCATATATTGAAAGAAGTAAATTAACTTCGGCGCTGCCAAAATAACAGAACCAAACCTTATTTTTTGCAGCCCTGCTGCAGCTATTCATAAAGACGTATCAATGAAATTCACCCGGTTTTTAGTATTGCTTTTATTGCCATTATATTTCTTTTCTTGCAAGCCTCTGCAAAAGATCCCAAATTACCTGGAGAATGTAAATGATAGCACAGGTAAAGGTGAAGTAAAGATCCCGGAACTGAGGATTCAAAAAAACGATCAGCTGTCAATCCAGATATACAGTCTTAGCACAAAACCTGAACTTTCAGACGCCATCTATAATCAGCCCGCTATAGGCACAGCCGCTACAGGTGGTCAAAGTGTGGCTGGATATTTTGTGGACCTCAACGGGAATATCGAACATCACAGACTTGGTGTTATTCATGCGGAAGGGCTTACCAGGCAGGAATTAGCAGTGGCGATTAAAAAAAGATTAACAGAGCCTGTTGAGTTACTTAAAGACCCTACGGTACTGATACGATTTATGAATTTCAGGGTCACTGTTCTTGGCCAGGTTGCTAAAGAAGGATCTGTAACAGTACCGGGTGAAAGACTTACTATCCTTGAAGCAGTGGGTCTGGCGGGTGGCATTACCGATTATGGTAAAAAAAATACAGTAAAAGTGGTGAGGGAAATAAACGGCCAAAGGGAAACTGCCGTTCTTGATCTTACTTCTAAAGACATTTTTGAATCACCTTTTTACAATCTTGCACAAAATGATATGATTATTGTTGAGTCAACTCAACAGAAAATAAAAGATGCAGAACAGGCAAGAACAATGCAAAAAATATCATTTGCTTTTACACTGGTAACTGTAGCAGCCACGCTGGCCAATATCTTTATCAGAAATTAATAAAAGGTCTATTTAACCCATCTTATCCCTCTCAATGGAAGAAGCAGTTAACCCCAATAATATTAACCCAAATAAAAGTGAACTCTGGAACCTTAGCTTCCGGGATCTCTTCTATAAATATATCAGGTTCCTTCCTTTGTTTGTTGTATCTGTTGCAATAGCATTGTTAGGGGCATATCTGTACCTGCGTTGGACGGTACCAGTGTATAGTGCAGCCGGCAGTATGGTTATCAAAAATGATAAAGTAAGCGGAGGTAACGGCGATAAGTTTGAAGAGTTTTTTGGAACAAATAAAACACAGAACATTGCTACCGAAATAGAAATGCTGAAATCCCGCCCCTTGATGCAAAGAGTGGTGGACAGACTAAATCTGCAGTTCAGCTATTATGCAATAGGGAAAGTAAAAACAATCAACGTTTATAAGCAAGGACCGTTTCTTGTTGAGGCGCTTCAATTAGCCGATTCATCAAAGTCATTTTCCTTCAAGGTTAAATTTCTGAATAATAACGAGTTTAAGATTAATGATAATCCTGCTACGTTTCATTTTGGGCAAAACTTCAAAAACGAAAACGGTGTTTTCAGTTTTAAAAAGAATATTGGAGAGCCAGGAGCTACGGCGTATAATGTAACCTGGCAACCCAGTGTCTTTGCCGCCGGAGGTTATGCCGGTGCGATTCAAGTGTTGCCTAAAGTGCCCGGTACGGGCATTCTTAATATCAGCATGCGGACACCCAATCCGCAATTAGGCGCTGATATTATTAACAAGCTAATGGAAGAGTATAGTGCCTATAGCCTGGAGCAGAAAAAACTATCTTCTGAGCAGATACTGGCTTTTATAAATGAAGGAATAACAGATATCGGCTCAAAGCTTGATAGCATACAGCGGGTATTTTTAGATTATCAGACAAAATACAACCTGATTGATGCAGAGACACAATCCAATACCTATTTTGAAATCATTGGAGAATCTGATAAAACGATCAACGAGCAAAACCTGAAAATGAATGTAGCAGGTATGATTGATGATTATCTTGCTGATAAGAAGAATGAGTTTGCAAAAGTGGTTGTTCCCTCTTCTCTCGGATTGGAAGATCAGACATTAAATGAATTAGTAAGCGGATACAATAAAGCCCAAATTGAAAGAAAACAGTTATTGGATGGAAACATCCCGGCAGCCAATCCAGTAATTAAGGAATTGGATGGACAAGTCGAAAAACTTCGGATGAGCATTCGGGAAAATTTAAGCAACATTAAATCAGCCACTAACTCAGCTATCAATCGTATCAGGCAACGAAGCGGAATCAGTGAATCTCAGCTGAAAGCTATGCCCGTCAAAGTAAAGGAACTTGCAGAAATCAGGCGACAGTTAGATACTTATCAGGGATTGTACAAACTTTTTACAGAGAAAAGAGTGGAAACAGCTATCTCACAAGCCTCCACAATTCCGAATTCAGACATCATCGACAGATCATACCCCTCGGCAAATCCAATATCACCTAATCAACGGTCAATTCAGATAATGGCTGTGCTGGTGGGACTTGCTATACCTGCATTGCTTATTTTCTTAAGCGAGGTATTAAATGATAAGGTAAGTACCAGGTTCGATATTGAAAAGATAACAAAGGCGCCGATTTTAGGAGAGATAGGTCACTCGTATTCGGATGTTACATTGGTGGTTAGTAAAACCACCCGTAGTATGGTTGCTGAGCAATTCAGGATAATCCGCTCCAACCTTCAATATGTCCTTCATAAAAAAGATAAAGCAGTTATCCTTACTACTTCATCATTCAGTGGAGAGGGTAAATCGTATGTCTCAACCAATATGGGTGCTGTACTGGCACTGGCAGGTAAAAAAACTGTGATCCTGGAGTTTGATATACGTAAACCTAAAGTTTTATCCGGGCTTAATTTGCCTAAGGGTCCCGGGATAACAAATTTCCTTGTTGGAAAATCCAATAATTTAAGTGAATTGATAAAACCTGTTCCTGAGCATGAGAATTTATTTGTTTTAGGTTGTGGTCCCATTCCTCCAAATCCAGCCGAATTGTTGCTTGATCCAAGATTGGATGAAATGTTTGCATGGCTGAAGGCGAATTTCGATGTTGTACTGGTGGATACTGCTCCAGTAGGAATGGTAAGTGATGCAATGACCCTGAGCAAGTTTGCTGATTGTACTTTATATCTTGTAAGGCAAGGGCATACATTCAAGAAACAAATTGCTCTTATCGATGAATTTTACCAGGAGAATAAATTGCCCAAAGTTTCTATTATTATTAATGATGTCAAACTAAAACCTGGCTATGGTTATTATGGCTATGGCCGTTACGGTTATGGTTATGGCTATGGTTATGGAAGTTATTATGAAGAAGAAACTGCACCTGAGAATTTCTTCGAAAGAATACTGACAAAGCTTGATATCAGGCGGTTCTTTGGTAAGAAGAAAAAGAGAAAATAAAATATAACCTTATCTCATGCGTATTCTAGTTACTGGCGGTGCCGGATTTATCGGTTCTAACCTTGTTGAAAATTTACTTCAGGATGAAAGAGTATCTCAGGTCAGAGTATTTGATAACCTTGCTACCGGGTCATTGAAAAATATTGAAGGGTACAAAAATCATCCAAAATTCGATTTCATTGAAGGCGATATCAGGAGTTATGAAATATGCCTGACTGCCTGTAATGGAATTGACCTTATTTCCCACCAGGCAGCACTTGGTTCTGTCCCCCGTTCTATAAATGATCCGCTTACCACGAATAATGTAAACATTACAGGCACCCTCAATATTTTTACAGCAGCTAAAGAAAAAGGAATCAAACGGGTAGTGTATGCTGCTAGTTCTTCTACTTACGGGGATCATCCAGGGCTACCTAAAGTAGAAGATAAGATAGGAAACCCTCTTTCACCATATGCTGTAACAAAACTTGTGAATGAACTGTATGCAAAGGTGTATGCCAGTCTTTACAATATGGAATTCATCGGGCTACGCTACTTTAACATATTTGGCCCCAGGCAAAACCCCAACGGCCCATACGCAGCTGTGATACCGTTATTTGCAGAAGCATTGTTGAGTAATAAGCAACCTGTTATCAATGGAGACGGTAGTCATAGCCGGGATTTTACTTTTGTTGACAATGCTGTACTGGCTAATAAGCTTTCTTTATTTACTACAAATAAAGAAGCTGTAAACCAGGTATACAATATTGCCTGCGGCGAGCAAACATCATTGCTGGAACTTTTCAATGGATTAAAAAATGAAGCAGCTACTTCACTGGAACCTGTTTTTGGACCTGAAAGACTGGGAGATGTAAAACATAGCTTGGCTGACATATCAAGAGCACGGCAACTACTAGGGTATAGCCCGGTTGTTAATGTAGAAGAGGGATTACGGAAAACATTTAACTGGTATAAATCTCAGAAAGGATAATCATTATGTCTAAAACAATTATTATAACCGGCGGCGCTGGTTTCATTGGTTCACATGTCGTACGTCTTTTTGTTACAAAGTATCCGGAATACAAGATCATCAACCTGGATGCATTGACATATGCAGGTAACCTGGAGAATCTGAGGGATATTGAAGATTCCCCAAACTATTTTTTTGAGAAAGCAGACATCCTCGATAAAGATGCACTGGAAAGAATTTTCGTACTACATCAACCGGATGGGGTAATTCACCTGGCGGCCGAAAGCCATGTAGACCGCTCTATCGTATCACCGTTGGATTTTGTGTACACCAATGTTATTGGTACAGTAAACCTGCTAAATACTGCAAAACATTTTTGGAAAAATAATTACGAGGGCAAGAGATTTTATCATGTTTCTACTGACGAGGTGTATGGTGCATTAGGTGAAACTGGATTCTTCACCGAAGAAACAAAATATGATCCTCACTCTCCTTACAGTGCTTCCAAAGCTTCCAGTGATCATTTTGTAAGGGCTTATCATGACACTTACGGATTACCGGTGGTTGTAAGCAATTGTTCTAATAATTATGGGCCAAATCATTTTCCTGAAAAACTGATCCCTTTATTTATCAATAATATTATCACCCAAAAACCCTTACCCGTTTATGGGGATGGTCTGTATACCAGGGATTGGTTGTTTGTAAAGGATCATGCCACTGCGATCGATCTCGTTTTTCACAAAGGGAAAAGCGGTGATACTTATAATATCGGTGGTTTCAACGAATGGAAAAATATAGACCTGGTTAAATTACTTTGTAAGCTGATGGATGAAAAACTTGGTAATCCTTCAGGGAAAAGTGAAGAATTAATCACTTACATTAAAGACAGGCCCGGTCACGACAGGCGTTATGCTATTGATGCAACCAAAATCAATAAAGAACTTGGCTGGAAACCATCTGTGACTTTTGAAGAAGGCCTGGCAAAAACAATTGACTGGTATCTTGAAAATACAGAGTGGCTGAAGCATGTGACAAGCGGAGAGTACCAGCATTATTATGAAGAGCAATACCACAAAAGATAACTATCTATGAAAGGAATTATTTTGGCCGGCGGCTCCGGTACCAGGCTTTATCCCATCACCAAAGCCATTTCTAAACAGCTGATGCCGATATATGACAAGCCAATGATTTATTATCCATTGTCGGTGCTGATGATGGCCGGCATCAGGGAAGTGTTGATCATCACTACCCCGGAAGATAATCCTCAGTTCAAAAGATTATTGGGTGACGGCAGCAAAGTAGGATGCAAGTTTGAGTATGCCATACAGGAAATTCCCAATGGACTGGCGCAAGCTTTTGTTATCGGCGAATCTTTTATCGGTAATGATAAAGTTGCGTTGGTATTAGGGGATAATATTTTCTACGGAACCCGCATGGGCAAGCAATTGAAAGAATTAGCTGATGTGAAAGGAGGTTATGTTTTTGCTTACCAGGTAGCTGACCCTGAAAGATATGGAGTAGTGGAATTTGATGCTGATTACAATGCGTTGAGCATTGAAGAAAAACCAGCGAAGCCTAAGTCAAACTTCGCAGTACCCGGATTATATTTTTATGACAACTCGGTTGTAAAGATTGCAAAGGATCTTAAACCTTCTGCAAGAGGCGAGTATGAAATTACAGATGTAAACAAAGAATATTTAAAGGCAGGTAAATTAAAGGTTGCACTTCTTGACCGCGGCACAGCCTGGCTTGATACAGGTACGTTTGATTCGCTGAGTGATGCCAGTGAATTTGTGAGAGTAATTGAAAAAAGACAGGGAAACAAGATCGGCTGCATTGAAGAAATAGCCTATCGCAATGGATTTATTGATAAAAAACAATTAGATACTATTGCTGAGGAATTATCAAAAAGCGGATATGGTGAGTATCTGAAAAAAATAACCCTATAAAATACTGAAATGAAAATAGCTGTTGTTGGAACAGGATATGTTGGATTGGTGAGTGGCACCTGTTTTGCTGAGACGGGTAACCATGTTACTTGTGTTGATATTGATAAATCAAAAGTGGAAAGATTATCCTCCGGGGAAATAACGATCTATGAACCCGGGCTTGAAAAAATATTTTCCAGGAACCTGAAAGAAGGACGTCTTCAATTTACCACCTCTTTAAAAGAAGGAATAGAAGGCGCCAAAATAATTTTCCTGGCATTGCCAACTCCCCCGGGAGAAGATGGAAGCGCTGATTTGAAATATATTCTTGGTGTGGCAAAAGATCTTGGAAAACTACTTCAAGCAGGTGACTACAAAGTAATAGTTGATAAAAGCACCGTTCCTGTAGGAACTGCTGATAAAGTGAGAGAAGCGATATTAACAAGTGGTGGCGGTGATGTTGCTGAGGTTTTTGATGTAGTAAGTAACCCTGAGTTTTTACGGGAAGGAGCAGCGGTGGAAGATTTTATGAAGCCTGACCGGGTAGTAATCGGTACAACCTCAGAGAAGGCAAGAAAAATAATGCAACAATTGTATGAGCCATTTGTACGGCAGGGAAATCCAATCATTTTCATGGATGAAAAAAGTGCTGAGCTTACTAAATATGCAGCTAATAGTTTCCTTGCTGTCAAAATATCATTCATGAATGAGGTGGCAGTATTGTGCGAAAAATTGGGAGCAGATGTAGATATGGTTCGCCGTGGTATTGGCACAGACTTCAGAATTGGGAAACATTTTTTGTATCCAGGGCTTGGGTATGGAGGAAGTTGCTTTCCGAAGGATGTGCAGGCGTTGTCAAAATCTTCTACGGATGCCTCTTACGATTTTAAGATATTGAATGCGGTAATGCAGGTGAACAAGATGCAGAAACAATTTTTTATTTCCAAGATCAACCAATACTATAAGAGTGATCTGAAGGGGAAAAAATTTGCTGTATGGGGGCTTGCCTTCAAACCGAACACAGATGATATAAGAGAAGCGCCGGCTTTGGAAGTTATCGAAAAGTTGTTGACCAGCGGGGCCACTGTTACCGCATTTGATCCTGAAGCAATGCCAAATGTGAAAAAAGAAACAAAACTTGATATCGTTTTCGCAGAAAGCCAGTATGAAGCATTAGAGGGAGCAGATGCGTTGATTATTTGTACTGAATGGAATGAATTCAGGACGCCTGATTTTGACAAGATCGCATCACAACTGAAAGCAAAGGTGATTTTTGATGGCAGGAACCTGTATGATATTGAAATAATAAATTCACTCGGGTTCTATTACGAAAGTATTGGACGGAAAAAAATTATAGCGTCTTAAAATGTTTACCGGGTATTGTGCTGATCAATGGTCCGGCAATTAAATACTCATAATTATTTTCTTCATGAAAAGAGTTCTTATTACAGGTGCTGCAGGATTCCTAGGATCTCATCTATGCGACAGATTCATTAAGGAAGGATATGAAGTGGTGGGAATGGATAATCTTATTACCGGCAGCCTGAAGAATATTGAACATTTATTCCCGCTTAAAACATTTAGTTTTTATCATCACGACGTAAGTAAGTTTATACATGTGCCGGGTCACCTGGATTATATTCTTCATTTTGCTTCACCCGCCAGTCCGATAGACTATTTAAAGATTCCGATTCAAACCCTTAAAGTAGGTTCATTAGGCACACATAACTGCCTGGGACTTGCATTAAGCAAGAAAGCAAGAATTTTAGTGGCTAGCACCAGCGAAGTATATGGTGATCCGCTAGTGCATCCGCAAAACGAGGATTACTGGGGAAATGTAAATCCTGTTGGTCCCCGTGGTGTATATGATGAAGCAAAACGTTTCCAGGAAGCAATAACCATGGCCTATCATACTTATCATGGAGTGGAGACAAGAATTGTAAGAATATTCAATACCTATGGTCCCCGAATGCGCCTGAATGATGGCCGGGCATTACCAGCTTTTATCGGCCAGGCATTGCGGGGTGAAGATCTTACTGTATTTGGTGATGGCAGCCAGACCCGCAGCTTTTGTTATGTGTCCGATTTGGTGGATGGTATTTACAGACTGTTGCTTAGCGATTATGCACAACCTGTAAATATTGGTAATCCTGATGAGATCAGCCTGAAAGATTTTGCAGAAGAGATCATTAAACTAACAGGCTCTCAGCAGCAGATAGTGTATAAACCATTGCCGGCGGATGATCCTAAACAGCGGCAACCAGATATCACAAGGGCTAAACAATTATTGAACTGGCAACCTTCTGTAGCAAGGTCAGAAGGTTTAAAAATTACCTACGAGTATTTTAAATCCTTACCACAGGACGAAATATGGAAGGATCACCTTGCATTTGGAAAAAAATAATTACAGCTTGCTTTGTTTAGTGTTAGAAGTGATTATTGCTGAAGAAGAGATAAAAACATTTTATCAATGAGTTTCTTTATACATCCGACAGCGATAATAGATGAAGGATGTAAGATAGGCGAGAATACAAACATCTGGCATTTTAGTCATATTATGCCTGGGGCAGTAATTGGTGAACACTGTACTATTGGTCAAAATGTATTTGTGGGGGCTAATGTTGTACTTGGTAAATGCAATAAGATCCAGAATAATGTCTCCTTATATGAAGGAGTGATCTGTGAAGATGATGTTTTTATCGGCCCCTCAGCCGTATTTACCAATGTTATAAATCCAAGAAGTGCAGTTGTCAGAAAAACTGAGTATAAGAAAACGTTGATAAAAAAAGGGGCTAGTATTGGTGCAAATGCCACGATCCTTTGTGGCATTACGATTGGTGAATATGCATTTATTGGAGCTGGAGCTGTCGTGACAAAATCTGTAGCGGCTTATGCACTGGTAACTGGTAACCCTGCCCGGCAAACAGGCTGGATAAGTGAATATGGGCATAAGCTTTCATTTGATACTAACGGTAAAGCTATATGTGCCGGGAGTGGACAAGAGTATGGCCTTGTCGATAAAAAAGTGACAAGAACCAATTGAATGAAGAATTTTGTTTTAATAGGAGCTGCCGGTTATATAGCCCCCAGGCATATGAAAGCAATAAAGGAAACAGGTAATAACCTGCTGGCTGCATTGGATAAACATGATTCGGTAGGGGTGCTTGATAGTTATTTTCCTGAAGCACATTTTTTTACCGAGTTTGAACGTTTTGACCGGCATGTTGAAAAATTAAAACGCCAGGGAACACAAATTGATTTTGTCTCGGTTTGTTCACCTAACTATTTGCATGATTCACATATTCGTTTTGGGCTTCGTATTGGGGCTGATGTGATTTGTGAAAAACCAGTGGTGCTAAATCCATGGAATGTAGATGCCCTTGCAGAGATTGAAAAGGAAACAGGAGGTAAGGTTAGTACAATTTTTCAACTGAGAATGCATCCGTCTATTATTTCCTTAAGAGAGAAAATCCTGTCGAAGCCGGCAGGTAAAAAACATAAGATAAATTTGAAGTATATAACTGCCCGGGGGCATTGGTATCATAACAGTTGGAAAGGAGATGTTCAAAAGAGCGGCGGCATTACCACTAATATTGGGTTACATTTTTTTGATATGTTGCTTTGGATATTTGGTGATGTAGTTTCCATAAATATCAGCCAGAATACCGCAACTAAAGCCTCAGGAAGTCTGTCTCTTCAAAAAGCAGATGTGGACTGGTTTTTAAGTATAGATAATGATGATTTACCTGTTGAAACAAAGCGGAAGGGAAATAAAGCATTCCGCTCATTGATAATAGATAGCGAAGAGGTGCATTTTAATGAAGGTTTTGATGATTTGCATACCAGGTCTTATTATGAGATACTTGGAGGACATGGGATAACCATGGAGGAAACAAGAAAGGGGATTCAACTGGTACATGATATACGAAATGTGAAAATATAACCTATATCAACTTATTATCAGAACTACTCAAAAGGACTAACCATAAACACTACTATGAATAAAAAAGCAATTGTAACTGGAATTACCGGACAGGATGGTGCCTACCTTGCGGAACTCTTGCTGAGTAAAGGGTATGAGGTGCATGGTATCAAAAGAAGGTCATCCCTTTTTAATACTGCCCGTATCGATCATCTTTATGCAGATCCGCATGAAAAGAACAGGAAATTCATCCTGCATTATGGAGACCTAACCGATAGCACTAATCTTATCCGGATAATACAGCAAGTACAGCCCGATGAAATTTATAATCTCGGGGCAATGAGCCATGTAAAAGTGAGCTTCGATGTGCCGGAGTATACTGCCAATGCGGATGGTATCGGGACATTGCGGATACTGGAAGCTGTTCGGCTGTTAGGACTTACCCAAAAAACAAAAATATACCAGGCTTCTACATCAGAATTATATGGATTAGTACAGGAAGTGCCACAAAGTGAAAAGACACCTTTCTATCCACGCAGTCCTTATGGAGTGGCAAAGATGTATGCGTATTGGATCACTGTTAATTACAGGGAGGCATATAATATGTATGCCTGCAATGGAATTTTATTTAACCATGAAAGCCCATTGCGGGGTGAGACATTTGTTACCCGTAAGATTACCAGAGCGGTTGCCCAAATGGCGTTGGGATTGCAGGATGCATTGTATGTAGGAAACCTTGATGCAAAAAGAGATTGGGGACATGCTAAGGATTATGTAGATGCTATGTGGCGCATATTGCAACAGGACAAACCAGAAGATTATGTAATTGCCACTGGCGTTACCACATCTGTACGGGACTTTATCCGTATGGCTTTTCGTGAAGTGGGAGTGGAGTTGGAATTTTCCGGAACAGGTGCTACAGAAAAAGGTACTATCAAATCAACAAACGACCCTAAGCATCTGCCAATAGGAAAAGAGGTAGTATTTGTAGATCCTAACTATTACCGGCCTACCGAAGTAGACCTGCTGATCGGTGATGCGACAAAGGCGAATAAACAACTTGGCTGGACACCTAAATACACATTGGCGGAAATGGTAAAGGAAATGGTAGCAGCAGATATTGAACTATTCCGTCGGAATAAATTATTGAAAGAGGCGGGGTTTGATGTGCTAAACCAGCATGAATAAAAATATAGCATGGAAAAGAACAGTAAAATATATATCGCAGGTCACAATGGTATGGTGGGTAGCGCTATTCACCGGCGATTAAAGAAAGAAGGGTATAATAATATTATAGTCCGAACCTCAAAAGAGCTGGATCTTCGCAACCAGCAGCAGGTGGCCGATTTCTTTGCTGGGCAAAAGCCAGAATATGTGATATTGGCTGCTGCTAAAGTAGGCGGCATCATAGCCAATAACACCTACCGGGGCGAATTCTTATATGATAACCTGATGATACAGTCGAATGTTATTCATCAGTCACATTTGCATGGGGCAAAAAAATTATTATTTCTTGGATCTTCCTGTATTTATCCAAAGCTGGCGCCGCAGCCATTGAAGGAAGAATACTTGCTTACAGGTCTGCTGGAGCCTACTAATGAACCATACGCTATTGCAAAGATTGCAGGATTGAAGATGTGTGAAGCGTATCGTTCTCAGTACGGGAGCAATTTTATCACAGTAATGCCTACCAACCTGTACGGCCCCAATGATAATTATGACCTTAATAACTCTCATGTATTACCTGCACTGCTTCGAAAATTTCATGAAGCGAAACAAAATGGCGATGCTTCAGTAACATTGTGGGGTACAGGCTCACCACGCCGTGAGTTTTTGCATGCAGATGACCTGGCAGATGCCTGCTATTTTCTTATGCAGCAATACGAGGGGGGTGAGCCAATGAATATTGGGGTGGGTGATGATATTACGATAAAAGACCTGGCGGAACTGATTAAAAATATTACCGGGTTCAAGGGAGAAATAAACTGGGATAGCAGCAAACCTGATGGTACACCCAGAAAATTAATGGATGTATCCAGGCTGACGCAAGCGGGATGGAAAGCTTCCATACCACTTGAGGAAGGCATTCGCAAGGTTTATAAAGAACATTTTTTTCCGGCACAATAAGTGGGTTGTCTATTAGCTAATACATAACTGTTACAAACAATTACAGATAAAATGAGTGAAGGTACTATTGATAAAAAATTCAACCCTTCGATTTTCAACCCATACTATATAATCCGTAAGCATTTACTACACCATATATCAAAGAATGCTCCTTCATTGCAAGGAAAAATGATGGATTTTGGCTGCGGAACGAAACCCTATAAACCCCTGTTCACAAATGTTTCAGAATATATAGGCGTTGATTTCAATGGAGAAGGACATAGCCATAAGGATGAAAATATTGATGTAATGTATGACGGGAAAAAAATACCATTTCCGGATAATACATTTGACAGTATTCTCTCTTCGGAAGTATTTGAGCATATATTTAACCTGGAGGAAATATTGGATGAATTAAACAGGGTGATTAAACCCGGCGGGAAGATACTTATTACAGTACCTTTTGCGTGGCATGAGCATGAAATGCCAAATGATTTCGGACGTTACACATCTATTGGATTTCAGACCCTCCTTGAAAGGCATAATTTTAAAATTATTAGCCTTGAGAAAACATCAAATTTTGTAGAAACTCTTTTTCAGTTATGGGGCTTGTACTGGTATATGCATATTCTTCCAAAGTGGCCCATTGGCGGTAGGATTGTTGCGCCAACGTTTCATCTGTTTAATAATACCGGGTCATTGATTTTTGGTAAACTCTTCCCCAAAAAAACTGATTTTTTTCTGAACCTGGTAGTTGTGGCTACTAAACCATAAGGATTAGTGACTGTGATTTTATAGGATCAATCTCCTAATAAATTAAAAGAAACTAAGTATAGATAATGAATAAGCTGCTGGAAAATATTTTTACAACGGGCAAGTTTGTCAATAGCAAGGGAGAGGAAATTCAGATATATGGGGAAACAGAGAGACCACAATGTGAATTTTTACAATCATTGGTCAAGGAAAATAAGTTTAAAAAATCACTTGAAATAGGTTTTGCGTTTGGTATGTCTGCACTTTCTATTGTTGAGGAAGTTTCCAAAAACGGAGGCAGACATCTGGTTATTGATAAGTTCCAAACAAGTGATTGGGGAGGAAATGGGCTGGATCTCATAACTCAGGCCGGGTATAAAGAGAAAACAGATTTCAGGGAAAATTACTGCTATGAAGTTTTGCCAGAACTTCTTGCCAGAAGGGAAAAGTTTGATTTCGTTTATATCGACTCTACTAAACAGTTTGACTGGCTGATGATGGACTTCTTTTTTATTGACCGGTTGCTGGAGGTCAATGGCATTGTTGTTTTTGATGATGTAGGATATTACAGTGTACGTAAGCTGGTAAGATATATTACACAGTATCCCAGCTATAAGATTGTCGCACAATTTCCCGGGAATGTAAAGCCTGGTTTTGGAGCAAGCTTGATGCACAAAGTCAGCTCAATTCCTGGTATTAGAAGTATCTTCAAGCAAAGCCTTACTGTAGCAGACTATAAACAGGGAATTAACTCCCGCTGTATTGCACTCCGAAAGACTGATGAGGATAAAAGGAGATGGGATTGGTATGCTCCATTTTAATTTATCAGCAGGCAGCTTGTTATAAATAGTCTTTTAAATATCATCCTTAATTACCGTTAACTATGGAGTATATCATCGAACGACAACATAAATTCTCATTGGGCCTGAAAGAGCTTATAAGGTATAGGGAATTATTTTACTTCTTTGCCTGGCGGGATATTAAAGTCAAGTACAAACAAGCAGCCCTTGGATTTCTGTGGGCGATATTACAACCTCTTGCTATGATGATGATATTCACCCTCATTTTCAGCAGAGGGTTAAGGGTCAGCAGTGAAGGTATTCCTTATCCTATATTTGCTTTATCAGGTCTGATCATCTGGAATATTTTTAGTAATGGTTTGCTTAACAGCGCCAACAGCATGGTGGCGAATGCCAACATCATTAAGAAGATATATTTCCCCCGGCTCATTATTCCTATGTCTTCTATACTCACGGCATTATTCGATTTTTGTTTTTCTCTCCTGATATACATTGCAGTACTGATCTTCTATAATCATAATACTGATTGGTTAAGGGTGCTGTATTGTTTGCCTGTAAGTATTGTACTGACTGTAATGACAACTTTAGGGCTCGGTACATTTTTGGCAGCATTGAATGTGAAGTACAGGGATTTTCAATATGTGCTGCCATTTATGATACAGTTTCTGCTTTTTGTAAACCCGGTTTTATACAGCAGTAAGATTTTTGAAAATGGTTGGCTGGCATGGGTCATGAGGCTAAACCCAATTGCAAATGCCATTAATCTTTCCCGTAGCGCCTTTACAGGCAATGCGATCGACTGGATGAGTGTTGGGCTTGGCTTTTTGGTAGCTCTTTGTTTTCTGCTTGCCGGTGTATATACATTTCGTAAAACGGAAGCCTATTTTGCTGACCTGGCATAATCATACCTAATGAAATCAATACTTGAAGTACAACATATTTCCAAAGAATTTTTTATTGGTGGTGAAAAAGAGCCTTATATGGCCTTGCGGGATGTATTATCCAATCCTATTAAAAGATTAAAGCAACCACCCAAGCAGATATTCAAGGCATTGGATGATGTAAGTTTCCAGGTAATGCCAGGAGAAAGTCTGGCAGTGGTGGGTAAAAATGGAGCCGGGAAAAGTACCTTATTAAAGATACTTTCAGGAATTACTCCTCCCAGCAGCGGAAAAATTATTTGCAGGGGTCGTATTGCTTCTTTGCTGGAAGTTGGTACCGGGTTTCACCAGGAGTTAACGGGCCGGGAGAATATCTATATGAATGGAAGCATTCTTGGTATGCGTAAAGCGGAGATCGATAAGCATTTTGATGCCATTGTTGATTTTAGCGGAGTGGATAGATTTTTGGATACACCACTGAAGAGATATAGCAGTGGTATGCAATTGCGGTTAGCATTTGCGGTAGCAGCACACCTGGAACCTGAAATACTGGTAATTGACGAAGTATTGGCAGTAGGTGATGCTGACTTCCAGAAAAAATGCCTTGGAAAAATGGATGAGGTCAGTAAAAGCGGACGTACTATCTTATTCGTCAGTCATAATATGCCGGCTGTTCAAAACCTTTGCAGTAAGGGAGTTTTTCTTGAGAAAGGAAAAATGAAATTCAGTGGCAAAGTGGAGGAAGTTATTAACCTGTACATGAACAATGTTGATGCCAGCCGTAATACCTGGGAGGTGAATGCAGAGAAAAGCAGCAATGTTTATATTGGGAAAGTTGAAACAGAAGTAATTGGTACGCAGCCAAAACAAAAACTCAGAATAAACACGGTACTGAATGTTAATGATGAATTTCCTGCCTCTTATCTTGCTTTTTATATTGGCAGTATTGATGCAGTACCGTTAATGGAAGCAATACCACGGTATGAACCTTTTATTAACTTCGGTCGTAAAGGTAATCAGGCTATAAGTGTTGTATCTGAAATACTTCTTCCTCCGATGATCCAGGGATTATATACACTGGGGGTATGGTTAGGGAGTGGTCATACCAATACATTAGACTGGCAGAAGGAAATATTGACTTTTGAAATAACTGACAGCCCTATGGAAGGCCGTACTATTGATTTCCCCAGGCATGCTGGTTTTATTGCTGCAGAAGCAGCAGTAACCAATTATTCAAACACCTAGCTTACTATTTTATATCCTGTGTATTATGAAGAAATTCCTGAAAAACCTTTATAACCTGGTTCCTTTTAAAAAAGCAATGTTTCATGTTCTAAGGGCTGTTTGGAGTCCGAAGGAATCTGTTTTCAGGCATTTGAAGTTTAAGGGAGTTTTTACGGTACCTGTTGGTAAGACGGGAAAATTTAAAATAAAACACTATGGCTACCAGGTGGAAAATGAAATTTTCTGGAAAGGGCTTACAAACGGTTGGGAAAAAGAATCCATAAAAATATGGATGAAGCTATGCGAAAAATCAACAGTGATTTTCGACATTGGCGCTAACACGGGTATTTATTCTTTAATAGCGAAATGTGTAAATCCGGCATCACAGGTATTTGCATTTGAGCCTGTGGCAAGAGTTTTTGAAAAACTGAAGGCGAATATAGAACTAAATAAATATGATATTATCTCTTCAGATGCAGCAATTTCTGATAAGGATGGTACTGCAATGTTTTACGATCTGCCAACCGAACATGTTTATTCAGTTACTATTAATAAAAATCTGAATGCTCCAGGAATACAAACAATAGAAACTAAAGTACAAACACTTACACTGGATACATTTATCCGTCAGCATAATATCAGTAGGATTGATCTGATGAAAATTGATGTAGAAACACATGAGCCGGAAGTGCTGGAAGGATTTTCTGAGTACCTGCTGCAATACCGGCCTGCTATGCTGATCGAAATTTTGAATGATGAAGTGGGCAGGCGGGTTAGTGACCTGGTAAAAGGAGCCGGATACTATTATTTTAATATTGACGAAGTTGGCAGCATAAGACAGGTTGATACGATATCAAAAAGTGATTATTATAATTACTTATTCTGCAGTAAAGAAGTGGCAACTGACCTGGGCCTTATTTCCGGCTGATTGCGACAGACAATAGTTAAAACATTTATCTATAATAACAGCACGGATACAACAATATGAGCAACGAACAAACAAGTGAAAAGTTTCTTTCAATTATTATTTGCTCCCGGAACAGGGGTATGGAATTAAAAGATTGCCTGCCACTGGTAGCCAAACAGGCTGCCCTTTTTTCTGATACAGAAGTAGTGGTGGTAGATAACGGATCCACTGATAATACAAAGCAGGTAGTGGAGGAAACTGCTGCTGGTTCTTCATACCAGTTTCGGTACATATTTGAACCTGTACCGGGTCTTTGCCAGGCAAGGAACCGGGGAAGGCTGGAAGCAAAGGGAAAGGTACTGGCTTATATTGATGATGATGTAAGACTGGGTACTGACTGGATCTTGAAAATCAAGGAACATTTTTCCCAGGCAAAAACAGATTGCCTGGCCGGCAAAGTTACTGTGCATCTGGATGATAAAGTGCCTCTTCGTATCGATGAGTCTATGTATTGGTTTTTTGGTGCTACCGGTTTTGGCGATAAGCCTAGGATGCTTGCTTATCCTGAGCATCCGATTGGTTGTAATATGGTATTTACTGTAAAGGCTTTTGATGCAGTAGGCGGGTTCGATACAAACCTGAAACTATACGGAGATGAGACCGAGCTTTTCAGGAGAATAACGGCTAAAGGTTTTGAAATGTTTTATAATCCTGATTTCACGGTACATCAGTCGATTCCCGCAAACAGGCTTACCAAAAAAGAATTGGGGTATAAATCTTTTATCTGGGGTAAAGGATCTGCCACAGCCTGGATGCTTTCAGGGATATCCGGGTTTCAACGCATAGGAAAAATAATTGAATTTTTCGGACGTACCTGTTATATGGGTATTATGCACCGGTTCAGAGATGATTTTGGCAGTTTTTATACTTATTGGTATAACCGGGGATACCTGGCAAAACTGGTGAAGGGCCTTGATAAATGATTAGCCCAAAACAACAGGCTGCAGAAAAATTTTTTGTGAACCATCCGCAGCTATAATCAGTATTATGTAATACGTTAAGAGAAATACCAACTTACTATGGGAAATTTTTATAAGAAAAGCAGGCTTAAGTTTGAATGTATCAAAAGAGTGCTTTCAGATACTTATCACCTGGATGCAGTAAATAAATCTGAAATTGAAGCTCAAAAAAAACCTCTTCGTTCCGACATACTTAACTATCTTCTTACATCGCTTGCAAAGAATGAGACCACTTATCTGGAGATTGGTGTAAGAAATCCTGCGCATAATTTTTCTAAAATAAATGCTGGAAAAAAATATAGCGTTGACCCCGGTGTGGAATTCAGAGAGAATCCTGTTGATTTTAAACTAACCAGTGACGAATTTTTTGAAATGTTGCGGGCCGGGAAAGTATTAACAAGAGACACCCGGTTTGATGTAGTGTTTATTGATGGGTTACATTTTGCAGACCAGGTGGAAAGAGATATTCATAATTCGTTAGAGTTTATCAACGATAATGGATTTGTCGTATTGCACGACTGCAACCCCCCCACTGAAGCTCATGCCCGTGAAGCGTATGGATACAGGGCATCGCCTGCTTTGGATTACTGGAGTGGTACAACATGGAAAGGTTTTTTTAAATACCGGCAAAACAAATCCTTGTATTCTTGCTGCATAGACACAGACTGGGGAGTAGGTATTATTTCAAAAACAGTTAACCTGGGTGAAGTGAGTACCGTTAACAATCCCTTCTTTGAGTACTGGATACTCGAAAAATTCAGGAAAGAAAGTCTCAACCTTATTTCTTTCGATGAGCTGAAGAAAAAGGTTCAGTAGCCAGGCAGATAATACTTTCTTTTATTGAAAATGACCCTGACTCTCTTGTTTATGTATTTCAGCTCACCCACTTATTCCCATTCTTATTTCCCTCATTTAAGTCATGTTTGAAAAGGTAACGGTACAAATCCCAACCTATAACCAGGAAACATATCTTGCCAGGACAATAGATAGTGTGCTGATGCAGGATTATCCAAACATTGAAATTGTTATTGCTGATGATAATTCAACAGATGGTACTGAGGTGCTTGTTAAAAAGTATAGCGATGAAAGAATTAAGTATTTCAAGAATGAAAAGAACCTGGGCCGGGTTGGGAATTACCACAAAGCATTATACGATTACAGCACCGGTGAATGGGTAATCAACCTGGACGGGGATGATTATTATACAACTTCTTCATTTATATCCCGGGGGATGGAACTTATTTCATCATACCGTGAAAAAGGGCACAATGTACTTTTTTACCAGGCTGCTATTACTGTAATTGATGAGTATAACAATAAAGTAATGCCAAAGCGGCATCACTTACTGGCTGATAAGGAATACGAAGTATATAATGACTATTATTATGGCAAGTTCAGGGCCAACGTCTTTTTCTCACATCTTACAACAATATATAACCGGCAAAAGGCACTTGAAATTGGCTTCTATGAATATAACACCCTGACAAGCGATTTTGAATCTATGATGAAACTGTCGTTTTACGGAGAGGTGATACTGGATAGTATTAATGCAGGGGTGTGGAGGTTACATGACAGGAATGCCACCCTGAATGCAAGAATTGGGTTCAGAAAAGGCGGTAGTCTTGTGTTTGAAAGATTGCCCGGCTATGCAAAAGAAGCTTTTGGTGAAAAGTATGAAAAGGAACGAAAGAAGGCAACGGAAAGAGAAACTGAAATATTGCACCTGGAGTTGTTGGCAGAGAACGGGACTTTTCTTTCTTTGCTGAAGTATGTACTGAAATACAGGAGACCATATCATCGGTTGCCGGTACTTATTATTAAATCAGCTGTGTTGAATATAAAAGAATTCTTTTCTTCTTTGGCTCCCGGTACATAGTTTCCAGGGTTTGTAAACAATGCCAGAAGTGGAATAAGTCATCATGTATCATATGAAAATAAGCGTTATAGTTCCCACACATAACAGGGCAGATGCACTGGAGTTAACCCTGAAGGAACTTGCAAAGCAGGATTTTAAGGAGGGCTGGGAAGTTATCGTTGTTAATAATAATTGTACTGATAATACGGATGCAGTAGTGGCGCAGCAGGTATTTCCTGTTGCGCTAAAGCTGGTACATGAAAAAAAACCGGGTGCTTCCGCTGCAAGAAATGCCGGCGCAAAAGCAGCGGCAGGGGAATACCTGATTTTTATTGATAATGATATCCTCACAAAACCCGATTTTCTGCAACGGCATTATGATAATCTTGAAAAATATAAAGGCTGCTGGTTTGTGGGTCATGCGGAGAACCTGCCGGAATTACAAAAAACAGCTTTTGGCAAATTCAGAAAATCGCTTGATGGGGTTGTATCCGGCGGGTTAACTAAAATAAAAGGTATTACCGGGCAAAACACTTCTATGCCCCGTTCCCATTTTGTTCAACTTAACGGGTTTGATGAAAGCTTTCATGTGGCCAGTGGTGAAGACCTGGAACTGGCCATGCGGGCACAGCAATCGGGAATAACTATTTATTTCGACCCGGCTATTACTGTGTTGCATAATGATTGGGCCGGTTCATCTATCCGGGATTATTGCCGGAGGCAACGATTATATTCACAGACCGATCCTTATTTCTGGATGAAATACGGAGAAGCATCTCCAAGAATAAAAGTGGCGAGGGAGAATTCAAAGCCATCTCTTACAAAAGATGGATTTCGTCTTTATTGCTGGAAGAATACAAAAAGCATTCTTGGAAGCAAAGCAGGTCAGTGGTGCCTGATTAGAATTTGCGAAATACTAGAGAAAATATTTCCCCGTCGCTTTCCATTATGGAGTTTTTACAAACTTGCCATTGCAGGTGCCATTTATAAGGGGTTTCAGGAAGGGCTTAGACTGTTTGCGAAGGAAAAAGTTAAATAAAAGGATCAGGTAAAATGGTTTTGCAGGATAGTGTGATTTATTGTCAAAGGACGTTTACATATTTCTTTTTGATAACAATAACTCAATAATCTTAAATCCTATAGTATGAATGATCTTGAAATCTATTTTAGAAATAACACAGAAAGAATAATTTTTAAGTGGGATCATTATTTTGATGTGTATGAGCGGCATTTCAGCAGATTCAGGGGAAAGGAAATAGTGGTGGTAGAAATAGGGATATCTCAGGGCGGAAGTCTCCAGATGTGGAAGAATTATTTCGGAAACAAAGCAAAGATATATGGAATAGATATTGATCCCCGCTGCAAGGATTTTGAAGAAGAGAATATTAAAATTTTCATTGGCTCCCAGTCTGACAGGAATTTCTTAAGGAAAATATTGAAGGAGATACCTGCTATTGATATTCTTATTGATGACGGCGGGCACACAATGAAGCAACAGATTGTAAGCTTTGAAGAAATGTTTTACCATATTAAAGATGGAGGAGTCTATTTATGTGAGGATTGTCATAGCTCTTATTGGTGGGAGTTCGGTGGCGGCTATAACCGGCGGGGAACATTTATTGAGTATACCAAGAAATGGATTGATTACATTAATGCCTTCCATTCAAAAACAAGCCGGTTGAAGGTTAATGATTTTACACTTAATGCAAAATCGCTGCATTATTATGATAGTATGGTTGTGGTGGAAAAAAGGAAAGTGCAACCGCCAGTTGTTTCAAAATCCGGTAAGATTGGATTTGAGAATATTGCAGCACCAAAAACGTTTTCTACACGACTTCACTTCCGTATTAAATATATATGGAAGCAAGTCACAGGTTTTTTGCGAATACCATATCACCAGGAGTAATAAATAGTCCAAGTAGATTTATATGAAGAGAGTATGTAAGGTAGTGTCCAATGTTGACAGGGCCGTAGCTTTTGAATGGATAATTGACGGGCTCAGTCATAAACATCAGTTTTCTTTTATATTAATCGGTCAAAAAAATTCTTTCTTAAGTAAATGGCTTCGGGAGAAAGGAATCGAAGTATACGAAATTGAATACCGGGGCAAGCGGGATGCACTGAGCGCTGTGTTAAAGTCTTTTAAATTTCTCAGGAGGAGAAAATTTGATGTAATACATACTCACCTTGTTGAAGCGACTTTGTATGCATTATTCCCTGCCTGGATACTGCGAATAAAGAAGCGTATCTACACAAGGCATCATTCTGATTATAATTACAAGTACTCTCCTAAAGGGATTAAGTACGATAAAATTTCAAACTGGCTGGCCACGGATATTATTGCTATAAGCGGACAGGTAAAAAAATTGCTGATGGAGAGAGAGAATGTACCGGAAAGAAAGATCACCCTGATCCCGCACGGAATTGATATCGGGTACTTCGAAAACTTTAACCAGGACGATGTGAGCAGGATGACAGTAAAATATAATCCAGGGAACAGATCTCCGGTCATTGGAGTTATTGCCCGGCAAACACACTGGAAGGGGATTCAGTTTGTTATTCCTGCATTTGCAGAAGTATTGAAAGATCATCCCAATGCTTTGCTTTTACTGGCGAATGCCCATGGAGATTATGCAGCTGAGATTGACCGGTTATTACAGGAGCATCTTCCGGAAACCAGTTATGTGAAAATAAAGTACGAGTATGATAATGCCTCATTATACCAGCTTCTTGATGTGCTGGTACATGTTCCTGTGGATGATGTAGTAGAAGCTTTTGGGCAAGTATATGTTGAAGCACTGGCAGCAAAAATTCCTTGTGTGTTTACCTTGTCAGGGATCGCCGTTGATTGTATTGAAGATAGAAAAAATGCCATTGTGGTGCCTTATTGTGATAGTGCCTCAATTGCACGAGGGATATTGAAGATACTCGGGAATGATCAGCTACGTTCATCACTTGTTGAAAATGCCACCCAGATGGTGCATGAAAAATTTGCGCTTGAGATATTTCTTGACAAACTCAGCAGTTTATATGAAAAATAAATCTGCTGATCAGTTTTATTGCTGATGCTATTGTACAATGGGTAAACGAAAGAATATTCTAGTCATTACATATTGGGATTTTAGTGAAGCGCATATACAAGCCAATGTTTTGCCCAATCTTAAAATTTTGAGCCGCTTTACCGATCCGGAAGCTTCAATCTTTCTTTTCTGTTTTAATAAAAAACATCTTGGAAAAGAGGATGTGTTACGCATAGAAAAGGAACTTTCGGTTTTTCGTATAAGGCTTATTTTTTTTGACTATTCTCATTTTGGCGTTAAAATGCTCATCAGGTATGTGTGGCTGATACCTTATTTATCTTATAAAGTATTTTCTGCCCGTATTACATCTATCTATGCATGGTGTACAACGGCAGGCGCCATAGGCTACCTTGTTTCAATAATAACGAGAAGGCCATTAATATTGGAAAGCTATGAACCACATGCAGAAGCTATGGTGGAAAATGGCTACTGGACTACAAAACACTTTGCCTACCGGGTATTATCTTTTTTTGAAAAGAAGCAGGCACAAAGAGCTTCTTTTATTATAGCTGCCAACAGTGGAATGCGTCAGTATGTCCAGAAAAGGTACAACTACACGATACCGGCCGACATATTCTTCAGCAAGCCTGCTTGCGTTGAGCTGGATACTTTTTACCCTGATGAAGCAAAGCGAAACCTCATCAGGGCAAAACTTGGCTATAGAGATGATGATATCGTTTGTCTTTACGCAGGAAAATTCGGTGGTATCTACCTGAAGGAGGAAACCTTTGTTTTTTTCAGGTCATTATATGATTTCTGGAAGGAAAGAATAAAGATATTATTACTCACTGCTCACACTACGGAAGAAGTGGAAGAATTAGCCACGAAAGCCGGTCTGCCTTTTTCGCTGTTCACTGTATTGTATGTTAGTCATAAAGAAGTACCTGAATATATGCGGGCCGGCGATTTTGCCATTTGCCCTGTAAAGCCGGTACCAACAAAAAGATATTGTACACCTGTAAAGAATGGAGAGTACTGGGCTTCAGGATTACCTGTTGTGATAACGAAAGAAATTTCCGATGATTCATCAATTATTGAACAAAATATGGCTGGTGCTGTACTCTATAACTTGTCATCAGAAGAATATCAAAAAGCCATAAATAAAATAGATAAAGTACTGCACCAGGATAGGAAATCAGTCACAGATAATATACGATTGCTGGCATTACAACATAGAAATTACAAAATTGCAGAAGATATTTACCGGCAGATATCTCTTAAAAGAAGTTAGCCCTTCAATACCATCCTATTTGATAATTCGATATTAATAAATCAATGAGTTCCGGAAAACAATCAGGTAAATCAATATATTTTATAGTTGCGGCCCCTGTTGGTATTTCACCAAGCCAGCGGTTCAGGTTTGAACATTATCTTGATATACTCAGGCAAAATGACTTCCGGTACCATGTAAGCCCTTACTTTTCAGAGAAAGGCCGTAAGGCATTATACTCCAGCTCTAATTTTACAGGAAAGATTTTAGCTATTGCAAAAGGGTATTGCAGAAGAATAGCTGATCTTTTCAGGATAATAAATTACAGGTTCGTATACATTCACAGGGAAGCCGCACCTGTGGGCCCTCCCGTTTTTGAATGGATCGTTGCAAAGGTTTTTAGAAAGAAAATCATCTATGATTTTGACGACTCCATCTGGGTTCCGGCAATGTCCGAGTATAACAAGAAATTCCTTGCAATAAGATACTTCGGCAAAGTTGCAAAAATCTGTAAATGGTCGCATAAAGTTTCAGTAGGCAATGCATTCCTGAAAGAGTACGCCGATAAACACAGTAATAGTGTATTTGTTGTGCCTACTGTGGTGAATACAGACACTGTTCATGGCACTCTTCAGCAACAGGATACAGACAAACCAGCAGTAGGCTGGACAGGTTCATTCAGTACGCTTATGTACCTGGATCAGGTATTACCGGCGCTAAAAAAAATACAGAAAGAGATTGATTTTACTTTTTTCGTTATAGCAGATAAAGACCCGCTATTGCCGTTGCAAAACTATAAATTCATTCCCTGGGATAAGGAGACAGAAACAGAAGATCTTTTGCAATTCAATGTTGGCTTGATGCCGTTAACAGATGATGAAATTACCCGGGGGAAGTGTGGGTTTAAGGCCATACAATATATGGCACTGGGTATGCCTGCTATCGTTTCACCGGTAGGCGTAAATACAGAGATAGTAACTGAAGGGGTGGATGGCTTTATTTGTGGTGATATTAATGAATGGGAAAAACGGATACGATTATTATTGACGGATAAAGAGATGAGAAAAAGAATGGGTACTGCGGCAAGAAAAAAAATCGAATCCAGGTATTCAGTAAAGGCAGTTGAAGCCCTTTTCCTGAGTATGTTTGAATAAAACCGTGACTTTGTCTTTAGGAAAATAACTTCTCTATAGTTTTTTGTATATAGTATGATATTACTGGCTCGTTTCTTTTCAGTTGCTGATATATTTCTTTTCCCCGCTTGTTTTTTCCTTCTCTTTTTCATAATCAGGGCAAGGGCTAACAGGAATACGGACACCCGGATCAGGAGTTTATATTTCAGGGCCTTCTATTTTAAAACAATATGTGTACTTCTGTTTGTGACAGTTACAGAAATATATTTTAAAGGAGGTGATACAGGATTATATTACCAGGCCACGAAAGACCTGCGGGCAGCCATCAGTGATAACCCGGACAATTTCTGGATTGTTTGGGATTCAAAAAAACTTACTTCTGACAGTCCGCTTTTCCCTTTTTTTTATTACGATAATTATGCTGATGATCTTACATATGGCTATATGTTTTCATCAAATAATTTTTTTCCGCCAAAAGTAGCCCTGCTGCCTTCTTTCCTGTTTGGGAACAGTTACCTGTGCATCAGCATGTGCTTTGGTTTTTTTGCTTTGATCGGGGCAATCCGATTGTTTAAAACATTCTATTATTTCTACCCTCACCTTTTTAAAGAACTTGCGTTGGCCTGTCTTTTCCTCCCGGGAGTGGTATTCTGGAGCTCAGGATTATTAAAAGACCCTATATCTTTTGGATGTATTGGCATTATTTTGTATGCCTTTATCAATATCTTTTTTAAAAAGAAAAATTACTTTTCATCTGTACTTTGGATTTTATTATGTTGTTATTTTCTCTTCAATATTAAAATCTACATTTTACTTGTCCTTCTCTTAAGTATTTTGATATGGCAGTTCGCGGAGTTTAATAAACTGATAAAAGACAGAACACTCAGGGCCGTATTTACGATCATGACCTTTTCTGCGGGAGCTGTTGTGGGTTTCTTTTTACTTGACTATATCACTTCACTTGAGGCTGCACAACAGTATAAATTGGATAGTCTGTTGGAAAGCGTTCAAAAAGAAAGAAAAGTGTATGAAAATATTAACCAGGTTCTCCAGGGAGATTCTCACTTTAAGATAAATGACTCTAACCCTGTTTTCCTGTTCTTTGGCAGTATTGTGGCTACTTTCTTCCGGCCCTTTGTATGGGAGGTTAATACTCCTATTGCTCTTTTTTCAGCCTTTGAATCGGCTATCTTTCTTCTTGTTACAATATTCTTTATGTTTAAAAAGGGAGTAAAACAGTTCTTTTCTGTTTCTTTTTCAGACGGAAGAATATTAATGTGCTTTGTGTTTGCTTTTGTATTTGCTTTTGCTGTTGGCTCTTCTACCGCTAATTTTGGCGCCTTGTCAAGGTATAAGATACCCTGTACACCATTTTACCTGATCCTGTTAATATTATTATTTAATAAAACAAAGCTGGCACTTCCAAAGTGGTTTAATAAGGTGATCAACTTTGCAGTTCCAGTAAAATAAATTTCTGTATGTGTGGTATCGCAGGTTCTGTTAATTCCCAGTTGAACATTCCTCTGTTAACGAAGGATCTTTTTCATCGTGGACCGGATGAGCAAACCACTTTTGAAGAAGATAAACTGCAGTTGCACCATCACCGGCTATCTATACTCGATATTGCTGGTGGAAGGCAGCCAAAGCATTATGAAGGCCTGACCATAATCTTTAATGGAGAAATATATAATCACCGGCAGGTAAGGAATAAGTATGCATTTAGCTGTAAAACCAATTCAGATACAGAAACTATTTTGCATGCATACAAAAAGCTAGGCGCTCAATGCCTTGAAGAATTTGATGGAATGTTTGTTTTTGCCATTTTCGACCGGGCAAAAAATGAACTATTTATTGCAAGGGACAGGGCGGGTAAAAAACCACTGTATTACTATTCCGATGGACGGTCTTTTGTATTTGCCAGTGAGCTGAATGCCTTGCGGAATCAATTACCGTTGGAAATCGATGACAATAACATCCAGCAGTATGTTCGGGCCGCTTACTTTTTCAGACCGGCAACGCCATACAAAAATGTTTTTGAATTACCTGCCGGATGCTATGCACGGGTATCTCTCAGCGATGTCAGTGTTAACGTAACAAGATGGTGGAGTATTCATTCTTTTTACCAGAAAAGGAACAAAGATGGTTTCGAAACTGCTTTTGAAACTACTGACAGGCTACTTCATGAGGCGATCCGCAGTCGGGTGGAGTCTTCGGATCTGGAAGTTGGATCTTTCTTAAGTGGTGGTATTGACAGCGGACTTGTTACTGCCATTGCTAAAGAGTATAACCCATCCTTGCAAACGTTTACTATTTCTTTCGAAGGAGAGTATGATGAAGCGCCGCTGGCAAAGCTGGTTGCTAACAGGTACAAGACTATACATCATGAAATTAAAATATCATTTAATCATCTCATAAGTGATATTGAAAAGATATTATATAATTACGGGGAGCCTATTTTTGACAGCTCGGTAATCCCCAGTTATTATGTAAGTGAGGCAGCTAAAAAACACCTTACTGTAATTCTGAACGGGGATGGAGGTGATGAACTGTTTGGAGGTTACAGGCGGTATGTTCCATTTGCCAAGTACGATTTTTTCCGGAAATCTTTTTTCGTAAAGAATTTTGCCAAACTGCTGCATCATGTGTTACCTCTTTCACACGATAAGAAAAGTAAATACAATTATGCCTACCGGCTGGTGGATTTTGCCCAAAAGAATGGTATCCATACTTATTTTTCATCTTGCCTGGATGTGTTTGAGGGATATGAGAAATTCCTGTTTGGCAGTGAAGCAGTGCTGATGCCTATTCAGGATCATTTCCGGGAAATTAACAGTTCATCTTTATCAGGACTCCAAAAAATACTGAACCTTGATTTTGATCATATACTGGCATCTAACTTACTGGTGAAAATGGATATTGCTACTATGACGCATTCATTGGAAGGAAGAAGCCCGATGCTTGCAAAAGAGTTGCTTGAATATATACCCTCGTTGCCGGATAAGTATAAGGTAAGCGGGGGGCAAACTAAATACCTTTTAAGAAGACTTTCAGAGAAATACCTGCCATCCGAGCTGATCAATCAACCCAAGCGAGGGTTTGAAATTCCATTAAAGAAATGGGTGGATGGAGAGCTAAAGGATATGATCGCATCTTATATTTTATCACCTAATGCTTATTGCAGAAACTTTGTACAGCCACAGTTTCTTGAGAGCCTCTGGCAACGGAAGATCAAAACCGGTGATGAGAAAAGAGCTAAAATGATCTGGACACTATTTGCGCTGGAGGTTTGGTACAAACAATGCTACCTGAAAAATGCCTAAACTGATCCGTATTACCACTGCTCCCATTTCACTCAATGTTTTACTGAGGGGTCAGATGCGTTACATGAATGAGAACGGATTTGAAGTGGTAATGGTAAGCAGTGATGGAACAGAGCTGGAAACAGTCAAGACCAATGAGCAATGCCGGCATCATATTATACCAATGACACGGCGGATGACGCCGTTTGGAGATCTTCGCTGCTTATGGTTATTATACCGGTTCTTCAAAAAGGAGAAACCGGATATTGTGCATTCACATACCCCTAAAGCCGGATTGCTGGCTATGCTGGCTGCCAGGTTTGCTGGTGTAAAGATCCGGATACATACAATAGCCGGCCTCCGTTTTGTAACAACCAAAGGAGTTAGCCGTAAAGTTTTGATCGCCATGGAAAGGCTTACAGGTAAGGCAGCAACACATGTATGGCCAAACAGTTTTTCGCTGGAGAGATATGTAAAAAAAAATAAACTGGTCAATGACAAAAAGCTTGAAGTGATAGGACATGGCTCAAGTAACGGTGTTAGTCTTCTTCGTTATTCAACAAAGGTTTTAAATGAGGATAAGCTGGAAGGAATAAAGAAACTTATAAAGTATGATCCTTTGCTAAAATATTTTTTGTCAGTAGGCCGTATTGTACACGATAAGGGAATGGACGAGTTACTGAATGCTTTTGTAAGAATTCATTCAGCAAATCCGGATACCAGGCTGGTGTTGGTTGGCGCTTTTGAAGACTATGTAGACCCCGTAAGTGACGAAGCAAGGCAACTGATACAGACACACCCTGCTGTGATCATGGCTGGCTGGAGTGATGCGGTGGAATATTTTATGCATTTATCCTTTGCACTGGTGCATCCTTCGCATCGGGAAGGGTTTCCCAATGTATTGCTGCAGGCAGGCACTATGGGATGCCCTGTTATATGTTCCCGTATAGATGGTAATATTGACATCGTGGAGCATTTATCAACAGGGTTGATATTTGAAGTAAAAAACGAAGAAGAACTTTTTCAGCAAATGCAATATGCATTGAATAATCCTCTTGTCTTGCAACAGTATGCAAAGACCCTGCGCCATCATATCGAACAATATTTTGATCAGCCCAAAGTCCACTCTCTGCTCAGGAAAAAGTATTTGGAACTGCTTGCTGCACAATAAATTCCCGCCTTTAATCGGAAAACTACGAACTCCGTAAAAGTACTAGTACCTGATTTCCCCTTTTAGCTTGCCAATTGTTTTGGAAACCATGGATGTGTTTTTATTTTAGCTCATCCAAAATCCAAATCAATGAAAACCACATTGAAAAAACCAGTGGCCATTGTCGGCTATTCGGGTCATGCCTACGTCATTATAGACATCCTCTTAAGTGCAGGTCGCCTCGTTACTGCTTATTGCGACCAGGAAGAGAAGGAATTTAATCCTTATCATTTACAATATCTCGGAAAAGAAAGCGATGTTATCAATAAGCTGAAAAAGTTCGATTTTTTTGCCTGTGTGGGACATAATGGTATCCGTGAGAAAATTCATACAAATCTTAGCCAATATCTTGGTAATCCCATCAATGCTATTCACCCAAGTGCGGTTATTTCATCATCCGTAAAAATGGGAGATGGTATCATGATTGCAGCTAACGCAACATTGAATCCATTAGTAGAAATTGGCCGGGGGGTTATTTGCAATACTTCTACCAGTATTGATCATGAATGTATCATCGGTGACTTTACACATATTGCGCCGGGTGCTGTGTTGTGCGGAAATGTCAAAGTAGGCCGTAATACTTTTATAGGAGCTAATGCTGTGATCAGACAGGGTATCATTATCGGCGATAATGTTACTATTGGTGCCGGCACCGTGGTGGTTAAAGACATTCCAAATGGTGCGACAGTGGTTGGAAATCCTGCCCGCAACCTTGTCAAAAAGCCGGCCCGCAAATTGGTTGCTGCTTAATAATTGTCAATAATTAATGTTGAATACAACCCGGTTTATCACCGGGTTTTTTTATTGTGAATAAGGGAGAATAACCGTTTCAAAATTGACCACAGATTCAAGTTATATGGCTAATTATCAATACCTTTGCCTCTTCGAAAAAGCTACTAATTATTCTTATTGTGAAACCAGTAAACCCGAAGGATCTCCGCATTTTGTTCCTCTGCAAAAAGGATAATGAATATGCCCAACGGGCGGCAGCTTTTGTGATAAAAAATTTCAGGCATCACCTTGTTTTTGAGGGTGGGAGAAAAGATGAACTACCCGGCGAAGTACTCAACTGGGAGGGAGATATCCTGATCTCTTTTATTTCATCATGGATTTATCCTGCATCTTTATTGTCTGAAGCCCGAATGGCGGCTATTAATTTCCATCCAGGTAGCCCGGAATATCCCGGAACAGGCTGTACCAATTTTGCCATTTACAATAACGAAAAGGAATATGGTATTACCTGCCATCATATGAATGCCACTGTTGACTCAGGCAATATTATCCAGGTAAAAAGATTTCCCATCAAGGCTGATGATACAGTTTATAGTGTAACACAGCATTGTTACAAATTGATCGAAGAAAGTTTTTATGAGGTGATGAATTGTGTGTTAGAAGGCAAACCATTACCAGTTACTAACGAGCAGTGGAAAAGAAAACCATACACCAGAAGGCAATTGGATGAGCTTTGTACTATCACGCCGGATATGACCGAACAAGAGATTGAAAGGCGGATAAAAGCAACGACTTATAAAACACCGTGGGCCTTTACCAAGATAGGTAACCATATTTTTAAACTACAAGCAGCAAATAAGTGATGACAACAGATACAATTAACAAAATTTCTAAAAGCCCTGTTACCGGAAAGGAGTACGACATTCCCTCTGTACTGGATGATAAAGCAGGAATTGATGCTTTCATTGCATTACATCCGGGCAAAAAAGTGATAGTGGTACAGGGATTGGGGTTTGTGGGCTCTGTCATGGGACTGGTAGTGGCTAATGCGCTTACGGAAGAGTATGCTGTAATTGGTATTGATCTGCCAACACCCGGTTCTTACTGGAAGATCCGATCAATTAGCGAAGGAGTTTTCCCTGTAATAGCCAGCGATCCTAAGATTGAGCAGTATTATCAAAACGCATTAAAGAAAAAGAACTATTATGCTACTTACGATAGCTATGCTTACAGCAAAGCTGATGTAGTAGTGGTGGATATTAACCTGGATGTGCAGAAGAAGTCGGCTGCTAATAAGGATTTGGAAGGTTATAATGTAGATATGACGCCATTTAGAAAGGCTATTGAAGCGATTGGAAATAATTGTAAAGAAGATGTATTGGTGCTGGTAGAAACAACAGTGCCGCCGGGAACAGCACAAAAAATTGTAAGACCAATTCTGGAAGAAAATCTGGCAAAAAGAGGATTGGCTACGGATAAAATAAAAGTGGGGCATTCATATGAAAGAGTGATGCCGGGACCAAAATATATTGACTCTATCCAAAACTTTTACCGGGTGTTTGCAGGTACCGATGATAAAAGTGCTGAAGCAGTAGAAACTTTTTTACGAACTGTTATTCGGACAGATGAGTATCCGTTGACAAAACTGGGCAATACAAATGCTACGGAGATGGCAAAGGTGCTGGAAAATTCTTTCCGTGCGATGAATATCGCCTTTATGGTGGAATGGAGCCGTTTTGCTGAAGAAGCTGGTGTTGATATTTACGAAGTGGTGAATGCTATCCGTATGCGGCCTACTCATAAGAATATTATGTTACCTGGTTTGGGGGTAGGAGGTTATTGTTTAACAAAAGACCCATTATTGGCAAGCTGGGCAAGAATGAACTTATTTGGCAGTGATGAAAAGCTGGGACAAAGCGAAAAGGGGGT
The DNA here is from genome assembly GCA_016786885.1 of Chitinophagaceae bacterium. GTDB lineage: Bacteria > Bacteroidota > Bacteroidia > Chitinophagales > Chitinophagaceae > JJ008. Next base: position 64,898 of record JAEUVO010000067.1, on the reverse strand, counting down.
TCACATAAATGATAAAATGCCATTATATGCTTTTGAGTATCTGCAGTCACAATATAATGGTTCACTGGAAGGAAAGAAAGTACTGTTGCTGGGAGTAAGTTACCTGAATGATGTAGGTGATACCCGGTATACACCAGTGGAAGGTTTTTATGACCAGCTGGAAATAGAAGGCTGTGAGATCGCTTTGCATGATCCGCATGTAAAGTATTGGGAGGAAAAAGATATTTTGGTCAATCAGAATATTGAAGAACTGTTACAGCAATCTTATGATGTGATAGTAATAACTACCGGGCATAAAGACTACAGGAATAACAGTTCCCTGATTGAAAAAATAAAACAACAACCTTCTTGTGTGGTTTACGATACGATTGGTGTACTGACTAATGAGGAGATAAGATCATTGTCCGAAAAACATACAGTAAAAGTAATTGGCCGCGGGGATTTATAAATTTTAAAGAAAACTATTTCATGAGTAAGAATGTATTGTTATTAGGTGGTGCCGGATTCATCGGTTTTAATATCACAAAGTACCTGGCGGAGAACAGGGATTACAAACTGACCATCGCCGATAATTTTGCAAGAGGTAAGCAGGATGATTATTTTACAGAACTGGTCAGCAAGCATAATATCACGGTTGTACCTGGCGATTTTACAGATCCTGTAACTTTCAATAAGCTGGATGAAGCCTATGACCAGGTATATATGCTGGCTTCTGTTGTAGGGGTTGATAATGCCAATTCTATTCCGCATGAGATCATCCGCATCAATACAGCTTTGATCTTTAATACATTGGAATGGGTACGTCGATCTAAAATCGGGAAAGTATTATTTACCTCTACCAGTGAATGTTATGCAGGAACGATTGAGGCATTTGGATATGTAACACCTACACCGGAAGAAGTACCCTTATGTATACAGGATATCGGGCATCCAAGGTTTACCTATGCGGTTACAAAAATGCTGGGTGAATCAGGTTTTCTTAACTATGCACGGATACTTGGCTTTGAAACAACGATTGTCCGTTATCATAATGTGTATGGCCCGAGAATGGGTTTCAAACATGTGATTCCTCACCTGGTGGTTCGTTATAGAAAGGGAGAAGAACCATTCAAAGTTTACGGGCATGACCAGACAAGAGCTTTTTGTTATATTACTGATGCGGTAGAAGGAACCGTACTGGCTATGGAGCAACCTAATACAAATGGCCAGATATATCATATCGGTACACAGGATGAGATTACAATTGGTGAACTGATTCATTATGCCGGTGAATTGATGGATTTCAAAGGATCTTTTGAAAATGCACCTACTTATCCCGGTTCTGTTTCCCGTCGTTGCCCCGATATCAGCAAAGCAAGGAAGCAATTAGGGTTCGAACCTAAAGTAATGTGGAAAGAAGGGTTAAAAAATACGGTTGAATGGTATAACCAATATCTTGAATCTGGAAAATTAGTTTATGAGTAATGATAAATTTATCCCCTTAAGTGTTCCCAATATAGCCGGAAATGAATGGAAATATGTAAAAGATTGTTTGGATACCGGTTGGATTTCTTCTGTAGGTTCTTATGTTACACAGTTTGAGGAAATGGTTGCTGGTTTTGCCGGTGCCAAATATGGTGTAGCAGCTGTTAATGGAACGGCAGCATTACATATCTCCTTATTGCTTAGTGGCGTTAAGGAGGATGATTATGTTATTTTACCCAATCTCACTTTTGTAGCTTCAGCTAATTCTATCAAATACCTTGGCGCAGAACCCTTGTTGATTGATGCAGATCCGGACTTATGGCAAATGGATCTCGATTTGCTGGAAGAATTCCTGGAGAATGAGACAGATGAAAAGAACGGAGATCTCATTTATATCAAAGATGGCCGCAGAATAGGTGCTATCATGCCAGTACATATTCTTGGTAATATGTGTGATATGGACAGGTTCTTATCTATTGCAAAAAAATACCCGTTGCCAATTGTTGAAGACTCAACAGAGGCACTGGGTACCACTTACAAAGGGAAAAGTGCCGGTACTTTCAGTCCGCTGGCCTGTTTTAGCTTTAATGGCAATAAAATTATTTCTACTGGCGGTGGGGGTGTGATCGTTACTGATGATGAAACGCTGGCTAAACATGCAAAACACCTGACAACAACAGCAAAAGCAAGCCCTGATGAATATTACCATGATGAAGTGGGCTATAATTACCGGTTGGTAAATGTTTTGGCGGCCATTGGAGTAGGCCAAATGGAGCTGCTCCCTTCATTTATTAAGAGAAAGAAGGAATGTGTAGCTTTTTATAAAAAGGAATTAACTGGTGTGGCTGATATTCGTTTTCAAAAGGAATTAACTGATGTGGAAACCAATGGCTGGCTATTTACAATTCAGACAGACAAACAAAAGCAATTATTGGACCATCTGAATGCAAATAAGATATTGAGTCGCCGTTTCTGGATGCCCATGAATAAATTACCGATGTATAAAGGTTGTGTCTATATACAGCGAAGCGATAATTCAGATTATATTTATAATACTTGTCTTAGTATTCCCAGTTCTACCAGTATTACAAATGAAGAATTAGCTATTGTAGTAAAAGAAATTAAAGAAGCCATAGGGTAGTTATTATGTACAGAATCATTAAGCGTTTTTTTGACATCCTGTTTTCGCTGATCGCAATACTGCTATTGCTGCCGGTATTTATTCCAATAGTTATTTTATTATTACTTACCGGGGAACATGAAGTTTTCTTCCGGCAGGAGCGGGTCGGGTACAAGAATAGAATATTCCGCATTTGGAAATTCGCCACAATGCTTAAGAATAGTCCAAATATGGGACATGGTGATGTAACGGTTAGAAAAGATCCCCGCATAACTGCAGTAGGAAGGTTTCTGCGTCAGAGTAAACTAAATGAATTGCCACAAGTGATTAACATAGTAACCGGCGATATGTCCTTTGTTGGTCCAAGACCATTAATGAAGGTTGGCTTTGACCGCTATTCTGACGAAATGAAATTAAAAGTGTATAATGCGCAACCCGGTCTTACAGGTATTGGCTCTATTGTGTTCAGGGATGAGGAACTGATTATTACCCAAAGTAATTTACCGCCGCATGAATGCTACAGAGATGTGATTCTTCCTTATAAAGGGGCATTAGAGGTATGGTACCAGCAGCACCAGAATTTTTTCACTGATTTCATGATATTATTCTTGACAGCCTGGTATGTGGTTTTCCCTAAAAGCTCCCTTGTTTACAAGGTTTTTCCTTCTTTGCCGAAAAGAAGTTTCTGAACAGGTTCAATTTCATTGTAATTTCGATTGTAAAGTCAGTTGTGTATTATGTTTAAACTGTTTTCAAAATCCAAAAAAAAGGAATCGGCGGAACTGGCAGAGTTTAGTCTTCTGAGAACGGATATGCACTCACACCTTATTCCGGGCATAGATGATGGGGCACCGGATATTGAAACTTCGTTGAGGCTTATCGGAGGCTTACATTCGCTGGGGTTCAGAAAGATTATTACTACCCCCCACATTATGTGGGATATGTATAAGAATTCACGGGAGACAATACTGGAACGACTTGAATGGCTGAGGACAACAGTAAAAGAAGCAGAACTGGATATCGAAATTCATGCAGCGGCTGAATATTTTCTGGATGACCATGTTGCAGGACTGGTAGCAAATAATGAACCTTTGCTTACAGTTAGTGGAAATATGGTATTAGTTGAGTTTTCAATGGCCTATCCTTCTCACAGTCTTAAAGATATTTTATTTGATATGCAGATGCAGGGCTACCAGCCCATTATTGCCCACCCGGAGAGATATATTTACCTGGATCAGAATAAAGGATTTTATGATGAACTGAAAGATATCGGCTGCTTGTTTCAGCTTAATATCCTGTCAGTATCAGGCTACTATGGAAAATCAGTTCAGGAGCTTGCCCAATACCTGATGAAGAAAGAATATTATGACCTGGTTGGTACTGATATGCACCATTTTGGTCATCTTGAAGCACTGAGTACCAAGGCTAATATTGCTTCGCAGTTAAAAAAACTACTTGATACAGGTAAAATAAAGAATGCTGAATTGTAAGAAGTGTTCCGATCAAACACGGATTTTTGTTCATTTTCTCAAACTTTTTTCCGGGCGGGTTGTATCTATAATACTATGAACGCTTTTACTATAAAGGATCTTGAGAATCTTTCCGGCATCAAAGCCCACACAATCCGAATCTGGGAGCAACGGTACAATTTCTTAAAGCCTCAGCGTACCAATACGAATATCCGCTACTACAGCAACGATGAATTGAAAACTGTACTCAACATTGCTTTGCTTAACAAGTATGGGTTTAAAATATCTCATATTGACAGAATGCAGCCACAGGAGATCAGGGCTAAAATTTTATCATTGGGTGATACAAAAGCTATACAGGAAAGAATAGTCAATGAATTGGTACAGGAAATGGTGGATCTTAATATTGACAATCTCGAAAAGATACTGACAACCTATATTTCGTCTAAAGGGGTTGAACGAACTGTTACTCAGATCATTTTCCCATTCCTCGAAAAGATTGGCATTTTGTGGCAAACAGGACATATAAATCCTGCGCAGGAACACCTCGTTACAAATGTCATTCGGCAAAAACTGGTAGTTGCTATTGAAACCTGTGTCACACATTTAAAATCAGATAAAACGATATTGCTTTTTTTGCCTGAAGGAGAACACCACGAACTTGGATTATTGTTTATGTATTATATGTTTAAGAGTAGGGGCATGCAAACAATATACCTGGGGGCAAATGTGCCTGTAAAAGATGTAGCTTATGTGGTTAATCTAAAAAAGCCAAACATTGCATTTACCCATCTTACCGCAACTTCTTCTAATTTTAATTTTGAAAAGTTTCTTACCGCAATCAACTCACAATTTGGAGGTGTTTCTACAGTAGTGTCCGGTCAGCTTACATATGGGTATAACAAAAATGTTCCGGCTACAATTACTTTTAAAAAGTCACTTTCCGAGGTGATGGAGTATTTCACATCGCTATAAAGCATTCATAAAATATTGATTTCTATTTGTTTAATTTTTTTATAAAATTATTAAACAAAAAATTTGGACGTATCAACTAATTGTGTTTAGTTTTGGGGTCTATAAAATTAAACACAATTTTATGTCAAGCCCTGAGTTTAACCAAATGCTTTTGAGCAATGCAGATTTTCTGAAACCTTTTGCTGTGAACCTTACGAGAGATACAGAAGCAGCGAATGACCTCTTTCAGGAAACGCTGTATAAAGCACTAGCCAACCAGGAAAAGTATAATTCGGGTACAAATATTAAGGCATGGCTGTTTACCATAATGCGAAATATTTTTATAAATAATTACCGTAGAAAAGCTAAACAGAAAACGATATTCGATAATACGCCTAATGATTACCTGATCAATCTTAACCAGGCAACGGTTAGCAATGCTGCAGAAAGTGATATGCGGATTAAGGAGATCAAAAAGGCTATTCATCAATTACCAGAAATATTCAAAACCCCCTTTTTATTGTACTTTGATGGATATAAGTATAACGAGATAGCGGAAGTGCTCAACGAACCGCTGGGAACTATTAAAAGCCGGATACATTTTGCACGGAAATTATTAAAAGAGCAAATCAATCGCTTCTAAAAATTTTGTGGTGACGGATAAATCAGTTGTTGTTATTGGTAGTGGGTTTGCAGGTTTGTCCGCGGCTTCATTTATGGCCAGGGAAGGCTGGTCTGTTACTGTTATAGAAAAAAATGAAACAGCCGGAGGAAGGGCAAGACAATTAAAGGAGGATGGGTTTACGTTTGACATGGGGCCTAGTTTTTACTGGATGCCGGATGTGTTCGACAGGTATTTTACCCAATTTGGGAAAAAAGTTTCTGATTATTATTCTCTTGAGCGGCTTGACCCTTCGTACAGGATATATTGGGATGACAGCTATTCAGATATACCCGCCAATTTTCAGGAATTGGAAAAAATTTTTGAATCTATTGAGACCGGAAGCTCCGAAAAGCTTGAAAAGTATCTCAGAGGTGCTGCATACAAATACGAAGTTGGTATAAATAAACTTGTTTATAAGCCGGGTCTTTCTCTTACCGAGTTTATGGACTGGCAAACTATCAGTGGTGTTTTTAAACTAGAGGTATTCACCTCTATAAAAAAACACATTGAAAAATATTTCAAAAATCCGAAGTTGCGGCAACTAATGGAGTTTCCCGTTTTATTTCTGGGAGCATTGCCAAAGGACACACCAGCGTTGTACAGTTTGATGAATTATGCGGATATTAAGGGAGGCACATGGTACCCCCGTGGTGGTATGTATGCAGTAGCGGAAGGGATGTATAAATTGGCAATAGAGCTGGGTGTCACATTTCGTTTTGGAGAAAATGTGAAAGAAATACTGGTTGACGGCTCAACTGCCAGGAAAGTGTTAACTGATAAATCCAATTACGAAGCGAATGTTGTTATCAGCGGAGCTGATTATCACTTTACAGAGAAGAGCCTACTACCTGTCCGCTATCAAACATATCCGGATAAATATTGGGAAAAAAGAGTGATGGCACCTTCCTGTCTTATGTACTATGTTGGTTTAAATAAGAAATTGAAACAACCTGTTCATCATTCCCTTTTCTTTGATGTTCCTTTTGAACAACATGGTGAGGATATCTATAAAAATCCCAAATGGCCGGCTGAACCTTTATTCTATGTAAGTGTTTCATCTGTTACGGATGATACTGTTGCACCGCCCGGTCATGAAAACATAGTTTTCCTGATTCCGGTAGCTTCTGGTCTGACGAATGATACGGAGGAATTAAGAGAAAAATATTTTCAGATCATCGCCAAAAGAATGGAAAAACATATTGGAGAATCAATACTGGACTCAGTCGTATATAAGAAAACTTATTCTGTAAGCGATTTCGTAAATGATTACAACTCGTTCAGGGGAAATGCATATGGATTAGCAAATACATTACTGCAAACAGCCATTTTCCGGCCTGCTTGCAGAAGTAATAAGGTTAAAAATTTGTTTTATACCGGGCAGCTTACAGTTCCTGGGCCGGGAGTTCCTCCGTCATTGATAAGCGGAGAAGTAGTCGCTAAACAAGTTATCAAGGCGTTTAAATAATTGCTTAAATTCAACTATGATTCAACTGTTTCATATTACAAGTGAAAATTGCAGCAGAATTGTTACAGAGAATTACAGTACCTCCTTTGCTTCTGCTATTCGTATGCTTCACAGAGATTTAAGAACACCAATATTTAATATATATGGTTTTGTACGCTTGGCAGATGAAATTGTGGATACCTTTCATGAATATGATAAAGCAGATCTTCTCCAGGAGTTTAAGGAAGAAACTTATAACTCAATAAACCGTGGAATAAGCATGAACCCTGTTCTTAATAGTTTCCAGGGAACGGTCAATAAGTATAATATTGATCTTAAACTGGTGGATGCTTTTTTTCACAGCATGGAAATGGACCTTGATAAGAAATGTTATGATTGTGATGGATATAAGGAATATATCTATGGATCTGCAGAAGTAGTGGGTCTTATGTGTTTGTATGTTTTCTGCGAAGGTAATCTTGATAAATATGCGAAGTTGGAATCTTCTGCCCGGGCATTAGGGGCTGCCTTTCAAAAGGTGAATTTTTTGCGGGACATAAAAGCTGATTATAATGGCTTATCGAGAGTTTATTTCCCCGGATGTGATTTCGCTAATTTCTCGGAAAAAGATAAAAGACAGATTGAGGATGATATTCAGGCGGATTTTAAAACTGCATATGAGGGTATTAAAAGATTGCCCTTTAAAGCAAGATTTGGTGTGTACGTTGCTTACAAGTATTACTTGTCATTATTTAAAAAAATAAAGCGATTAAAACCCGCCCGGGTATTGGAATCAAGAATACGAATTCCCAACTACCTGAAAGCATTGATTGTTTTCAGGGCAGGAGTTAAAAATCAATTAAGGCTGATCTGATATGGATCTAACAAAGGTGATATTGGTGGATGAGCAGGATAATCCCATCGGAAGTTGTGAAAAATTAGAAGCCCACCGGAAAGGATTGTTGCACAGAGCTTTTAGTGTTTTCATTTTTAACAGCAAAGGGGAGATGTTACTACAGAAGCGGGCTATTGATAAATATCATAGTGGAGGCTTATGGACAAATGCCTGTTGCAGTCATCCTGCAGAAGGGGAAGAGACGGTGAGCGCCGCACACAGAAGATTACAGGAAGAGATGGGATTTGATACAAGGATTGAAAAAGTATTTGATTTTGTGTACAGGTCAAGCTTTGAAAACGGACTTACAGAATATGAATTCGATCATGTTTTTGCGGGAGAATACAATGGTGGCGTTGACTTTAATAAAACAGAGGTGATGGGCTTTTGTTATAAAAGTATCGATGAAATAGAAGAGTTGCTGCACTCATATCCCCAGCATTACACAGCGTGGTTTCATTTAGCATTCCCCAGGATACAGCAATGGCGAAAAGAAAACTCCTTCAGGAAGAGTATTACATAACAGACTAATTTTATGACCGGATGGATACGTTATTATATATTATAGTATTGGCGGGAACATTTTCGATGATGGAAGGATTAACCTGGTGTACCCATAAGTTTGTGATGCATGGATTTCTATGGTACCTGCATAAGGATCACCACCAGGTGGAACCAGGATTTTTTGAGAAAAATGACCTCTTTGCATTCATATTCGCCGTTCCGAGTTTTTTGCTGATATATTTTGGCACATACGACCATATCTGGTGGATGCAGGCCATAGGATTTGGTATTATGCTTTACGGGCTTGCATATTTCCTGGTTCATGATGTCATTATACATCAGCGTTTCAAATGGTTTACCAAAAGTAATAATACATATGTAAGGGCAATCCGATGGGCCCATAAGATGCATCATAAGCATTTAGGGAAGAAGGATGGGGAAAGTTTTGGTTTCCTATTTGTACATAAGAAGTATATGGATAAAGTTCGTCGTGATAAAAAACTGATGGCCGGAAGCAAAAAAGTAGAGTATGCTCCTGAGGCTGAATAATTACATAGCTAACCCCTATCTTTATTTTATCAACTTCTACTTCTGTTAAAATCAAGTTCATACGATTATGTTTTTTTGGGTGCAGGCTGCGCAGGCCTGAGTTTGTTGATGCGTATGATTCAGGCAAAGAAGTTTGAGGATAAAAAAATTTTGTTGTTGGATAGACAACCCAAAACAAGTAATGACCGTACCTGGTGTTATTGGGAAACTGAGAATGGCTTTTTTGATGAGATTGTATATAAGAAATGGGATATGCTCTCTTTTTTTGGAGGTAATTTTTCTTGTGTTATGCAGATTGCTCCGTATCAATATAAGATGATCAGGGGTATTGATTTTTACAACTATAGTTTTAAGGAAATTTCAAATCATACAAACATTGAAGTTGTTGTTGCTGAAATAGGTAAATGTCAACGGGAAAAAAATATAGCAACAGTTTTTCTGAACGGACAGGAGCATTCACTTGGGAATCCTGTTATTTTTAATTCTATCTATAAGCCTGCAGATAATGAAAGTGGTAGTATCCAATTGTTGCAACACTTTAAGGGCTGGGTGATTGAGTCTGATAAATCAGTCTTTGAACCTCATAAGGCAACAATGATGGATTTCAGGATGCCCCAGGACTATGGTACTACATTCGTTTATGTCCTTCCTTTCAATGAAAGAACTGCATTGGTTGAGTACACTTTATTTACAAAGGAATTATTACCTGCTAAAAAATATGATGAGGCAATAAGGAGTTATATAGAAACATTTCTTGATATTGGTAACTATAAAATAAAGGAAGAAGAGTTTGGCGTCATCCCCATGACAAACAGAAGGTTCTCGTTTACAGGCGAAGCATGGAATATTGGCACAGCCGGAGGGCAGACAAAGGCCTCCAGTGGATATACTTTTCAGTTTATTCAAAAGCAGTCGCAGCAAATAGTGGACTGCCTGTTGAGCGGAAAATCTTTGGATACAATTCCCAGGACACCGGCCAGGTTTAGATTCTATGATAATACCCTGCTTGATATTTTATATCGCAATACAATACCAGGAAAGAGCATATTTACCCGGCTATTTAAAAAAAATAAACCTCAGCAGGTGCTGAGGTTCCTGGATAATGAAAGCTCTTATATTGAGGAGTTAAAAATTATTTCTTCGTTGCCAACCTGGCCTTTTTTAAAAGCCGCACTAAGGCAACTTTGACTACTGATCAGGATCCATCTGCATAAATTCCCTTTTTACAGCTTTTAGCATGCTGAATAATTGGGCTACCTGGATCAGTAACAATACAGCCAATGCCAGCATCACATACCAGGGAAGTGTGATTGTTTTTACACCCGATATTTTTTGGAATTTTTCAATATGCCACCCGGAAAGAGCAGAGCCGAAAGCCATGCCTACCAAAAGAAATGAAATTAATGAATAGACCACTTTCATGAACATGATCCTCATAGTGGAATAGCCTACTTTGAAATTTTCCAAAATAGCTGCCGGAATGATCAGCACCAAAGCAATCCAGCTCCAGTTTTTACTGAACCATTCATTATCCAGTGTGAGGTTCAATCCAAGTACTAATACAATTGATAGCAATCCCCAGGGAAATATCAGGAAAGTAGATGGTTTGCGGGATGTTGTTGGCATGGTTTAAGTGTTTTATTGACAGGGAAGGTAAAAATATTACGGGAAAGTAGAAAGCATCCTGTTGAAAGATGCTTTCTTAGTAGTAGCCTCGACAGGAATCGAACCTGTATCTGGAGCTTCGGAAACTCTTATACTATCCATTGTACTACGAGGCCAGAAAATATTTGATGTTTAAAGTTTGATGTCCTCAAACTTAAACCCAGAAATTCAAACTACTTGATCAATCCCGCCGCATTGGTAGCAAACACCTTTACGGCAATAGCCAGCAAAATTACGCCAAAAAATTTTCGTACCGCCATTAATCCGGCCTTCCCTAAAACTTTTTCTATAAGGCTCAGTGAACGAATGACAAGGTAGATTACAATAAGGTTAATTAATATCGCCAGCAGGATCATGTATTCATTTTTATCACTTCTTTCAAATGTAGCTTTCAGTGACATTATAGTGGTTAATGTGCCACTTCCTGCAATGAGGGGAAAGGCTATAGGAACAACCGTGCCGGAAGGAACTCCTTTTTCTGGTTTAAAAAATTCTATGCCGAGAACCATTTCAAGGCCAAGAATAAAAATTACAATAGAGCCAGCTACGGCAAAGGACCTAATATCAACTCCCAGAACATTCAGAAAAGGTTTGCCAATGAAGAAAAATAACACCATTAATGCGCCAGAAATAAGGGTTACTTTCCAGGCATTGATAGCACCCATTTTCTGTTTAATAGAAATGAGCATTGGTACAGACCCTACAATATCAATAACGGCAAAAAGAGTGAAAGTCAGCGTCAGGAATTCCTGCAGGTGAAATTGCATAATTGCTGGTTTTCTGCAAAAGTAGCTATCTGAAGATATATTTCTCTTTAAACAGGTTTAGTTCAACAGAAAGATATTCGAGGCAGTTCCCGCACAGACAATCATTATAGCGCTGTTCTATATAAATCCTTAGTTCATTGGTAAGTGCAATGCCATAACACTGGCATTGCACTACATTTCCCGGCTTGCATTCAAATACTGACTTACACCGGGGACAATATTTTGTTTCATGCTGACACATGTGTATTATTTTACAAGTGGAAACTCAGGCCAGCGATGAAATTGAACCTCCTTGCATTGTAACCAGGAATGTCGAAGTATACTTTATTGGTAATATTCTTCAGATCCAGGAATATTCTTAGCGCCTTTCCGAATTTGTATTCACTGTACAGGTCTACTACCGCATAAGCATCAATCTTTTCGGGAGATGAACCATATATGAATTCTTCCCGCTTGCTGAAACTGCGGAAATGGGTGCTCACAAAAAATTCTTTGCTGAGTTGGATGCCTGCAGAAAGGTTAATGGCATGTTTGGGAATGCGGTACAAATTATAGTAGCTGGTATCTTTACCCAAAGGACTCCCCGTGCCGTCATAAGGCGAAGTTGTTTTACCATTTGTATAGGTATAGTTAGCATTAATACTAAAGATTTTTTTTACGTATGACAATTCTGTTTCAAAACCATAGTTGGTTTGCTCACTTACGTTAAGGTATCTACTTTGAAAAGTAGAAGGATTGAATGTGTATACAATTGCATCTGTTGTTTTCCGGTAAAAACCTACTAGTCTTGCCGAAAACGGGTTGCCAGCTATCAGTTCAGCGCCAGCTTCTGCTATGATGCCTTTTTCTGGTACCAGGTCTGCGTTTCCGGCATATGCATCAAATAATTGGTATAGGGTTGGTGTTTTATAAGCTGAGTACAGATTAGCAAAAACCTTTGCCTTCTTTTTCACAAGAAAGGAGGGATTGAATGTAAAAGTGAGATTACTTCCGTACTCTGAATGTTCATTGAAGCGTCCGCCTAATTCAACATTTAAACCATTTATCTTATATACAACAGATCCGTAGGGGCTGATCTGTTTAGCCCGGGCATTTAAAGCCGGTTGATTAAATGGTCCAAAAATTCCTGTAGACCAATACCATTGGTCTGTATTATTGGAACGAAAATCTGCTCCCGTAAGGATTTCCCAATTTTTCAATTTCCAGTTGCCATATAATTCTGCATAATGAGTCCGCCCGACATAGTTACTTTTTGAATAAGAGGCGAACAAATTACTTTTATGTGAGGAATCGTCAAGGTAACTTCTTTCAACCCTGTTGTAGTTGTAATTAAGATGAATACTCCCGTTACTAAAATAATGCAGCAAGCCAGCGCTAAATTGCTTGTTATTACTTTCTGAGGTAAAATCCCTGTCATCTGTATAAGCAGAAGCGTCAATATCTGTTTTGTAATTACTATAGGTTCCTGATAAAGACATCTTGATAGTTTTACTAAGATCAAAACCTAACCGCCCGTTAACGGCATGCTGATTAAAACCATCATTATCGAAATTTGCAGATCCGCTGGAATCATGAGCAGCAGAGAATCCATCATTGCTAAGATGTGTATAATTTAACGAGTAATCAGCTTTGTTTCCCCGGCCATTAAAACCAATGTTTTGCCGCAGTGTGTTAAAGCTTCCGCCGGCAAAAGTGCCGTATACATTTGCCTTCTTTGCACTTGTTTTTTTCAGAATGATATTAATTACGCCGGCTACAGCATCTGATCCATACAAAGTGGATTGACCGCCTTTTAGTATTTCAATTCTTTCTATTTGGTCAAGGGGTAGAAAGTTTACATCAAAGTAATTTGTTATTACAGAAGGATCATTTACCGGAATACCATCCAGCAATATCAATACGTTTCCGGCAGAAGCACCGCGGATGTTGACTGTTTGATTTGTACCGGGGGCATTATTGGCGCCAATAATAACAGTTCCTGTTACCGTATTCAAAAGTTCAGGAAGTGTTTTGCCACCACTCCTTTCTAATTGTTCCCGGGAGATAGTTGTAACAACCTTCCCTGTTTCACTTTGTTTTTTGGGATACTTGTTGGTGGTAATTACCACTTCGCTTAATGATGTGGTGTCTTGTTGTGCTCTTAGCTGAGTGCTGAAAATAACAGCAGCCAGCACAAAAAAATGTCTTTTCATATAAAATGAAATTTTGTGTGACTGCTTCCGGAAACAAAAAGAAATAGAAATATAAATGTCCCTCGACGTTTACATCTCATGCCTTTCACCCGAAAGCTGAATAATGTTTACTTTGACCTGGCAGGTCTTCTGGCTTGCTCCGTTATTTGATACCTTCCCATCTCGCCTAAGGCGGGACAGTGGTTTGAAGATCAAAAAACTTGTAAAGGAGCTTACAGCTACGGGGATAGCACCGGATTTACACCGGATTTCCCTTTTCATCTCCCGCCTGAGGCGAAAGAACCAAATCGATGCAAATGTAGGGCGAAGTACTTTTTTGGCAAGAAGAGTTATTCACACCCGGCTTTGTCCATACATTTTACCAGGTAACCGATTCTCTGCAACGATTAACTTTTATGTAACTTCCTTTGTAAGTAATGAGACAAAACAAATTAACTCCTGTTATAGCCCATGCCGCCGGCTGGTTATTTTTCTTTAGCCTTGTTCTCGGTTTTCTTTATGATTCACACAGAGAGCAAAGTGTTTTTAGCATTATTTTTTCATGGACATTTCTCGTTTTTGGTATCGTTTACCTGTTCTTGTTTTATTTCAATACTTATTTTTTGATCCCGGAATTTTATCTGAAAAAAAAATACCTCGTTTACCTTTTTTTGGTTCTGCTGCTTTTTGCAGCTGTTTACTTCATAATGCCATTTGATCGCCTGATGGGCCAATTTCGGGTAACAGATAACAGAATAATGCAACCTTCGCCATTTAATGAGGCCCCGCCAGGCTTTTTGGAACGACAGCCACCACCTCCCGGAAGACCCGGGGCCACACAAACTGATATTGTGAGCATCGTCTTATTTGTAACTGTGTGGTCCTTAAGCACGGCAATGTGTATAATCAGGCAATGGCGGCTTACAGAAAAAAGGGCCTTACAGGCGGAAGCAGAGAAAGCAAATGCGGAACTGTCATTTTTAAAAGCACAAATAAATCCGCATTTTTTGTTTAATACCTTGAATAATATTTATTCACTTGTGATTACAAAAAATGACAAGGCTGCTGATGGTGTAATGAAGCTATCCAATATAATGAGGTATATAACTGATGAGGTGAGAGAGAATTATGTTTCATTGAGTTGTGAAATTGATTGCATGAGGGATTATATTGACTTGCAGAAGCTCAGGTTGGCAAACAAAATGAATGTTGAGTTACTTGTTAAAGGCAATGCAAACGAGAAAATGATAGCACCTCTGTTGCTGATGACTTTTGTAGAAAATGCATTTAAATATGGCGTGAGCAATCATGAACCGTCAAGTATTATTATCCGGATCAGCATAGAACAAAATAACATTTCATTTTTTTGTCAGAATAAACTGTTTGAAATCAAGAACAACGAGAGTACCGGAATCGGTATTTCTAATGCCCGTAAGCGGCTGCAGCATCTCTATCCCGGAAAACACCAGCTGGAAATCAATACCCAGAATGAATTGTTTATAGTGCGACTGATATTAGAGGCATAATTGGTATCTTAGGTAAATGCCAGTCAGATGTATCGCTATTGACGATGAACCCCCAGCCCTGGTGTTACTCAGGGAGTATATTGCAAAAACACCTGCGCTTCAGTTGGTACAGACATTTGATGATGCTATTAGCGGCAGTGAGTTTATTCGTCAAAACCCGTTAGACCTCTTATTCATTGATATCAATATGCCTGATATTTCTGGGCTTGATCTTGTCCGCTCTCTTGATAACCCGCCCATGATCATTTTTACAACGGCGCATAAAAAGTTTGCATTAGAAGGGTTTGAGCTGAATGCAGTGGATTACTTGCTGAAACCCATCAGTTTTGAGCGATTCTCGAAAGCAGCCAGTAAAGCGGTTGAATATCATATGTACAGGAATAAAACAATAACCGAAGAAGCTGATGCTTTATTTGTTTATTCGGAATACAGGATGGTGAAAATTCTATTAAACGAAATCGAGTACATTGAAAGCCTGGAAGATTACATACGGATTAACCTGGTAGCCGGTAAACCAATTATGACACTGATGACAATGAAAAAAGTATTGGAGAAATTGCCTTCTGCCAGGTTCAGAAGAATACATCGTAGTTATATAGTTTCCACAGATAAAGTAAAATCAATATTAAACCGGAAAGCAAAGCTGTCGTCGGGAGCTGAACTGCCAATAAGTGACAGCTATCTTGATTTTATTAGCGATTGGAAAAAAGTTTAATTTCCTCTTGTCTTTTTTTCTTCATAATTCATTACAGTATTTTTTTAACAATCTATTCATACTGAATATTGTAAGCTGTCGTTTTGAAAGTAATCACATTCTGTATTTAAAAGCAAGCCATTTCCTGCCGATGCAGGGTCGCTTCTGCCCGGAGATTTTTTCTAACTATTAAAAAATGTCCGATGAAGCGTTTACTTTTTAAAGAGGCAATAGCCTTTTCTATTGTATTTTTTGAAGCATTTCTCGCACAGGCACAGCAAAATAAACCAAAGTATGAGTTTGGGTTTAATCTAGGTTTCCTGGTTTACCAGGGTGATCTCACACCCGAGAAACTAGGATCATTTAAAACACAAAAATTTTCATTGGGATTTCATGCCAGCAGGATATTCAGTCCGTCTTTTTCAGTACGGGGAAACCTGGTATTAGGTAAGTTATATGGAGATGATGCGAAATACAGCAATCCTGAATACAGGCAACAACGAAATTTTAATTTTACTTCGCCGGTAACTGAGATAACGGGGCAATTGGTGTGGAGTCCTTTGGCAAGAAACTACGCCGAAAAAGGATTTTCTCCTTATGTATTTGCCGGCATTGGCTTTTCTTTCCTGAAAATAAGACGGAACTACAGTAGTATTAGCACTACTTATTTTGACCCGGAAACATCGGATGTATGGGCAGGCTTAGCTGCAGATGCAGCTCACACTCTTCCAAGGGTAATGCCAGTAATTCCGGCCGGCATTGGCGTAAAATATTTTTTTACTCCCAAATTGGCTTTTAATATCGAGACTTCTTATCGTCTTGGTTATACAGACTACCTCGATGGGTTCAGCCAGGCGGCAAACCCCGCAAAAAAGGATCACTATCTCAATTACTCAATTGGATTAATACTTCGGACAGGTAAAAGAGATCTGCTTAAGTGCCCTAAAATCCGGTATTAGTTAATTGAAAAGGGAAATCATCGGTACAATAGGACTTTTTACCGATACAAATTTAACCTGGTGCAACTATTTCTTTCACATAGTTGCGACATGGATTGAGAATACAGAATGAATTTGTCGGGCAGTTAGATGTAAAGCCGGGTCCTGTTTCTACAGGACCCCTTGTTAACAAAACATTAGTCGGTACAATATTCCGGCTTATCTATAAGAATTTAGAAGGTGAGGAAAGAGTAGAACCTTTAACAAACAAAAATCAACAGTTATGGAACAATCAAGAAAGCAATTCCTAAAAAAATTTCTGATAGGTGCAGCTTCTGCTCCCGTCATTTTACAGGCTTGTAAAAAAGATGATTTATCAGGAACCAGCGGTTCTGGCTCCGGCAGTGGTTCTGGTAGTGGCAGCGGTACATGCACAGTAGCCCCTACGGAAACAGCAGGCCCTTTCCCCACTATCACCCCGTCATCATTAGTTCGTTCAGACATCAGGGATGACAGGACCGGAGTGCCGCTTACTATGAATATTACAATAAAGAATACCAATAATAATTGCGCAGTACTTGCCGGCGCAATTGTGGATGTATGGCATTGTGATAAAGATGGTTATTATTCTGAGTATGGCGGCACGGCTATGCAATCAGTGAACTATACCGGAGTACATTTTTTACGTGGCCGTCAAACAACTGATGCCAACGGACTGGTGAGTTTTACCACTATTTTCCCGGGCTGGTACTCAGGCAGGGCTACACATATACATGTCCATATTTATAATTCGGCGGGTACGTCACTCAAGATCACACAAATCGCTTTTCCTGAAGGCGCAAATAATGCTACAGTTTTAGTAAATGCGAGTACTGCCAATGGATATACAAAGGGGATGACAGGTTATACCTATAATGCCAGTGATAATATATTCAGTGATGATACAGCAGGTGTTCAGCTTGCTACTATTTCAGGAAGTGTATCTGCCGGCTATGTACTTACACATATTATCAATGTACCCGGCTGATAAAATCCAACGTCCTTTAATGATAAGGCGTTAATCCGTACTTAACGTCTTATTTCATTTTATATGGAGAAAAAAAGAATTATACGATTTTGTTACCGTAAAATGATTGATGCTGCCTCACCGGGAGCATGGGAGAAACTTGTATTTGACAGTTCGTATAATGAGTTTAAAATGCAGGCCCAATTGTATAATCAGGGTAACAGACAAAAATCTTTTGCTGAGATGTTATTGAATAACCCGCAGGCAGAAAAGCTGCACTTTCTTGTCAGCACATCTGTTACTGGCTATATACAGCAGTTAAACGGTAAGATTCCTGGTGTATTAGATAACCTTGGAAGACATTTTCTGCAATTCAGTCAATATCGGTTTGAGATTATTAATTCTGATATAAATAATAAAGCAGCTCACCAGGTAGCTATTAACTTTTTCAGTGAGCCTATGTGCTGGCACGACTCGATAAATGACTTTCTGCTGGTTTCGGATGTGGCGGCAACGGTGACAGAAGAAAGCATATTAACAAATCTTGTACAATTGCAGCCTTTCCTGAGCGTTTCTTCTATTAAAGAAAACTGATATGGTGCAGTCGAAAGCAAAAATATTTCTGGCGGATGAAAGAGGAGTTAATGAAACGGCCTGGTTCAGGAGTTTCAATACATTCAATTTTGGAAGATATCAAAATGAACATAAAACTCCTTTTGGTAATATATATGTGGTAAATGATGACACATTGGATGGGAACCGGTCTCTAAAAATGATGGTAGAAGAAGAGTCTTTTGTTATCCTGTTACCGATAATTGGCGCTATTGAGTATTGTGATGATGAAGGTGCCAAAAACCTCCTGGCGGCCGGCCAGGTACAGGTGTTAAGTGTTGTAAAAGGGGAAACCATTGAGCTGCAAAACCCCTTTAAAACAGAACTGGTAAACTTTCTCCAGGTATGGATCAGAAAAAATACTCCATTACCAACGCCATATTCGTCTATATCTACTTATGATGTAAATGAATTCATGAATTGCCTTCTGCAAATCTTTCCTTCACGAATATGGGAAACTGAATTTCCTTTTAGTGTGCACATTGGTAAATTTTCAGGTAGAGGTGGAACAACTTTTTCACCGGCTAAAAAAAACTCCGCCGTCTTTGTATTTGTCCTCGAAGGTGCTTTTGAGGTAGAAGGACGGTTGTTGCATAATCGTGACGGATTGGCTTTGTTGGACACGGAAGAGATTGAAGTGGAAGCCTTGAGTAATGATGCTATTCTGCTGGTAATCGAATCATCACTTACTTCTTAGAAACTTTGATCCACTGAAAGGCTATTCCGGCGTAATAATTTCTTTCCGGGGCAGCATTATAGAAGCGATTGGCAGCTGCATTGATGTCGTTTCCCAAACTGTATTTTTCATCCAGCAAGTTATCGGCGCCGGCATATATATTAATTTTATATTTTTTCTTCAATGCTTTTTTCCAGCCAATCCTGGAGCTGAGAAGATGATAGGGTGATGCAGAAGCAGTATTGGCATCATTCAGAAATATCCTTGAAGCTGCATAATAAGTTGTGTTTACATATAAGCCATTTTTGAAGTTAATATCAAGCAAACCTGACAAGGTATTAGAAGGTACAGAAGGAACGGTTTTGCCAGAAAAATCATCCGTGCCTTTAATAAAACTACCATACCTGAAATGATTATATGTATAATCAATTTGCAGAATTATATAATCAATTATTGCAGGTAAAGCCGTTGAATGAGTGTAATCAGCATGTAATTCAATTCCTTTTTGCTGCACATCACCAGCATTTACAAAAAAATCAGCTCCGCTGACATCTCTCCGTTGTACTAAGGCTTTATTAAGTTTAAAGTAAAAACCGGTAGCTTCCAGGTGAAGTCTGTTTCGAAGCAATGAGTGACCGGCAGTCAGTTCATAGTTCCATCCGTACTCCGCCTCCAGGTCGGTACTAATTACACCAGTTGATGGCAGTAACTCAGCTACGGTAGGAGGTGAAAACCCTCTTGATAAGGTAGCCTTAAGGGAGAAATCTTCTGTTACTAGTTTTTTTATTGAAAACCTCGGAGCCAGTTCATTCCGGTAACTGCGGCTTTGGCTTACTACGGGATACCTGCTTAGTCTTGTGATATCAACTTTTGTTTTATTTAAGCTAATGCCCGCACTCATGAACCAGTTTTCCCTGATTGAAACATCCCCCTGGAGAAAAAAGCTATACGCTGTATAATCTACATCATCATTTGTCTGTAAGGTATCGGGATTGCCATTTCTGTTCTTTGATACCTGTGTATTGAATCTTCCTTGCTGAAATTCACTTCCTGCTACCAACTGAAAACTATTTTCTTTTTGACCACTATATACTGATTCCTTTTTTTTATTATAGATAAAAACTGTCCGTCCGCCATAGCCCGGCTCATTTCTCCTTTCGTAGTTACGGATAGCAGAATTCTTAATTTGTGCAAAGGCGCCATAAAGGGTAGTCGAATTTTTAAGCGAGGAATTAATTGAATAAATATTAGTGAACCCTGCTGTAATGTTTTTCTGGAAAATTGCAGCCTGCGCAGCGACAGCACTCGGGAAACCACCACCTGCGGGCCGGGCTGCTTTTGGATCTGTATTAACCTCCGCCAGCGTTAATGCCCCTGGTGTTTGATAATACATATCCGTGAACAAAACAGAAGCAGTCAGTTGTTGTTTATCAGACAATTTTAATTGCGATTGCCAGGAAAAATTGTCACGTCGCATTTTTGTTTGCACCCTGTAGCCGTCACTTTGATTATGGGCATAAGTAAGTTGGTTGCGGTTTTCTTTTGTACCAAATCTGGAGGAAGCGAACAAATTTTGAAGATTGTAACTGCCTGTTATGTATTCAAGACTAGCTCCTGGCTGCCAGCGATCGAAATTATTTATGAGTATTAATCCTCCTGTACCGGCACCATACATACTACCTGCAGGGCCCTTAAATATTTCTATACTTGAAAAATTATTATAGGCAAATTGGTTGAAATAAGTATTGCCGCCCGGATCGGTTACGGGAATCTCATTCCAGTAGACTTTTACATTGCGAACACCAAAAGGGGAGCGCAGAGAACTGCCACGGATATTGATGCGGTAGCTTCCGGGACTTCGTTCTTCCATCCGTACTCCGGGTATTGTATTCAATCCATTCACCAGTGAGTTTTTATTATATCGGTCTGCATTATTATGTTCTATGATCTTTACCGATGCTGTTGCAAACCTGGATTTCCTGTTTTGTTCAAAAGCCCTGATGAATACTTCATCCAATTGCTTTAAAGAATCAGGTTCTGTTTCCTGGGAGAAAGAAGGAGTAATGAATATCAAAAGGGAGAAAAATAAAATTGTTTTTTTCATAGAAACTGGAAATTGGCCATCATAAAGTTAGATTGTTTTCTTTGTATCTTCAAGCCATGACATCAAAGAACAAATTAGGGTTGTTTTCCTTCACAATGATTGTGATCGGCCTGGTAATTGGCATGGGCATATTCAGAACAGCTGCTACCAGCGCCAAGGATGCACTCAATCCTTCCGTTTATTTCAGTGCCTGGATCATCGGAGGATTAGTTGCTTTATGCGGGGCATTGACGTATGCAGAAATAGGAAGCCGTTATCCTGTCACCGGCGGCTATTATAAGGTGTTTGCAAAAGCGTATCATCCCAGTATTGCATTTGCTATCAACTGCCTTATATTGGTTAGTAATGCAGCCAGCCTCAGTGGCGTGGCATTGATCGGCAGCGGGTATATTCTGAAATTATTTCCCGGTGAATGGACAGATATTCACAAAGCCCTCCTTAGCTGTGTGGCTATTATTATTTTCTATGTGATCAACCTGCAGGGGCTAAAAATGAGTTCAAGGGCACAAAATATCCTGATGGTTATTAAAATTGCCATGCTGCTGGTACTGATTGGTGGATTATTATTCCCTGCAGAGTATGTTGGCCAAAGTGCAACAGTTCCAGCCGCCGCTTTCAGCACAATGGATTGGATCAAAAGTTTGGGAGTGAGCCTGATCGCCGTTTCATTTACTTATGGCGGATATCAGCAGACGATCAACTTTGGAAATGAAGTAGAAAAACCATCTAAGAATATTCCACGTGGTATTTTTATTGGTATTGCAGTGATCATTGCTTTATACCTGCTGGCTAATCTTAGTTATTATAATCTTGTTGGGTTTGAAAGAATGAAGGGAGAGAAAGAAGTAGCTTATGTGGTTATCGATAAAATGTTTGGGGGAAAAGGAGCAGCTATTTTTTCTGCTTTTCTTTTCCTCGGCGTATTAGCCTATGTAAATGGCCTGCTGATGAGTAATCCCAGGGTAATGTATGCAATGGGCGAAGACGGCAGTTTGCCGAAAATTTTTGCGAAGCAAAATGTAAAAACCAATGTGCTCACCTTCTCTCTTACCATTTTTGCTGCTATTTGTATTGTCATATTATTTTTTGCGCAGGAGTTTGAGAAGATACTCAGTTTTACCATTTTCCTGGATTGTTTCGGTATGGTCTTAAGCAGTGCCACCATTTTCTGGTTTAGAAAGAAAACAAAGCACCTGGACGGAACCGGCATTTACAAAATGAAATTATTTCCCCTGCTGCCGGTGATCTTCATAGCAGCTTATTTATTTGTAGGTACAAGCATCGCTATCGATGATCCCAAAGCAGCTTTAATAGGCGTAAGTGTGCTGGTGGCTTTTATTATTATCTATTTTATTTTTAATCATAACAGAAAGGGTCTCAAAAAATAGAAGCCTGATGGATATTTCTCAAATCATAAACGAACTGGGGGAAGACCGGGAACATTATTTTAATGCAGTGGCTCCACCAATTGTTCAGACCAGCAATTTTGCCTTTAAAAAGGTAGCGGATCTTTCCATGGCGTTCGAGGACGAAATGAATGGTTACCTCTACAGCCGCGGCCTTAATCCTACCGTTGATATATTAAGGAGAAAGCTGGCAGCACTGGATGGAGCGGAGGATTGTCTTGTATTCAATAATGGTGCTGCGGCAATATTTGCCGGGATATTTGCCAATGTCAAATCTGGAGATCATCTTGTTTCAGTAAAGGCGCCATATACATGGGCACAGCGGATGTTTGATGTGATACTGCCAAGATTTGGCATTACAACTACCTATATTGATGGTACAAGAATTGAAAATTGGGAAGAAGCCACCCGGGCTAATACGACCTTTTATTACCTTGAATCACCCAACAGCTGGGACTTTGCCATTCAGCCTATTAAAGAAGTAGCGGTTTTAGCAAAATCAAAGGGTATTACTACATTGATTGATAACAGTTACTGCACCCCGCTATATCAAAAACCAATAGAAATGGGTATTGATATGGCCATGCAGACAGCTACCAAATATATTGGAGGACATAGCGATACATTAGGAGGCGTACTTTGCGGTTCTCATGCCATGATGAAGAAAATATTTGATAGTGAATACCTGAATATCGGCAGCGGTATTCAACCTTTTAACGCCTGGTTGCTGATCCGGGGGTTAAGGACACTTCCGGCAAGAATAGAGAGAATAACGAGATCGACAGAAGAAGTAGCAAAGTTTATGCAGCAACATCCAAAAGTAGATACTGTCCTTTTTCCTTTAGCTGAAACATTTCCTCAATATGAGCTGGCCCGTCAACAGATGAAAGGTGCCTGCGGCCTCTTCACTTTTACGCTGAAAACCGATAAAAGAGAACCCATTGTGCAGTTTTGTGAATCATTGCAACATATCATGATGGCCGTAAGCTGGGGCGGGCATGAAAGCCTGGTGATACCAAAATGTGCGGGTATCAAACCCAGGGACTTCGATCCGGTCAATAATACACATAAATATATACGTATGTATGTGGGACTCGAGGAGCCTCAGTATCTTATAGCTGACCTTGAGCAGGCGCTGTCAGGACTAGATTAAATGCTTACTAAATTTATTTTGTATACTTATTCTGTAACATGAAAAGGGTGTTTATAGTAAAAAGTATCCTTTTGTTGTCTTTGTTTAGGACAACAGCACAGAATGTTAATTCAATTCCCCAGACAATCACGAATAACTATCCTGTCGAAAAAATATATTTTCATTTCGATAAAGACCATTATAAAGCAGGAGAGACAATTTGGTTTAAAGCCTACCTATATACCAACAACAACCCGAATAGTAGTAGCAGTAATTTTTACATACATTTTGCAGATAGTAAGGGTGAAGTGATTGAGTCAAAAAGGTACCCTATTGAAAATGCTGCTGTAAAAGGAGATATTAGTATTCCGGATTCAATCTCTCCTGGAAACTATTATATCCATGGTTATACAGCCTCCTTGCTTAACCGGGGCAGAGAGTTTATTCAGTCTAAGAGAATATATATCGGCGATTCGTCTTGTATTGAATTGAGAGGAAACAATTTCGAAAAAGGTATTTCACTTCAGTTTTTCCCCGAAGGAGGCAGTTTAGTTGATGGTATACCAAACGTTATGGCTTTCAAAGCTAGTAACCAGGATGGAAGCCCTGTAAAAATAAAAGGAGAAATAAGGGCTGACGAAGGAGTGTTGATTACAACATTTTCCAGCTATCAATATGGTATTGGGAAACTGATATTCAAACCCAAAGCCGGAAGAAAATACTACGCAGATGTACAAACTGCTGATGGCAAAACGAGGTATGCACTTCCTGCTGTGCTTGATTCTGGAGTGACTTTGAAGGTAGAAAATGGAAAAGGAGAGAAAAAATTTACATTAAGTCATAAAAGCCTTCATAATATTCCTCCGGCTGATTTGTTACTGAGTGTAAAATTAAATAATGATGTTGTGTATGAAAGGGAGATTTTTTTTGATGGATACAGCTCTGTAATTGGCCATTTAATTACTGATAGCCTTCCTTCAGGTATTTTGCGTTTTACACTTTTTAGCTCAGGAAAGCCTGTTGCTGAAAGGCTTTCATTTGTGGATAATGGCGAATACAGGAGTCAATGCGAGATTGAATTAAAAAAGAGTGTATTAAATGAGACGGAAGATACAATTGAATTAATTTTCCCGGATACTCTCCAACGAAATATTTCTATCTCAGTCTCTGATGTTGGAAATTGCAACACACCCAGTAATGATAATATTTACTCCCACTTTTTATTAACAAGCTATCTGAAGGAGTATGTATTTAATCCATCATATTATTTTGAATCTGATAGTGATTCAGTAAGCATGACTCTTGACAATCTTTTATTAACACATAAATGGGACAGATACAGCCAGGAAAAAACCCCTGGAAATCAACTGCAAGAAAAAAAGTATAATGATAGTTATTTAATAAATATTTCAGGGCAGGTAAATGATGGTTTGCTTAATAAACCAGTCGGGGATGGGGTACTTGATGTTTTAATTTCATCAGGAGATTCTGCATTATATAGTTATAGTATTCAGGTAAATGGCGGGGGGAAATTTTTAATCGATTCTCTCTTGATCTTCGGGCAATCAAAAATTTTCTATACCTACACAGACAAAAAAGGAAAGGAAAAACCTGTTTTAATTAAACTGGATACAGATGAATTAACCGAAACACTTAACAATGCTAAATTTGAAATTTCTTCGGAGATTTTCGGAAACTTAAATACTGGTTTTAAGTATAAGTATGGTAATGAAAGCAAGGATGACAAAAAAGATAATTTTGCTGTAAAAATACTTGACAGCGTTGTTATAGCAGCAAAACCAAAACGAAAGCTTGATATTATTAATGAGAAATATACAAGCGAACTATTTAGTACAGGAGGAAAAATAAAGATTGATAATATTAATTCACCACCAGTTGATAAAGCCATGAATGCACTGGATTTTGTTTTGAACAGAATTCCCACCATAGGGGTGCAATATGGGACTCTTGTAAACAGAAAGAATTTTAGCATCCAGGATTTTAAGGAAAAGCCAATCAGGGCTCAAGGCCCCAGAACTACAACATCCGGAGCGATGAGATTTTGGGAAGTTGGACTTTTCATTAACGAAGTACCTACTGATTTGATACAATTACAGAGTCTGAGGGCAGATCAAATTGCCATGGTAAAATTTTTTGAAGCAGGCGCTTTAGGAGCGGGAAGTTCTTACCCCGGAGGGGCTTTAGTAGTCTACCTAAATAAGGAAATCACAATTGCCAGAAACGATAAAACACATACACAATTCTTTGATTTTAAAGGCTATTCGATCAGTAAGAAATTCCGGATTCCTGATTATCCCGCCCCTCCTTCAGATAGTGTTTCCGCAGGAACTGGTAACATTACTTTTTACTGGGATTCTAATGCGGAAGCAGCAAATCAATCAAAAAAGGCAGTAGTAAAAGTTTATCATAAAAATTTTGGCAGGAATATTCGAATAGTAGCTGAAGGTTACGATGTAAGTGGCCGTCTTATCAGCATAAAAAAACAGATTTATTATTAAGATAAAGCATTAATTGGTTTAAATAAACTGCTGAAAGGGCAACAGGTAAAGGGCTTTGAATTAATAACCATTATAAAATGATCATTTAAATTCACCTCCCGCTGGTAAAAAATCATATCTATACAGAGGCAATTTCTTATACTTTTGCAATCTATGACACGGAGCATTAAGCTGGCTTTTGCATTGTTGATCTTTAGTTCTTCATTCGGCCAGGATAAATGGGATATCAGAAGATGCGTTGATCATGCATTAAAGAATAATATTTCGGTAAAGCAAACTGATCTGCAGTCAAGATTTTCCGAATTAACTTATAAGCAAAACAAAGCTGGTCAATTACCATCACTGAACTTTGGGAGCAGTACAGGTTACCGCTTAGGTCGTTCTGAAAATCCAACTACCGGTGTTTTGGAAGATAATAATTTTCTAAACCTTGGGATGCAGGTACAATCAAGTGTCAATCTTTTTAATTGGTTTTCCCAAAAAAATACAATAGAAGCCAGCAGGCTATCCTGGGAAGCAGATAAAGAGCAAACAAAAAAAATACAGAATGATATTGCTCTTAATGTAGCAGTAGCTTATTTACAAATTCTTTTATCAGGAGAACAGGCAAACCTGGCAAAAGTACAGGTGGAGCAGACAAAGGCGCAATTGGAAAACACCCGGAAGAGAGTGGATGCCGGTGCATTACCAGAATTGAATGCAGCAGAACTGGAAGCACAACTGGCAAGAGATAGCTCAAGCCTGATAACAGCCGAGGCGTCTGTGCAGCAATTTTTATTACAAATGAAAGCCTTGCTGAACCTTGATGCAGGCGCCTCTTTTGATATTGTTACACCTCCGGTTGCTCTTATTCCGGTTGAAGCATTGGCTGATTTACAGCCTGATGCTGTTTACGCTACTGCGATCAGCACATTGCCCCAGCAAAAAATTAATAATCTTCGGATACAATCGGCGCAAAAAAGCATGTCAGCCGCAAAAGCAGGTATGTATCCGACATTTTCTGCTTTCGGTAACCTGAGTACCAGTTATGTGAATATTAAATCCTACAGCAGGCAGATCGGGCCATTAGTTCCTACAGGGGCGGTAGTAGATGTGAATGGAATAAATCAACCTGTTCTTGCTCCGGATGTTATATTGATTGAAGGGAAACCGATTCCGCTGGGCACCCAGCTGCGAAATAACTTTGGACAAAGTTTCGGTATCGGAGTTAATATACCCATATTCAATGGAAAGGCAGCCCGTACAGCATGGGATCGCTCTAAACTAACATTACAACAACTGGAATTGCAAAAGGAACAGGGAGATATGCAATTGAAACAGGATATCTACAAGGCATATACTGATGCTACCGCTGCCTTGCAGAAATTTAATGCAGATAAAAAAAGTGTGTTAACAGCGGAGAAGGCTTATGATTTTGCAAGTAAACGTTATGAGTTAAGCCTGTTATCAACCTATGATCTGATTAACAGCCAGAATAACCTGCAGCGAGCTAGGATACAGGCATTGTATTCGCAATATGATTATGTATTCAAAATGAAATTGCTGGAATTCTATAAGGGGCAGGGAATAAAATTATAAACTTACTATTGTATGAACAAGAAACTGAAATGGACATTGATTGTTTTAGGAGTGCTGGGAGCATTGTTTTTGTTATCGAAGATATTTGGTGGTAATGATAAAATAGAGAAGGTAGCAGTAGAAAAGGCGGCAAAAAGAACAATTATTGAAACAGTAAATGCCAGTGGAAAAATATACCCAGAGGTAGAAGTAAAGATCAGCCCGGATATATCAGGAGAGGTCACTGAATTAAATGTAGAAGAAGGTGATAGTGTTAAAAGAGGCCAGGTGCTGGCCCGCATCTATGCTGATATATATGCGTTGCAGAGGGATGAAGCTGCGTCAAGGGTAAATCAATCTGCGGCAACCGTAGATAATAGCCAGGCGGCCCTTGAAGCATTAAAAGCCAATCTTGAACTGGCACAACAATCCTATAACAGGAATAAAAAGCTATTTGATGACAAGGTGATTTCAAAAGCAGAATTAGAGCAATTCGAAACTACATTTAAATCTGCCCAGGCTAACTATACAGCAGCTCAGCAAAATATAAAAGGGCTTAAAGCGAATGTTCAAAGTACACAAGTGGGATTAAGTAAAGCGAATAAAGATTTAAGCCGTACCACTCTCGTGGCGCCGATGGATGGAGTAATATCCTCATTAAAGATTAAGAAAGGAGAAAGAGTGGCAGGTAACAGTTTTAATGTGGGTACGGAAATGATGACAGTAGCTGATATGGCAGTATTAGAAGTAAGGGTGGATGTTGGCGAAAATGATATTGTGAAAATTAATATCGGCGATTCGGCTGATGTTGAAGTGGATGCTTACAATAACCGTAAGTTCAAAGGAGTGGTTACTAAAATAGCCAGTAGTACTAAAAGTACATCACTAACGTCTGCTAATGATGTTACCAATTATGAAGTAAGGATTCGCCTGGATAAGGAATCGTATAAGGATCTCGTTGATAAAACCTTCCCTTTCCGCCCCGGTATGAATGCAAGTGCAGATATCAAGACCAGACGGGTGGAGAATGTGCTGGCTGTACCTATTGCGGCAGTGAATGCAAGAGTAAAAGGAAGTGACCTGAGTATGGCAGATAAGAAAAAGCAAAAGGAGGATAGCAAAGGAGAAGATGGTAATGATATTTCAGTTATTGTTGAAGGAGATGAACTGGAAGAAGTGGCTTTTGTATTGCAGACGGACGGAGCCGTTAAAAAGGTAGTAGTAAAATCAGGCATACAGGATATCAACTATATTGAAATTCTCAGCGGTTTAAAGGAAGGAGATGAGGTGATCATTGCTCCATATGCTGCCGTAAGCAAAAACCTGAAGGATGGAATGAAAGTAAAAGTGGTGACAAAAGATGAATTGTTTGAAAAATAAAGTATAAGAATTACTTCATGAGAAAACCCGGATAATACCGGGTTTTCTTTTTTATCAGGTATTTTATTCCTTTATTACCTTTATTCTTTATATTTTTTAATCAGGAAATTCACTTTGCATGATTTTTGGCGTTATAGGCAGCGGCAGCTGGGCTACGGCCCTGGCAAAAATTCTGACGGACAGTAAACATGCGATAAACTGGTGGGTAAGAAATGCTGACACTATTGAATATATAAGGAAGAGAAGTCATAATCCACATTATTTAAGTTCTGCAAAGTTTAATGTTTCATTGCTTAATATGTCCACAGACGTAAAGCAAGTGTTCGAGCAATCAGATGTATTGGTCATTGCCATCCCCTCTGCCTATGCAGAAGGTAGTCTTGCGGGGCTTCAGCCAGCAGATTGGGAAAGCAAAAAAGTTGTTTCAGCGATCAAGGGATTATTGCCTGAAAAAAATATTTTACTGAATGAATATTTAAAAAATGAATTTGGGGTACCATTAGAGAATTATTTTGCTGTGCTGGGCCCCTGCCATGCGGAAGAGGTAGCAGAAGAAAAGTTATCATATCTTACTTTTTCAGGAATTGATGTCAGGATGGCTTCAGTAATAGCTTCACATTTCACTACGGATTTTATAAGTACGGTCGTTAATCATGATATAATGGGGGTTCAGTATGCAGCGGTACTAAAAAATATTTATGCATTGGGTGCCGGTATTGCTCATGGGCTTGATTATGGGGATAATTTCTTAAGCGTTTATATTGCCAATGCCGCAGATGAAATGGCAGGATTTCTGAAAAAATTTGGGGCAGAGCATATTACAGTTGGAGAACACGAAGGAGAAGATCCTGTTACTCATAGAAAGACTCCTAATTATGCTGCTTCGGTTTATTTGGGTGATTTGTTGGTTACCTGTTACTCATTGCATAGTCGCAACCGCCGTTTTGGAAATATGATCGGCCGCGGATATTCTGTGAAGGCCGCTGAACTGGAAATGAATATGGTAGCCGAAGGATATAATGCGGCGAAGTGTATTTATACGATTAATAAATCGCTGGATGCGGGAATTCCGATAGCCGGGACTATCTATAAAATTTTATGGGAAGATGTTAAAGCTTCAGAAGGCTTTAAACGCATAGAACAGGTACTGGTCTGACCAGTAAATGTAGCCCTATGCCTCTTTCTTATCACGGATTTGTACCTGCTGCTATATTGATCATGATCGCAACACTGGTCATTGGTCAGATCTGGCAGTATTGGAAACAGCGTCACTTAAAGCCATAAATTATTGTCACAAAAAAATTAACTTCATGTCTTCTAAATCCATAGCATGGTTAATTTTTTCCAGATCGTCTTCCTGATTGCAGCTGTTGTTCTTATTGTACTTAATGTTCTTGAGTTCAACAAATGGCAGGATGGTAAAAAAGAAGGCAGTGCTAAACCTCACCCGATTAAATGGTTCAATTTCATCCTTACGTCATTAGTGGCATTGGGCTGTGTATTGAACATTATTGTTGCATGGATCAGGAAGGGTTAAAAAATAAAGAAGCCGCAATTCCATCTGCCAATAATTTTCCTTCATTAGTAAGTACAAAAGAATCATTTTCAAAAAGCATCAATCCTGCATCGATATATTTTTGAGCAGCAACCTTGAGTTTAATTGCATCATCACTACTTGTTTTCTTAAGGTTTAGCCCCTCGGAGGTTCGCAAAGAGATCATAATATATTCGTTAAGTTGCTGTGTGCTGGTCAACTGTTCTTTCTCATAAGGTATGATCCCCTTTGATATAGATTCTATATATGCAATATTATTAGCGATATTCCATTGCCTTTCATTGGCAGAAAATGAATGTGCAGAAGGTCCGATACCCAAATACTTTTCTCCCCTCCAGTATGATGAATTATGACGGCTTCTCTGTCCGGACCTGGCAAAATTGGAAATTTCATAATGCTCATAACCTGCATCAGACAACCACTGCATTAGTAATAGAAATTGTTCAGACTGTTTGTCAGGATTAACATCATCTGACTTTTGCTGACGGATCAGTTTGTCCAGTGGGGTTTTAGGTTCAACTGTTAAAGCATAACAGGACAAGTGTGGTATGCCCATCAAAATAGCCGTTTCAATATTTTGTTTCCATTTTTCATTTGTCAATGCCGGAGTTCCATAGATCAGGTCGATAGTAATGTTATCAAAATGCTTTGTGGCAAGAAGTAAATTATCATAGGCTTGCCGGGCATTGTGTGCCCGGTTCATCCATTTCAGGTCTTCTTCAAAGAAACTTTGTATGCCAATGCTCAGGCGATTGATACCTGCATTTTTCCAGCCAGCTAGTTTTTCTTCTGTAATGTCATCAGGATTTGCTTCGAGAGTTAGTTCAGCTTCTTTTGTTACATTATATAACGACAGTATGGTTTGAACAATATGTTGAATTTCTTCAGAAGTACACAAACTTGGGGTGCCCCCACCAAAATAGATAGTTTCAACCGGTGATGCCTGCAGAAAGTTCTTTTGAAGCTCCAGTTCTTTCAATAAAGCGGCCATCAATTCGTTTTTGTACCGTAATGAAGTGGCAAAATGAAAATTGCAATAATGACATGCCTGCCTGCAAAAAGGTATGTGAATATAAATGCCTGCCAAGCTGATTTGTGATTTAATGAATAATTTAGCAACGAATATCCCGGCGAAAAGCCAAATGAGAAAATTCAGACTGCAAATATCGGTACTGGTTCTGTTGTTGCTGAGTATTTATACATCAGGGCAAGGCAAATACAATCTTATTGTCAGGGGTGCGGGTATGGACGATTCACTACAACTATCTCAATTGGGGCTTCAAACTGATTTTACTTCCCGTACAGCCTGTTCAGATTATGTAGCCAGGCTAACCGGCACCCTTCATGCTCAAGGGTATGTAACTGCTTCTGTTGACAGTATCAGGTACGATTCTGCCTCTGCATATATTGTTTTATATACCGGGCAAAAATATCTGTGGGCTCAATTAGACACAAAATATGCTGACCCTGCTGTATTGGATGCCGTTGGATGGAGGGAGAAAGTTTTTGTGGACAAATCCATGGATTTTGTTCAGTTGCAGGAGTGGCAGGAGAAACTTCTGCAATACCTGGAGAATAACGGATATCCTTTTGCTAAAATTTACCTTGATAGTTTGCAGTTAGAAACGGAAAAAGTGTTTGCCTTACTTAAAATGGATAAAGGACCCTTGTATAAAATTGATAGTATCCGCATTTTTGGCAATGCAAAGATTTCCAACAATTATCTGCAGCAATATCTCAGTATTCCCAACGGAAGCATTTATAGTAAAGAAAAATTAATGCGCATCAATCAAAAAATGAGGGAGATTACCTATGTGGAGGAGGAAAAACCTTTTGATATAACGATGCTTGGAACCGGATCAGTCCTGAACATGTATCTTAAGCAAAAAAAGAGCAGCCAGGTTAATGCGATTATCGGTTTTTTACCTAATAACGACCAACTGGCGTCAAAAAAATTACTGATAACAGGTGAGGCAAATATCTTGCTGAGAAATTCATTAGGTGCCGGAGAAACCATCGGGTTAAACTGGCAACAATTACAGGTAAAGTCGCAACGATTAAACCTTTTATACCAGCATCCCTATATCTTTCAGTCTCATTACGGGCTTGATTTCTCGTTCGAGATGTTTCGCAAAGACAGCAATTTTGTGAATGTGAATTTTCAACTGGGTGTACAATATGTATTAAATAGAAATCAATCAGGCAAACTTTTTCTGCAACGTTTTCAGACCATTGTCAGCCAGGGAGGGATTGATTCAACATTTATTATTAATAACCGCCGCTTACCGGATGTTGGAGATGTAAGTTCTTTTAATGTAGGGGTGGATTATGAATTAAATAGCACAGATTACCGGCTTAACCCGAGAAAAGGCGTTGAGTTTCGAATAATCACCTCTGCCGGTACAAAAAGACTTAAGAAAAACAACGAAATACTGGAATTAAAGGATCCTTCTGATCCCCTCTTTGATTTTAATAAATTGTATGACACAGTTAAACTAAAAACATACCAGTTCAGGGTCAGGGCTATGGTGGCAAAATATTTTCCCCTGACCGGGCAACGAAGTACAATAAAGACAGCAGTAAATGCCGGCATGTTTCAAAGCGGAAACATTTTCAGGAATGAATTATTCCAGGTAGGGGGTTATAAACTATTAAGAGGCTTCGATGAGGAAAGTCAATACCTGTCGCAATTTGCCATTGCAACTGTGGAATACCGCTACCTGGTTGGACAGAACTCATTCTTTTATGTCCTTGCAGATGGTGGGTGGGGTAGGAACAACAGTTTGAATACAAATGTTAACTATACTTATTTTGGAACAGGACTTGGCCTTGCGTTTGAGACAAAGGCGGGTATATTTAACCTGGCCTGGGCAATAGGAAAAAGAAATGATTCAGAATTGAACCTTCGCCAGTCAAAGATACATTTTGGATTTGTGAATTATTTTTAATCATCGGTGCAGAGTCAGGGCTCACTTTATATTTTTGCATCTCAACAGTTTTTCTTGAAAAAAATATTATCTCTCTTATTTCTTTTTTTGTCGCTGACAGCTATCTCTTTTGCACAGACTGTTATTGATTCATCTGCCGGCAATGCAGCAGATACAACATACTCAGGTGCCGATACTTTGAAGCAACAGGATTCTTTACCACTTGTGCAAACAAGCCAGGAAGTTTCCAGACGGCCGCAGCAAGATTCGGGATGGTTATTGAACCTTCCAGATAACTTCTCATTGCAAAAAATCGGCTGGCAGATATTAGACCATCATCCTTATTTTGGATTTGGCTTTAAAGCCAAACCTGT
Organism: Chitinophagaceae bacterium; assembly: GCA_016786885.1. Classification (GTDB taxonomy): domain Bacteria; phylum Bacteroidota; class Bacteroidia; order Chitinophagales; family Chitinophagaceae; genus JJ008. Next base: position 30,826 of record JAEUVO010000067.1, on the reverse strand, counting down.
TTTTGTTGCAGAGGGAGAGGTCAGGCAGGTAAATGGTAAGGAGATACTTTTTTATAGTCTGGTCTTACTATTGATCATTTTTGCTTTGCTACGACAGGCCTTTCCAAAATACTTCAACGATCTTTTCAGGTTGTTTTTCAGGAATACTCTCAAAGTGAGACAGATCAGTGAACAATTGGTACAAACACCAATACCATCAGTTTTATTAAACGGTTTCTTTGTTATAAGCGCCGGACTCTATCTGACCTTTTTAATCGAGTATTTTAAGATAAGCCCGGGCGATAATTTTTGGGTTTTATTTGCGTACTGTGCGGCAGGTCTTTCGGTGGCCTATTTTGTAAAATTCATAGGTTTAAAAATATCAGGCTGGCTTTTTAATGCCAGGGAGGCTGCTAATTCTTACATTTTTATTGTATTTATTATCAATAAAATGATAGGCATACTATTGCTGCCATTCCTTATTCTCCTGGCCTTTTCCACCAGCAATCTCTTTTCAATAGGTCTTACGTTATCATGGATTTTAATTGGGGCAATGCTTATTTACAGGATAATTTTAACCTATTCTGTTGTTCGTAATCAGGTCAAAGTCAGCCCCTTTCACTTCCTTCTATACTTCTTAGCCTTTGAAATAATCCCTCTTTTACTGGTTTACAAGGCTTTGTTAGTGTATTTCGGGCAAACTACTTAACTTTGCAGCCAACTTTAGCCGAACCGAACATGAGTACAAATGGGGTTAAAAAGGCCGGTGAACAGGCCAAAGCAATAAAGAAAATCCTGATTACCCAACCAAGGCCCGAAAGTGAGAAGTCGCCATACTTCGAGCTGGCCAGGAAATACAGCGTTGAGCTGGATTTTCATCCCTTTATCCGTCTGGAAGGAATTCCGGCACGGGACTTCCGCAAACAAAAGATTGAGATTCAAAACTATACTGGTATAATATTTACCAGCCGCAACGCTATCGATCATTTCTTCCGTATGTGCGAAGAAATGAAGGTTAGTGTGCCACAGGATACAAAGTATTTCTGTATCACCGAAGCTGTAGCTCTGTACCTGCAGAAATTTATCCTTTACAGAAAGAGAAAAGTGTTCTATGGAGCAGACGGAACCAACAAAAGCATGTTTGATGTCATCAACAAACATAAGGCTAATGAAAAATTTCTCTACGTATGCTCAGAGAATCAACAAGATAATGAGATCGTAAACTGGCTCAAAGCCAATAGTTGTGAGTTTACACTGGCTTTTATGTATCGGAGTGTAAGCAGTGATGTAAAAGAGATCTTGCTAAAAACAGAATACGACGTTATCTGCTTTTTTACTCCCAGCGGCGTAAAAAGTTTATTTGATAACTTGCCTAAATACAAGCAAAACGGAACAGTGATAGGAGCATTTGGCAACAATACTTTCAGGGCCATTGAAGAAAAGGGATTAAAGCTTGAAATAAAAGCTCCGCAGCCGCAAACGCCAAGCATGGTAGCTGCATTGGACCAGTTTCTTTCAACTTTGGTCAAAAAGAAATAATTCTACAGAATAACCAATTTGTAAAGGACACTTTTGCCAGTGTCCTTTTCTTTTTCGGGAAACCATATTCAGCGAACTTCGTTGTTATCATAACATAACAATTGATGAAAGAGCATACTAATCAGCTTATCAACGAGACAAGTCCTTATTTGCTGCAGCATGCTCATAACCCTGTAAACTGGTATCCTTGGGGAGATGAGGCCTTAAACAAGGCAAAACAGGAAAACAAACCCATTCTGGTTAGTATTGGCTATGCAGCTTGTCATTGGTGCCATGTAATGGAAAGGGAAAGCTTTGAAGATGAAGCGACCGCAAAGCTGATGAATGATCATTTCATCAATATCAAAATAGACAGGGAGGAACGGCCCGACCTGGACCATCTTTACATGGATGCCGTTCAGGCAATGACGGGAAGCGGAGGTTGGCCATTAAATGTATTTTTAACGCCTGAGACAAAGCCATTTTATGGAGGTACTTATTTTCCTCCTCAAAGAGCCTTTAACAGGCCTTCGTGGCAGGAAACTTTGTATGGCGTTATACAAGCTTTTAGGGAAAGGAGGCATGAAATTGATGCTCAGGCAGAAAACCTTACCGAACATTTGGCGAAATCAAATGAGTTTGGAGTAGGCGGATCTTCAGTAACAGATGTTTTTTTCGCCAATGATAAGACAGACGATTCATTTCAAAATTTAATGAGGTCAGCTGACCGGCAGTGGGGCGGTTTTGGAAAGGCACCCAAGTTTCCACAAACTTTTTCTATACAGTTTCTGTTGCGTTACTATTATACTTCAAAAAATGAAGAAGCACTTACTCAGGCCCTGCTTTCACTGGATAAAATGATCGAAGGCGGTATATATGACCAGATTGGTGGCGGTTTTGCCAGGTATTCAACAGATACAGAGTGGTTGGTTCCTCATTTTGAAAAAATGCTTTATGATAATGCATTATTAGTGGCAGTATTAAGTGAGGCTTACCAGTTAACTAAGAAAGAACGGTATAGAGAAGTCATTGATGAAACAATGGCCTTCATTCAAAGAGAGTTGCTAAGTCAGGATAAAGGATTTTTTGCAGCATTGGATGCCGATAGTGAGGGAGTAGAAGGAAAATTTTATGTCTGGAGCTTACAGGAAATAAATGAAATACTTGGAGCTGATGCGACAGACTTTTGTGAATACTTTGATATAACTGAACTAGGCAATTGGGAACATACAAATATTCTTTGGGTGAAAAGACCAATGGAAGATTTCGCAATGTCAAGAAATATATCAGCCGGCGAATTAAAAAGGAAATTAGAGAACGGGAAAAAAGCGTTACTTGATCGAAGGAACAAAAGAATAAGACCGCTGCTGGACGATAAAATCATATTAGGCTGGAATGCTTTAATGAATACTGCTTGTAGCAAGGCTTATGAAGCGACAGGTAATGAATCATACAAGAATCTTGCAATTGATAACATGCACTTTCTGCTGGCGAGCTTTACTGATGACGGTAATTTACCTTTTCGGCACACATATAAAAACGGTATAGCCAGGTATCCTGCTTTTTTGGATGATTATGCTTTTTTAATTCAGGCACTGCTTCGTTTACAGGAAATAACGGGGGAAACTGAGTGGATAGAGAAAGCAAAGAAACTGACAAATCATGTTATAGAGAATTTTAGTGATGTGGACAGCCCTTTCTTTTTTTATACACCTGCAGGGCAAAAGGATATTATTGTGAGAAAGAAAGAAGTGTACGACGGGGCGGTACCATCGGGTAATTCTGTAATGGGCTATAATCTTCACCTTCTTTCCATTTTATATGATGAAAGGGGCTGGGGGCAAAGAAGCAGGGCGATGCTTACCTCTCTTGGCAATGCCATCATCCGCTACCCGGGTTCTTTTGGCAATTGGGCCTGTCTTCTGCAAGAAATAATCCAGGGAACTAACGAGATAGTGATAACAGGCGAAAAATTATCGGGCTTGCATGGAGAAATTTTGAAACAATTTATCCCGCACAGGGTGATGATGCTGACAGAAAAACCGGGAAATAACTACCCCTTATTGGCAGGCAAACAGATTAATGAGAATCCTACTATATACCTGTGCCGTAGTTACACTTGCCTTAATCCCGTATTTTCTGCAAAAGAGCTTATGTCGCTGATAAACAAGGGCCAAAAGCAATAATTAATTTTTAGTTAATACAATAAAACAGAGCCAGTATCCGTTAGAAAATTTACTTCGAAAAATACGTTTTGATTTAAAAAAATAAATTATAACCTTGTGCCAGAGAACAGTTCTAAACATTATATTTGCCCAATACCCTTTAAGTGTATGAAAATGAGAAACCTTTATTACACCTTGTATGCAGTCGCCTGTGTGTCTGTATTAACCAGTTGCGGAATACTGGGAGGAAAGAAAAACAAAGGCGGTAGCCTTCCGAATGATGGTCAGGTGCATGGAGTTGCTCCTGGAAGTAAGTATACACTTCCGAAGCCTCCAGGCATGGTCTATGTACCGCAAGGTACATTCCATATGGGCCCCAGTGATGAGGATCCTGCCTACGCATTCAGTGCCCGTAACCGCTCTGTATCTATCAGTGGCTTCTGGATGGATGCAACTGAGATTACCAACAACGAGTATCGTCAGTTCGTATACTGGGTTCGGGATTCTGTAGTAGCCCGTAATATGGGTTACCTGAAAACCGGTAAAGATGGTAACGAATATGTGGACTGGGCCAAAATGAAAACCTTTAAGTGGGGTGATCCAAATGAAATGGAAAAACTGGCTGCCACACCTATGATCCTTCCTCCGGATGACAGGGTTTTTGGAAAAAAAGAAATTGATCCTTCTAAAATAGTATTCCATTCTGAGACCTTCGATTTGAAAGAAGCAGCCAGAAGAGAGAATGCTGGTAAACCCCGCTCTACTTTCATCGTAAAGAAAGACGTAGCAATTTATCCTGATACATTAGCATGGATCCGCGACTTCTCATATTCTTATAATGAGCCGATGACTAAAAGATATTTTTCTCACCCGGCTTTTGGTAACTATCCCGTTGTAGGTGTAAACTGGAAACAAGCAACTGCTTTCTGTGAGTGGAGAACCCATTTCCTGAATGCTTACCTCGATTCAAAGAAAAGAACACAAGAATCAGATTTCCGCCTGCCTACAGAGGCGCAATGGGAATATGCAGCCCGTGGCGGTCGTTCACAATCAATGTTCCCCTGGGGTAATTATTACCTGCGTAATAAAAAAGGATGTCTGATGGCCAATTTTAAACCAGGCCGTGGTAACTATCCTGAAGATGGTGGATTCTACACTGTTCGTGCCGATGCTTACTGGCCTAATGATTATGGTCTGTACTGTATGTCTGGCAACGTAGCAGAGTGGACATCTTCAATCTATTATGAAGGTCGTAATAACTTTCAGCATGATATGAACCCTGATGTTCGCTGGAACGCTAAAGATGATGATCCTCCCCTGATGAAACGTAAGATCATTCGTGGTGGTAGCTGGAAAGATGTTGGTTATTACCTGCAAACAGGTACCAGCACTTACGAATACCAGGATTCTACTAAATCTTACATCGGCTTCCGTTGTGTGATTGATTTACCCGCAGCTCCGCAAAAAGGACGTCGCTGATAAAAAATGACGAACTAAATCAAACATATTGAGAGGGCAGTAAAGTAAAATCTGTCCTCTCTTCTTTCTCTCTTAATTAATATCAACAAAACCACTTTTAAAAAATCCAATTATGGCAGCAGCAATTCCATCTAAGGTAAGTAAATGGGTAGACGTAGGCGTATCATTCGGCGCAGCATTAGTAATCTGGGGAGCACTCAGAAAAATTACCCACCAGCCTGATGCAGACACCTGGTTGTGGATCGGTCTTACCACAGAAGCAATAATTTTCGCCTTGTACGGCGTTTTGTATGCGATATATCCTCCTATCAAAGATGCTTCTCATGATGAAGAGCAATTCTCAGTAGCCGGGGCTAAAAGCAGGGCTACTTTCGGGGCTATGGATAAAATGCTTGCAGAAGCTGATATTACACCTGACACAATGAAACGTTTGGGTGAAGGTTTTAAACAATTAAATACTACCGTTACAGGTATGAACGGCATTGGTGATACCATCAATGCAACGGCTGACTTTACTAATAAGACAAGAGAAGTAACAGGCCAGCTTGATAAAGTAAAAGATGCTTACACTACTGCAGCTTCTTCAGTAGGTGCTTTTAATACAGCTACAGAAGGTGCTAAGGTATTCCATGAGCAGATCCAGGTATTGACCAAAAACCTGTCTTCGCTGAATACAATTTATGAATTGGAACTGCAGGAGAGCAATAACCACCTGAAAGCGTTGAATGCATTCTACGGTAAACTTTCCGAAACATCTAATTCAATGTTGAACAGCGCTGAAGATGCGAAGAGGGTTCAGGAGCAAATCGGACACCTGGCATCTAACCTGGGCCGTTTGAATAACATCTACGGTAACATGTTAACAGCCATGCAGGGTCGCAGCTAAAACAAAACTTTAAACAGAACGAATCCGTATCCGTGATTCAAAGAAGTCACTATTTCTAATTTAAAAACCACGAATCTTCATGTCTTTACCTAAAGAACCCCGGCAGAAGATGATCAATATCATGTACCTGGTGTTGACAGCCTTACTGGCTATTAACATTTCGGCTGAGATCCTCAATGCCTTTAAAACGATAAATGAAAGCCTGGAGAAAACCAATAACGCAGTAAAATTATCTTCAGACAGGATTTTTGCTTCGTTGACAGAAAAAATATCTGACCCTACCACCAAAGCAAAGGCAGAAATCTGGCAACCAAAAGCAAAACAAGTAATGGATTATTCTGCTACGGCTTATAGTTTTATAGAAAACCTTAAGAAAGAATTAATTGCAGAGTCATCCAAAGGCGGCAAGTTCAAAGAAGATGAACAAAACGCAACCACACGAATATTTGTACAGCAAGGAAAAGGTAAGGAGCTTTATAAAATTCTTGAAGCATTCAAGAAGAATGTATTGGGAGTTGATTCAGCAATAGCGTCAGAATTCGCTAATTCACTGCAGGTAGATCTTACTCCACCTAAACCAACTACTTCAAAAAAGAAAACATGGGAGGAAGCTTATTTTTATATGGCACCTGCTGTAGGAGCTTTAAGTATCCTCAGTAAATTTCAGAATGACATCAAAACATCAGAAAATAAAGTCGTTACATTCTGTCACGAGCAGGTTGGTAAAGTTGAGTTGAGATTTGATTCATTTGAGGCGATTGTTGGACAGAACTCTAAATATCTAATGCCGGGTCAGGAAATTGAAATTACTGCCGGTCTGGGTGCCTTCAGTAAAACCAAGTTGCCTACTGTAACCATCAATGGTTCAGGTGTGTCATTAAATGAAAAAGGTCAGGCAATTTATAAAGCAGCAGCAGGCGGTGTTGGTTCACATACCATTAATGTTACCGTTGCATTCACTGACCAGGATGGTAACCCTCAAACAAGGACTATACCTGTTGAATACACTGTTGGTTCAGCAAATGCTTCAATAGCACTTGACAAAATGAACGTATTGTATATTGGTGTTGATAACCCTGTTACAATTGCTGCCAGTGGCGGCGGTGATGACAGGATCAAAGCAACTATTAACAATGGTTCTCTAATCAAAGTAGCGGGCACTGGCAAATATGTTGCCCGAGTTAACACCGTTAATGATAATACTATTATAACTGTTACTGTGGACGGGAAAGTAGCAGGTGCCAGTAATTTCAGGGTACGTACTATCCCAGAAGCTCAGGCTTATGTAGGAGGTAAACAAAGTGGTGAGCCTTTCCTTGCCGGAGCATTCAAAGCTCAGGGAGGAGTTGGTGCAGGTATTAAGAACTTCCCTTTCGAGCTGAATTACGATGTTGTAAGCTTTACGTTTACTTGTGATACAGACGATGATATTATTTCAATACCCGTACAGGGAGCTGCCTTCTCTGGTGCTGTTAGAAATGCTATAAATCAGCATGTTAAGGCTGACAGAATGGTAACAATTGATGATATCAGGGTAAAAGGTCCGGATGGACGTACTACAAAGGCCCCTTCACTCGTTTATTATATTAAATAGTGCGATATGAATATGAAATTCTTAAAGTTCGGTTTATGCCTGGTGGTTTCAGCCTTTTTGCTGACCGATGCAAATGCACAAAGGCCATCTAAGAAAAGGAAGGATACAAATAATCCTTCTACAAATCCGGCACCACCTACTACTGGTGGTAACGAACAACAACAGAACAATAATAACCAGCCTCCGTCTGGTTATGATCCCCTGGCTAATCTGCCGATTACTTATGATACTACCAGTAACGATATTTCTCCCAAGAAGTCGTTAAGAAATGATAATGCTTTTGATAAAGGCAGTCTAACTCAGCGTACCCCGCTTATATATGAGCATCTTCGCTGGGATGATGCCTTGTATGCAGAGAAAGTTTGGAGAGAATTGGACCTCAGGGAGAAAATGAATAAAATATTCATGTATGAGGCAGTAGATGATAATGGCAGCCAGATATTCGTTAATATGCTGATGAAAGCAGTACAAACCGGAGAAGTAACTGCATTTTCTGATGACAGGTTTACTACCCCGCTTGCGATAGCTGATGTTCAGCAGTTAACCTCTGGTAAACTCGATACTTTCCCTATTTACGACACAAAGCAAATTGATAAGATAGTTGGTTGGAATGTGACAAGAGCAAGCTTTGATGCTAAATCTGTTACAAGAATACGTTTGAAAGAAGAGTGGGTCTTTGACAGAGAATCAAGCCGTATGTTTGTTCGCATATTGGGTATAGGATTACTCAAAACTGAGTATATACCTAATACAACAAAAGAAAGAGGTACATCTTCATTATTTTGGGTTTACTACCCTGATTTGAGACCAATGCTTGTTAAGGCGGAAGTATATAATCCCAAGAATATGGGTCAGAGCAGAATGACATGGGAAGAACTGTTTGAGAGCCGTATGTTCAGCAGTTACATTGTAAAATCAACCCTGGATAATCCAGGAAATAAAATGATCAGGAATTATATCAATGATCCTATCCTCAGGTTACTGGAAGGGGAAAATATTAAAGAAAAGATATTCAATTTCGAACAGGATCTCTGGTCGTATTAATACCTTATTGTTTGTTTGAACATCAATCAAAAAGCCCCTGTTAAGGGGCTTTTTTGTCGTATAACTAGCTCATTATTAGAAGAAAAAAAGTTTCGAAAATCGTAAAAGTCCTATAGGATAATTGGATAAAAGTTGTACTTTCGTCTTGGTTTTTCATAGGATATTGGATTTTAAAAACGGGGCTGAATTTCTATTCCGGCCCCATTTTTTTTTGCACCTGGTCGGGTGAAAAACAGAATATTCAAGTAGTTCAGGAAATTTGTTTTCGATAATATTCAATGAGAATCCGGGCCTTTGATCTCCCTATAATTGTTGCTAATTTTTCCTCACTCAGTTCTCTTATTCTTTTAACTGATTTATACTCCTTCAGGAGTACATCGGCTGTTGATTTCCCGATTCCGGGAATTTCTTCTAATTCATTTTTAAAGGTTCCCTTGCTTCTTTTTTGGCGATGAAAAGTGATGCCGAAGCGATGCACTTCATCACGGATCCCCCTGATCATTTTCAGGCTGCTGCCATTATAAGGCAATTTAAGAGAGCTTGTGTCACCAGTAAAGAAAAGTTCCTCCTCATTTTTTGCGAGACCCATAAGGGTAGTTTTTCCGATCAGGCCCAGTTCTGCTATAGCCTCATTAGCAGCGCTTAACTGGCCTTTGCCGCCATCAATTATCACTAATTGTGGAAAAGGCTGCTCTTCATCTTTTACTCTTTTGTAACGCCTGAAAACAGCCTCTTTCATTGTCGCAAAATCATTAATTCCTTCCACGGTTTTAACGTTGAATTTTCTGTAGTCCTTTTTACTGGGTACACCATTTTTGAAGCATACCATGGCCGAAACAGGGTAACTACCCTGGAAATTAGAATTATCAAAACATTCAATATGAAGAGGGATATCCTGTAATTGCAGATCTTTCTGTAACTGCTCAAGCACTTTAAATATGTCAGCATTCTTAATATTGAGCTTTAGTCTTTCTTTAGTTTTTAATTCTTCAATAAAATGACTGGCGTTTTTTTCCGAAAGCTCTAATAGTTTTTTCTTGTCGCCACCTTTTGGAACGGTCACAATAATTTCATTCTGCGGATAATCAATATTGAAAGGAACTATTATTTCGTCAGCATCACTATTAAATGTATCCCGCAACTGAGCCACGGAGAAGCTTAATATTTCTTCCGGTTCTTCATCAAGATGAGTTTCTACTTTATTAGTTTGTGTTTGTATGATGGCCCCATTTCTGACCATCAGGTAATTCACATAGGCAATTTCCTTTTCCTTTAATATAGAGAACACATCAATACTGCCAGTTTTGGTATTGGCAACTACAGACCGTGATTGATAATTCTCTAAAAAATCAATTTTCTTTTTCACCAGTGAGGCTTTTTCAAAAGCAAGTTCTGCAGCCAACTTCTTCATTTCCTCTTTGAAATGACGAATAACAGGCGCCAGGTTTCCCCGAAGCAGGTTTTTAAGCTGGATAAGGTTTTCCAAATAATCGTCAGCAGTTTGCAACCCTTCGCATGGGCCTTTGCAATTACCTAAATGATATTCGAGACAAACTTTATATTTCCCTTTTTTAATGTTGGGCGCCGAAAGATTCAGGGAGCAATTTCTGAGCTGTATGGTTTGTTTAATGAACTCCAGTAATTCCCTTACCTTTTTGACAGACGTATAAGGTCCCAGATAGTCTGAGCCGTCATTGACCTGTTTCCGGGTAAGAAACACTCTTGGGAAAGGTTCATTCTTAATAACGATGAAAGGATAGGTCTTGTCGTCCTTCAGGTTTATATTGAACCTGGGTTGAAATTGTTTGATTAATGTATTTTCCAGCAAGAAGGCATCCTGCTCTGAACTAACAATGGTAAACTCAATCCTGGTAATCCGCTGAACCAGTTCATAGGTTTTGTAGCTGGTAAATGTTTTTGTGAAGTAAGAACTTACCCGCTTGCGCAAATGTTTCGCTTTCCCTACATAGAGCAGCTCACCATTGTTGTCAAAATACTTATAAATACCGGGTTGTGCGGGTATACCAGTGGCAATATGTTGAAATTCTGCAGCAGTCATTGATCATCATCCTCGTTCCAGGTCACTTTGGTTGTAATGATTACCTCGGATTGCCCTGGCTTTTGTGTGGTGGTTACCACCTGGAAACTTTTATCCATTTGCCAGAGCATTTCTTTTTGTAAAAAACCATCCCTGTTATTGATGACCCGGCTGATCAAAATTGTATTGACTTTGTCACCCGTTGCTATATTTGGTGTTACAAGGATTTCCTGTTTTTGTATTTCTTCCTTTTCGGGATTTAATGGAATATAACTGATGATAACACGATTGAGCAGCTCGTCATAGCGGGTTTCTTCTTTATAACGTTTTGCCACTTTTTTTGCCGACAGGTCAGGTATTTCCAGGAAATCCTTTGCAACAGAACGAAACTCCTCTCTTGGAATATACAAGGTATCAATAAGGAGGCTGTCTTTAATAACATATTTTGTAATTGCATAAAGTGATGTATCTATATGCGCTACTTGTTTTTCTATTAATGATAACACAGAGATGAATTTTTTCTCATCTCCCTTTTCTTTATTCGTGCAAGCGGATAAAAAGACTGTAGCAGCCAGTACTAATTGAAAATATTGTTTCATGGCCTAAAATTAGCGTAAACACTGTTATTGAAAACAAGAAGAAAACAAATATCCCGCCTGGTGAAACAGACGGGATATTCTAAGCAAAGCGGCAGTTAGTGTCAGTTTTACTTTTTGAGCATAATGCCCATTTTTAAACCAAAATCAAAAAGGTATTCCTTAACAGGGTATTCTTTTTTAAAGCTAGACATTGTTTGGTAACGGGCCTGCGGTCCTACTCTCCAGTCTGTTTTGCCTACAGAGAACCCGGCAAAAGCTTCGAATCCTGTATTAATATTCCACCTGCGGGTCAATGATGGTATTTCGGCATAGTTCTTATAATCTGTTGAGATGACATAGGCCGTGTTTCCTAATACATAAGTTGGCTGAACAGTGCCATTAACACCCCAATAAGTTTTTTTATTACCACCCAGTTTTAGTTCTATACCAACAGGAGCTGAAGCAGAAACATAAAGATTGCGAAGCCAGTTTGCCCTGCTGCCGCCTGCACTACGATAGTTAGTAATAGTAGAAACAGTACTGGTGGCTCCGCTTGCTGTACTTAAAGCAATAGTGGCAACTTCACCCGGGTAGTTATATGCTCTTATATCGTATTTACTTACATTAAACTGCAAACCACCTGTAAGAGTAATTTTCCTGGATAAAGGATAGCCTGTTGTAAAGCCTAATTGGAATCCCAGGTCCGGTTTATGTGTAACGATGCTATTTAAGTCCGGAGAAAATACTACAGAAGTAGAAGTGAGGTTTGAACGGGCGGCGTTGATGAATTGTTTATTTTCTTTCAATTCTCTGTAACTGACGGTAGGAGTAAAGTAAACCTGCCAGGATAACCTCTTTGATCTTCTACTGCTTTTATAAGAATTAATAACACTTTCGATACTCAAAGGGTATATGTCTTTTTGCGCTGCTGCACTTATTTCGTCTGTTTTAATATCTTCTGCAGGAACAAGGGAAGGCTGACTAATTGCTTCTTCATTAATGATAGCAGGAATTATGTTAACAGCGACATTATGTTTTGGTGTTTCTGCCTTAACAGCTATTCTATTGTTTCCGGATGTATTTAGCTTAGAAACAGGAGAAGGTGCTGATACAACTGTAGCAGGAAGGCTGCCTGGTGAATTGGAAATCGGAACAACAGCATTTGTTTTTTGTAATTCGGCCAACTTATTGTTTTGATCTTCAACTACAGGATTGGCCAAAAAGAGGTTTTTCTGATGGTTACCCGGAGAAGCTATTAATATCTCTTTATCTATATCTTCCTTTTTTAGAGGGGTAATTACAATTGGTTGTTGTTCCTTTTGTATTTTTTTAACCGGAACTGCCACCTGGCTATTAGCAGCCATTTCATTTTTCCCCGAAGACGGGCTGCTGGTTAGCATTACCCAGGTTACAGCACCTGTAGTGAGGAGCAGAAGGGCCAGGCCTATACCGTACCATCTTCTGCGGGTATGCAATGTACTGTGAATGCCTTTCCATACATTCTCAGATGGAAACATTCGGTACTGGTCAGCATTTTGCTTCAGGAACCGCTCAAAATCTCTATTATTAAAATTACTCTCCATAACCAGTCAGCGATTAAGGGTACTTTTAAATTTATCTCTGGCTAACAGCAGCAAGCCAATTATTTTCATGTTTTGGTTTCTGTAATATTCTTTTACGGATCAAAATATCTTCAAGCATAGCCTTTGCCCTCGTATACTGACTTCGGCTGGTGCTTTCTTCAATATCCAGCATATTGGCAATTTCCCGATGACTGTAGCCTTCTACTGCGTACAGATTTAATACCGTTCTGTAGCCAATCGGTAAAAGTCTGATACATTCCACAACCTGTTTTGCCTGAATAATCGCTGGCACACTTTCTTCCCTGATCTGCACCCCGGTGGCATGTATTATATCAACACTTTCATTGAACTTCTTATTCTTTTTGAGGATATTGATGCAGGTATGAACTATGATTCGCCGTACCCATCCTTCAAAAGCTCCTCGATTTTCGAAGGTGTGAATCTGCAGGAAAACCTTTATGAAACCTTCCTGAAGCATATCCTCAGCATCTTCCCGATTGTGAGCAAAACGATAGCACACTGCTAGCATTTTGGGGCTATACCTGTTGTACAACTCCCGTTGGGCTGTGGCATCATTTTTTAAACAACCTTGTAAAATGGCTTCCTCGGTCATAACTACCCTTTGGTTGCCTGTAAATTAGACATTTTTTCCGTACGATTGCTGCACCAAATTGTAAAATTTAGGGCAAAGTAACAGATAACGACCTCTCTGGTTTTAGGGTTTTTACGCAATTAGCTATAGTGGGGTTTGGTGAATACGGCTTTTTCTAAGCCTTTTGGGGCCATACCAAAGCCAAAGGCCGGAAAGTACAAGCATTAGAAGGCTAAGTGCCATGATAACAGTATAACTTACTTTTATCTGATCTCTGCCGGTTCCGAATATCTTATCCAGGATAGATCCATCATGGAGCTTTTCAATAAAATCACTTCTTCTTTTTTCCACCAGAAGCAACTGTCCCGTAGCGCCATCTAACTGAAGGCCATTAAAATGATCTTTGAATATGAATTTTACAGTGCCTTTATCAGGCCTGATATCGATTCTGTCAATATCAATAGAAAGGCCTTTTGACACTGAGTCATGAAGATAACCGATTGCTTTTTTTTGTAAGCTATCCACGGTAAGCCATGTCGAAAGGTCAATAGAAATTCCTTTTTGAGTAGGGGCAAGCAGCCCGGTTTGTTTTTTAATGCCGAGTAATAAACCGGTGATGGATATAATCAGAAAAAAAATAAATAAAAAAATAGCAGTCTTCCGGTGTAGCCAGCGGAGCCGGCGAATCCATTTGGCTTGTTGTTTAGTATTGCTCATAATTAAAATTAAGGGCTTGCTTTAATACAAGCCCTTCTTTGGTTAAAGTGAAGCTCTCAGAGAAATAATAAAATTAGAACCAGCAGCTACTATACCTGATGAATAAGGACGATAACGTTGATTGGTTATATTTTCCCAACCTGTTGTTATCTGTAAGTTCTTTATTACCTGGTAAGATGCTTTAATGTTCAAAGTGTACCATCTTGGTGAGTAAGGTTTACCATTTACATCTTTTGCATAAATATCTGTTTTAGCCTGCTCCGAAGGCGCCAGATCTGCATTTTCTATTTCACTATTATACTGTGCAGATGCTTCTGCAAATAGTTTTTTCAAGCGGTAACGCAGTAATGTGCTTCCATAAAAAGGAGGTGCATGACGTAGCGGTACCTGTTCATTTTTTACATCATCCGTTTCTTTTCCGCTTATCCAGTTTGCATGAGTTTGCAATGACAAGGATTTGGTAAAATAAAATTCTGCACTTGCCTGAAGGCCAGAAACAGTTGCTTTTGCCACATTTTGCAATGCTTCTACCCGACTTAATATTCCATTGAACAAAATACTGTCAGCGCCATTGAATGTGGTTGGACGACGAACAATAGCATTATTTAAAATGGTGTGAAAACTATTTAACTCAATGCGAAGTTTATTAGGGATATTTTTTATGACACCCATTTCAAAATTCCAGGCATATTCAGGTGTCAGATCGGGATTTGGAACGGTGATATTTCCCGGCACACTTTCAAACAGCTTTCCAATATCATCTACGTTAGGCATACGATAACCAGTAGAAATATTTCCATTCAATTGCCAGCTTTCTGCCGGACGAAATACAAGACCAGCATTGCCAGTCAGAGCCCCGTCTCTCAGTTCTGCATTCTTGTACGGAAACTTGATAAATGTAGTATCGAAAGTGGCATCTAATGTATTATAGCTGTATCGTAAACCTGTCGTCAATGTTACTTTGGGATGCAGATTTATTTTATAACTACCATAGATACCAGTCGTACTCCAGGTACTACCATCTGGATAACGACTTACCATTGGCGTTACAGCATTAGTGCTAATATTGGTTCTTTCACCAAACGAACCGACCTTGTTGTGCACATATTCAAGTCCATAAAACAGCTGACCTTTGCCAACATCCTTTGTTGCATCCCAGTTGACACTGATGGCATCTACCAATTCTACCTGCCGGTTTCGATTATTATTAGCTCTTGTGCGGTCTATACGGCTTTCTTCATAATCCTGATAGGCCACTGTTAACCGGGCATCATCATACAAACTTGTTTTCTTTGAATGTAAAACCTGCAGTGTATGCATATTCCAGCGCATTGGTCCATAATACCATTCTGCAAAACGCAGCGCTCCGTTCCTGTATTGAATCAATCGGTCGTACCTCGGAGCATCGCCTGTTTTTGCATGAGTAAAGCTGTATTGTAAATCCCAATGCTCATTTGGCCGGAACCGTATTTTTTGTAAAAAATTTAATTGGTCATATCCGCTGAAACGTTGAATGCGGAGGTCACCGTTTTTTACAATACTGTCTTTGTCATTAATCCTTTCAACATATTCTGGCCGCAGATAACTGTCCTGTCCACCATTCTTTCCCATTTTTAAGTCGTCGAATTTGCTGTAAGAAAGAGAGGATAACAACGACCATTTTTTCCAACCTAGGTTAATATCAGCATGAAAGGTGTTTTCTTTATTGGCTGTTGAATACCGGCCCAGTACACTTCCTTTCACCTGCATCTTTTCATCTTTTGAAAACCGGGCATCCAGGGTATGAAAATCCATTACACCACCAATGGCATCGCTGCCATAGATAAGAGACCCCGGGCCAAATATTACTTCGGCTGTTTCAGTACTCAATGCATCAATACTAATTACATTTTGCAGGTTGCCGCTGCGGTAAATAGCATTATTCATACGAACCCCATCAATGACCAACAGTACACGGTTTGTAGCGAAACCACGGATCATCGGGCTTCCACCACCCAACTGACTTTTTTGAATGAACACGGCACCAGTCTGTCCTAATAAATCTGCCGCTGTCTGGGGATTGTTTTTTAAGATATCATATCTATTGACTTTTACAATTTTGTTGGGCACTTCATTCAGTTTTTGTTCCCATTTGTTTACAGACACGATGATTTCGCCCAACGTTTTTTCAGTTGTTGTATCTTCCTGAGTATTGCCAGCTTCAGTCATGCATATAATGCATAATAGAACAAGCAAGTATTTTTTGCTCATTAACAATAAGTTTAGTTACTTATATGGTTTGCTATGTATGTTTAGCAAATAAACTGTGGAGGCGGAGTAGGTATTTTCAAGTATTGAGAAACTATTGCAGATGATTGTAATGATGGATACTTGTTTTGTTGCTGCATTAGATCAAAACAAAACACAGGCTGATCGTAATAAAAATTTTGCAGAAACTTAAACAACCGGGATAAAAGCTTCATGTTTTCTGTGCTTTGGGAGGCAGGTTTTTGTTGTTGTTTTACCAGCTCTGTTTCCTCTTCATCATATAATCCTTTAAAAGTGTAAATTCCTTTTTCAAGTTTAGCAGTGCTGATATCAAACATTTTGTCATTTACATATATCTCATGTTTGTCCATCCATACAACTTCATTTTCAGGAAGTACAATGGTCTGTAATTCCTGTTTTTGGGCAGTTTTTTCTTTCATGCGGATCTTAATATTCCATTTTCTGATATCAGATGAAAGAATGAACAATAAGGGGGTTGCCCCAAGCAGGATAAAAAAAAGGCTGACTGTTTTTTTAGAATTGGTTTTCACATTGAATTGGTAGTGTAAGGTACTAATTTTTTTTCCGTACCAGGCTATCAATCGGATATTTCGATTTCATATTGTCCATAATGGACTCAGCCCAGCTGATTAATTTTGTTTTTTCTTCCTCGGTGAGTTTTGCATCTTTATGTGTCCAGGTGTAAGAATTTAATGGCATCTCTCCTTCTTTTATCATTTCAATTGTTTCTTCCATTTTATGGTATTGATAACGGAGCGGACGATTAGTGTACTCGTCATAATTTATATGTTTTTTCCCATCCTTTATATGTTTTTCCAGCCACCAGTGAACAGGTTGCAGATTGGCATACCAGGGATAGTTGCTATTATTACTATGGCAATCGTTGCAGGCTTTATCGAGTATTGTTTTTACATCAGCCGGAACTGTAAAATTGTTTCCAATATAATTAGACTGTGGCCCTTCTGCTTTATTCTTTTTTGGATGTATAAATTGTATTATTACAAGGACTGCTAATAAGGCCAGCATAATTTTTTTAAACATATTTCTCTATTTAGATTTAAAATTAGTTAATCAGGACATTGCCTGTCATTTCTTTTGGTATGGGTAGCTGCATTAGTGTAAGAATCGTTGGCGCTATGTCTCCAAGTTTACCCGGTTTTATAATTCCTTTCCACTCATTATCTATTATAAATAATGGAACAGGATTTAGTGTATGAGCTGTATTGGGAGAGCCATCTTCGTTGATCATATAGTCTGAATTGCCATGGTCTGCTGTCAGGAAAATGGTATAGCAGTTTGCAAGTCCCGCTGTTACTACTTTTTCTACAGATTTATCAACAGTCTCAACAGCCTTTATAGCCGCTTCCCAAATGCCGGTATGACCCACCATGTCTGCATTGGCGAAATTGAGACAGACAAAATCAGCTGATTTGTCTTTTATTTCTGAAACAATGGCGTCTGTTACTTCATTTGCACTCATTTCGGGTTGCAGATCATAAGTGGCTACCTTAGGAGAAGGGATCATTATTCTTTTTTCTCCTTCAAAAGGTTTTTCACGGCCTCCACTAAAGAAAAAGCTTACATGCGGATATTTTTCTGTTTCTGCAATACGGATTTGTTTTAATCCATGTTGCTCCAGTATTTCGCCTAAAGTATTGTTCAGATTATCGTTTTCAAAGATTACTTCGACATTATTGTACGTTTTATCATATTCTGTCATAGTGGTATAATGGAGCGATAGCTTATTCATACCAAACTCCGGCAGGTCCATTTGTGTAAGTACTTGTGTTATTTCCCTGCAACGATCTGTTCTGAAATTAAAACAAATAGCTACATCTCCACTTTTAATAGTTGCCAGGGGTTGCTGTGACTCATCCACTATCACTGTCGGTTTGATGAATTCATCAGTTACATTATTGGTATATGAATTTTCAACTGCTGCTACCGCATCTGTTGATTTAGCTCCTTCTCCTTTTACCAACGCATCATATGCCAGTTTTACTCTTTCCCACCTTTTATCCCGGTCCATAGCATAATACCTTCCACTTACTGATGCAATTTTTCCAACACTATAGTTTAGATGCTGTTGCAATTCAATGATAAAGGCTAGTCCGCTCTTTGGATCACAATCACGGCCATCGGTAAAAGCATGAATGAAAACTTCTTTTAAACCCTCATTTTTACAGACATCCACAATGGCTTTTAAGTGCTTAATGTGCGAATGTACTCCTCCATTACTAACCAACCCAAGCAGGTGGAGAGGTTTATTATTTTTTTTTGCAAAACGCACAGCACTCAACAATTTCTGATTCTGTGCAAAAGAGCCATCTCTTACAGCTACATTAATTCTTTGCAGTTCCTGGTAGACTATCCTGCCTGCACCCAGGTTTAAATGGCCTACTTCAGAGTTGCCCATTTGCCCGTCGGGCAGACCGACAGCCTCACCACAAGTGACAAGAGTAGTATTGGGATATTTTGAGTAAAGGCTTTTGGTAAAAGGTACATTGGCATGCTGGATAGCATCAGATGATGCAACTTTTCCTAATCCCCAGCCGTCCATGATGATAAGAATTACTTTTTTAGCTGACATGTAATATTATTAAGGGGTATAAACACATTTTTAAGGGAATAATTCCCGTCCGTACCCTGTAAAACTACACCCAAATCAGCTATTTCCCAGCCAGATTTATCAAAAGAAGCTGATTTTTAGTATTTTAGTACCCGTTGATAGCTGATTTGTAACATGGCATGTTTTTAGTTTAGTACTTCTGTGAAAACCAACATTTGAATTGATATGAAACAGATTTTTACATCTTTACTGCTCTCTTCCATCCTGGTATTTTCTTCTTTTAAGGCACAGGAAGGTATTGACGAAGTTATCAACGCTTTAAAGTCTGGTAATGCTTCGGAGTTGGCTAAATATTTTGATGATACGGTAGAATTGACCTTACCAGATAAAAGCGATAGCTACAGTAAAGCCCAGGCGCAACTTATTGTCAAGGACTTTTTTTCTAACAATGGTGTCAAGGGTTTTGAGTTAAAACATAAAGGAACTTCTCCCGGTGGCTATTTTGCTATCGGTACCCTGCAAACTAATTCAGGTAATTTCCGCACTAACATTTTTATGAAGTCAAAAAGCGGGAAAGATGTTGTTAAAGAAATACGATTTCAGTCGATAGACTAAATTGGTAAAATACTTTTTATCCCCGTTATAATATTAATTATAACGGGGATTTTTTTTGTTTATGACCTGTCATCAGTAAACGAAACTGTATTTTTGCAACTATGAGTTTTGATGAACAACTGCATCACCTGATCGACGAAGCTTTGAAAGAAGATATTGGGGATGGCGATCATTCTACTTTATCCTGTATCCCGGCAAGTGCAAAAGGGAAAGCAGTTTTAAAAATAAAACAGGATGGTGTGCTGGCGGGCATGCAGGTGGCACAAAAAATATTCAACTATAAGGAGCCAGCTTCAGTTTTTACTGTCTTTAAAGAAGATGGTGAAGAAATGAAGTATGGGGAAAAAGCGTTTGAGGTAGAAACTTCAATACATACAATTTTGCAATGTGAAAGACTGGTACTTAATTGTATGCAGCGAATGAGTGGTATAGCCACATTGACAAGGCAGTATACTGACAAATTAAAAGGATATAAAACAAGGCTACTGGATACAAGAAAAACAACTCCTAATTTCAGGCTGCTTGAAAAAGAAGGGGTAAGAATTGGGGGAGGGTTAAACCATAGGTTTGGGTTGTATGATATGATAATGCTGAAAGACAACCATATTGATTACTGTGGGGGGCTTGAAAAAGCAATTGATCGGGCGGCAGAATATGTAATGAACAAAAAGCCGGGACTTAAAATAGAAGTGGAAACAAGAAGTGTAGAAGATGTAAAAAGGGTTGTTGCTGTTGGTAAAGGAAAAGTATTTCGCATCATGCTTGATAATTTCAGGCCTGAACAAATTAGTGAGGCCCTACTATTGATCAGGGATGATTTTGAGACAGAAGCCAGTGGAGGAATTAACCTTGACAATATAAAAGAATATGCCAGAACCGGAGTCGATTTTGTAAGTGTTGGAGGATTAATACACCAGGCCCGGAGTCTTGATCTAAGCCTAAAAGCCGTTATAGTTTAATATGTCCAGGAAGAATAAACCCGATACAAGAGGATTCGTGTACAGTACTGATCCTGATTTTTCTTTCGAAGAAGAAAATAACCATCAGGAAACACTTGAACCAGCACAGCAAAAATTAAAAGTGAAGCTTAATACAAAGCATCGTGCCGGGAAAGCAGTTACACTAGTGGAGGGATTTGTAGGAAAAACAGAGGATATAGAAGAACTAGGTAAAAAATTGAAATCGTTTTGCGGAACAGGCGGCTCAGCAAAGGATGGTGAGATTATTGTGCAAGGAGATCAGCGGGAAAAAATACTGCAATGGCTGAGAAAGAACGGCTATACACAATCAAAAGTAATCTGATTATATCTAATCCAAATAGTATGAATAAAATAAGACTGTTTTTTGTTTTTCTTCTTGCAACATCAATTGTACAATCGCAGGTATCTGGTGTTATGTGGAGTGAAGAAATGAAGTTCAATAAGGGTAGCATGGAGTTTAAGGTCATTGGTTCGGATAAAAATGGCTTTTTCCTGCAAGAGTCGCACCAGGTGGTGAAAAGTTATTTCGTAGTTGGCTATTCTGTCAGAGATGTGGCAAAGTTAATTCGCCTTGATAAGAGTATGACAGAACAGTACAGTACTGATTTTGCCAAAGAATTAAAAGGCAAAGAATTTGATCGGTTCCTGTTTATAAAAGACAAGCTTTTTATAATAGCTGATGAATACAATAAGAAAGAATTGCAATTAATGATCTATTTCGCTGAGGTGGACAAAGCCACCGGCGTTTTAAAGGGAGACTGGAAACTGTTGGAAACCTTGTACGCCGAAGATAAAAGCAGGGCCATACAATATAAGTTTGACTATACAGGAGACAGCAGCAAAGTAGTCTTTGTAAATACGTTGCTTGGCAAAGAGACCAATGCATACAATATCTCAATACTTGAGCCAGACCTTTCCCTCGTAAAGAAGTATCCTCCCATCACCAATGAATTTGATCCTAAAACCTATATACTGGAAGATGTGCTGGTGGCACCCGGCGGGCAGGTATTGCTGCTTGGTCGGGAGAATGAGTATGTGGAAGGGAGAAAAAAGAAAGATAAATTCCTGCAGTTTAAGAATTATAATACCCGGATTTATGGAACCAATGGCAAATTGATAAAGGAAATAAAAACTGACAATGAGAAAAAATGGCTGGTTAACAGTAAGGCACTTATAAATAATAATGAAATAGTAATGGCTGCTTTCTATTCTAATGAGAGAAAGAAAAAAGAGATTAATGGGTTGGTGGTAATGCGGATTGAACCCGCCACTGGCAACATGGTGTCTGATCAAAACATGGAGCTGAATAAAGGAATGATCAGTATAGTGGAAGAGGATGAAGATGACGAGGATAAGAAATCAAAAAAGAAAGATGATGACGACGATGAAGGCTTGTCGGGAGACCTTGTATTCAGAAAGTTTGTGATAGCACCTGATAATTCATTTGTATTCTTTGCTGAAAAAGTATCTAGTCGCCTGGTAAGCTATACTACATATAATGGTACCGGTGCTTCCCGGAGCGCAACGACCACCAGTTATCTTTTGTACGAATGCGGAGATATCTATACCGCTAAAATAGATGTGACAGGAAAGATCAACTGGTTTTATACATTTCCAAAATTTCAGCGGGAGCGGATACCGGCCGGTGTGAGTGCGGGAACTTTACCCAGTTATTCTGCTGCATATTTTCTCCGGCGGGTGGACAAGCCATATTATGCGGGCTTTGGGGTGGCTAATGCTGTAGGAAAATCATTTCTTTTCTTTAACGACAACCCTAAGAATGCAGGCGTAACAAAAGCAGGGCAGAAGGTAAAGACAATGAATTACAATTTCGACAAATCTGACTGCTATACCCTGGAAGTAAACCTCCTAACAGGTGAAATGAAACGCAAGGTGGCATTTTCTAACAATGATATCCCGAATGCAATGCCAAGGTTGGGTAACCAACTTGGCAATACATTTTATTTCATAGGAAAAACTGATAAGGTGTTTGGTAAAGCGAAAGTGGTAGTGGGAAAATGTACGATTAAATAATTCTTTTACCTGCCTAAGGCATAGTGAGTTAATGATTGTCTCTGATAGCCCTGTCGTGTGGGCAGATGTATGTCTCCGGATACGGTTTGCGTTCCTACGGGCTAAAGCAAATAAGTATGTACTGACAACTGACGAGTCAAGGATTACTGTCCCTGTGCTAAACTATATGCTTTTTTGTCGGCCCATTTATTCAGCAGTTCAAATGAGCAAATTTTGAAATTACCACTCATACTTACATAGAGACCAATTACATCTTGCTGGTTCAATGGCTCATCATTTATGCTCTCAAAGCGTACATTATATTGATTCACAAGATTAGTATATACTGACCCAGTAGGCCAAACTTGTGTGCCACGGTTACTAATATTAATGAGATTGAATTTTACTCCGGCATGTCGTTTACATTTTTCAGCTATTGCAGTTGGTTGTTCTCCGCTTTCAATAAATAAATCTACTCCAACTATTGTTTCACTTTCACCTTCTTTTGAGATCATCATTGGGTTTGTTTCTAATTTCAACGGGGTGGGAGTTCCGGGTTTGTTCGGAATTATTTCTCTTGCACCAATCTCCGGGTTTTTACCAAAATTGCTGATAATAGCATCAGCAAATTGTGTAGTGTTAACTGATGCTTTTGCTTTATCTCCAAAGTCACCGGTATGAATACCGGTTTCCAGCGTATATAGCAAGGCATTTTCTATTAGCGCAGCATTTTCTGTAAGCCCCACATGACGAAGCATGGCTAAACCACTTAATAATAATGCCGTTGGATTAGCGATATTTTTACCGGCGATATCCGGTGCAGTGCCATGCACAGCTTCGAATATAGAGATATGATCACCAATATTAGCAGAAGGCGCAAAGCCCAGACCACCAACAAGACCAGCACAAAGATCAGAGACAATATCTCCTTGCAGGTTTGTGAGTACCAGTACATCAAACATATCGGGTCTCGTAACCAGCTTCATACAGAGATCATCTACAATGATGTCATCTGCTTTCAGGTCTGGAAACTCTTTAGCTACTTCCTGGAAGCACTCAAGGAATAAACCATCCGTTATTTTCATGATGTTTGCCTTGTGCACACAGGTGATCCTTCTGGCCTTTTTTTGCCTGGCCATTTCGAAAGCATAACGAATTACCTGCATACTACCCGGACGGGTAATAAAACGACGACTCAGGGCCACATCATGTGTGAGCATATGTTCAATCCCGCCATAAGTGTCCTCAATATTTTCTCTGACAACAGTAATGTCAATTGGAATTCCTGCTTTGCTGAAGACTGTATCAACTCCATGCAGCGTTCTGAAATCTCTTTTATTAGCAAAAGTGTTCCAGGTTTTACGGGCAGTCACATTTATACTTTTCACTCCTTTCCCTTTTGGTGTTTCCATTGGTCCTTTGAAAAGGAGGCCAAGAGCCTCAATTGTCTGCTTTGCTTCAGGGGTCATTCCATTGTTAAAACCTTTGTCAAACACCCACTTACCCATATCTACAAAATCATATTCCAGCGGCACATTATTGGCTTTGAATATCTTAAGTACCGCATCCATGATCTCCGGCCCTATTCCGTCCCCTTTTGCTACTGCTATTTTCATATATGTTTTATTTGAATCAGGCGCAAAATTAAGCCCTGATAGGGTATTTACCGGTTAAATATCAGCAAGATTTGATTCGTGGCTGTTTTTAGTTATTTTTACTACATGACCAGTATGATCTCAGAAGGAGTACAGGTAAGTGTGGAAACATTCTACCAATCTGATTACAGCAACCCGTTGCAATCCGAGTTTATGTTTGCTTACCGGATTACTCTTGAGAATCATAATTCATTCCCGGTAAAACTCCATCGTCGTCATTGGTATATCTTTGATAGCAATGGCAGTCACCGGGAGGTAGAAGGAGAAGGCGTTGTAGGTGTTCAGCCTACGTTACAACCCGGTGAAAATTACCAGTATGTAAGTGGTTGTAACCTGCGGACAGAAATGGGGAAGATGTATGGTACCTACCAGATGGAAAACTTGCACAACAAAAAAATGTTTGACGTAAGTATCCCTTCTTTTGAGATGATTGTACCGATGAAGTACAACTAAATGACAATTTTTTTCGTTCTCTCTTTCATCAATTCAATCGCCTCTTCTTTTGACTGAAACATATTGCCATTGATGTTTACTAAGTTATCAGCCAGTTTATCATATCGTTTGGTCAGCAACCAGGTAAATATGTGGAGATAATGAATGCCATCGAAAACAATGGCTTTATTGGCTGCAAACTCATCTTTTCTTTTTAAAAACTCGCCTGGCATTTCAGTATAGTGCATTCCCGGACGGAGATGGTGAATAATGTGATAGCCATCATTCCAGCAGGTCTTATTGTAAACTGTATTTATACAGTTGATAGAATTGGTATATAAATTTCCCGGATCATGACTGTCAACAAAAGAATGTTGAGCCCAGTTACCCAGCATCATTACCAGCCTGGCAAATAGAAGAGGAATAATAAAAACAACCAATGTTGCTTTCAGGTTTATAAAGCACATAGCGATGCAAAACGCCATATAGATATATTCTCCTGCTGTTAGGCGTTGGTACAATTTTTTCCTTTTCCTGGCAAACAAATAACGGATCGTGTCAATTACACCTCTGAATATGAATTTAAAGAAATAGGCCAGAAAATCCTTAGCGCTATCCCGCTGGTAAGCCATGGTACTGCTGGTATCATCAGGCATATTATTTTCTATATGATGCATACCCATATGATGACTAAAATATCCTTCCGGTGCATGACCAAACAAAGGGCAGATGATCCAGGTTACATATGTATGAAATAGTTGCTGGTAAGGGGCTTTAAAAGTTTTTCGGTGACATAGACAGTGAAACATCAGCCCAAAACGGCCTTTAAAATATAATTGTGAGACATAGAAATAGGGAACTGCTACCATCCACCACCACCATCCGGTTAAAACAGGTGTGAATAACAAAACAGCAACCGGTACTACTAGCAGATGAATTTTTGTAAGTAAATAAATAAAAGGAAGATCTCTCTTATCATTCATGATACGCAACCAAAGTTCGTCATAAGCACTTAATGAAGGCTTTGGCGTATAGACAGGGTCAGTAAGTGTGGTGGAAAGAGATTTCATGATAGCAGTAAATGTATGGAATTTATATTCCGGATATTATTACTGTACAGGTTATTTCCGTAAAAGATAGTTGCTGTTTGAAACAGTTGCAGACCAGCTGTTTATTTTGGCTTATACTTTGCCTCGTCCAGTATTTTTTTGGCTTCTGTGCTCATTATATCCTGGGGTATCATATCAGTGTTTTTTGTAACAAATTTTTTTACGATTTGCCAGCCAATCCATTGGCCGATATTCCCCGGGGAAAATTCTTGTGAAAAGCCTTGTGTGAATGGTGCTTCCCCGATATAGGTTTGAAGCACTGCGGGGCTAAGTGAATTCAGGTCTTCATTTTTAAACAGGTAACTCCAGATCAACCCTTCATTTTCACTGCACCAGTTCAATTGTTTCTCAGTATAACCTGTTTTGATGGAATCAGGAGTTGTGGGAAGAAATTTATCAAGTAAATACCACCGTTTTCCTTTTTCTATCATTTGGTCGATCAATGGCTTATCACCACTTTTATCCGGGAAAAGCTCCTCTACCACTGCTTTCATACAATTTGCCGTAATATACTCGGGGGCAAAACGTTTTGAAATGTAGGTGGGAAAAAGCTCCTGGCCCATCGGGGACTGATAAACAGAAAAATCTTTACCGGCAAATTGCTGAAGTCCAATAGCAATTCCTGCATTAACCGACGCCACCCCGGGAGCATCAAATGGGCCGGTATATAAAATAGCTTTCCCTGTTTTGTAGTGAGGGAAATAGTATTTCACATACTGAAATGCTTTTTCAAGTTCCTTTTGCAGCCAGTCAGTTTTTTTATACTTCAGTTGCAGAGAATCATGAACAGGCAGGTATCCACGAAGAAATTCTTTAGTTACAAGGATTGTATTCTGGTTAGTGTTAACTCCGCTCACTCCCAGAATATTTTGCATGAAATCAGTGTAGAAATCGGGATGCTGTTGCTGAACTTTCCGCAACCCGTTACTGATATCATTAGAGTCAATACTAAAGAAACTATTGTCAAATCTCTCTATCGGAATATCAACTTCAATTGCTGATACATCAGGAATACCTTCTTTATTATTACAGGCAAACAGGGAGAAGGCTGCTATTAATAGAAATCCGGGTTTTTTCATAGCTGGTGAAAACGTATTCAGTTTAAAATTGTTGTGCTGCGAATGTAGCTACAAAAACATTAGCATAAATTTGCCAAATGAGAATAGCATTAGCCCAGCAAAATTATCATATCGGCAATTTTGAAAGCAATACCCGAAAGATCATAGAAGGGATTAATTGGGCCAAAGAGCAAAGGGCTGACCTGGTGGTATTCTCCGAATTATGTGTTTGCGGTTACCCTCCCCGTGATTTTCTCGAATTTGAAGATTTTATTAGCAAATGTTACCAGGCAATTGACGAAATAAAACAACATGCTGACACTATAGGTGTTTTAATAGGCGCCCCTGACAGAAATCCTGTCCGTGAGGGAAAGGATCTGTTTAATGCTGCCTACCTGTTGCATAACAAAGAGATAAAAGGAATTGCACATAAAACCTGTCTTCCTAACTACGATGTATTTGATGAATACCGCTATTTTGAACCAGCATATGACTGGAATGTTATAGAGTTTTTGGGAAAACGACTGGCAGTTACAATCTGTGAAGACATCTGGAATCTTGGAGATAATCCTCTTTACCGCAATTGCCCGATGGATGAACTGATGAAACAGCAACCGGACATTATGCTGAATTTGTCTGCTTCACCATTTGACTACACTCATGTGGAAGACAGGAAGGCCATCGTAAAACTAAACACGACAAAGTATAAACTGCCTATGCTGTATTGTAATTGTGTGGGCAGTCAAACTGAGATTGTTTTTGACGGGGCATCATTGGTATTTGATAAAAATGCAAACCTTATCAGGCAATTACCACTGTTTGAGGAAGCGATGGAGGTCTTTGACCTGCAAGATGACGGAACTTTTTCTTTACCTGTGATAGCTTTTGCGAAGGATCTGCCAGATGCAGAATTCAATCCTTCAGAGCTGGATCATAATTTATGTACTGCTGAAATATACAGTGCAATCATTATTGGTATCAGGGATTATTTTACAAAAATGGGTTTTACCAAAGCCATTCTTGGCAGCAGTGGGGGCATAGATAGTGCTGTTACACTGGTATTAGCCTGTGAAGCCTTAGGTAAAGAGAATGTAAGAGCTGTATTGATGCCTTCACAGTATTCAACAGGGCATAGTGTAAGTGATGCCGAGCAGCTGAGTAAGAACCTCGAAAACCCTTATGATATCGTACCTATCAGAAACATTTATGATTCGTTTCTGAATGAATTGAAACCGACCTTCAAAGATTTGCCATTCAGTGTTGCTGAAGAGAATATTCAAAGCCGCACCAGGGGAAACCTGTTAATGGCTATTGCCAACAAGTTCGGCTATATCTTGCTGAATACATCCAATAAGAGTGAACTGGCTACCGGTTATGGCACTTTGTATGGTGACATGGCGGGAGGACTGGGAGTATTAGGCGATTGTTACAAAATGCAGGTATATGCTTTAGCTAAGTACATAAACAGGGATAAAGAGATCATTCCTGGAAATATTATATCCAAACCTCCTTCTGCAGAGTTGCGTCCCGGTCAAAAGGATTCAGATTCTTTACCTGATTATGCTATTCTCGACAAGATATTATACCAGTATATAGAAAAAAGACAGGGACCAAAAGAAATAAAGGCACAGGGCTTTGAATCTGCGCTTGTAGACAGAGTTTTAAGGTTGGTAAATATCAATGAATACAAACGAAACCAGTTTTGCCCCATCATCCGTATTTCACCCAAAGCATTTGGTGTGGGCAGACGGGTACCAATAGTAGGAAAATACCTTTCCTGATGTTTTAATGAACATAAGTCGCCACAACAGGAATTGCCACCGGGGATGGAGGAATAGTTACATCCTGTGATAAAGTCAATGTTGTTTCATTGAGAGTTACTATTGTGAAAAGCCCTGAACCTGCTGGAAAGAGCCCAGCAGACATCATCAATTTTGTTTCACTATCTTGGAAATTCCAGGTGAAATTGCCCGCTGTGGTTGGACTGCATACAATAGCTCCTTCTGTAACAGTGCCTCCGCCAGCAGCTGTAAATGTCACTACATCATCTTTGATACAGGTAATAGCAGCATTATTGGTGATATCGGTTCCTGAGGCAGAAGCGCTTTGAAATTTCCAGCTGGCTTGTACCAGCAATTCACTTTTTGTTTTTGCCGGAGGATCATCGTTTTTGTCGCAGCCAGATACAACCGCTGCAGAAATTAATACAGTAATGGCAAATAAGAAGTGTTGTTTTTGCATAAATCGTTGGATTATTTGACTAAAATACTCAATCTTTTCTGGTTTTTATACGGTAAAATACTCCAAAATAGTGCCGGAATTACGGCCATTTAAATAACGGCAAATTATTTGCTTACAGCAAGTTCGTATTTTGTGACTCAATTAAATATCCATCATGTTCAAAACCGCCGAAGATATCCGCCAACTGAATGAGAAGATCAGCCACGCCGGACAGTTTACCGACAAATTAAGGGAAGAAATAAGTCATGTCATCATAGGACAAAGTAATATGCTGGACAGGCTATTGATCGGACTGCTAAGTAATGGCCATGTGTTGCTGGAAGGAGTACCGGGCCTTGCAAAAACGCTTACCATTAAATCACTGGCACAGGCTATTCATGCTAAATTCAGCCGGATTCAGTTTACTCCGGATCTGTTGCCGGCTGATGTGATTGGAACCATGATATATAACCAGCAGCGAAATGAATTCATAGTACGGAAAGGTCCCATTTTCGCCAATTTTATCCTGGCAGATGAAATAAACAGGGCCCCGGCAAAAGTTCAGAGCGCCTTATTAGAAGCAATGCAGGAAAGGCAGGTGACCATAGGAGAGTCAACTTACAAACTGGATGAGCCATTCTTAGTGCTTGCCACACAAAACCCATTGGAGCAGGAAGGTACTTATCCGCTTCCGGAAGCACAGGTAGACCGGTTTATTATGAAGGTAATAGTGGATTATCCAAAAATGCATGAGGAGCAGCTTGTGTTAAGACAGGGTATACAGGGCAACTTTCCTTCAGTAAAACAAGTTGTATCTGTTCAGGAAGTGATGAATGCAAGGGATTTGACCAAACAAATATATATGGATGAAAAAATAGAGCAGTACATCCTTGATATTGTGTTTTCGACACGGAGGCCTGAAGAATATAAACTGGAAAAATTAAAACCTTTGATATCCTATGGAGCTTCGCCAAGGGGAAGTATTAATCTTGGCCTCGCTTCCAAAGCACAGGCATTTTTGAATAAAAGAGGATTTGTTATACCTGAGGATGTAAAGAGTATTTGTAAGGATGTACTTCGTCATCGTATTGGCCTCACTTACGAAGCGGAGGCTGAGAATGTAAAAGTGGAGGATGTGATTGAAGATGTACTCAGACAAATTAATGTCCCATAATGCTTACCACTTCAGAAATAATAAAGAAGGTCCGGGAGTTGGAGATCAAAAGCAAGAAAATTACCACCGATCTGTTTACCGGTGAGTACCACAGTGCTTTTAAAGGTAAGGGGATGTCGTTCAAAGAAGTGAGAGAATATGCTGCCGGGGATGATATACGTTTTATTGACTGGAATGTGTCTGCAAGGTTCGGTCATCCCTTCAGTAAGGTATTCGAGGAAGAAAGAGAGTTGACAGTAATGTTGCTTGTTGATATCAGTAACAGTTCATTGTTTGGTACCACTTATGCAAGAAAAAGAGATGTTATTACAGAAATAGGGGCGGTGCTTAGCTTTTCAGCTGTAAATAATGCCGATAAGATCGGTGTTATTTTTTACAGTGATGTGGTAGAGGCTTATATACCACCCAAGAAAGGGAGGCAACATGCATTATATATTGTAAGGGAATTATTAAGTAAAGAGCCAAAAGGGGAGGGCACAGCTGTTAGTAAGGCACTTCGTTATTTTAATAACTCCACCAAACAAAAAAGTATTGCTTTTATATTGAGCGATTTCCTGGAT
>JAEUVO010000027.1 GCA_016786885.1 Chitinophagaceae bacterium | reverse complement strand
ACAATGGATCGTGATCCCAAGCATTTGCAGGCCATGTTGCTTAGAGCAAATGGGCATAAAGGAGCTTCGTTTCTGGAGATATACCAAAACTGCAACATCTTTAATGATGGAGCATTTGAGATCTTTACAGAAAAAGGAACCAAGCTGCAGGAAACTTTATTCCTGGAGCAGGGCAAACCACTGGTGTTTGGTGCTAATAATGATAAAGGAATAAAACTGGATGGTTTCAGACCTATAGTGGTGGATCTTTCTGCCGGTCATAGTGCAGATGAACTATGGGTGCATGATGAACAGGATATTTACAAAGCACAGATACTAACCCGCATATTTGATGATCCCCACACAGAAGGTCATTTGCCAAGGCCATTTGGTGTATTTTATCAAACAAACAGAACTTGTTACGAAGATGCAATGGCAGCACAGATAGAAGAGGCAAAGTCAAGAAAGCCGGCAGATCTGGATAAGCTGCTGAAAGGAAATGAAGTGTGGACGATTAATTGAGTATAGAAAATAGATTAGAGAAATGGGTTATGCCGGAAGGTGTAACCCATTTTGTTTTCTGTTAATTTTATATAGAATAAATCATCTTTATGGGCAAAGTGATGTAATTTTTGCAAGATGGTGTCCAAATTGTTAACCAGAAAATACTGACCAAGCTTTGTTTGATATAACCTGTCTATGAAAAAGTTACTTTTTGTTGTTATTGCTCATATAAGTCTTTCCTTACATAGTCAGACCAACCTGCCAATTGCTATACAAAAAGTAATTGGTAATGAGCTGAAAAGTTGGACGTCCTGCTTTTCTGAATTTGCCACAAGTAGTTTTCATGTATCTGATACAACCCAAATGAGACAAACTCAGGGTGAAGAGTTCGTTGAACTGGATTCCATTTATGCTACATATAAACCCCTTTTCCTTTTTTCACCTGACAAGAGGTATTTTGTTGATAGTTATAGCTATCAATTAAACCTGAAGAGAGAAGGAGATCATTTTGTGGCTAACCTTGAAGTGGACCAGCATGTTCTTTTATACAACACAAGAAATAAAACAACCTATTCACTTTTTTATGGCGGTACAGAAAGATGGATTGATGATGAGGTCTGGCTGAACAACCGTACCCTAATACTGGCTGGAATCGAAAAAGATGAGAATGCTGTCCGTCACCCTGTTTTCTATATAGTAAATATAGCCACTGGTGAAATTATTCAGTATTCCTGCACAAACCGACTGTGCATTCAGCATGTCAATTATAGATCACCCCGGTTAACAAAAATAAAAATTGAAGGTCTGTGATCAGGCTTTTGCCATTTCTCTTCCCGCATTTCTGAACACTTTCTTTTCTTTCCTCTCATACCACCACTTAGGAACCGTTTTTTTCATTACGGTATCAATGCTGCGCATACCGAGTAAATTCCAGGCGCCCTGTAGTTTGCCACCCAGAGATGGCTGCATGGCACGAAGGCTCATAGCAAAACCACTATCGAGGTATTCCATATGATGCCAGTAACCGGCAGGCATAAATAAAGTATCACCTGGTTGCAATATAAAATCCAGTCCTTCTGCCAATTTCAACGCAGGAAATTTTTCATAATCAACTTTTCCGTTAATATAGTAATTGGAAAAATCGGCAAGACTAAGCACTTCCCATGGCTTGCGGTATAGTTTATATTGTTCTTTGAATGGAAACATTAATACCCGTTTGCGTCCGCCGAACTGGGTGTGCAGTATATGCGACATATCAATATCAAAATGCATATGAGTGATGCTGGTAGCACCACCGGTAAACAGCATAGGGTATTTTTTTACAAAACCTTTCATGAGGTGCTCGGGCCAGGTAAAATCATTGATCAACTGCGGGGCATGATCGAAGATATTGAACAGGAAAATCCGCCATGCAGCAGGGCCACTGCTGATCATGTCTATATATTCGCCGAAGGTTTTGTAATCGTCAGCTGTGTTAATAGGGGTGTAGGCGTCGCTTTTTATGTTATTATACAGCGGTACTTTTTTCTGACCGACCAGTTGCTTGAAATAATCCCAGTTCCACTTGGTATAAGCCGGCCATTCTTTGGCAAGGTTTCTTATAACAACGGGGATACCGGGTTCATAAAATTCTTTTTTGAATACCTCAGGTTCAATAGAATCAAAAAAGACAACCGGTTTTAATTGCATAATCAGCGGCTTAATTATCGGCCAAATTACAAATTGTAAGGCAAATACCAACAAGCCGGTAATTTTTGTTAAACCACAGTTTTTAAAAGAACGATTGCTAATGTTATTACAGATTCATCCTGCCAACCCACAACCCCGCCTCATTAAGCAAATTGTTGAAAGTTTGCAACAGGGAGGAATAATCATTTATCCCACTGATACGGTCTACGGGTTAGGCTGTGATATTTTACAACAAAAGGCCGTGGAAAGAATTTGCCGCATCAAAAAAGTAGACCCCAAAAAAGCACAACTGTCTTTTGTATGCAGCGACCTGTCTCACTTAAGTGATTATGCTAAACCATTGTCAAACCCTGTCTACCGCCTGCTGAAAGACCATTTGCCCGGACCTTATACTTTTATCTTACCGGCAAGTAAAATGGTGCCGAAGATTTTACAAAGCAAAAAGGATACTATAGGTCTTCGTATTCCTGATAACAATATTGCAATGGCCATTATCAGAGAACTGGGCAGGCCTATTCTCAGCGCCTCCCTTCCCGGAGAAATGGTGGAAGACTATACTGACCCTGAAGTGATGTATGAGAATTTCAGGAATGAGGTAGACTATGTGATTGATGGTGGTATCGGCGGAATGACCCCTTCTACGGTTGTTGATTGCACAGGAGATGAGCCATTACTGATAAGAGAAGGACTGGGAGAGTGGGCAGAACAATAAATGGAATAAAAATACTGCTGTTGCAATTGTCAACAGCAGTATTTGCAAATCTCTTCTTTTATTGTTTTACAAAAGAACTTTTATACTCCCATTGACCCGATTGAATTTTTAAATGGTACATACCGCTGCTGATCACCGGCAGTTGAACCTGCTGTGATTGATAAGACATTGTTTTCTGCATAATTAGTTTTCCTGCCATATCATGAATGGTTATAGTGATTTTATCCAACGGGATATTACCAACCTGTATATTCAGCTGACTTTGCACTATGGTAGGATACACTTTATCAATAAATAGCAGCATACCACCAGGTGTAATACGTATAGTATTAGAGAAAGTGAACCGGTTATCAATATCAGCTTGCCGGATACGATAGAATACTGATCCATGTGAAGACGAAACTGCCGCATCAAAATAATCATAGGAAGTGGTATTGGTGGAATTGCCGCCAATATGCTGTGGGGGCACTGTCGCTACATCCGCAAACTGCTGCTGACCGGTTTGATAATATCGCTGTATGGTGAAATGATCGTTATTAGTTTCTGTTTCCGTTTTCCAGTTAAGCTTTGCACCATTATTCTGCCATTGGCCGCTGAGCGCAAATCCTGTAACGGGCAGCGGATTACCGGGTGAAGACAATGTCCAGCGGGAAAAACCGGGAATTCCTGTTTTTTCAACATAATTGATAGTTCCGTTTCTGCTGGTAAAACCTTCGCTTGTCCAGTTGCTGGTATTTTCACTCTTCCACATCGTCAGAATATTTTCAGCTAATCCGTTCAGCTCGGCATCAAAATACTGAAACCGTAATGTGGCGTTCAATGCACTGTTATTAGAAGGGTTGATATCAAAGTAGCGATGAATGCTATGACCCAGTCCACTTCCATTTGTTTGCGACTGATGGCCACGCCGTATAGTTGTTGAACCAAGGTTAATACCGCTTGTAATAATGGCACCAAGATTACCGGCATTAATTGAGGATGGTGCATTTAAGGTGTTAGTAATTTCTACAAAACCGCCAACAGATCCCATGATGCGACTGGTTTCCGATTCACCATTAAGGGAAGCTGCTGGCTGAAGAAAGATATTATTATTGTTTAAATCGATAAGACCCGAGATAAACGTAATGTCCGAGCCAATTGCAATATTTTGCTGCAGAGAAAGTTTAGCAACTCCGGTTTTGGCAATTTGAAGAATATCAAACAAGGGGGCATTAACTCCTGATATAGTATTATTGGCAGTGCCTGAAAAACGAAAGATTCCTTCACCGACTAACTGGTTAATGGTGCCATCATTTACAAGATTTATATCCTCTAAAGTGACGACTGCACTGCCTGTCGTTTTAAGAACCGCTCCCGATTCTATTTTCAATACACCCTGAGATATGACCGGGTTGAGGGCAATACACAGAACAAGAATGATTAAAACATATCTCATAAATTAATTTTTTGTATCATGAAAACGGCTTAGGTAAAGAATCATAAGTTTCCGGATTACTATTCTTACCCCTCAAAAATCAAAGTAGGGTTACTCTTATTAGTTTTTTAATTGCCAATAAAAACCTACCCGATAAGTACCCCCATGATCGGATATATTTCCTGTATGCCAGTTGCTGCTTCTGCCATCTGCTCCAAATTTATTCTGGCTATTAAGATTTAATGTAACACCATAAGGATAAAATGGGTCATCATCAATCAACCAACTGGTAAATATCTGTACAGCTTCAGCTACTGCTACTACCAATGCACCTATTGCGGGATTAACGGTTGACACCAAAGTGCCTACAAGTTTCATTACATCCGTTAAAGCTTCCGCGGCTTCTGCCTCATCTGTATCTACTTCTATTAATTGAAGTATACAATAAAATACTTTGGGATAGCCGGAAGTAGAATTAAGATTATAAGTACCAAAAGGGTATGCCCCGTGGTTGGTAATATCTCCATCATCATAATGGCCGCTGGCAAATGAGTTTGCGGAGTTTGTGTTTCCGCTGGCGCCTATCAGCAATCCGCCAATAACCATATCATCATCACCACCTTCGGGATTTGTTTCATCGGCACAATGCACTTTTCTTAATACTAGGTCAAGCTTATTAAAGACGGGTAAATTATCACTTATATAATTCGCCGACGGTCCTTTTGCTCCACCCAGCTGAATAGTTGACTGCGCTGGATATACAAAGGCGCCATCATTCAAATTTTTTAAAACAGGTCTGAACTCTATTTTACTGATTCTTTTTATGTCAGGTGCTATGACTTTCTTTTTAAAATCCAGGGTAGCAAACTTCCCCAGTAATTTTGTTTTTTTATGAGGGTCACCCCACATAACCAGCGTTCTTGCTTTAGCTTTACTCATTGTTGATGGTGAGAACTTATCAATGGCATCCAAAGCAATTTTTTCAATAGAACCGGCCTTATCATCAATAGGATAAGTAGCCGGATCTATCCGGTACAGCATTGCTTTCAATACATAGGCGGCAATAGCCTGTGCCTCCTCTTTAGCTTTACTTTTTTCTGCTGCTGAGGTTTTTGAAAGGAGGTTTTCAGCAACAATTGTATTATCCCATTCCTTTAGTTCTTCAGAAGTTATTTTTTTCTTTTGTATTTTCTGTGATAATGCTTCATGGTTAGAAAACACAAGAAAAAAAGCTACAGACAGCAGAATGAAATTCTTTTTCATGATAAACAGTTTTATGATTAATCGAATTTGATGATTAAGGAGTATAGATTATAAATTGAAAAGCCGAAGGCGTCCGGTCTACATTAAAGAACTCAGATGTATAAACTTCCATTGTATTTCCAGATGCATAGACACCTCGTGCTGTAAACCACGTTGGGCTGATACCTGATCCTCCTAATGGGTTAACGAAGATGAGGGAAGAGGCAGTTATTCCCGGACATGTAATTGTATAAATTCCATCTCCATCATGGGTTACCGTAAAATTCTGTGTGCCTCCGGCCTTGGTTCCATTTTCATTTACCCGGCCATAACATACTGGTAAAAGATTATAAGCAGGGCCGGTAGCAGTACCGGTTACTCTGCCATCTTCAATCGTCATATCTGTGCCACTCACTTTAAGTTTGCCATTTACATGCAATCTTTCAGTGGGTGATGAAGTGCCGATACCTGTAGTGTTTGTTGTATTATTAATGAATACTTCTCCACCCAGCTGCACCTGTGTATTGGCATTTACAGCGGTAAGGGAAACATTACCGGTGCTGGTGGTTTGCAATACCCCTGTTGATACGCCATTTACATTCATCTGCATAAAAACTCCGGCACTTCCTGTTTTTTGAAAACTTACCATGTCTGTTCCGTCCATCCTTAATATTACGTTGCCTGCTGTATTTCCGCTATTGGTGCCAAAGCGAACATTATCGCCTGACAATTGCATGAACCCTTTATTTTCTCCGCTGGTTCGTAATTGAAGTATGGCTGAAGTATTATCGATTATCATGGAGCTGTTGCTACGGATATTTCCGCTTACATCTAACCGCTCTGCAGGACCTGCAGTATTGATACCTATGTTATCCCCGATATTCCACATCGTGCCGGCACCCCTGAACCAATAATCGCTGTTAATCACTGTTTTCCACGCACCGTTTTGCCGTTGGTTAAGTTCATCAGTAGTTGTATTGTAAATAAGCAATCCATCTGCCGGGGAAACGATGGCATTACGTTGTGCGGTTGTCATTCTTGGCATCAGCAAACCTTTTGTAGTACTTGTAATATCCAGTAATGCACTGCTGTTAGGTGTGGTAGTGCCTATGCCTACGCTTTGAGCAATTACCATATAATAATTAGCAATAGCCAGTAAAATAATTAGTACCTTTTTCATTTTGAATTGTTTTTATTTTCAATTCAAAGATGAAAAACCAGCGAAGGAAAGGCAATAGCGAAATAGGGTGAAAATTTAGAGCAGAGTCAGACTATCTTATCCCGGATGGCCAAAGAAACAGCTTCGGTGCCCGAGTGCACATGCAGTTTGCTGTAAATATTACGGACATGCGATTTTATGGTATCAATTGAGACAAACAGGTCCGCGGCAATAAGTTTATAGCTTTTTCCGGTGACCAGCAATTGCAATACTTTTTTTTCCTGGTTGGTGAGGTTATAATCTTTTGCAGGTGCTAAAGGTTGCAGGTTTGTTTTAAACAGCTCAAGTACTTTGCGGGCAATACCCGGCGTCATCGGCGATCCGCCGGCCTTTACTTCACTAATGGCTTCTAGGTAACCGGCGGGAGTGGTGGATTTGAGGATATAGCCAGATGCCCCGGCACAGATAGCATTGAAAATGTATTCATCCTCGTAGAATACAGTTTGTATCAGTATATGTAATTCAGGAAAATTCTTTTTTACCAGTGTGGTAGCCTCTATACCATTCATACCGGGCATTTCAATATCCATCAGCACCACATCACAGGGAGAAGTTGTAATATCATTAATAACATTGCTGCAATCAGGATAAGCACCTGCACAGGTATAACCGGCTGTATTATTCAACAAGAGTTGAAAAACTTCCCGAAGGTGCTTATTGTCTTCAAAAACAGCTACTCTTATCAAGGATTATTTTTTACAAAGTTGATTAAAAAAAAATTGCTGCAAATAGCGAATTCGGGTGAAACTTATATAGGCACTGAGAGAAGAATAACAGTACCCTTGCCCGGGGCAGCGTCAATACTGAGCTTGCCATTTAAATCTTTTGCCCTGTTTCGCATATTGTCGAGCCCGTTACCCCTGCCGGTTGTTGAAGGTTCAAAACCTTTTCCATTATCCTTTACCCGGAGCATTAATTCTTTGTTTTCAGTAGCCACCGCTATTTCTATTTTCTCCGCCCTGGAATATTTCACCGCATTGTTCACTGCTTCTTTGAAAATAAGATAGATATTCTTTCTTTGTTCCATCGACAGATGTACTTTTTCTATCTCATCCAGCTGTATCAGCATATCAATATTTTTGCTGCTGCCCGTTTCATAGGCATACCGTTCCATCCGTTGTTTCAGGCCGGTCCCCTCGTTTTCACCCGACTTTATCATCCAGACAATATCTCCCATCTTTTCCATTGTTTCCTTTGCATTGCTGCTCACTTTTGATAGAATACTTCTTTGCGATTCATCCATCTCCTGTTTTTGAGTAGCCATCTGACTTAGCATATGGATACTACTTAGGGAGCTTCCCACTTCATCATGCAGATCAGCAGCTATTTGATTGCGCAGTTCCAGTTCTTTCATCTGTTGTCGTAAACGGTTACGGTTGATTAAAAGAAATATACCCGAAAAAGCCAATACAGCCAGTACTACAGCAGCAATCAGCAATAATCGTTGCTGTGTTATTTTTTGCTGCTGCAGTTCTTTGTCTTTATTCAGTAATTGGATCTCTTTGTCCTTCTGTGCCACCTGGAAAGTGGTTTGTAGTTTTGCTGTCTCATTATTGAACTGTTGTTTTACCAAACTGTCATTAAGGTCTTTGCTGATCTTCAGGAAATGATAGGCCTCTTTGGTATTACCCAATTTATAATATGCATAGGCAAGGTTGGCTGTAACTTCTGGCTCCCGGAGAATATCTTTTTCTTCTTTAATAATGGCATAGGCTTTAAGACCTGACTGAATTGCTTTGGGGATATCGTTTTGCGCCAGGTATAAATTGTAAAAAAGATCATGTATCACTGCCTGTTGCAGCCTGTTTCCTGTTTGTTCAGCATATTGTAATGCAACGGAGGCAAGAGGTACTGCTTCTGTTATCCTTTTTTGCTCAATATAGATACCTGCAAGTTCTCCGTTATAGGCGGAAAGATTCTGGATATCTCTTATGCTGTCAGCAATCCGGATTGCATCCTTAAGAAGCAGAATGGAGGAATCCTTTTTATTTGTTTTACGGTAAATATTGCTTTTGTTGAAATATGCAAGAGCAGACATTTGCAGATTTTCCATTTGCCGGTATAGTGCCAGCGCTTTATCAAGATAATTCAACGCCATCGGATATTGTTGCTGTGCTCTATAAACGTCACTCATAATGTCGTAAATCCTGGCTAAGCGGTCTTTGTTTTGTGATTGTTCGGCATACTTTAACGCAGTATCACAATTTTTTAACGCAGCAGTATAATTATGGAGATTTTGATAGGCATCAGCCCTGTTAAGATAAACCAATGCCAGCCGGCTGACATCACCTACTGCCCTGGCATAATGTATAGCTGTATCAATATATACTAATGCAGAATCCATTTGTGCGGTAAAAGCGAAAGCAGTAGACGTTGCTGCATAGCTTCTTTCCAGGCCCGGAGTAAATTTTAATTTTTTTGCAAGCTGTATGGCTTGTTTAAAATAAGGTATCGCTTCCGGCGGATTTTGATAAATAACCGAAATGCCAATTTCCCGGAGAAGATTTACTTTATTTGTGTCTTCCCTTGCTTTTGTCAGCAAAAGAGTTAATGAATCCTTTTCCGGATTTTGAGACATGGCATTGGTACATAAAAGCGTTATTGCTATTAAAAGAAGAAAACTGTTTTTTAGCATTTTCTAATTTACAACAATCTTTTCGCCAAAAACAAACAAATAACTTTGGGATAAACGCTTCAGGTATTATGGGTTTTAAAACATAGAAACCTGTTGAGGAATAAGACGAAAGCTTTTCCGGTGATATTTACAAAGACCAAATTCTTCGATTGCTTTCCGGTGAATCAGGGTGCCGTACCCTTTGTTTTGATTCCAGCCGTACTGTGGAAACTCATTATGTAGCTGCTGCATCCATTCATCCCGGTAGGTTTTGGCCAGTACACTGGCTGCTGCAATAGAGGCAAACCGGCCATCGCCTTTTACGAAACACTGATGTGGAGTCCTTTTATACTTTGTAAACCTGTTACCATCGATCAGCAGCAACTGCGGACGTTTGCTTAATTTGTCTAATGCCAGGTGCATGGCTTTAAATGATGCTTTCAGAATATTAATCTGATCTATTTCCTCATTATCAATACTGGCAACAGCATAAGAGACAGCTTCTTTTTCAATAACAGGACGCAGTTCATCCCTGAGTTTTTCAGATAATTGTTTGGAATCGTTCAGCAAGGGATGATGAAAATCTTTGGGTAAAATAACAGCTGCTGCAAATACAGGCCCGGCATAACACCCCCTTCCGGCTTCATCGCAGCCGGCTTCGGTTAGTTTGTCCTGGTAAAATGGGAGTAACATTTTGTTGCAATTTGCTAAATAATGCTCAACAAAAATTGTTTCTGGCAAAGTTCCGCTGCTAACTTTGCACCCGCAATGACAAATGAACTTTTACAACGTTCTTCCAAACCGGTAGCTGCCTGGCTGCTGGTTGGTGTGGGAATGATCATCGTACAGATCTTATTAGGAGGCATCACCCGGCTGACAGGTTCGGGTTTATCTATTACAGAATGGAATGTAGTCACAGGCACATTAACGCCGATGAATGAACAGCAATGGCTGACAGAATTTGAAAAATACAGGCAAACACCGCAGTTCAACCTGCTCAACTTTGATTTTACACTAAAAGACTTCAAATTCATTTTCTTCTGGGAGTGGTTTCATCGTTTCTGGGCCCGGCTGATCGGGGTTGTATTCGCCGTTCCTTTTATTATCTTTTTAATTCAGCGCCGCTTCAAACCTTCCATGGTGAAGCCAATGATCATTCTTTTCCTGTTAGGCGCTTTACAGGGAGCAATTGGATGGATCATGGTAGCCAGTGGCCTGACTGGTGATGCTGTTTATGTGAAACCTGCAAAGCTGGCCCTGCATTTTGTTTTTGCACTTGGCTTATTATGCTATACTTTCTGGTTTGCTATGGAGTTGCTGGTACCAAAAGATAAAATGGTTATCAGTGCAACGCTTAGAAAAATTACCATAAGTATCATTATAGTGCTGGGTATACAATTAGTATACGGCGCTTTTATGGCCGGACACAAAGCTGCTACTGCGGCACCTACCTGGCCTGATGTCAATGGTTATATTTTCCCTCCCCATATGATGAAGAGTGAGGAAGGGCTGTTAAACCTGATTGATAATAAGATTACCATTCATTTTATTCATCGTGGCCTGGGTTATATATTGCTGATAATGGTTATCTGGCTTACTATCAGGCTGTATAAAACACAAGGCTCTTCACTTTTTAGAAAAACCCGCTGGTGGCCTGTTTTATTAATGACCTTACAGGTCTTGCTTGGTATTTTTTCAGTAATAACAAGTTTGAAGATTATTCCTAATCAATGGGGTGTTTTTGAATGGATGGCGCAGTTACATCAATTGGTAGCCATGTTGTTATTGCTATCACTTACCTGGATACTATATATCGTCCGCAGTAAAGCAGTGAATTAACATATCACTTTGATTGCTTATTTGACTTACAGCTAATAATCAGTATTTTTAGTTGTAACTATTAAGCTCCTTCATGAAAGCCTGGCTAAAAGGGTTCTATCATTCATTCGCCATTCAGCTATTATTCCTGCATTTCAGGAAATACCAGGTACTGTTATTGTTCTGGGCTATCCTTTTTAGTACGGTTAACGGCACTTTGATGAAAACCTTTGGTGCCGACTCCCTGTTCTTGGCACCTGAATATTTGGGTAATGTAAATTCAATCAGTTATGCGATCGTGGGGGCCTCCATAGGGATGTTTATTATGAGCTGGAATATCACTTCTTTTATTCTGTTCAGCCGTCATTTTCGTTTTTTGGCTGCCGCTACTAATCCCTTCCTGAAATACTGTATCAATAACTCGATCATCCCCGGCGCCTTTCTGGTTTTTTACTTCTTCAAAGCATATCACTTTGTGCATTTTAAAGAGCTGGTGCCCCGGACAGAGATACTTTTCTTCTTTGGCGGATTTACAAGCGGCTTCATTTTTATCCTTGCTTCATCGCTTATCTATTTTTTTCGGGCCGACCGCTCTATACTTCACCGAATGATGCCGGTTATCGCGGAACCTAAAAATTATATCACTCACCTGGGGAAGATAAAAGAGGTATTTTACGATAAGCCGTTAATAAAAGTGAATTCTTACCTGGAAACGCCATTCAGGTTAAAACCGGCAAGAGATGTTTCACATTATACGGAGGAGTTTGTGGAGGCAATATTCAGGGGGCATCACCTGGCAGCTATATTATCCGTTTTTGCAGCTTTTCTTTTCCTGATCTTAATTGGCTTTTTCCTGGACAATCCTTTTTTCCAGTTGCCTGCAGCGGGCAGTATCACTATTTTCTTTTCCATACTGATAGGAGTAGCCGGTGCTATTACTTATTTCCTCCAAAGCTGGAGCATACCTTACCTGGTAGGTCTTGTATTATTACTGAATGTATTTTATAAGCTTGACCTGATAGATCCCCGTAATAAAGCATATGGACTTGATTACTGGAATAAAAATGAACGGCCATCTTATACAAAAGAAGGATTGATGGCTTTGTGCAGTAAAGAGAATGTAGAAGCAGATAAACAGAATATGATTTCCGTGCTGAATGCATGGAAAAAGAATCAGCTTAGTGATAAACCACTGCTGGTACTTATTA
Source organism: Chitinophagaceae bacterium (assembly GCA_016786885.1). Lineage (GTDB taxonomy): Bacteria > Bacteroidota > Bacteroidia > Chitinophagales > Chitinophagaceae > JJ008. Next base: position 72,006 of record JAEUVO010000027.1, on the reverse strand, counting down.
ATACAAGCGGCGGCGGACACCGGAGCGCTACTTTTACAATGGGAGTTTTACAGCACCTGGACAGTATCACCAATGGTACGATCATGAAAAAAACATTCCTGATCAACGGGGCTTCAGGAGGAATGATCGGAGCCGCCTATTTCAGGGAGCTGTATTTAAGAAAACTACGGGGAGATAATATACAATTACAAAACAGCCAATACATCAATGATATTGCAGGTGATATACTCAATCCCTTATTTACCTCTTTTTTTGCAAGAGATCTGATAGCGCCGGCGCAAAAGTTCACCGTGGGGCCTTACCGCTATGTAAAAGACAGAGGTTATTCTTTTGAACAAAAACTGAATGATAACACAAGGGGATTCCTTAATAAACAGCTCGGTGATTATGTGAATGAAGAAAAATCAGCCACCATACCACTGATGTTTTTTAATTCGGTGATAACAAGAGATAGCCGCAAAATGATCATCTGTACCCAACCGGTACGTTTTATGATGCAGGGGAATATTGACTCCTCAAAAATTCCTGTAGCAGACCCCGATGCTGTTGATTTTGTTTCTTTTTTTAAAAAGCAGGATCCGTATAATATCAGGATGTTATCAGCATTGCGGATGAATGCCACTTTCCCGATCGTACTTCCTAATGTATGGCTTCCCTCTGATCCTGTTATTGATGTGATGGATGCGGGTCTTCGGGATAATTATGGGCAAGAGACCACCCTGCGGTTCCTGTCTTCTTTTGATGACTGGATCAAGGAAAATACAAGCGGAGTGCTGGTGATACAGATCCGTGACAGGCAAGGAGGCGGTTGGGAGAGTCCTTATCTTTCTGACGATATAACTGACCATGCCACCAAGCCATTTTTGCTATTGCAGCATAATTGGTTTAAGATGATGGAATATTTTCAGAATGATATGCTTGATTATTTTACTACAAATAATGGCATACCCGTTCACAAACTTGTTTTTCAATATGCGGCAAGTAACCAGGAAAATAAAGCAGCATTGAATTTTCATCTTACACGAAGAGAAGAAAGAGACATTATTAATTCTATCGGCTCTGAGGGTAACCGGGAAAGTTTTAAAAAACTCGCAGAGCTGTTTGCACAACAAACAACTAAGGAGCCTGAAGTGGTTGAATAAGGCGGAAACACTTTTTTTTGATTGTCGCATTAACTACTACAGGTGTTTCTGCCGGATCGCCATCAATGTGAAAGGGCGCCTGATCGTGATTTTTAATACTGATCTTTTCAGTTTGGAAATATATCACCGGATGATCAAGTGAGTTTTCTGCCTTTTGTAGCTTACCTGCCAGTATTTGCCTGAGCAAGTTAAATAACAACATTGGTTTAGTTGTTTTTTTAGCAATAACAATGTCCAGCAGGCCATCTGCCAGCAAGGCTTTTGGCGCAATGGTGAAGTTGTTTCCAAACTGGTTGCTGTTGGCAATATTGATAAAATAGGCTTCTGTAGAAAAGGTTAAACCATTACTTTCAATAGTGAATTGATAAGGGGCAGCACTAAAAAAATTCTTTGTTACGAGTGATGCGTAAGTTTTCAAACCTCTTTCGGGCTGATGGGCAAATTCATGTGCCACTTTAGCATCAAAGCCGATACCAGACAGCATACAGGCAAAGTGTTCGTTAATTGTAAAACCATCGATAGCCGAAGGCTTGCCATTGAAAATAATTTCCAGTGCTTTTACTGGTTGCTTGGAAATCCTGGCGGCATAGGCTAACCCATTACCGGATCCGCAGGGGATGATGCCAAAATTAACATCACAATCCATGAGACTGTTCACTACTTGGCTTACGGTACCGTCACCACCAGCAATGACAACATCTGTTATGGCTTGCTCCCTGATGATCGGGTATAAAAAGGAATAATCACCCCTGGCCACAGAAGGAAAGATTTGAAATGCTATTCCGGCTTCTGTTGTCTTTTTCTCAATCAGCTGTTGCAGATCTTTTTTAGTTCTGGTACCGGATATGGGATTGATGATATAAATTATGTGTCGGCTCATGCTGTATTAAAACCGTAAGGTACACAAATGTACTCTTCGCATTCTAATAGCCAGGTTGGGATCCCGGGGAGCGATAGTGGTGTATATCCTGATCTCTTTTTTTCCGGAAAAAAGTTTGAAAAGTTCTTTAACCAATATTTTATAGGAGGTAGTGCTGTCTTTCCTCAACAGCTCATTATCCTGTTCATCATAGAAAAGAAAGGAACGCCACCATGTATCAGGTTCGTCTTCGGTAAAATTTATTTCCAGGTATCCATTTTTGCTCCATTGAGCAGCTTTAACTTTCTTGCAGTTGATCTTTTCATCCTCTTTACTGGTTGACAGGAGTGTTTTTCCGTTGAGTTTAATTTTCCAGCTACCTGACTGTGCCTGCACATTTGCCAGGCAGAGTAATAATGTAAAAAGAATAACTGTCTTTTTCATTCTTAAAGTTATGATTTCTTATGAGTGATGATATTTTGACCAGCAAAGTTGCACTAAATTGAAGGCTTTACCATCTCAGCAATGCACTGGCCCAGGTAAACCCGCTGCCAAATGCTGCCAGGCAAATAAGGTCACCCTCTTTTACCAGTCCTTTTTCCCATGCTTCGCATAAAGCAATAGGTACTGAAGCTGCGGTTGTATTACCATAGTACTGAATATTATTATAAACCTGGTCGTCTCTTAATTGTAATTTTTGTTGTACAAACTGAGATATACGTAAGTTAGCCTGGTGTGGTATAAGTAACTTGAGATCCCCGGTATTATAACCATTCGCCTGCAATGCTTCATTGATCACTTCAGGAAATTTTACAATGGCCTTTTTAAAAACTGCCGGACCATCCATAAACGGAAATACCTGGCCATCATCTATCATCTTATGACTGAAAAACATTTGCGCTATCTCAGCCTCATCAAAAGAGGCATATTTTTCTTCCTTCCAGTGGTTGGCATGAGTGCCCGGATTATACATGGCAAGAATTTCGGCTGATTCCCCGTCGCTGTGCAGATGTGTACTTAAAATACCCTGGTTTTCTTTGCTGGCTGGCTGCAAGACCACAGAGCCTGCACCATCACCAAAAATAACAGATACATTTCTTCCCCTGGTAGTAAAATCAAGCCCGAAGGAATGCTTTTCGGAGCCCACCACCAGGATATTCTTATAGGTACCTGTTTTAATAAACTGATCGGCCACACTCAGTGCATACAAAAAGCCGCTGCATTGATTGCGTACATCCAGTGCCCCGATTTCCTTCATCTTCATGGCCCGTTGCAGTAAGACACCACAACCGGGAAAGTAATAATCCGGGCACAATGTTGCGAAAATGATAAAGTCTATATCCTGCGGAGTGATGCCGGCTCTTTCAATAGCAATCTTTGCAGCCTCCACACCCATGGTAGTGGTGGTTTCTTCGGTACGATGGGCATAGTGCCGTTCTTTGATACCTGTACGTTCCTGTATCCATTCATCACTGGTGTCCATATACTTCAGCAGGTCATTATTGGTAACTACGTTGGAAGGTATATACATGCCGATACCGGCAATTTTACTTTTTACCATAGCAAGCATTTAAAGAAGGAAGATAGGAAATAGGCCGGAAATGCAACTGTTTCAAACGAAACAGTTCTATTACATCTTTATCTCCACCACCTTATTCTCCTTCCTACTCTTTTCTGCAGCAAAGCCCATCACATGGCTTTCAATTGAAGCATCAATCGTTGAAGTAAGTAAGGCGGGATTTTGCTGGTCAATGGCCTGTATCCAGTCGGCTACCAACCGCCAGTCGCCGCCACCATGTCCATCACTTTCCTGCTTCCATTCTGTTTTTTTGCCAGTACGAAAATCAGTGAGCACAAAAGAATTCATGTCGCCGACAATATCACCCATGCTGCCCATTACCCTTGTTCTGCGGCCTTCATAAGAAGTCAAAGCTTCCATAGAGAAGCTGGCCGTTACATTATCTGCAAACTGGATATTGCAGATATAATGATCTGGCTGGTCGTTATCCATGCGGTACACACAGCGACCATAGTTGGTGGTTTTTAATTTTTCCAGGATATGATCGCCATGTTTACTCTTATCTTCGGGGAGATCCAATACATAGGTCCAGCTCCTGTTGCGGTGATAAATTCGCAATGCTGAATAAGGGCATTCGTTTTCTATTTTGCATCCATCAGTACAACGTTCTGTACTTCTTTCCGGTGCATTTTCCTTTCTGAACCATTTCAGATCGCCAAAAGCCTGTATTTTTTTAGAAGGCTTATTGATCATCCATTTCAATATATCCAGATCGTGGCATGACTTGGCCAGGATGATGGGAGTGGTTTGCTTACTATTATGCCAGTTACCCCGCACATAGGAGTGGCTCATATGCACATGGCCAATAGGTTCCAGGTGTTGTACACTGATCACTTCACCAATAGCGCCACTGTTCATCAGTTCTCTTAGTTTGATAAAATAAGGTGCATAGCGCAGCACATGGCAAACAGCAACAATTCTGTTGTTTTTCTTTGCCAGTTCCAAAATATCCCTGCACTCTTTTTCGCTGGGAGAAATTGGTTTTTCCAGCAGCACATCATAACCCATTTTTAAAGCTTCCATACATGGGCCGTAATGCAGGTTGTCCGGTGTTGAAATAATAACTGCATCTGCGAATTTTGGACGCTTAAAAACATCTTCCCATGTGTTAAACCTGTTTTCTTCCGGGATACTATGTTTTTTGGTATAACGTTCATTTCGGAGAGGAATAGGTTCTGCCACACCGACGATATCCAATTGGTCAGGATATTGCACAGCATAATTTCCATATACATTACCACGGCTGCCTGCTCCGAGTGTTATAGCAGTGACTGGTTTTTTTAATTTTTGGTACAGGGGATTATCCGGAAGAATGATCTTTTCACCCTTTTCGTTCATAGCCCATGAAGAAAGAGGAAATGATGCCGCTGTAAAACTGATAGCTTTCAACGCATCACGACGGGAGAAATTAATAGGCATAACAATTGTTTTATTATTTCTGATTCATCCTGAGTATCTCCATTGCAAACTTTTCACATTCCGCCTGCACGGTTTCCACATCTTTTGATTTTACATAAGACCCGATCACATGATCGCCGGCATTCGGTACCGCCACTTGCCTTTTCAAATTTTCCGGGGTACCTAATTGATTAAACATACGTTTCATTGCAGACACTTTTACTACGGGGTCCTGGTGTTCTTCATCTTTGTAATAATACAGCAAAAGTGTTGGTTGTGTCACTTTTTCAAAAACAGATGCTTTCATAGTGGTCTCGATCAGTTCTTCCAGTTGTACCAGCGATTTGGTAACATACCGGTTATTCCAATACTGAGCATATATAGCAGTCGTATCATCAACGGTCCGGTGTTTGCCTGTAACCAAATGTGCAATTTGTAATCCCCAGTGATTATTCAATAACCATGCATTAGGATCATTAATTGCAATATTGGGCGAAAAAAGGATGAGCCCTGTTATTTCGGGAAATTCTGCAGCTAATTTTAATGCTAATGTGCCGCCTGTTGATGTGGACATCAGGATTACTTTTTTTCCTAACTGCTTTCCAATTGCATAGGCCTCTTTGGCAGAATTCCATAGAGCTTCTGCAGTAAAACTGCCGAGTGGCTCCGTGGTGTCAATACCATGGGCATATAAACGACTGAGATAAAGATTACATCCGAATTTTTGGGCAAACTCATAATGCACAGGGTCTCCTTCTTCCTGGCTGGCGGAGAAGCCGTGCAGGTAAACCACTGCATATTCCGTTTTTTGTTTTACCGAATCATTATACCAAATGATTCTTGCTTCATTATCAGGCTTCAGCTTATGCCCGGCTTCTTTTGTTTGAATAAAATGCTCTAATGCTGACGGTTCAACTGGCAGGGCAGGCAGGTTGTTTGTATATTTTGGTGTGGAAGGACGGGGTCCTAAAAAATAAACAACGATCAGTATCAACAGGATGATACCTAGCCATTTGAGGAATTTCATGGAAACTATTTCACTAAAACTACATTAATTCTCCGTTTAAAACAGGTTAAGCCTCTATTAAATGCCTGTTTCGTTTGCTCCCCCCGTTTAATTGGCGTACCTTCGCCGCTCGTTTGAAAAACAAAATATGGAAATAAGAAATATCGCCATTATAGCCCACGTTGACCACGGGAAAACTACATTGGTTGACAAGATTTTACATGCCACCAAGGTATTCCGGGATAACCAGGAAACGGGGGAATTGATCATGGATAGCAACGACCTGGAAAGGGAACGGGGCATTACTATTTTCAGTAAGAATGCTGCGGTGGTATACAAAGATGTAAAGATCAATGTAATCGACACACCAGGCCACGCCGACTTTGGCGGTGAGGTGGAAAGGGTATTGAAAATGGCAGATGGGGTAATCCTGCTGGTTGATGCTTTTGAAGGACCAATGCCTCAGACAAGATTTGTATTGCAGAAAGCATTGCATTTGGAATTACATCCGATTGTTGTTATTAATAAAGTAGATAAACCGAACTGTCGTCCTGATGAAGTGCATGATGCGGTGTTTGAATTGTTCTTTAACCTTGATGCTACAGAAGAACAACTTCATTTCCCGACTTATTACGGAAGTGGAAAGAATGGCTGGTTCAATGATTCATTAGAGCAGATTGATAATATTAATCCGTTGCTGGATGGAATTTTAAAACATGTACCCCCGCCAAAAGTGAATGAAGGGCCTGTGCAAATGCAGATCACTTCACTGGATTATTCTTCATTCCTTGGCCGTATTGCCGTAGGAAAAGTAAGCCGCGGTGTATTAAAAGAAGGACAGAATGTGGTACTGATGCAGGCAGATGGTACAATTAAGAAAACGAAAGTAAAAGAGCTCTATGTGTTTGAAGGAATGGGCAAGAAGAAAGTTACGGAAGTAGTTGCCGGCGATCTTTGCGCCGTTGTAGGGATTGAAGATTTTAATATCGGTGATACTATTGCCGATGCAGAGAATCCTGAAGCGTTGCCTGTTATCAGCGTTGATGAGCCTACAATGAATATGTTGTTTTCCGTTAACAACTCACCATTTTTTGGCAAGGATGGAAAATTTGTTACTTCCCGGCATTTGCGTGACAGGCTGATGAAAGAAACAGAAAAGAATCTTGCTTTAAAAGTAGAGGATAGCCAGGATGGCGATAGCCTGATGGTATATGGCCGTGGTATCCTTCACCTGGGAATTCTGATTGAAACTATGCGCCGTGAAGGTTATGAATTAACAGTTGGTCAGCCCCAGGTTATTGTGAAAGAGATCAATGGTGTAAAATGCGAACCTTATGAAAACCTGGTGGTGGATGTACCACAGGAATTTGCCAGTAAAGTAATTGACCTGGTGACAAGAAGAAAAGGCGAATTGCATATAATGGAAACGAAAGGGGAGATGCAGCATCTCGAATTTGAAATTCCATCAAGAGGATTGATCGGCTTGCGTACACAGATGCTGACTGCAACTACCGGTGAGGCTGTAATGGCGCATCGTTTTCATGATTATAAACCATGGAAAGGGCCAATCCCCGGAAGAAATAATGGGGTATTGATTTCTAAAAGCACAGAAAAAACAACTGGCTATTCTATAGATAAGTTACAAGACAGGGGTACATTCTTTGTAGATCCGGGAGAAGAAGTGTACACTGGTCAAATCATTGCAGAAAATATTAAGCCGGGTGACCTGGTGGTGAATGCTACAGAAGGAAAAAAACTGACGAACCACCGTGCCAGCGGAAGTGATGATGCGACAAAAATTGCTCCGAAAACTTTGATGACATTAGAAGAATGTATGGAATACATTCAGCAAGACGAATGTATTGAAGTGACGCCAAACTTCATCCGTATGAGGAAAGTGATACTGAACGAAGATGAGAGAAAGAAAGTGCAGAAGAAAATGGAGGCTGAAGCGGTATAAAACAGAAATAGTTGTGAGACCCTGCCTGTATTTTAACCAGGCAGGGTTTTTTTATTGATGCGGGTGAACTTTTCTTTATTGATTTTCGTTGTATTTTTGTTTTGCAATACCATATTATGAAAAAGTGTGTGTTGATATTATTTCTTTTTTTTCTGACCTTGCTGGTTTCTGTTGAATATGCTACAGCACAATGTTCTATTTGTACAAAAACAGCACAGCAGTTGGGAGAGAAACCAGCCAAAGGCATGAACTCCGGCATACTTTATCTTGCTTTTGCCCCATTTGCCATAGTGGGTTATATAGGTTACCGCTGGTGGCAGAATAATAAACAAGCATAGAGACTTCCTTTTTTAAAGAACTCCCGTTCTGGCCATGCGAAGTGCATGTTTAAAGTGTGACATAAAAAGAAAAGGCTTGTTTTTCTTGTAGTGAAATATTTTTCTGCGATGTTTCATAATGTACAAGAACATAGCAGGTGAAAACCTTTTGCCATCCATTTTCTTCAATAATTCAGTATAGCTGACTAAGAATTTTTCATCTTCGGAAGTTGCGGGTAATTTGCGGAAGAAAGTTTCAATACCATAAATAAACTGATCCCTGAGTAGCCTGTTCCTTTCTTTATTATCAATATCACATGATTGAATTGACCTTGAACTGTTCGTTTTGTGTACCCGGTGCCAGGTAAGGGTTAGCGGGATACAACCAACCGGTGCAATTTTCACTGCCTGCATACTCATCCACCAGTCATAATAAATGTCAGCTGGAAACGGAATGCAATAAGGAAGCAATTCTTTTTTAAATATACTGGCATGTCCGTGTACAGGGCTGTTAAACACAAGTTGATGAAGCTGTGTAATCGTTCTATATTTAACCGGACGAGCTTGTTCCCTGTTTTTAAAATCATCTGAAAAGAAATTGCCTGATAATGAATATGTAAACAATGAACCTTGTAACCAATCTTTCATCATCAGCTCAATCTTGTTACTTTCCCAGATATCATCCTGGTCGCTAATGGCAATGTAGTCAGCTGAGGCCAGCGAAAAAGCCTTTTCAAAATTTTTGTTATAACCAATATTAGCTGAGTTGATATGATATTTTACCCGGCTGTCTTTCCGGCTATATTCTTCCAGTATTGAAGAAGTACTGTCCGATGATGCATCGTCAATAATAATTATTTCAAGATTCGGATAGGTCTGAGCTGTAATAGAATCAATTTGTGACCGCAAAAACTTCTCCCCGTTATAGGTGCATAGCGCTACGGAAACAAGGGGTTGTATAGAATCGGAATTTGACAAGATTAATAGTTGTTTTTTGTTATTCTTCGCATTGTGTAATATAGATCCGTTAGTGGGTTACTTTTTTTCAAATGTAGAAAACCAGGATATTGTTTCATCACTTTTTGTAACGCCACCGGGTAATAACTCAGCGGTACATATTTAAAAATAACACCCTCCCTTTTCAAAATATCCTCTCCTTTTGAAACAGCTTCTTTGATATGCTTCTCACTCACATACTCTTCTTTATTGAACTCTGTATGTGCAAAAGCGAGTAACTTCTGCCGGATCTTTTCTACACCACCTAAAAAAGAAAAATGCCACCCGGCATCAGCTATTGAAAAATAGTTGTCTCGGTTATCCCTCAATCCCTGCGGGGTAATTTCCTTAAATTGTTTACCGGATGCTGCAATACAACCCTTCCACCACCGGCTGTTGCCTGCATTTTGACAATTTAAATAATAATAGTGGAACAGAAGAGAGAAAGAAACAGGCTTGCCTGATTGAACTGCTTTTTTTAGTGCAACAGCAGAAGGGATCTCATCAAGGTCGCTGAGTAATACAAGATCATCATCACTAATTAAATGAACGGCCTTGAGTAATGCATTCCGCTGCCCATATTCCATTTTAAAAGCTGCACTTTGGGGATTGTAATGGCTCTGTTCTTCAAAAACCATTCCTTCAATACTTTGTTGAATTGGTAAATAAACTATTTTATGTTGCCATTTTTGAAAACGATCTTGTGCTTCTTTGAAAATGTACGGCTTACTTTTCCCTGAGAATGTATAATTTGATTCTACAATAATAAAATGATCTACCCACTCGTCCAACAACTTCAGCCGGAACTCCAGCAGGTCCAGTTCGTTAAAGAAAGTAAAGCAGTCAAATATTTTCACGGCTGCAATGTCGTTAAATAATCGTTTCGATACACTGTTTTTACTCTTGTAAAATTTACTACACTTGCTTTTTACATTACCTGCCATCTATAAAGAAATTCCTCGGGCGCACTGATGGGTTGAGGCCGGGATTAAAGGATGAACAGTTTTTGAATTGTTTCATTGACCTGTAATATATAAATGCCCGGAGATAAGGCAGGAAGGGTGATTGAGGTAGAATTATTGACCAATCGTTTTTCTAATACCAGCTTACCGCTGATGTCATACAGTAAAAGCACAGAAGGTTTTCTGAAATTGCCCGTCACGGAAATCTTATCAACTGCAGGGTTGGGGTAAACTGTAAATGTATTTTTTGTAGGGGTTATATACACCTGCCGGATCGATGAATACACAACGGAATTATTTACATTATTGATACGGAGACGGTAATAATTGTATCCCTGATCAGGATGTGAGTCAGTGGCAACGTACTCACTTATTGTATCGGCTCTGTTAACCGTTAGTAAGCTAACCCAGTTATTTGTACCGATTCTTTTTTCTACCTCAAAAGATTGTATTGGCAGAGGATTTACTGTTTTCCATTTAAGCAAAACTTTCTTATCGATCACAGCAGCACTAAAGTAGATAAGACCAGAGGATAAAAGAAAAGCACAATACCCCGCCGGGTCCATCGACCTTGAAAAAGTATAATTTGAAGTAATCAGTCCATTAATTCCGTCACCTGCAGCCTGGGGAACAGGATCGCATGAAGCATCTCTTGAGCTTTCAACGCCTGCCGCTCCGCCGTTAATATTTGTTGTTATGGCCGGCAAAGCTGCAGTAAAGTATATGGCACCACCACTACCGCCACCACCACCGCCAAAACAACGACCAATATTACCCCCGTCATCAGAATTTCCGCCATTACCTCCGTTGGCTTCAATAGTTACAGCACCCGTATAATTTGTTACATGCATGATAATGGTTCCGCCACCACCACCGCCACCTGCACCATCAGACAGGGAGTTGCCGCCTCTGCCTCCATTAGCACTTATGGTTCTGTTATTTCCATTTAATTCATTTGTCCAGATAAAAATAATACCTCCCCCGTTTCCGCCGGATACGTTTGAGAGTCCATTGTTGGAATGACCTGCACCACCTCCTCCGCCACTGTATATTTTTAAACCTGTACCGCTGCTTAATGCTTTTCCGGCTTCGCCTCTTAGTGTAACTGTACAAGCAACACCATTACTTGAATTTCCCCCACCAATTCCTCCGGCGGTTAAATTAGCGCCACCGCCGCCACTATTATTATGATTATTACCACCGCCACCACCATTAGCCGGTGCACCCCGACCACCAGTTTGTCCGCTTGTCAAATCTGTAATGCCTTCTCCTTTATAAGCTCCGTTTTGAGGACTGGTGTTTGAACCTGTATAGATATAACCATTGGCAGGTACTACATCGCTGCAGGTTCCGTTGCTTTGAAGAAAGTTTCCTCCCCTGAACCCGGCCGAGTCAGCATACACCGGTGCGTTCAATGTAATATCCTGGTCAGTATAAATGGCAATTACTCCACCCGTACCTGTTGTATTATTCCAGGAAGCCGCTTTTATTGTATCTGTCACATTAGCAGAATAATATTCGGCAAATTGTACCAGTTGTACTTTCCCTGCAGCTGGTGAGTAGGTATTTAACAGATTATGAAATAAAAAAACCGAATCACCAATGATGGAACAAATAGTACCTGTTTCATAATTACCTGCCTCATTAAGTGAAGTAACGGTGCCAAAACTGCTATTGTTAGAAGTGTTTATTGTTGCGCCTTTCATTTGCACCAGCAGTACTTTTGTATTCAGGTTAAGACCAGCGACACTGGCAACTCTTATACAGGCTTTTGCAGGAATGACCTCTACCACCCGGTGATAGGTATTTACTATACCACTGATATTAGTAGTTTGGGCTGTTGCAAGTGATGAAGTGAAAAGAAATAACAGCCAGCAAGGTAAAATGATGAAACCCTTTTTATAACGGTTCCTGGTTTTCATGTTATCAGACTTTGAAGTTTAACTGGTAACCGGTTATTTGTCCGATATGAATTTATAAAGATTAAAACTGCCTTTTTTAAAGCAATCTTCTATTTCCTTTTTTAATTGCCCCTTATTAATGTCTTTCATTCTCTTTTGTTCGATAAGGTAGAATGCTTTTTCTGCCAGCAACCAGAATGTTTTATCATTCAGGTGTGCTTTTTGCAGGAGATTAAGAATAATATCCAGCAATTCATTAATACCTTCTTTTTGTAAAGCCACTGTTTTTACTATCGGCACTTCATTATAATGTTTGCTAAAAGAAGGGGCCAGCATTAATCTTAAATTTTTTACAAACAGATCTGCATCAGGACGATCAGCTTTATTTACAACAAACACATCGGCAATTTCCATCAGGCCGGCTTTCATTGTCTGCACTTCATCGCCTGCTTCTGGCACTACTACTACGGCCGTTACATCAGCCAGGCCGACAATTTCCACTTCACTCTGACCAACTCCCACTGTTTCTATAAGAATGTGATCGAACTGAAATGCTTTCAGCAGATCAGTTATTTCAATGATCTTCGGATGCAAACCACCCATCGAACCCCTGGTGGCCAGCGAACGAATGAATACATTTGGATGTACATACCAGTCATTCATCCGGATCCTGTCGCCTAATAAAGCACCATGATTAAATGGCGAGGAAGGATCAACACACAGTACCGCAATTTTCTTACCACTATTTACCAATAAGCCGATCAGTGAATCAACTAAAGTGCTTTTACCAGCACCGGGAGGCCCTGTGATGCCTATTATCTTGGCCGTAGTGGCAGGAAGAGACTGAAGCAATATTTCATACCCGGGATACTCATTCTCTACCAGTGAAATGCTGCGGGCCAATGCTTTGATATTACCTTGCTGAACCTGTTTTAATAATTCCTGCCACATAGAATGAACCGGATGTTGTACGTTTACAAAAGTATGCTGAATAAATTACAGAATGAAGGGAGAAATACCATCATTTTTATATTGATCATCATAATGATGACAGCACTGTTTGTTTCCCGTTCTCTTCTTTCTGTAAGTATGATGGTATTTATACTGGTATCTTTTTCTCATTCCGGGTTGAAAAAACAACTGCGTACATTTCTTCAGATTCCTTTGCTGTGGGGAATGAGTTTGTTATTGATCATTCCTCTTTTATCCGGGTTGTGGTGCGACGATAAACAGCAATGGCTGGACATTATCCGCATAAAACTCCCTTTGCTTTTTTTGCCGTTGGCGTTTGCTGGACCAATTGTTATTACAAAAAAACAAGGAGAGTTACTGGCTTATATTTTCATTGCTCTCATTACAACAGGTACGCTATGGTGCATGTATCATTACCTGCAGCATGCAAATGAAGTGAACGAAGGATACCTGAAGGCTAAAAGCATCCTTACACCATTGGAAAATGACAGGGTAAGATTTAGCTGGTTGTTAAGTGTGGCAATTTTGCTCGCCGGATGGCTTGCCATAAAAAAGCAAAAAGAGAAAAAAACTATTTCTGTTGTTTTGATGATAGTGACTGGCTGGCTGGTAGTTTTTTTACATATCCTGGCTGTTCGAACAGGCCTGGTTTCATTATATTTAATACTTCTTGTTTCAGCAATTTGGCTAATAATAAAAAAAATTAACTGGAGGTATAGCATTTCATTACTTGTGCTGCTGATTGTATTGCCCTTAATTGCATATTTCTTTATTCCAACATTTCAAAACAGGCTGAAGTACATCAACTATGATTTTGAATATTTTAAAAAGGCTCATTACCTGCCCGGGGGTAATGATGCCATCCGGGTAATATCTGTCAGGGCCGGGTGGGAAATAACAAAAGATAACCCGGTGGCCGGAGCAGGGTTTGGTGATATATTGGCAGAAGCAAAAAAATGGTATGAATTGAATTATCCACAAATGACTGAAGAGGATAAAATATACCCGGGAAGTGAATGGATGATGCATGGCGCCGGTAGTGGAATTCCGGGCCTTCTTATTTTTACTATTGTTATGTTCATACCCTTTTTTGTTCAGGTAAAGGAAAAACTGCTTTGGTACCTGATGAACGGAACATCCGCTTTCAGTTTTTTATTTGATATCGGACTGGAAGTACAGTTTGGTGTATTCGCCTGGTCGTTTATTGTTTTATGGTGGTGGAAGTGGTTAAAACAATAAAAGGTGTAATCTTTGCGAAATTATGGCTGAGTTTTCCATTGTTATTATTTGTCGCAACGAAGCTTTTGCAATTGCCAAAACATTGCAAAGCCTGCAAGGTCTTACAGAGGATATTGTTGTGTACGATAATGGCAGTACGGATGGAACCCAGCAAGTAGTAAAGCAATTCAATGTACAACTTCATGAAGGAAGCTGGGAGGGATTTGGTAAAACGAAGACCAAAGCAAATAACCTGGCAAAGAATGATTGGATACTCAGCCTGGATGCAGATGAAGGCATTGATGAAGAACTGAAACAATCATTATTACAATGGAAACCGGAGAATGATGCAATAGTGTATGACATTCTTTTCAAAAATTTTCTGGGCAATCAGTACTTGAAGTATGGAGAGTGGGGGGCCGACCACCATATCCGTTTTTTCAATAAAAAAATTGTTCACTGGGATGATGCAGCTGTGCATGAGCAATTAGTATTGCCTGCGGGAGTGACCATAAAAAAACTGAAAGGATATGTACTGCACCAGACAATGAAGGATCTTCCTGATTATGCGGTAAAAATGGTGAAGTATGCCATGCTGAATGCAGAAAAGTATTATATCCAGGGGAAAAAAGCATCGTGGTTCAAGCTAAGACTATCTCCCGGGTTTACATTTTTTAATTATTATATACTAAAACGTGGCTTTCTCGATGGGTATGCAGGCTATGTTTGCGCCAGGATGACAGCATGGTACACTTTTCTGAAATACGCAAGACTAAAAGAACTGCAACAGATGGGTAAGGAATGACGCAATAAATTCCTGAAATTCGTACTTCAACAACGTATTTGTATTAGTATGACCAATTTCGTTCCCATATTTCCACTCGGTATCGTGGTTTATCCGGGAGAAAACCTGAACCTTCACATTTTTGAGCCAAGGTATAAACAACTGATCAGCGAATGTAATACAGCTAAGCGGCCTTTTGGAATTCCTACCATTATTGACAGCAGGCTGCAGGAATACGGGTCACTGGTGGAAATTTCAGAACTAACCAAGATACATGAGAATGGAGAAATGGATATCAAAACAAAGGGTATAAAAATTTTTCGCATACTGGAAGTAATAAAGGAAGTGCCGGATAAATTGTACAGCGGCGCTATTGTAACATACCCGGATAACTATGAATCTGGTAATCCTGAAGTAATGAGGAAAGTAATGAGTGGTATCCGTGAGTTGCACCAGTTGCTTAAAGTAAGCAAGGATTTTATAAAAGGGGATGATAAAATAAAATCGTATGATGTGGCGCACCATATAGGGCTTTCGCTGGAAGAAGAATATGAGTTGCTGGGATTATTCGATGAAAGGCAAAGGCAGGAATACCTGAAGCGTCATTTGATAAAAGCCATTCCAATGCTGGCCGGGATGGAGCAGTTAAAGGAAAAAATTAAACTAAATGGTCATTTTAAAAACCTAAGTGGGTTTGACTGGTGATTTTTGTAAACGGCTGGCTTGCAGGAATGCAAACAATGTTTTTTAGACTTTAAGCGAAAATTATTTTATTAATTTGAAAGTCTGGGTATTAGAAAATATCTTGTAGGTTCTTTAAAATCACCACATGACGAAATTATCTAATTATCAGGCAAAAAGATTTTTCTCCGGGAAGATAGCTAAGATGTATCCCACTTCAGTACCCGATGGCAATAACCATAAAGTGTATCTTGAAAATCTTGCAGCAGGCTGTTCTCATACAGGAGGAAAAGTGTCGGTATTGGAATTGGGCTGTGGAACAGGGAGATATTTTTTATACCTGAATAATGTGAAGAAATTGGTGGGGGTGGATATTTCAAAAGATATGCTGGCCATAGCGGATGAATTTGTTAAGTCAAATCCGGAACTGCAGCCTGTTACTACATTGGTCCATTCCAGTCTGGAGGAGTTCAACCCCGATGAAAAGTATGACTTTATTTATTCAATAGGAACCCTTGGTGAATACTGTGTGTTTAATAAGGAAGTCCTTGAAAAAATGATTGCCAGTCTGAACCCGGGTGGGTTCCTTTTCTTCACATTGGTGGATGCAGAGTCATTTGTGGATACAGAGCATGTCTGGATGAGAAAAAAAATTAAAAGATTTTTATTAAGGTTATTACCTAACAAACTGAGAGCTAAAATTGATCCTCAATCGATGGTTATAGCAGACTGGAAACGTCTTTTTGTCAGCAGAAAAGAAGTGGAGAAAATTTTCGATTCTGTTTCCACACCTGTAAGAAAGGAAATAACACTGGCCAAGGATAATATCCATGTGCATCATATTTGCCGGGTATGGCTGGATAAAAAAATAAAAATGCTCATGGGTGGGTTTTATTATACTTCTGAAGCGGCAATGGAGTTCTTCATACCGGAGATGGTACTTATATAATTAATATCTGTTAGTAATCCCTATATCATACTACCTGTAAACTTCATTTCGTGTAAAGTCCTATTTTTATTGCCATAATAACTTTGCATGTCGATCACACTTTGCTTTGATTTTGGGAATACCCGGAAAAAAGTAGCTGTTTTTCATGAGGCAGAAATGAAAGAGGCAATTGTATTAGCAGATGGCCAGGTGTCAACCATTCAATCAATGCTTCATACATTTAAGCCTGCTAAGTCCATTCTTTCTTCAGTGATTGATCATGATCCTGAGGTGGAGGCAGTATTGTCAGCAGCCACGGCATTTCATAAATTAAGTCATTTCACCAAAGTAGCTTTTACCACACCGGTAGGCAAACCAGAAACGATTGGTGCAGACCGGCTGGCCTTGTCTGCGGCTGCGGTTCATTATTATCCCACTTATAATAACCTGGTGATTGGGATGGGCTCTTGTATTACCTACAATTTCATTAATAAATACCATGAATTTGTAGGAGGGGCAATCTCCCCCGGCCTGGAAATGAGGTTAAAGTCGCTGAATTATTACACTGCCAAACTTCCTTTAGTAAAGGCTGACAGCAATGTGCCTCTTATTGGCTATGATACAACGACCAATATTCTCTCTGGAGTAATATTAGGCATGGCTAAGGAAATGGATGGGTTTATTGAATTGTACCGGGAGAAATACCGGAACATTAACGTCCTTTTAACCGGGGGTGATATAGTCTATTTGGCTTCACACCTTAAAAACAAGATATTTGCAGACCCTGATTTAATATTTAAAGGTCTGTATGCAATTAGCGAAGTTAATAACCCCTAAGAAAATCAAGACGTTACACGGCAAAAAGTGGACGTTTGTGGTTTTGATCCTGACTGCTGTTTCCCCTGTTTTTTCACAGGATAACTCCCCTTATTCCCGTTATGGGATAGGAGATATTGTTCCTTCTACCAATATTGTCAACCGTGGTATGGCCGGCGTTTCAGCCGGCTATATTGATCATATGGCTATTAATTTCAATAACCCGGCCTCTTATTCTTCTTTCCAGGCCTACCGGGAGAAGAAATCAAAAAAATTAAGTTCGGGAAGAGCCGTTTTGGATCTCGGATTAAATTTTGAAAACCGAACACTCAAAGAACCTTCTGTAGCGCAAAAGTTTACTACCAGTAATGCATTGTTTTCTTATGTGCAGGTGGGTGTACCACTGAAGCAGAACTGGGGATTAAGTTTTGGGTTGAGGCCGGTTTCAAGAATTAGTTACAAGATCATCCGTAATGAAGTACTAAAAGACCCTACTACTGGTTTGCCTATTGAAAATGCAAGCACTTTGTTTGAAGGCGATGGTGGTTCTTATCTCGCTTCAATAGGTACTGGATTCAGCTTGTTCAGGAGAGAAAAGAAAGGGCTGGAAGAAAAACTCAGTATTGGATTCAACGGCGGATATCTCTTTGGTGAAAAAGATTATAGTACAAGAAGGGTATTAATAAACGATACGGTAGAATACTATAAGACCAACTATGAAACAAGAACCAATTACGGTAATTTATATTTTAATGCCGGTGTTCAATACAGGCTTCCCTTAACAGAAAAAATGATGCTTACCCTTGGTGCTTATGGCAACTGGGCGCAAAAATTGAATGGCTCTCAGGACAGGTTAAGAGAAACTTATGTGTATGATGATAATCTTGGTAATGTAAGATTAGACAGCGTTTCTGATCTGCGGGACTTGAAAGGAAAAGTGGAATTACCATCTTCATATACGGTTGGATTCATGCTGCAAAAATTTGCAGTACCTAATAAAGAAGGAGGCTGGATGCTGGGGATTGATTTTAATAAGCAAAACTGGGATAACTATCGTTTTTACGGACAATCAGATTCTGTACAGAATAAATGGGAACTAAGGGTAGGCGCACAAATTAGTCCTGTTCCCAAGAGAAACTATTTCAGCAATATAGCCTATCGTTTTGGTTTCATCACCGGACCTGATTATGTAAAAGTGGGTAAGAAGCTGCCTCAATTTGGCGGAAGCTTTGGATTGGGATTACCAATAGGCATCAGCCGGCAGGCACCTAACCAGGTCACCTTTATCAATATGGCTTTTGAGTATATGAAAAGAGGAAATGATGATAATATCCTCAGGGAAAATCTGTTCAGGTTCTCTCTCGGGTTTTCGCTCAGCGATATCTGGTTTGTAAAACGGAAA
The DNA here is from genome assembly GCA_016786885.1 of Chitinophagaceae bacterium. GTDB lineage: Bacteria > Bacteroidota > Bacteroidia > Chitinophagales > Chitinophagaceae > JJ008. The sequence continues at coordinate 53,085 of JAEUVO010000027.1, read as the reverse complement.
TACGATTAAGTTTTTCAGGCCTTCACAAAAGGCTTAACAAGATTATCTGTATGTCTTGCATGTCATTCTCATATAAAACATTTGTAAAAACAGCCTATATCATTACAGGCTGTTTTTTTATTATGGCCTGCGAAAATGATGATAAAGTATTGCAAGACTGGACAAAAAGGGTGGTATTAAAAGAAGAGGCCACCAATATTGAAAGTTACCTGAGCCAGGACGGGAAATTAAAAGCAAAACTGACGGCTCCATTAATGATAAGGATGGCAGGAGATACTATATCTGTCGAGTTTCCCAAAAAACTGCATTGTGATTTTTATGATGATAGTACCAAATTAGAAACCTGGCTGGATAGTAAATATGGTATCTATTATGAGAACCTGAACAAAGTGTATTTGCGGGATAGTGTAGTGGTTATTACGTTGAAAGGTGATACCCTCAGGTCACCAGATCTTTGGTGGGACCAAACCACCCGAATGTTTTATACAGATAAGTATGCCACTTATCATGGTATTGGAAAAAACATTTATGGAGGAAAAGGCCTGGAAGCCACACAGGATCTTAACAGGATCATGTTCAAGGAATCTACCGGCAATATGAAAGTTTCACAAAACGGTTTTCCGGAATAACAACAATAACGGCACAGTTCTGTTATTAACTTCGCTTAACTTCGGTTGTTGAGTTCAACGTCTATTAAAATTCAGAATAGAATATATGGAATATCGTTATATGGGTAAAACAGGCTTACAGCTAAGTGTGCTGTCTTTTGGCAGTTGGGTAAGCTTTCATAAACAAATAGATGATAGTGTGGCAGATGAACTGATGGGGATAGCTTATGATCAGGGAGTAAATTTTTTTGATAATGCCGAAGTATATGCTTTGGGTGAAAGTGAGAAGATGATGGGTCGTGTATTAAAAAAGAAAAACTGGGACAGGACTTCCTACACTGTTTCTTCAAAAGTATTTTGGGGGTGGAGAGGCAAGGAAAACAAACCTAACCAGCTTGGTTTAAGCCGGAAACATATTGTGGAGGCTTGTCACGAAGCATTACAAAGACTGCAAACAGATTATCTTGATTTATATTTCTGCCACCGTCCTGATAAGAAAGTGCCGATCGAGGAAGTAGTATGGACGATGCACAACCTTATACAACAAGGAAAGATTTTATATTGGGGCACCAGTGAATGGAGCGGGGTAGAGGTTATGGAAGCACACAGGGTTGCACAACAATATGGATTGATTGGCCCCTCTATGGAGCAGCCACAGTATAATTTGCTGGAGAGAAATAAAATGGAAAATGAGTTCTTAGTGGTTTTCAAAACTGTTGGACTGGGAACTACTATCTGGAGTCCCCTAGCTTCCGGGTTACTAAGTGGTAAATATAATGATGGTATTCCTGAAGGAAGTCGCTTTGGCCTTACTGGATTTGACTGGCTGAAAGATCGTTGGCTAAAGGATGACTTACTGAGTAAGGTTAAAAAACTTGGTGATTTGGCAAAAGAACTCAGCATTTCACAGGCAGAACTGAGCATTGCCTGGTGTATAAAGAACCCTAACGTAACAACTGCGATACTCGGAGCTACCAAAAAAGAGCAATTACTGCAAAACCTGAAAGCACTGGAAGTTTTGCCAAAACTGAGTGAAGAAGTGATGCAGAAAATTGAAGATATTGTGCAAACCAAACCTGTTTTACCAGAACACTAAAATATCAATACATGTCATTTACGAATAAAACCGCTATCATCACTGGTGCCACCCGTGGTATTGGGAAAGCAATTGCGTTGCGATTAGCTAAGGAAGGAGCCAATATTGTAATTGCTGCAAAAAGTGTGGAAGAGAATGCCAAACTTGGAGGTACTATTTTTTCAGCCGCTGCAGAAATAGAAGCAGCAGGGGGTAAAGCATTGGCCGTGCAATGTGATATCCGCTTTGAAGACCAGGTTCAAAATGTGATTGACAAAACCGTTGCAACTTTTGGAGGAATAGATATATTGGTAAATAATGCTTCTGCGATTTCTTTAACTACGACAGAACAAACGGAACCCAAACGTTTTGACCTGATGCATGATATTAATGTGCGGGGAACATTTTTTGTAACCAAAGCCTGTATTCCGCATCTAAAAAAATCAGCGAACCCGCATATACTCACTTTGTCACCACCTATCAATCTTGATCCAAAGTGGTTTGAAAAGCATGTGGCCTATACCATAACGAAATATAATATGAGCATGATGACTATAGGCTGGGCTAAGGAATTGGCAAAAGACAGGATAGCTGCCAATGCTTTGTGGCCAAGAACAACTATTGACACGGCCGCTGTAAGAAATTTGTTGGGTGGAGCCATGCTGGCCAATATGAGCCGTACACCGGATATTTTGGCTGACGCCGCTTATTATATTTTACGCCAAACTTCAACTTCATGTACCGGTAATCTGTTTATTGATGAACAGGTACTGGCCAAAGAAGGTATTACTGATCTTTCAACTTATTCGGTGGTGCCGGGAGCACAGTTGTATAATGATCTGTTTGTGTAAATAATAAAACATCCCGCCTGAGCGGGATGTTTTTAGAGAGGCCACTAACCATTAATTATTTTTTATTACCGATCAGGATGGCAGCCATGGCCATCGCAGTATTCTTTAAGAAATCTACAGCGTTGCCATTTGCGGCAGCCTTCCAATGCACAGCAAAAGCAAGGACCATTAACAAAGCAGCTAGTAAATAACAGGCCATTACTTTTTGAATATCGGTTAATATAGCAATTGCTGCCAGGACAAAACAGGCGCCGACAACATAGATCCAGATTTTAGCATCTCCCGGCATGTAATCAGGGACCCAACCGCTCATTGCGCCAGCATTTTTAAAATGATTATAACCAAACCAGGCAATTACGAGTGCAAATAAAACTTCTGCAATCTTTGAAGGAATAAAGGGCTTCATATTATTGGTTTTGGTTCTGAAACCTACAAAAATTTTATGGATGTTGCAACATCCTCTTGTTGTTTATTAATTTATTGAAGCAATAATTATTCTTTTGTTTCACCGGCAGCTTCCTGCCGGTTTTCGGGACGCATTTGAGGAAATAACAATACATCCTGTATTGATGCATTATTAGTGAGCAGCATACAAAGCCTGTCTATACCAAACCCGATTCCTGCAGTAGGAGGCATACCGTATTCCAGTGCTCTCAGAAAATCATAATCGATGAACATGGCTTCATCATCTCCTCTTTCCATCAGTTTTACCTGTTCTTCAAATCGCTCCCGTTGATCGATAGGGTCATTCAATTCACTGTAGGCGTTTGCAATTTCTTTTCCATTGATGATAAGTTCAAATCTTTCTACCAATCCTTGTTTATCACGGTGTTTTTTTGTCAAAGGGCTCATTTCAACCGGGTAGTCAATAATAAAAGTGGGTTGTACATAACTATGTTCACATTTTCCGCCAAAGATCTCATCAATGAGTTTGCCTTTACCCATGGTGTTATCCACCTGTATATGTAATTGTTTACACACAGACCGGAGCTGTTCTTCATTCATACGGCTTACGTCAAAGCCGGTATGTTCCTGGATGGCATCATAAATACTGATGCGTTTGAAAGGAGCTTTAAACGAAATAGTTTTGTCACCAACGATTACATCGGTAGTAGTGCAAACATCCAGTGCAGCTTTTTCCAGCAGTTGCTCTGTTGTTTCCATCATCCAGAAATAATCTTTATATGCTGTATAAAACTCAAGGATGGTGAATTCGGGGTTATGCGTACGATCCATTCCTTCGTTGCGGAAGTTGCGGCTGAATTCATATACCCAGTCGAAACCGCCAACAATTAATCTTTTTAAATAAAGTTCGTTGGCTATTCTCAGGTATAAAGGAATATCCAATGCGTTGTGATGTGTAGCGAATGGCCGGGCGGCGGCACCGCCGGGAATACTTTGCAATACAGGAGTGTCAACTTCCAGTGCTCCCTGGTTATTCAAAAATTCACGGATGGAATTGATCAGCTTTGTTCTTTTTATAAAAGTTTCTTTTACTGCAGGATTGATAATAAGATCTGCATAACGCTGACGGTATTTGAATTCCGGATCTGTTACTGCATCAAATGTTTGTCCGTCTGCTTCTTTTACAATTGGCAGCGGCCGCAGAGACTTACTCAGGATTGTCAACTCTTTTACATGCACAGAAGTTTCTCCTGTTTTGGTAATAAAAGCATAACCCTTGATTCCAATGATATCACCAATATCTGTCAGCTTCTTCCATACAATATCATATTGTGATTTATCATCTCCCGGGCAGATGTCATCCCTTTTAAGATATAATTGTATCCGTCCATGAGCATCCTGTATAACTGCAAAATTGGCCTTGCCCATATCCCGTACACTCATTACACGACCTGCAAGACAGACATCCTGGAACTGATCTTTGGTTTCTTCCTTATAATTAGCTTTTATATAAACAGAATTGCTGTTAACCGGAAACAGGGGAGCAGGGTAAGGTTCGATGCCCATCATGATCAGTTCTGCCAGTTTCTCCCGGCGCAATTGTTCCTGCTCAGATAAGTGTTGTGTACTCATGAATAGTATAGATAATTTGAAGCCGCAAAGGTACTGGTTAGCTTTAAGGGTACAAAGACAAAAAGCCTCCCGGGAAGGGAGGCTTTTGAATATATAAAGTTATTACTACTTGTTATTGACCAGGTAGCCCAAACGGATACCAAAACAATGATTCCTGATTTCATCACTGCCATTCTCAACCGGAACAAGATTTCTTATACCGATAGTATAGTTAACAGAAAGAGAGAAGCCATTCTTCAGTCGGTAACCGGTTATCAGGTTAGCGCTGTAGTCCAGTCCTTTGAAATCAGAGTTTGATTCTTTGCCAAAGTTGATATTTGTTTCCGCTTTTAACCAGTAATCAGACTCAATTGGGTCTCTTACCAAGGTTTTTGACATCCTGGCTGATGGAAAATCAAGTGCAACAGCAGGTCCGCCGCCGATAAAGAAATTTCCTTTTTCACCGCCGGTATTAAACAGAAAATTTGCCTGCAGTTCAGCATAACGCAGGGCAATCCAATCTTTTTGTGAGTTGGTATTTACCAGGCTCCTTCCTTTTTGTACATAGTGTAACCCTGGCTGGAAGCTAATTTTACTTTTACCGATTGGGGCATCAAGTAGCATCCCAAAAGTGATTCCAGTTTTGCTGTCATCTTGTATTTTTTCACCACCAATTTCTCCATACATATTAGCGGATGTTATTCCGGCGGTAACACCTATTCTTGTTTTTTGGGAAAAGCCATCTATTTGCAGGCAAAGAACAGAAACAGCCAAAATGAATAGCACTTTTTTCATAACAGTTTTTTTGGTTCACCTACTCATGTCGCTTTTCGGTATCGGCGCCGTACTCTTTTCTCCTGGGGATTTTCCGGATTTCTCCCATCTTATCCTTTAACAATCAGTAAATCAATCTAAGATATGAATTTACCGGTTTGATTGTTTCGGCGCAAAGATATTTTAGTTTCTCAAATCTTCCACTAATACCTGAAAACTTCATGCAGGAATATTTTAGGTCTAAAACAGGTGAAAATCAGCATTTTTGACATATAAAACGAACCCCAAAACCCATTTTCTCAATGAATTTTGGGGACCCCGGAAGCGGAACCTCGCTTTTTATAACCCTTCAAGTTGGATAAGCTGGATTTTGCCCGGAAAACTGCCTAACCCTCATCAGCAGCCTTCTTTTCCTGTTTTCGTAATTCTCTTCTTTTCTTATTGTAAATGGCTCTTATGGCAACTACCAGCAATACAATAACCAGTGCTCCTCCTCCCAGGCCAACAATAACCGCCGCCGCATCTGATCCGCTACAGGAAAGATTGCAGGCCAGGGAAGCTACGAGGTATAAAAGACCAAGAGCCGCCAGTACTGCCAGTATGGTAAGGGCAACTTTTCCTCCATTACTCAGCTCATTGGATTTTTTGATTCCCCTGATTTGCTCTTTGAGTAATTTTTTTCTTTCTTTCCACTTCAGCATTTTACCATTCTCATCTTTCATCGAAGCGGAGAATTTCCAAACAGGTTTATAAGCCCTGCCCTGGCTGTCGGATGGATGTGCATTTGTGGCTGCTTGCAGTGACAGGGAAGAAGCAGGAACAATCTTATTATTATTACTGATACATACAAATAGTACAAAAGCTGTTGCTGCAAGAATAAAATCCCTGGTTTTTTGCTTTGTATAATACTGGCCGGGAGCATACCTTGACCTGGTGGATCTGGCCGGATAAGATAATATTGCCCATACATAAATAAGAATAGTCAATAAGAAGACGGACCCAGGAATAATAACTGACAAGTCTTTAAGCAAAAGCCCAGTTAGTATCCCTGTTATATTCAGTAGCAACAAGCTAACGACAAGGATAATTCTTGCGGGCCATTTGTGGGCTTTTGCCCAGGTGGAGATTTTTCTCATAGTGCTAAATTTATTATCCTAAATTATGTTTCGATAAATAATTCCTGAAACTGAATTTTGCCTTAACATTTACCTTATTTGCAGTTTTTACTAAATACCATGTACCCGGTATTGATGATTTGCATAAAATCAAGTATCTTTTACTCACTTCATAGACAGGTTGCATTTTTTGCAAAAACTAATGTTGAACTGAACCATAAACCAACACATGCCAACCGCCAGTTCACAGGACATTTTGTTTCAGCGCATTAAGGAAATTTTGCCTCAGCATGATTCCCTTGTTGATACTATATCTGAGATATTGCATGTAAGCAGCGATAGTGCCTATCGCCGTATAAGGGGCGAAACGCCGCTGGTATTGGACGAAGCGAGGATTTTATGCCAGTATTACAATCTTTCGCTGGATCAGTTGCTGGAAGCTAAGAAAGGGGTAATACTTTTCAGGGATTACAGGATAAAAAACCACCAATATGACTACCGGCAATACCTGTCAGGGTTACATGAGCAACTTGATTCAATCAGCAATTTTATACAGAAGGAGATTATCTATATGTCGAAAGACCTGCCCATCTTTCACAATTTTTATTACAGGCCCCTGATCGCTTTCCGGTATTTCTTCTGGATGAAGACACACTTACTGCATCCTGATTTTGAAAATAAGCAATTTGACTTTGGCCTGTTGCCACCGGATATCGAGCAAATGAGTTTCGATCTTACAAAAAAATATTCCAGGGTACCTTCAACTGAAATGTGGAATACAGAAAGTATAAACAGTACTATTTCACAGATCGAGTTTTCGAAAGACTCCGGTCATTTTCAGTCATCAGCCGATATAAGGGACATTTATGACGCATTGGAAGAAACAGTCCATCACATGAAACAACAGGCTGAGTATGGTTGTAAATTCATACCCGGCGAAGATCCCCAAAGCAGGAAAAGTAATTTTAAATTCTTTTTCAACAGGGTGGTATTGGGAGACAATACTATAATGGTGCTGACCGATTTTGTAAAAGCCGCCTTTATCAATTATGGTCATCTCAACTATATCACTACAACTGATGAGAGTTTTTGTAAAGAATTATACAGCGACTTTGAAAACCTGATAAGGCGATCAACACAAATAAGCCAGAGCAGCGAAAAACAGCGGAATATTTTCTTTAATATTTTATTGTCTAAAATCGAGGATCGTAAACGAAACTTGTAATTATGACAACCGGCGAACTTCAGCAACTGCTTTTTAAAGCTATTAAAAACAAGATTGGCGAAAACCTTTCTGCAGCGGATGAAATTGCAAAGCTGCTGGACATAAGTGCAGACAGTGCTTATCGGCGTATGAGAGGAGAAAAAACAATATCTCTTGATGAATTACAAATTCTTTGTACTCACTACAAAATATCAGTAGACCAATTACTGGGGCTACAATCAGGCGGCATCGTTTTCCAGGGACAATATCTTGATAAGAAAACATTCCGGTTTGAGGAATTTGTTACCAGTATGATGCATAACCTTGCATATATCAATAGTTTTAAAGAGAAGACCTTTTATTACATGTGCAAAGACCTTCCGATCTTTCACCAGTATCATTTGCAAGAAACGGCATCGTTTAAATGGTTCTTTTACCTGAAAACCTATTTTCACTTTCCCGAATTTGAAAGAAAGAAATTCAGGTATGCTGATCATCCGGTTGAATTATTTGAGCTGGAAAAAAAAGTACTGGACCTGTACAACCAGATACCGAGTGTCGAAGTCTGGAATATGGAAACCATGAATATGTTCTTCAGACAGATAGAATTTTATCGTGACGGGCAGGTATTTGAATCTGATGAAGATGTATATCGGTTATATGATGCTATTGGAAAAGTATGGGATCACCTGGAAAAACAGGCATCCTTAGGTTATAAATTCAATTATGGCGATCCGCTTCAAAAACGCATTGGAGAGTTTAAAATGTATTTCAACGAAGTACTGATGGGGGATAATAATATGCTGGTAGAGCTTGACGGTACAAAATTATCATACGTCTCACACTCAACCATTAATTTTATGCTTACAAGAGATCCCGGCTTTAATGAAAACATGTATCAACATGTACAAAATCAAATGAGGCGATCTACTCTTATAAGCGAAGTAAGCGAAAAAGAAAGATCAAAATTTTTTAGAATTATCCGTGACAGGATCAATAACAGGAAAGAAAGCCTCAAAGCATAAACAGGTATCTTTTAATCCAAAACATGAAATCATGAAAAAAATCGTTGCAGTAGTCGTATTAGCAGTTGCTTTGACTGGTTGTGATGTAATTTCTAAATTGCCAACCGGCACCGGTGGTGTAACAGAAGCGGAAGCAGGGCAAGGGATTAAGGAAGCGCTTGGCCAGGGGCTGGTAAAAGCAGTATTAAACCTCAATAAAACAGATGGATTTTTCGGCAGCCAGTTTTACAAAGTATTATTGCCACCTGATGCCGTGAAAATTGAAAATACATTAAGGGATCTGGGTATGGGTAAAATGGTGGATAAGGCCATACTTTCTATCAACAGGGCAGCAGAGGATGCGGTGGGTTATGCAAAACCCATTTTTGTGGATGCTATTAAGGATATGACATTAATGGATGCAATCAATATTGTCAGAGGGCCGAAAGATGCAGCCACTAATTATTTTAAGGATAAAACAAGGAATGCTTTGCTGGCAGCTTTTTTACCATCTGTAAAAACTTCTTTGGATAAAGTAAATGCTACAAAGTATTATGGAGATATCGTTAATACCTATAATAACTTCCCCACAACGATAAAAAAGATAAACCCGGATCTGCCCGGCTTTGTTGTAGAAAAAGCAACCGATGCACTATTTGATCAGATTGCAAAGGAAGAAGCTAATATCCGGGAAAATCCCGTAGCAAGAACCACAGAGATACTGCGTAAAGTATTTGGCGGAATTTAATTTTACTACAAGGGAAACCTTAAAATAACGTCAAAATAGCCGGCAGCCTTTTTGCATTGCATAAAGGCTGTTATTTTTGATTCATATTTAATCACTACAAATGAAAACACTACTTGTCTTTATTGCAACAGGCTTCTTACTTCTTCCGGCTGATTCTTCTGCACAAATAAAATTGAAAGATGTATTAACTAAAAAGCCCGGTTCAGGTATTTCTGAAAATGAAGCAGGGCAAGGAATTAAAGAGGCGCTAACACAAGGAGTAACAACCGCTGTGCTGAACCTGAACAAAACAGATGGTTTTTTTGGAAGTGAATTTTACAAAATGTTATTACCACCCGATGCCAAAAAAGTGGAAAGCACATTGCGTAATCTTGGCATGGGGAACCAGGTGGACAAAGCGATCCTGGCAATAAACAGGGGAGCTGAAGATGCAGTAGGGTTTGCCAAGTCTATATTCGTGGATGCGATAAAAGAAATGACATTAAAAGATGCGCTGAGTATTATTAAGGGGCCTAAAGATGCAGCCACTAATTATTTTAAGGAAAAAACTCAACAAAAACTGGTAGCTGCTTTTACTCCTTCTGTAAAAACATCACTGGACAAAACTGATGCAACGAAATACTACACTGATATTATAACTACATATAACAAACTTCCGACTACGTTTAAAAAAGTAGATCCTGATTTAACTTCTTATGTAGTGAATAAAGCAGTGGATGCATTATTTGACCAGGTGGCAAAAGAAGAAGCGAATATCAGGGCAAACCCGGTAGCAAGAACAACCGATATTTTGAAGAAAGTATTTGGGCAATAAGATCTTATTCAGGAAAAACACTCCAGAAAAGCAATACCACTCTTCTCCGGGCATCCTCTACACGATAATCTTTCACTTTAGGATCAGGCAGAGATTCTCCTTTGCCTTCATGCAGGTACAGTATATTTCTGATATTACCGCCATCACTTCCACGGTTAACAGTATAGGATTTAAAAAGGTCGATCACCGCTTGTGCACGGGCTACAGAAAGTTCTTTATTCAGTTCCTTTGCATTCGGGTTATCTGTTTGCAGTTTTAAACGGTCTTTTAATTCTTTATATAACTGTGAGCCTTCAGCTATTGATGTGGCATCAGAATATCCCTTTGCTGTAATGACCAGAGAGAGAGGAAAGTTGGGGTATTTTTTGATAAACAGGTCTATTTCTTTGGAGGCAGGCTCAAAAAGCTTTCCGATAGCAGAGGCAACTTCAGGAGAAATATCATATTTGCCGGGTTCAAATACTACATCCTGGTCAATTCTTACCACCATATTACGGTTGATAAGATCAGATAATAATAATATTCTGTCATTGATATTCTTTGAAGCCTTGCGGGAAAATGACAAGGTTCTTTTGAGCCGGTCCCAATCTGCTTTTTCTACTACTGTTTCACCGATTACAATGGTATTTTTGTTAATAAGGGTATCGATCTCTTTGTTTGTCTTTTCAATAAATTTTTTGATGCGGGCATTGGCCGTATCATCTATTTCATTTTGCTGCTCTTTTTTCTTCCGCTGGGCTTCAAGATCTTTTAAAGTGACTGTCTGCTGTTGTAACTGGTTGTTGATTCCCGTAAGATCCTTTTTGGCATTTGTTACCCCTTTCTTCGGCACACATGAAAAAAGTGAGAGGGTGACCAGGGAGATAAGTAACAAGTATGAAAGGAGGGCTCTCTGCATAAGTATGTATACTTTTCGGGCCTCTTTAAAGATAGAAAACTATCCTGATATTATAAACAGTATAAGTGGTTAGGAAGTGGCAAGCAATACCTGCCAGGCCTCTTTTACTTTGCATTCATTCAATAATTTTTTAGCATAAGAATGAATTTCTTTCTCCATTTCATCAGGATTAATACTGTAATACTGGATAATCTGCTTCAGGTGGTTATCGTCAAAAGAAGGTTCTACGACTGGCATATCATGCACATTGGCCAGCTGGCCAAGATTGTTCCCGGATAAGATCTTACTGTTTCGGATAGAAGCCGGTAGTGCATCAATACCAATTCCTAATTGAACATTAGGCTTTTCTACCTGGAACAAATTATGTTCATTGACCACACAATACCAATCTCCGCCAAGCCGGGCCACATGATTGATCTTTCGCTGATCTAGTTTCCTGTTTTCGTCAACCAGGGAGTCGTCAATATGCATACGCAATACTTCGCAAATGACCAGGTTGCCTGCGCCACCTTCATTTCCCAATGATTTTACTTCAACAACTTTACATTCCATTTTCACTTTACTTTCCTTGACCATGGGAGGTTTTACCAGGGTGGCAGGTTCTTCTGTAAAACCTGCTTTTGTAAACTCGTTAACCTCTTTAGGAAACTCACAACTGGCCAGCGAGGTCTGCTGTACCATATCATAGGTTACAATATTGATCACCACCTCCGGCACCTCCAGTACATTTTCCAGTGTATGTTTTGTTGTATTATCTCTTACTCTCCTCGAAGGTGAGAATACTACAACAGGAGGATTAGAAGAAAAAAGATTAAAGAAGCTGAAGGGGCTGAGATTTACATGGCCCGCTTTATCTATTGTGGAGGCAAAACAAATAGGTCTTGGTGCAACAACATGCTGCAGGTAATATTGCTTTTCAGCCGGTTTTAAATCTTTTAAATCAATGATCATAAAATGAACGCAGATTTTGATGATGATTTTGATACGTTATGATTTCACTGCGTTAATCGTGAGAATCATAATGATCGGCGTTCTATTTCTTTAACTTCAAAATACTCCAATCGCTTTCTTCTGCCATAATGGTATTGCTTAATTTTCCTAAGCCATCAATTTCCATTTCCACTACATCATTTGGCTGAAGCCATTGTTCGGCATAGTTTGGATCGTTCAGTTTGCCTGTTCCGTTAAGTTCAAGAAAACAACCAGTGCCTACGGTGCCACTGCCGATCACATCACCGGGATAAAGGTCTACGCCATAAGAAGCCCTTTCAATGATCTCGGCAAAGGTCCAGTCCATGTCACCCACGTTGCCATCACTCACCTGTTTGCCATTCACCCAACATTGCATCCGGAGGTTCCAGCTTTTGCCGGTATGGTTTTCTTTGGCGGGAATTTCCAACGGGGCCAGTTCATCCAGTGTCACTAACCACGGCCCGATTACAGTAGAGAAATCTTTCCCTTTGGCAGGGCCTAGGTTAAGCAGCATTTCTTCCATCTGCAATCTTCTTGCACTCATGTCATTCATGATCATCAGCCCCCCGATATATTCATCTGCTTCGGCTGCTTTTATGTTTCTTCCATGTTTGCAGATAACGATAGCTGCCTCCAGCTCAAAATCCAGTTTTTCAAAATGATCCGGCATGCAACGGATATCACCGGGGCCCTGTATGCTGTGGTGATTGGTAAAATAAAAGATCGGGTACTGGTCAAACTCCGGAATCATATCTACTTTGCGGTTTCTTCTTGCTGCTGCCACATGCTGGCGAAAAGCATAGCCGTCACGGCAACTGGTAGGAAACGGAACAGGAGCCAATAATTGAACATCTTTGAGTGAGACGCCTTTACTACTTGTCCTGGTCCCTTCTCTCAGCATCAATTCACCGGCCTGTGCCACAGGAAAATATTCTTCCCAATAGTTCAGCAACAGGTTCATGCTGTTGGGCAGATCGGGGTGCAGCACTTCCATATCATATATAATATCGTTGATAAGTATTCCCAATTGCTCTCTTTCTTCTTTCAGGTAGGTTACTAATTTCATCTAAGTGGTATTATTGGCCGCTAAGTTAGCGAGGTTGTTTGTAAATTGGAGTGATGAAAAAATGGTCTTTACTACTACTGCTGCTGCCTGTTATCTCTTTTGCTCAGCAACCACAAAGTTGGATCCGTATTAACCAGTTGGGTTATGCTCCGAATGGCGTGAAGGTTGCTGTTTGGTGCAGTAAAGAAGAAAAGGCATTGGTTAATTGGGAGTTGGTTAATTCGGCTTCAAAGAAAATAGTGGCAACAGGGAAGGCGGGAAAAGCCTTTGGGGTATATGGACCTTTTAAACAAACATACCGGTTGAATTTTTCTTCTTTCAAAAAACCTGGGCATTATTATCTGCAGGCGGGAGGAGTTAAATCTCCTGAATTTGAAATAGGTGAAGATGTGTACAAAGGGGCTGCTGATTTTTGTTTGCGCTATATGCGCCAGCAAAGAACCGGGTTCAATCCTTTTTTAAAAGACAGTTGTCATACCCATGATGGTTATGTACTGTATGGCGAAAAAGCCGGTATTGAAGACAGTACAAGAATAGATGTGGTGGGCGGCTGGCATGACGCATCGGATTATTTACAGTACTCAGCAACTTCGGCCAATGCCACCTATCATTTGCTGATGGCTTACCGTGATTTCCCCCAGGTGTTCACCGATGAAAAACAAGCCAACGGTTTGGACGGAAAGAACGGCATGGCTGATGTGCTGGATGAAGCGAAGTGGGGACTTGACTGGTTATTGAAAATGCACCCGAAGGATAATTGGATGTTTAACCAGATAGCGGATGACAGGGACCATATGGGTATGCGCTTACCGGGACAGGATACTTTTTACGGAAGAGGATATGAACGGCCGGTTTATTTTGTAAGTGGTGAACCGCAGCAAAGGGGAAAGTTCATGAATGCAACGACGGGTACTAGTTCAACAGCGGGAAAACTTGCCAGTGCGTTTGCATTGGGAAATCAGGTTTTTTCTAAATATGATAGTGGCTTTTCTAAGATATTATTTAATAAAGCCAAAACTGCTTACTATTATCGTCATGAAAAACGAGGTGTAACACAAACGGCTTCGGTTAAATCACCATATATATATGCTGAAGACAACTGGACCGATGATATGGAATTGGCCTGGGTAAGTATTGCCCAGATGGATATTAATAGTGGTAGCATTGAATGTGCTGCTCAGTTTAATTCAATTATGTTTTGGCCAAAGCAAGAGCCTGTTACTCCCTGGTTGGGCCAAGATACTGCAAAACATTACCAATGGTACCCGTTTATTAATATTGGACATTATGAAACGGCTAAGCTTCTTAAAAGCGGGGTTGGCTACCCCTCAAGAATTAAGTCAGATTATAATACAGTAATTGGATATTATAAAAAAGGCATTCAGCTCGTCTGGAGCAAAGCCAAACAAAATGCTTTCTATCGCGGCATTCCTTTTATCTGGTGCAGTAATAATCTCACCACTTCATTTGCTATTCAGTGTTATTGGTATAAACAACTGACAGGCGATAAAACATTTGATGAACTGGAACAAGCCAATTTTGACTGGCTGTTCGGTTGCAATCCATGGGGAACATCTATGGTATATGGTTTACCATCATGGGGCGATACACCGGCAGATCCGCATTCAGCGTTTACACATATCAAAAATTACCCGATCGACGGCGGCCTTGTTGATGGCCCGGTTTACGGAAGCATCTACAATAATCTCATTGGCATCAAACTATATGAACCGGATGAGTACGCTGAATTTCAAAGCGACCTGGCTGTGTACCATGATGATTATGGTGATTACAGTACTAATGAACCTACAATGGATGGCACTGCTTCATTGATCTATTTGCTGGCTGCAAAAGAAAATGCCTC
Source organism: Chitinophagaceae bacterium (assembly GCA_016786885.1). GTDB lineage: Bacteria > Bacteroidota > Bacteroidia > Chitinophagales > Chitinophagaceae > JJ008. Next base: position 38,076 of record JAEUVO010000027.1, on the reverse strand, counting down.
CCCTCCCTCTAAATCTCTCCTGAAGGGGGAGACTTATGGAAAATCATTAAAGAACAACTTTTCTTATAACCATGGAGCGATAATAAGAGGTGATACAGCAAGCAAAAAAATTGCATTGGTATTTACCGGGCATGAATTTGCAGATGGAGGGGATTTTATTGTCAAAACATTGCAGCGGGAAAAAGTGAAAGCCTCTTTCTTTTTTACCGGTGACTTTTGCAGTAACCCTTCTTTTCGTCCAATGATTCAGCAACTGAAACAAGAAGGAAATTATATAGGCCCTCATTCTGACAAACACTTATTGTATTGCGACGGGGTCAACCGGGATAGTTTGCTGGTGAGTAAAAAACAATTTCAAACTGATCTTTTTGATAACATGGCTGCATTGGAAGCAACAGGTGTAAAAACAGAAAATGTACAGTTGTTTCTGCCACCTTATGAATGGTATAATGATTCCATTGCCAGCTGGACAAAAGAAATGGGTTTGCAGCTCATCAATTATACTCCCGGTACCCGCAGCCATGCCGACTACACCACACCGGCTGATAGAAATTATCGCAGCAGCGAAGAGATTTATCAGTCGATTATTAATTATGAGAAAGGAAAGCCAACGGGGTTGAACGGATTCCTTCTTTTAATGCATATAGGTACCGATACGATGCGGACAGATAAATTTTATCACCAGCTTCCGCAACTGATTAAATACCTGAAAGCAAAAGGCTATCAGTTTCAGCGGGTTGATGAACTGTTAAGACCTGATTAAAATCAGGCGTCCCGCTTATAAAAAGCCCTGGTTACTATTTCCCAATCACCACTTACCCCCCTTATCTTTGCACAATGGAATTCGAAAAAATTCATAATAAAGGCCAGGCTCGTTTATTCAAGAATGATTTTTTGGAGGCGCTGACCAAAGCACATCCACTGGTGATATGGGGAATGTATATCCCGATACTGACTTATATTATTTACCTGGCTGCCACTAAATACGGATACAGTACCGGCACCATATTGCTGGTATTTTTCGGCGGTATGTTCTTCTGGTCATTCTTTGAGTATATAGCCCACCGCTATATTTTTCATTGGGTGCCCAAAACACCCGGAGCGACCAAATTTGTATATACATTGCACGGTAATCATCATCATTATCCGAGAGATAAACAAAGGCTGTTTATGCCGCCGGTGCCCAGTCTTATCATTTCATCTACATTATTTGGATTGATGTACCTGATCATGGGCTCTTATGCTTTTATGTTCTTCCCCGGATTCCTGTTGGGATACCTGATGTATGGTACCATGCATTATGCCATTCATGCCTGGAACCCGCCATTCAAATGGATGAAGGGATTATGGAGAAATCACCACCTGCATCATTATAAAAATGAACATAACGGATACGGAGTCAGTTCCACTTTGTGGGATCATGTGTTCGGAACCATGTTTGACCTGAAGAGAGAAAAAGAAGATAAAGAAAAGGTGAAAGAGCTGATGTTTGAGAAGAAAAAATGACGATGACCCTTCTCAGGCGAAGGGTAATATTTTTAAGATTAACTTTATATCCCGTTGGAATTACTGACGGGATTTTTAATTAAAAGAAGTGCATGAGAAAAGCAGGACCTATTTTAGTTTTCTTTTTTGTTATTAGCCTGGTTGCCTGTCAGTCTGGTAAAACAAAACAATCTGATGCCCCTTTTTTAGCGGCTAAAGAGGTAGTACGGCTGAACCAGCTTATATACAAGGATAGCACTGTTGTGGCTTTTGAAAAGTATGCTCCGCTATATGAAGTTGTGTTTTTGCCCAGGGCTGTAAATGGTAATTATGCCATTATTGCAAAAAATAAGACTACAGAACAATACTCTCTCGTTATAAGAGGATCCGTTCTTGAATTCAGTAATGAAGGCTTCCAGAATTTTATCCTGCAGGACTTAAATATATTCCGTATAAAATCATGGAACTATACAGATACTGTTAAGGAGGCCTATATAAGCAATGGCGCCTGGACAGGTTTTCAAAATCTATTGCTGCTAAAGGATAATACAACGGGGCTGAACATAAAAGAATTCATTGAACAAAAAATTCCGGCTCATGCCAGTATTGTTATCACGGGACACAGCCTGGGAGGTAACCTGGCTTACCCATTAGCTGGTTACCTGAAAAATGAATTACCTGCTGACAAGAAGATTAACCTTCAGCTCATCACTTTTGGTGCACCAGCAGCAGGCAATGCAGCTTTTGTACAGGATATAGAAGAAAAATTCCCTGCAGGTGAAAGGTATACGACCAATAAAGATATTGCACCAGTGTTTCCGGATACAGAACGGATCGGGGAACTGGCAAAAATAATTGGACTTGACAGTGTGGTGCAATTGAGTAAATTGAATTTAAACGGAATCGCTGATGGACTGAGCAGTGAAAACTTATTGAATATAGCTGGCGAGATATTGGAGAAGACGAATGTGATTAATAAAACCAATAAGTATACACAAAGCCAGAAGCATCTTAGACTATTAACGAATAAGGATGAAGTTTCTTCCAATACGGCATTATCAGTTGAGGCTATTTTTGATAAGGCTTACCAGTTTCATAAAATTGATATGTATGCAGAGTTGCTGGGAAGTACGAAGCTGGAATAGCATCCGGCTTGATTAAGTCTTTTTGTAACTAAGTTTATGAATCTACCACTTTTCTTCATCCGGGATATCTTCATTTTTAGCTGATGTCCTCCGGCTTTTTATTTTTTGTAATTGCCGTTCAATGATCAGATCGGCAATTAGCACGGGAGCATCATTACCTTCTTTGTGCGCCAGCAATGCTCTCATCCTTGCTTCATCCACATCAATTCGATAGAGATAAAAGACCAGCTTTTCAAAATCATGGTTTATAAGGTGATTGATATGGCTGGCAAGAGATGACCTTAGTTGTTCAAACGATGAGTTTGGTAAAGGCACAAGGCTAAGGTCTTTTTGTAAAGCCTGGGTTAGTAATGTTGTTTCTTTTTCCACTAGCTCAATTTAAATCCTTTTAATCGTGGTTCTATAGCGCCAAGTCCAAATAGTGCAAAATCATATTTCACCGGATCATTTTTATCCAAAGTTCGGAGGTAATTCGTTAGCTCCAATGCAGTTTGCCAGTCGGTTTGCTTTCGTTGAATGAGATGTAAACGGCGGGCTACTCTTGCCACATGCAGATCAATGGGGCAAATAAGCTGTGAAGGAGAGATTTTTTTCCATAACCCAAAATCAACCCCTTTATCGTCTTGCCGTACCATCCAGCGAAGGAACATATTCAGTCTTTTGCAGGTGGATTTTCTCTCCGGAGTGGCAATATGTTTTTTGGTTCTTACCGGAACGTCATCCAACGAAAAAAAATAGTCATGAAAACCGGTTAGCATTTCTTCAACATTATTGCCATGCCTGGTAAAAGCATTTTCCAGGCTTTTATACTGTTTGTAATGGTGTTTAAAGAATTCAACGAAATAAAACAGGTCGGTGTCATTAAATGTACGATGTTTAAATCCCATTAATCTTTTTAATCCGTTCGAATCATGGTTCAGACAAAATTCATAAGGCGACATATCCATCAACTGCATCAGTTCGGTAGCCTTGTTGATGATCGTTGTCCGGTTGCCCCAGGCAAAAATGGCTGCAAAGAAACCGGCGATCTCGATATCCTGTTTTTTGGTGAAAAGATGAGGTACAGAGATAGGGTCATTTTTAATAAAAGAAGGTTGATTATATAAATCAACCTTACTGTTAATAAATTCTTTTAAATCTCTTTCTTTCATTATATCATTAACTAACCAATGGCTTTCTTTAAATCTTCAATCAAATCATCTGCATCTTCAATGCCCACACTTAATCTTATCAAAGAATCAGACAAACCATTCTTTATTCTTTCTTCCCTCGGAATAGATGCATGGGTCATGCTGGCCGGATGATTGATGAGGGATTCAACACCTCCCAGGCTTTCTGCTAATGAAAAAAGATGAGTGGAGGACAATACCCTTTTTGCTTCTTCTACACTGTCATTTTTTAGTTCAAAAGAGATCATGCCGCCAAAATCTTTCATCTGTTTTTTAGCCACTGCATAACCCGGATGATCTTCGAAGCCGGGCCAATACACTTTGCCAACTTTTGAGTGATGGCGGAGCCAATTGGCGATTTTTGCACCATTCTCACAATGAGCTTTCATCCGCACCCCTAATGTCTTTATTCCTCTTAATACAAGAAAGCAGTCCATTGGTCCGGGCACTGCTCCGCAACTTTTTTGAATGAAATATAATTTTTCCCTTAAGTCCGCATCATTCATAATAAGGGCGCCTTGTATCACATCACTGTGTCCCCCGAGATACTTGGTAACAGAGTGCATTACTATATCAGCACCAAGGTCCAGTGGATTTTGCAGTGCAGGGGAAGCAAAAGTGTTATCTACTGCCAACAGTATATTCTTCCCTTTGGTAACAGAAGCGATTGCAGCAATATCTGTAATGTTCATCAATGGATTGGTGGGGGTTTCCAACCATACCAGTTTTGTTTTTAAGGTCACGGCATCTGACACATTCTTTGTATTTGTTGTGTCCACATATTTAAAAACGATACCAAACCGTTCAAATACTTTGGTGAATAAACGATAAGTACCGCCATACATATCATTCGCACAGATCACTTCATCTCCCGGAGTTAATAATTTTATAACGGCATCTGTAGCCGCCACACCACTGCTGAATGCTAGACCAAATTTTCCATTCTCAATTATTGCCAACGCTTCTTCCAATGCTTTACGGGTTGGGTTCTGGCTGCGGGCATATTCAAAACCTTTATTAACCCCCGGTGCTTCCTGCACATAAGTGGAAGTTTGGAAAATAGGGGTCATAATTGAACCGGTAGAGGGATCTGGTTCTGCACCGGCATGTATAAACTTTGTGGCAGGCTTCATAAATAGTTATTAAGGGTGCAAAGATGTGAAATATCGGGCAAACAGCCCTTTACATTAATTACCACTCATCCGTATCAATTTTTCTTTAACAATTATTTTTAAGTAACCTATTGAAAAATGAAATCATGCTTCAGCAGTAGAAAAAGCTTATTTAATATCCTTTTATCCTTCTTCAGCTAACTGTATATATTAATACACTGCAGTAAATGAATTGAAAGGTAACCAATCATCGAAAACGGCTTGTTACCGGCGGATACTGATAGTAACTTTTTATTGAAATCAGTCATTAATCATAAAATTGTAAAGCCATGAAAAATGTATTGCTCCTTACTGCTTTATTGGTAGTATTATCAGCCGCAGCCACTACACCACCTGAAGTAAATGAAAAAGTAATAAAAGCATTCAATGAGACCTTTTCAGAAGCCGAAAATGTAAAATGGCAGGAAAAGGAAAACTGTTACCAGGCAGATTTCAAGATAAGTGAGATCGCTGTCAGGGCAATTTATGCAGATGACGGAAGCCTGCTGCAAACAGTTCGCTATTACACTGAAAAGAATCTTCCATCAAACATCCTTGCAAAAGTGAAAACAAGATATGAGAACAAGCAGGTATTCGGAATAACTGAAATTGTGAACGATAATGAAGTGTCATTTCATATAGTACTCAAGGATGAGAAACATTGGTACTGGATTAAATCTGATCCGTACGGTAATATGGAGCAAACTCAAAAATTGAAAAGAGGAGAGCCGGCAGAGAAAACTGCTTTCTGATTTTACAGATCGTCCTTCAACTGAAGGACGATTTTTTGTAGTTACAGGCAGGCAGCTGCAGTTAAATATCGCCAGTCGTAATTATCAGCCTCATGAGAAGATAACGGAACAATCTTTTTATCCAAAACTTCTTTATTGAGTATTTTTTCTGTTACCAGCTTTCTTTTTGCTTCCTGTATAAGATCCTGGAAAGCTGGTTTTGCCATCCAGTCTTTTTGCGGCGGCTCAAAGCCCACTTTATCTTTTCGCCATGTGATTGATTCCGGCAAAAGGCCTTTTACACTTTCCCGCAACAGCCATTTAGTCCAGCCATTTCTTATTTTGAAATGGGAGGGAAGTGAGAAAACAAATTCGACCAATTCATGAGACAGGAAAGGCAGCCTGACCTCTCTTCCATGTGCCATAGAATTTCTATCGGCATAGCGGAGCAGTTCTTCCAATCCATGTATACAGGTATTAAAATACAAGACTCCGTTCAGATCAAAGTGATCTGGCGGACAGTAATAGGCTTCTTTACTTTGTAATTGCACAAAGTCTTTCGTAAGATCCTTATGCCGTATGGCGTTTAGTAAATACTGCCGTTCCATAACGATACTGGCAAATGACGGGAACCAGGCAGCAATTTTATTTTGCCAGGTAAAGGGCTCATTAATACCTAACTCTCTTGCAGCAGAAAGCTCCTTCCTTCCGGACAGTTTCCCTTTTCTGAAAAGCTCCTGCCAGTACCATTTATAGTATTTATGGTAACCGGCAAGTGTTTCATCTGCGCCTTGTCCATCCAGTAATACTTTTATATTATGTTGACTGGCCAGCTCAAATATTTTGTACTGGGCATAAATACTGGCTGAGCCAAAAGGCTCTTCCTGGTGATAACAGAGCTTATTCCAGTCGTTAAGTATTTCTGTTGCTGTTACTTCCGTCATCACCTGCCGCAGATTAAAATTATCTGCTACTAACTTGGAGAAAGCAGATTCATCCTTCTCAAAGCCCGGGAATGAAGCAGTAAAGCATAAATGACTTTGATTTGCAGTACCTGTATCAGAGATCAAAGCGGTAATAGATGAGCTGTCTAATCCTCCACTTAAAGAAGTGCCGACTGGCACATCGCTTCTTAATCTTCTTTTTACAGAAGTATTGAAGAGTTGAGTGAACTGTTCAGTAGCTGCTTCATCGGAGATTTTTTTGTGTTGAACTGTCAGGTCAATATCCCAATAACGCTGAACAGTGAATTGAAAATAGAGGAAAGAAAATTTCAATATTGAAGCTGCGGGCAATTTGGCTATGCCTTCATAAAAGGTTTCATCAGGCTTTGCCGGGTTATCAGTATAGCCGATCGTAATGAAATTGAAAAGCATTTTCTGATTCAGCTTTTTTTCAATACCTGCCGCCCATAATGCTTTCATTTCAGAGGCAAATAATAAACAGTGCCCGTCAAAAAAATAAAAGAAAGGTTTTTCTCCAAAACGATCTCTTGCTGCAAACAACTCCCTTTTGCTTTCATCCCATATTGCAAAGGCAAACATGCCGTCAAAATGATCAACACAGTTGTCTTTCCAGCAATCGTAGGAGGCGACTATTACTTCTGTGTCTGTTTGTGACCGGAAAGAGTAACCTTTTTTTTGTAGCTCTTCTCTTAATTCAATATAGTTGTATATCTCTCCGTTATGAATAATGGTGTACCGGTTCAGGTATTGCATGGGCTGATGTCCGGCTTCGCTAAGATCGATGATTGAAAGGCGCCGGTGACCAAGAAGCATGGTAGTTGTTTCATTCTGCCACAGGCCTTCTCCGTCCGGTCCACGATGGATCAGGGCACCAGTCATTTTTGCCAGTGTTTCTTTTGTATAAGTAGAAGAAGAAAGTTGAATTATGCCTGCTATACCGCACATGCTGTAAATATCTAAAATAATTTCCGGCAGCAGAGATAAAAGATCAGAACTTAAAAGGCAGGCGAACCTCAGCATCATCCCATGCCATCAACAAATTGGCTGTATTGTTATTGTCCTCAAAAACTATGGTAAAATATTCAAGAGAATTATTTGTCTTGACGACGGGCACTGTAAACCGGGCCACATCTTTTGCAGCATCGGGTTCAAGGCCCCAGCTGTCGATATTGGAATTGATAGCAATGGTCCAGTTATCTTTATGAGGGATACAATAAATAATATACCTGCCGGCTTTTATTTTTTTATCCTGTATGCTGGCATCCTTATAAAGATCAAGTTCTGTTGCTTCATTGGCACCAAGCCTCCATGGCTCATCGTATTTTAGTACTTCATGAAAAATATGGCGGCCCTGCAGATGCGGACGGCTGTATATCACTCTTGCAAGTGGTGGGATAGTGACTGACTTGGCCATCTTCAGTTTTGGATAATCTACCGGGTAATAACTCATATCCATCGGGGACACATCAATGCCGGCATAAGGGTTAATGGAAGGTCTTTCTGCCCGGCCTGGCGCTGAACTGTCAGTGCTTACCATTTTAATAGTGCTGGTATGGTTGTTTTCTTCTTTGTTATTGCAGGCAAACAGCAGGAAACAAAAAAATAATAATATACCGGGAATTCTCATATAGTAACTGGTTAGAAGGTTATTGGTAAGGAAGCCTTGATATTGTCCCACGCCACCACCAGGTTAAAACCTCCGGTGGCTTTTTCAAAGGCCATTGCCAGTGATTCAAGAGCAGCATCAGTTTTTTGTATCGTGACAGTTGACCTTACTACATCTTTTTTGGCATCATATTTAAATGCTCCCCATGTATCAGTGTCTTTATTGATGATGAAAGTCCAGCTGGTTTCGTTAGTTATAGCAAATAAGGTGTAGCGGCCGGCGGCAATTTTTTTACCAGCAATTCTTACCTGTCTGAAAAATTGAATTTCTGTAGCTTCATTAGCACCTATTCTCCATACCTCTCCGTATTTCACCAGATCTCCGAAAATGGCTCTGCCAGCTTTTTGCGGACGGCTGTACACTACCCGGGCAACAAGCTGCTCTGTAAGTTTATCCTGGATCTTCAGTACAGGGTAATTGGCAGGATAATAACTCATATCCATCGGTGATTTATCTACAGGGGGTAAGGATTGGGCTACCAGGCAGATAAGGGATAATTGAAAGACAAAAAGTAATAAAAAGGCTTTTTTCATATTATAAGACTATTTGCAAAAATAGAACGATTTGTTTGTTCAGGAGTTACCTTTTATAGAGTGAAATTTTCTTTATTATGTAACTCTTCAAACTTTTGCGCAGCAAAAGGCTTGATGGCGGCCCAGAAATGACGATAGCAGTCCTGTAAAAGTTGGTAGTGCTGCTCAAAAAGTCGGAAGGCAGTCTCACTTTCAGTAAGATATTGTGACCGGCGAACTACTCCTCCCAGGCTTTTACCTGTTCCCCATCGGGTGCGGTAATGATACAGCCAGTTTTGTTCTTTCATGTAGGGAAACATTCCGGCAAACCGATCCGGCATCCATTGAGTGTGCCGGTCTAACGTAGTATATACTGATTGGGCAAAATCATGCAATGAATTTTCAGGGAACTCGTTTTCATCAGCTGCAAGGAAATGGTCATACACCACATCTGTAAAAGCGCCGCTGTATAACCGATAGGCAGGTCGGAAAATCTCTTTTGCCCTTTTTGTGATCTCATGTTCATCAGTAAAAGCATCAATTGCCCTGTGCAGGGCAATTCCTTTTTGAATATCCGGAGGGTAATCAAACTTCCTTTTTCCTTTTACAAAGTCACTTATCATATTCCCCACCAGTGTTTCAGGGTGGTTAAAAGAAAGATATGCGTGGGCTAAGTAATTAATTATTTTTCTTTTACTGTTAAATAATGTTTGTATCCTGTATCATTAGTCAGATGAAACAACATATGCATCAAAGTTAAAACAGGATTTTTGCTGTTATATTATTTTACGGGAGTTGTTTCTTTTTTTTGTTTCAGGTAAAACCGGAATGAGAATATGACAGGAATAGCTGTTATAATTATCATGACGGTAAAGAAAAAGATATATGCTGCTTCCGGAGGAAGAAATAAACAGGTAACAGCGAGCAGTAAACCACCGCCAAACCAGAGTTTTCCGGCGAGGGCATGTGTTTTTTTCCAGTTTTCTTCATTTTCCAACGCCCATGGTAGCCTGAAGCCGGCGAAGTAATTGGGTTTGATGTTGTGCATATAGTTACCTACAAAAGCAAATAACAAGCCCATAGCTGCCAGTATAAAACCTGTATTAAAGCTGATATTTCCGTTTGAGCTGCTGTATATGATCATACAAAGCAGGGCACAGAGGAAAAGTACAACACCGGAAGCGAGACGCTGTAGCCTGTCTTTGTTTTCAGCAGCATATTTTTTGGGGTCAATCCGGTAAATATTGGTGAGGATCAGGTAAACCACCGCATTTGTTATTGTAAGAATAATCACCGTACTAAGCAATTCGTTCTTACTGCCAAACCTGTCAACATTTCCTTTCAGGTCGAAATACATGGCCACTTTTTCGGGGATCTTATTCCAGGCAATGGCTAAATAAACAGCCGGGATGATCATTACCGGCCAAACGAGGAGTTTAATAATTTTATTCATATCTATTTCTTTTTTGATTTGAATTGCAGGAACCATTTCATTATCTCATCTACAACAGTTGTGTTGAGTGAATAATAGATATACTGCCCTTCTTTTTCCGCTATTACCAACTTTGCCTGTTTCAGCAGGTCAAGATGATGCGAAATACTTGGTCCGGATATACTGAACTTCTCCACTATTTCTCCGGCAGTCATGTCCTTTTCCTGCAATAATTCCAGTATCTCCCTCCGGGTAGGGTCGTTCAGGGCTTTAAATACAATATTCATAGGCCAATTCTATAATTATATATTTAGACAAATATCTAAGTATTATTTTTACTATGCAAATTTTTTTAATGTTATCACATAAACATGTGGTGTAACCTGATGACCGGCATTTAAAAATGTTTAGTGGTTTGTATTTGGCAACGTATGTTAACAGCAGTTAACACTGATCCCCGCTAATCATAATTGGCTTGCCGTGGGGTGTAACCTTCTCTACTTTTACTACGTCAAACTAATCAAACAACAAATTCAGATAGAAATCTAAACCTTTTAAATAAAGAATATGAAAAAGATCATCATGATACTGGCAGTTCTGATAAGCACAGCAAGTGCATTTGCCGGTGAAGAAAATGTAGCGACAAAAGTTTTAAACGCTTTTAAAACTGAATTCAATACTGCAAAAGAAGTAGAGTGGACAGTTGGCAGCAATTATTACAAAGCCGCTTTTGTATATAATGAAAAGCATGTATTTGCTTTTTATAATGAGGAAGGAGAGTTACTGGGCCTTACCCGATACCTCAGCTCAGATGATCTGCCACTAAACCTGCAGAACAACCTGAAGAAGAGTTACAGCAAATACTGGATCAGTGATTTATTTGAAGTAGCCAAGAGTGACGGTACAGCCTACTATATTACACTGGAGGATGCAGATTCAAAGATCATTTTAAAGTCATCAGCAGGGAGTGACTGGAGTGTATACCAAAAAACAAGAAAAGCTTAATTAAAAGATAGTTTTGGTGTGTGGTAAAACAAGCCCTGGTCTGCGTCTGCAGCCAGGGTTTTATATTCAGATGACGAATGTTAATGATTAAACTACTTCGTTAATAACATTAACATCGCCTGCCGCACTTCACAATTCACTTGACTTCAGTTTTGCCTTACTATATTTTTGAATTATCAATCAACAATTATTAATCATTAAACCTAAAGCCATGAAAAAATTATTTTTATCGCTGTTTTCGATGTTCACAATAGCAACAGCAATTGCCTTCGCAAACACTGACCCCGGTATCAATGAGCAAGTACAGGAATCCTTTAAAAAAGAATTCGCCGGAGCTGAATTAGTTAAATGGACTAATACAGGAGATTATGTAAAGGCTACATTCATTCTCCGCGGATACCGTACAGAAGCCTATTTTACACAAAAGGGACAACTGGAAGGAAGTGTGAGATCTCTTTTTTACAACCAGCTGCCGTTAGCAGTAATGACATCTTTAGATAAGCGATTTGGAAATGCAGATGTCTTCGATGTAAATGAGATCACAAATTCTTCCGGCACTACCTATCGTGTTACCTTGGAATCAAAAGGGAAAAAATACCTGGCTAAAGTGGATACGGCAGGAAATCTCACTGATATTCAGAAATTAAAAAAATAATAAGGGTTGTTTTATTATAAAAGGTTCTCCGGAAACGGGGAACTTTTTTATTTCATCAAAACTGTAATTTTGCGCTTCCCGCAATGTCTCACCTTATTGTGATCTGAAGGCGGATCAAAATTAGCATTCATGAACAAAGGTCCGATCTCTCAATTCATTCAACATCATTACCGGCACTTCAATGCGGCTGCACTGGTTGATGCCGCTAAAGGGTATGAGCAACATTTACTGGAAGGAGGTAAAATGATGATCACCCTTGCCGGTGCGATGAGTACCGGGGAATTGGGTATTTCACTGGCTGAAATGATCCGCCAGGGAAAAGTTGATATTATCAGTTGCACCGGGGCCAACCTGGAAGAAGATGTGATGAACCTGGTTGCACATTCACATTACAAGAGAATTCCTAACTACAGGGACCTGACACCACAGGAAGAATGGGACCTCCTCGAAAACCACTATAACCGGGTAACAGATACCTGCATCCCGGAAGAAGAAGCATTCCGTCGTTTACAGAAACATTTGGTAAAACAATGGAAAGAAGCGGAAGCCAAAGGAGAAAGATATTTTCCGCATGAGTTTTTATACAGAACAGTATTGAGTGGTGAACTGAAACAGTATTATGAAATTGATCCAAAGGACAGCTGGATAGTAGCGGCGGCAGAAAAAAATATTCCTATTGTGGTGCCGGGATGGGAAGACAGTACTACCGGAAATATTTTTGCCAGCTATGTTATCAAAGGAGAGCTGAAAGCCAGTACAGTAAAAAATGGTATTGAGTATATGGCCTGGCTGGCGGATTGGTATCGTAACAACTCAGCCGGAAAAGGAGTAGGCTTTTTCCAGATCGGTGGAGGTATTGCCGGAGATTTCCCGATCTGTGTGGTGCCAATGATGTACCAGGACCTGGAATGGCATGATGTTCCTTTCTGGAGTTATTTCTGCCAGATAAGTGATTCTACCACTTCTTATGGTTCTTATTCCGGGGCAGTACCTAACGAAAAAATTACCTGGGGAAAACTGGATATACATACACCCAAATTCATCGTTGAAAGCGATGCTACGATAGTAGCGCCGCTGATATTTGCCTGGGTACTTGGCTGGTAAACAGTTTTATTTTTTATATAAACACAAAATTGAATGAAGAGATTATTTATTTGTTTACTGAGTGTTGTTTTGACAGCTTTCAGTATTGCAGCACAGGAAAAAGTGACGAAGACAAATATTGTAGGTAACTGGAAAATTGTTTCACTGGAAATACCCGGCACAGTATATTATAATATTGAAAAAGATTCTCTGTCGCCGGAAGAAGCGTTGTTAACACAGATAGGCAGCGGCGAGGACAGTGCCAAAGCCGTTGCTAATATGAAATCTGCTCTTGCTTTATTGAAGGATATGGCTTTCAAATTCAACCCGGAAGGGAAAGGTGTGATAACTGACGGTATAAATCCTGAAAAAGAGATCACTTATACAATTGATGAGGAAGCAGCTGTTATAACCACCATTACAGTAGAGAATGGGGCAGAAGAAAAACTAAAAGCCTCTTTTGTAAAAGAGTATATGCGGCTGGAGTTTGAAGACACGGACAATCACATTGTATTTTTTGTAAGGAAGCAGAAATAAAATGATCCCCGGCTTGCCGGGGATCGTTTTTTATATAGAAAGGTAGGGATCAAAAATTGGCGGCTGCAAAATCATTCTCGCTCCTTTAAGGACAATAGAAAGACTGTTTAAGTTGCCCGAAGTTTAAAAAAATAAAGGCTGATGTTTTCCACACAGCCTTTCCAATAAAACATATCGATCCGGGATCAGCCTTTTAATTCTTTCCTGATCCTATGTGCTTCTTTGGCACTTTGAAAACCTGCAATTAAAAGGTAAATGATAATTGCCTTTACCAACCATCCGCTGATGGCAGCCATTCCCCTGGTTACGACTGCGGCATAGATCCATGCCGCCAAAATAATGACTGCAGCTATGATCATAGCGGTTAGAGGCTCCTTTAGAGATAGAAAAGAGAGGCCTGCTAATACAAGCGGAATCACCGCAATGGCCAGCAGGGTTTCTGGCTGTACCGTATTAGCCACCAATAGAGCAAGGAAGTCAGAAATAAACCCAACGGCAGCCAATGTCAGCAGCTTGTTCCTGGTTTTACGTATTTCAATAGCCAATATTTCCTTCTGGGTTTCATGGTAGTTGTCATACAAACCTGAGACAACATCCTCCTCTGGTTGGTTGGGATTCATTGATGCTGATTTAACTATGAAAGTAACACAAAATCAAAAGCCCCTGCTATTCAATATAGCGGGGGCTTTTGGTAAAAGTATTTTTCATTTAACCCGGGATACAGGTCATCAGAACCCTTTTGGTTTTTCCAGCTTCAGGTCCCGCTTCAGCATATCATTTCTGTTAGCCATTTCCCAGGCCGTGTAGAAAACGAGTTGTGCCCTTTTGGCCATCAGCGGATAGTTGATCTTATCAGGAGTGTCTGTCGGGCGGTGATAATCGGGGTGTACCCCGTTGAAGTAGAAAATGATAGGTACTCCTTTTTCTGCAAAATTGTAATGATCGCTGCGGAAGTAAAAGCGATTCGGGTCTTTGGGGTCATTATACTTCCTGTCCAGTTTCATTTTACTGTAGGTGCTGTTTACCTGGTCTGTAATGGCAGCCAGGTCTGTACTCAGCTTATCATCACCGATGATATAAACATAGTTAGCTGAGTCCTTATTTTTCATATACTCGTTGCCGATGCGGCCTATCATGTCAATATTGAGGTCAACCGTTGTTTTATCCAGCGGATAAACAGGATGCTCTGAATAATAACGGCTTCCCCATAATCCTTTTTCTTCACCGCTTACTGTCATAAACAAAATACTTCTTCTTGGGCCTTTGCCTGCTTTCTTTGCTTCCACAAATGCCTGTGCCAGCTCAAGTATGCCCGTAGTACCACTGCCATCATCATCAGCACCGTAATAAATGGTAGTATCATTTCTTTTGCCAATATGATCATAATGAGCGGTGATCACTACATACTCATCTTTCTTGTCTGTACCTTCCAGTAATGCCAGTACGTTGGATACTTGAGTTGTCTTGGTAATTTTTGAATAGTTCAATTCCACTTCTGACTTATACGTTTTTGTGGCAACAGCACCTTCTTTTATTTTGTCCATCAGGGTCTTTGCATCCTCTCCAAGGATCTTTGCTGCTGTCTCCGTTGAAATGGTAAAACCAAAAAGTGATTGTGTGGCTTTAAAACCGTTCAGGCTCCAGTTACTGCTTACAGAACCACCCTTTCTTGGAAAATTATTGTAGATCATCAGTACTGCGCTGGCGCCCCTGCTAAGGGCAGCGTTCATTCTGCCTGTTACACCAGAAGGAGAAGAAAATCCCTGTTGTGATGGTTTGTAATCAGCCGGCATACCGTCAGCAATCAGTACTAATTTACCTGCTATATTCAGGTCTTTGTAATCATTTCTTTTATTACCATCACTGATGCCATAACCCGCAAACACTACTTCAGAGAAACGTAACCCGGCTGCATAATTACCCGGTATCGGTTGAAAATCTGCATTCAGCTCCACTTTTTTTCCATTGATCACCAGAGAAGCATCCTGCATGGAATCTTTATACAAAGGGTAGTATTGCCGGTAGCTTCCATTATTGCCAGGTGTCAATCCCAGTGATCTGAAATGTTCTTCTATATAATTGGCAGCTTTTTCAAGACCCGGTGAAGGGGTATCTCTTCCTTCCATTTCTTTACTGGCAATAACATACAGGTGTTTTTTCATGTCTTCTGCCGTAATGGTGGCAGCAGCTTTTGTTGCACTCTTATCTTTTTTTTGTGCAGCAGCTGTAAGCGGCATTGAAAGAATAAGGCAAACAATAATTTTTTTGATCATAGTTGTATTAATGATGAACGATAAAAATAATCCCTTCCGGCAAAAGAAGGGATAAAATATGGATGATTGGTATTGATATTATGCGCAGGCAATTTTGTTCACCCGGTTGGCATGGCGCCCCCCTTCAAATTCAGTGGTCATAAATATGGCCACCATTTTTTCTGCGTCACCTTCCCGTACAAAGCGGGCAGGGATACATATTATATTGGCATTATTATGTGCCCGGGACAACTGTGATAATTCTTCTCCCCAGCAAATAGCGGCACGGATGCCCTGGTGTTTATTGGCGGTGATCGCTACTCCATTGGCACTGCCGCAGATCAAAATACCAAATGCAGCTTCCCCTTTTTCTACCGCACTGGCCACCGGGTGGGCAAAATCGGGATAGTCCACAGAATCTTTACTATGTGTACCAAAATCAGTGAAGTGTAAACCTTTTCCTTCCAGGAAAGAGATCAGTTCTTCTTTATAATCAAAGCCGGCATGATCGCTGCCGATAGCAATGGGCTTATGAAGATCAAAGGGGGAATGCATGAGGAAAGTTTTAAATGAATCGTACTAACCAATGAACTTATACAAAGGTACTGAACTATAACTTCAAACTTTAAATAATGAATGTAGTTTAACTCCACTCTTTCATCTCTTTTTCCTGTCTTTTGTTGATGCGGGAAGCAATGATAATACTGGCTTCGAACAGAAGATACAGCGGTATCGTTACGATCGTAAGACTGAAGGGATCGGTAGAAGGGGTGATAATAGCGGCAGCTATCAATATGATAACAAAGGCATGGCGGCGGTATTTCCTGAGGAAACGGCCCGTTACTACACCAATTCTTGCCAGTACCATTATCAGCAGTGGCATCTGGAATAAAACGCCAATACCCACCGTAGTGTATACAAGGTTTTCGAGATAGTCGGAAAAGGTCGGTTTTATTTCGATCAGTGGGCTCAGCTTGTACGTGAAGTAAAAGTTGACCATGAAGGGTGTGAGAATGAAATAGCCAAATCCTACGCCGAGAAAAAACAGGAACGATACCCAGAAAATTACGCCTCTTGTTTTTCTTATTTCCTTTTGCGAAAGTGCTGGTTTTACAAACCGCCAGAATTCCCAGAATATATAAGGAAACGCAACGACGAAACCACCAACAAACGCAACAGTAAAGGAGGCAATGAACTGGCCGCTCATCGTATTACTCTGGAAGGCAACAGGTATTTTGCCAAAGCAAAGCGTTTCGCCAAGCCCCAATGAATGACTAAGGTTGCAAAATATCTTATAGGAAATGAAATAATCATGGGCTGGCCCCATAACAATCTTATCTATCACAAAATCGGAGTAGACGAAAACAGCCACAGCGCCGATCAGCACAGCGATCACCGAGCGGATAACATGCCAGCGCAGCTCTTCCAGGTGATCGATAAAGGTCATTTCGCCTTTTGCTTCATCTTTGTTCCGATTATTAAAAAAATCAAGTAGAGCCATTTGTTTTTATAAAGTGTCGCAAAGATAAGTGGTGAATAGTGAATTAGGTTGATTGGTTGATTGGTTGATTGAGTTAATTAGGGGTATTGGGGGATTAGTTAATTAAGTTGATTGGGTTGATCCGTATCATCCTTCCTGCTTGCGACGTTTAAGGTAGGCAATATAGCCGTTTAGTATTTTAAGGAGTTGTTCCTGTTTAGTTTTCATTTCCATAAATAGGGTTTCGGAAATATACTGCTCCTCTAAAGCGCTGGATAAATGATCATAGGTTTCAAGTAAAGATCCTCTTGAAATACGGCAAAACTGTATCGCTTCCTGGTAATGAAACCTGCCATAGCCTTCAGCAATATTTGCCGTTATAGACCTTGCGCTGTCTTTTATCTGTGCAATAAGAAGGAATTTTTCTTCTTTGGGAAAAGTATTAGCTATTGTAATTACTTCCTTTCGAAATGTTTTTGCAGAGATATACACCTCAAGAGTGTCCAGTGTATGCATATTGATAAGGTTTGTATAACCACTATTCAACCAATAACCTAATCACCCAATTAACCAATCCCCATTACCCTCTCTACTTCAACTTTTTCATCTTCACAGTTTCAATTCTCGTATCAGTCACATGCATCACATCAAATTCATAATCATCAATAATAATGCGTTCTTTCTGGCGGGGAATGGTCTCGTGGTAGTTAATGATATAGCCAGACAGGGTTTCGGCTTCTTCCTGCCCGAAATCAAAACCATATTTTTCTTCCAGGTAGTCCAGCTCCAGGCGGCCGGAGAACATGTATTCGTTTTCCGCCAGCTGCTTTTCTACAAACTCTTCGGTGTCATATTCATCCTGTATCTCACCAAACAATTCTTCCAGCACATCTTCCATGGTAATGATGCCGGCCGTACCGCCAAATTCATCCACTACCCAGGCAATGCTTTTTCTTTCTTTGGTAAACTTATTGATAAGGTCGGTGGCACTCATGCTCTCCGGTACGGCGGGAATAGGAAGCAGCACATCCTCAATATGAGCAGTTTTTTTGAACAGGTCAAGCTGATGCACATACCCTATGATGTGGTCGATATTATTTTCATATACCACCAGCTTACTCAACTTGGTATCCACAAATTTTTTCTTCAACTGCTCCATCGATGATTTGCTTTCTATACCAACGATCTCTTTCCGAGGCACCAGGCATTGCCTGATCTTTACTTTCGGCAGCTCCTGTGCATTCTCCATCAGCTGGGTGTTGCGTTCCTGTCTTTCATCATCACTATGCTGCTGAAAAAGGTGTTTAAGGTCACTGCGCTTCAGCGCTTCTTTGTTTTTGTCCAGCCGGATATTGAACACATATTTTAATATCCACTCAGACAGATCAATAAGGGCGGCAGCAATAGGAAAAAACATCTGGTAAAACACATTCGTTACCTGTGCCAGCCGTTGCAGCAACCAGTTGCTCTTGGCCCTGAAGATGGCACGGGGAATAAACTCGGCGAATAGCAATACGATAAAAGTGGCCAGTACGATTTCCACCAGGATATGAACAGTATCGGACCCGATGCGGAAATACTTCCAGATGGGTTCCATCACGGTACTGATCTGCAGGCTGAGAAAAACAAGGAAAATATTGTAGCCTATCAAAGTGGTGCCAAGAAAACGGGCAGGGGAACCAAGAAAGCCGGAAAGAATTTCCATGGAGCTGTCTCCCTGTTTCTTTTTCAGCTCCAGGCTCAGGCGATTGGCGCTGAAAAAGGCCATTTCAATACCTGCAAAAAAGCCCATGATCAGCAGGGTGAGGATAAAGAACACTATCGAATTCCAGGCTATCATGCGGTAAAGATAGAAAAATAGCGGAGAGCTGCCAGTTACTGGCTATGGCTTGTGCGACAGGAAATTACGTACGATCTTTTCCGCTTCTTTGCAGGCTCTTTCCAATTTATCATTGATGACGATATGGTCAAAACGGTCTTTGAAAGACATTTCAAGAGAAGCTTTACTGATCCTTGCCTGCAGCGATTCTGGTGTTTCGGTGCCCCTAGCCCGGAGGCGGCGTTCCAGTTCTTCGATGGAAGGCGGCTCGATGAACAATGACAGGGAAGTGCCGGGATATTTTTCCTGCACCCGCAGGCCGCCCTGCACATCCACATCCAGCAGCGGTGCTTTATGCTGTTGCCAGATTCGCTGCACTTCACTTTTCAGGGTGCCGTAGTATTTGCCCTGGTACACCATTTCCCATTCTACAAAAGCATCCTGTTCTATCCGCTGTTCAAATTCTTTGGCCGTGATGAAATAATAATCTACTCCGTCTTTTTCATTATTGCGGGGCTGGCGGGTGGCGGCAGAAACGGAAAAAGCCAGTTTGTCCGGCAGCGCTTTTAATAAATGACGCACTACCGATGTTTTACCCGCACCGGAGGGAGCGGCAATGATGATGATCTTGTTCTTAGCCTGTGCCATGAAAAGAAAGTGGGCAAAAGTAAAGATTAATAAGGTTCTGTTGCGCAGTTAAACTATAAAGAGGATCAAATATTGTTTGGGTTTTTTACACAGTTCATGTAAATAGCAGCTCTTAGTTTGCAGTCACCTGTGGTCTTTTATTGAAAGGAAAAAGAACTGCTGCGGCAAATCCATAGAAAGCGATCCAGTGCCCTGAAAAACCTCTTGTCTGATTTGCCAGGTAATGATTGTATTCCTGCTCGGTCAATGTCCTGATCAATTTTCCGTGACTGTGCAAAATATATTGCCCGCCTTTTATATCCGGAGTACCTGATTGGGATGCAGTAAAAAGTATGAAATTTATGAAAGCATAAACGAAACCGGCAATTGCAATTACTTTAAGCCAGGCAGGTGTCTCACTAAACAGGCTTTTTGAAAGTGTCCGGGATTTTGTTTGTATTTTATTGTCTTCTGCTTCTGTTTTTTTCCGTAACAGCAGTATGGTGGGAATCCATACAATAAAGATTCCAACATGCAACAGCCTCAAAAAAGGAATTTTCCTTGATAGATCATAGTCACCTATAAGCGCCGTTAAGTGAACAATGAATCCGAGCATCCAGCCAGAGACGGCGAAATAGAAAAGTGTTTTTCTCATTGGTTGATTGTTGCAAAGTTGCTGATGCTTGTAATATAGGTTTCTATGCAGTCCATAATTTGTTTCTCGGGTCCGTTAATCCATTCGTCACTTCCATAAAATGCGTCCTGACTTTCTTTTCGTTGCTCCAAGCTTTCATAATTGCGAATTAAGTGAAAACTGTCCTTATCTATTAATGAAGGTCCAAAGGCAACAACATTAACATTCCAACGCTTTAACATTGGAAGAGATTGTTCTGTAAAGACTTTAAGAAATTCTTCGCCCCTGCCTGCTTTTAGCTTATAAACCCTGATCTCCGTTATCATTTATGTGTTATTTTATCCTGCTTGCATACATATACCAATTCCATTCCCAGGTTTTTCCATTGTCGGTTGAAAATGCCTGGCTCCAGATTGGATTGTCAATGTCGGTTTTATCCCAATGAAAAAGCACAATAATATCTTGCCCTTTGAAAGTGTCTTTGCAGTATAATTTTCCTATGTTCCCATCAAACGAGCCAACCATCGGCGGGTCAAAAGATACAGCATTGCTGTCTGCCCAATAAATACTCCAAAGTTTTGTTTGCGGGTTAAAAAGCCTGATTGCAATCCCTTCAAAAGATTCTCCGTCAAAAGTTGCAGAAAACTTATTCATATTGGCAAACCCTTTCAGCAAATGTGTAGTGTCATCTGTAGAATGAAATTCTATCCATTCGTTACAATTATTCAATCGTTCCTTAAGTTTTCTATTTTTAATATTCCACTTTCCGATATAAAAGTCAAAGTCGGTATGAGAAGATGCCGATGAAGCTAAAACTTCTAAATCTCCTTGTTCGTTTATTTTGAAATCTTGCATTTATATTTCCTTTTTTGCCTGTTTGTTATTGTTTTCTGAGGCCTGTTTACAATGACCGTTAACGATCAGGTATTACAGCAGGCGGGAATTAGTATTCCGTCAAGTCAAGCAAACCGCTGCAGGGTAAAGATAAAAAGGTCAAATTTTATTTGGTTTTTACACAGTTCAAGTTGGCTGCAATTGTTTTATATCTGTAGTCATTCTGTCTTTTTTGTCAAATCAGCAACAACAATAATATAGTGCCTGAAATGAAATCCGTAATCTTGCCTGACGGGTTGATACTTAAAATAGCCGTCAGGGATACCTGTGAATTCTCCTGTTTCATATCCAACGATATTGAATTCTTTGCCTGCATATTTCTTTTTCATCTTCTCACTTTCTTTAGAAGAAATTGTCCCGGTTTTTTTACCATATAAATATTTATACAACTCAAAATCATCAACCGGAAAATTCCCTGTCTCGTCTTTGAATTCAATTAGTATGGGTTTGGGCAGCAATATGCTGTCAACGCTTTTAATGCTGAAAAGAAAACTGGCTTGGTGGGCTTTGTCATTAAGTTCAGCGCCATCGACAATTTCAACTTTCATTTTTACCAAAGTCCCAAAAGGAACAATCAGCCGTTCCTTTATTACTTGCTTTGGTCTGATGGTGTCTTGCCCCAAAGCTGTCTTTGCTGTGAAGCTGGCAATAATTGTCACAATAAAAAAAATGTATTTAAGAGAGAGATTTGAGTTCATTTTGTTGTTTGATTGGGATAGTTGGTGATTACACACAATTGTCAGGTATTGCCCAAGTGCAGGAAACAGTATTCCTTCAAGTCAAGCTTACCGCTGCCGGGTAAAGATAAAAAGTTCCAGTCAGCGGTTGTTGTTCTTCATATGTTCCGTTCTCCACGACTGGAATTCAATAAATGATCTTATTGTTTTATTGAACCATTCAGCATAGCCGGGGTCGGTGATCGCTGCGGCTGTTTTATGTTTTTCCATCAGTTTAGCCTGCTCATATTCTTTTACAATGGCATCGGCAGGATGAATCCCGTTAATAGCACAGTAGAGAATATAATCAATGCCCCCGGCCTCATCGGGCTGGTGAATATTTTTGGCTAACACTTTTCCGGCCTGGTTCAGAAGTATATAGGCAGGCGGCGCTTCCAAATTCCATTTTGAGAGTATGGAAGTATCGCTGCAATAGAGATTTATTCCTATCGGGTTGTATTTTTTTAATGCCCTGTGCCAGTCCTGCTTCGGGTCTTCGACATGTATGTTTATAAACTGAATGAAAGAATCTGCCTGAATCTCTTTCAATCGCTTTAAGAGCTGTTCCTGGTAGGGAAATTTTGCGATGCTGGCCCCGCAGGATGTGGCCCATAAGCCAATGTAAAGGACCTTGCCTTTGAACTGATCCAGGCTTACCGGGCTATCTTTTCTGTCAACGAGACTTGTTTCAGGCAGGTAAGTGCCTGTATCTACTAAATACTGCTTGCGCCTTTCTGCGATGAATGCCGAATCGATTATTTGTGTGTACCCGTTTACACAGAATGAAAAAAACAATATTGTTAAGAGTGGTTTCATAAAATAGCAGCTAATGTTACAGTGTACGCATTAGTAAATCATTTGAAAAATATCTCTATCGGAAGAGAAGCTGATATAAGTTACAAAAGTTTGGCTCGACCCCGTCAGCCCCGGCTGACGTAAAGCCATTGTTGACATCAGCCTTATTCCTTCTTCTGAGATTCCCCCTCCTCAAGTTTTAAAATTTTGTCTCCAGTAGTATTTATGAATTCCATTGCTTTGGTTCTAGAAGTTATGGAATTTATCATTTGATATTTTACTTTGTCAGCTTCGGTTAAGTCTTCTGTATTGGTAGGTTCTGGTAGAGGCTCTACTCTTATTTCAACATTAAAACCATTGTCAATTCTGTTAGCCAATTTGTTAAAAGCTATTGTAATCCCGTTAGAGAGCTCGTTTTTTCTTCCTGTATCTTTACTCTTGTAATATTCTTTCATTATATCACTTACAATATTCTTTATTTCTTCTTTCATACTATTATTTGCATGTTCTTCAATTCCTTTTGTTTCCTTTTCAGGCACCCCTTTTTCTTTTAACTGGTTACGTAATAACTTTATTTCCAAAATAGTTTTATAATTATTTATTATTCTTTCAACTGCTCTTGAAAGGACATCGGCAACTGTTAAGCCTACAGCAACATATAAGAGGAAGTCGCTTGAAGAAATCGTTTTTACTTCGAATTCTTGTTTTTCTCCTGTAACTACTTCTGAAATATTATTTAAAATGAAATTTAGCTCTGCAATTTCTTTGTTCAAAGAACTCAACTTGTTTTCTACAAAAACTCTAGGAATTGAATAACCTAATTCACATTGACCTTGTTCTAAATTGTCAGAGCCTATTTTTAATTTATTAAATCCATCTACCACTTTATCTATTGCTTCCTTTAGTGACTGACTTAAATCAACTATCATATTGATTGCTTGTAGTGCTGCTGCCGGGGTTATTTGATTACTTTCAAAAATATATTCAATTCTTTTAAGTAAGTTGTTTCCAAAGAGGTTCGCCCCACCAATTTCATCTACGACTTGATTCCAGCCGGGGCTAAATGAATTTGTCTCAGAGTTTCTGAGTATTTCTTTTAGATTATTTAGCTCAGCCACCAAATTTTGTTGATGTGCAGGTTGCTGTGGTTGATTAACTTGATTTTGTAAATGAGTTCTAACATCATTTAACTTAGCAAGAACAAGCCTTATCTCATATTCTTTTCGAAGTTCAAGCAAAATACGATGAAGTCTTTCTGCATTCATAAGTTTTATTTAAAGGTTGCTGTCAATGTTAGAGGCTTGTTGCAGGGCTGGTATTTTATAACTGTCTGCCCGGCAACTGAAGCCGATTAAATTACTAATGCTGAAGTTAGCAACAAAAGCTCAATAGTAAAAGTCAAGCCTTGACTACTGCTAATAGCGGGAAAAAAGTTGAGAATTTATTCGCCGCCCCGCCATATTCCTAAGATGCTCTTGTATGCAGTTTTTATACCATGCATATTTCAACATTGAAATCAAGCTGAGTAACTCTCCTAATCATCATATTGAATGTAACTAAACTAAAAAATGGCAAAGAGTCAGCAAGTGATTTGCCAGTAGTCCCAGTCATTAATACGATTAGGTATTTTACATTCGGGTCTTTAAAGTCATTTGATGGCTTAAGAAAGATATTTTTTTTGAACCTCGCTTTGGACTCAGATTTAATCCAATTTCGTATAAGGGGATCAGCTTTTAATAATTGAGCGGATACATAGGTTTGCATGAGCAAGTGACTATTTAAGGAAGAACTTGCCAACTTCTTCACATGAATAACATAGTTTGGAACAAGAACGTCACAAAACTCGATTCCATAAGAAAAGTCTGGGTGTGAGTAAAGGACTTTATCCCAACATTGACCTTTTATTTTATTGGCGGCTTCAATATTGTAGTCTTCTTCCTTTTTCTTTCCGTCCCATAATGGTAGATTGGCTTTTGATGCTTGTAGTTCATATGTCGAAATAAAACCCTTTAAATCTTGTAAATACCTTTTTTGAACTTCGTACCAATTTCCTTTGTAAAAAATGTGTCCACCAATATTCAAAGAAAATTCAGTAAATAGGCAACGGTATAATGGCCACTCATCAATTTGTTGGCTATCACTATTAAAAACAGCTATTCTTTTGGTTTTCAAATAAGCTGTAGTAAATTTTTGACCCTTGTTCAAACTATTGTATAGGTCATTAAGCTCTAACTCCGTAAGCTTTTCGCCTTTAGGAGTTAAACCATAAGTCTGTAAGTCTTCGTAGTGTTGGTAATCTACCAAATAAATGTTCGATACCTTTTTGTTTAAGGACTCACATAATTTGTCATCAAGAAGTTCAATCAGCTTCTTTGATTTCACCTTGCTGACTGCAGTAAGTTTTTTAAACTCGGAGTTTTTTATTGTCTTCTCATATTCGACAACTAAACTTGCACAAAGTTTTTTGATTTCATCAAGTAATAAAGGGGCTGGAGTAGAAAAAAATTCTTTTCCTTTTACTAATATACTTCTAGTGCTTGAATAATATTTGCCACTTAGTTCTGTAATTGTCTCTAAATATGTGTCAAGATTAAAATTGCTTTGAGAAGATGGCATAGCTGCGCTTCTGCTATTTGTGATCGGATTTTCTGTTAAAGTATATGTTTCAATTCCTTTATAATTCCTTTTAGGAATTCTATTGAATGCTACAGCTAAACCAAAATCTCTGACAATATTTTCTTTGTTTATGTTAGCTACGGAAGTACCAAAACAACAAGCTAGAATTCGTTTTTTGTGCTTAACAAATAAAATTGCACCTGAAGAAGCTGTCACTATATCTCCTTTTTGGAAATTGGCGAATCCTTGAACAATGTCTCCCCAATCAGGAATTGAATCATTAGACTTCTTTAAATATAAAGTGACTTCTGAATCAGCTTTATTTAAAGCAATTTTTGTAAGTGGTTGCCCACCCATTAAATTGGGGGCATTTAAATCAGTGATGTTGTCTTCAAGTAGGCAAATGGCAATTCTTGTAGGCATTTATGTTGGTTTTGGTTTAATAGTGTCTTGCAAAGTATGAGAGTCTACCAAGTTGCGGACAACACATATATTTTCGCCATTAGCAAGCCAGTTTCAGGGATGCGGCTATTTCTGTAATACTTATTCACTATGGGAAGTTAGGCCGGCCGGCAGAAGTATACAATACCATTTTCAGGTAATCCCCGGCCGTGCATAGACAGATGCCGGGTATAGCAGCGGGTCAGATAATCACTTTCTCCATTCCGGCAAGTCGCTCATCGCTGATCGTAGCGCCAAGTCCCGGTACATCGGGCACTCTCACCACACCATTTTTTTCATATACAATGCCTCCGGTTACCGGGTCTTCTTTCAGCATCAGCGCTGTATCAAAATCAAAATGTACAATAGAAGGGCTGCAAAGCGCAAAATGGGCAAAGGCTGTCATCGCCAGTCTCGATTCTATCATGGCGCCTACCTGTAAATGTAAACCGGCCTGCTCCGCCATCCTCACCATCTTTAATGCTTTAAAAATGCCGCCCGATTTTCCCAGTTTAATATTAAAATAATCACATGCATCCAGTGCTATCAGTCTTGCCGCATCATGGTCATCACCGCAGCATTCATCCGCCATAATGGGGATAGGGCTTTCTTTTTTCAGTTTTGGCAACTGTAAATAATTCCAGCGGGCAATGGGTTCTTCGCAATGCTGTATATCCAGCGGGGCCAGTGCTTTTAATGTGTCAATGGCTTCCTGCAATTCCCATCCCTGGTTGGCATCAATACGCAACGGTATCTCATTCCCCACTGCTGCACGGATGGCTTTCATTCTTTCTACATCGGTTTTTCCGTTCTTTCCCAGTTTTACTTTTATGGCAGGATAGCCCTGTGCTTTTATTTTCACTGCATCGGCCGCCATTTTTACCGGTTCACCAATACTCACGGTATAATCTGTAATGATTGGTTTGGTATTATCACCGCCAAGAAATTTGTACAGCGGCACCCCGGCATGTTGCGCTGCTATATCATAGAGGGCCATATCAAAAGCACTTTTGATACTGGTATTGGCATAAATGATGGAATCCATCAGCGCTACACAATGGCTGATGTCCAGCGGGTCTTTTCCTTTTAATGCAGCAGCAAGGTACTGGCCTACTATAAAACAGGTGTCCTGGCTTTCGCCGTTGATGGGCATATAGGGGCTGCATTCTCCAAAACCAATAATGCCTTCTTTGGTGATGATCCTTACCAGTACATTTTCTGCATTATCATCCTGCCCCAGCGAAGTGATAAAGGGTTCGATAAGCGGTACGGAGAGTTTGTACAGTTCAATTTGTTGTATGGTAAGACTCATATGCAGTGAGTATAAAGGGTAAAGATAACCCTTCATTGTGAGTGGTTTATTTGTCATGCGGCATTTCGTTCTTCTGAGCAGCAACGATTATAACTGGTGGTGTATGAGACGCCACGTTCCTCGGCGTGGCAAAAAAATAGGGGAGGCGTGACAAAAGAAATGGGGAAGGGTGATAAAGAGAAATGGGGAATACGAACAAAAAAACGGAAAAGTGTTACGAAAGAAATGAATGGGGAAGGCGAGACAAAGAGAAACGGGGAAGACGGAACAAAAAGAAACGGCGAAGAAAATTCAGTTTGACCCCTGCTAAATCATACCAAAAACCGAAAAAAGCCGTTTAAGGAGTATGAAATCCATGAAAACCCTTTTGGCTATCTGCCTTACCGCCCTTGTATTTACTTCCTGTAAAAAAGAAATAAGCGAACTGCCGCCTGCCACCCAAACAGGTGCTAATACTTTTGGCGCCAAAGTGAATGGTGCATTATGGGTGCCGCAGGGCTTTGGGGCCATACCGGCCAATGATATACTAGAGGCCAGGATGGCAGGACCCGATCTTACGATCAATGCCCGTAATTTTTCTTCTTCTCCCACAGAAACAGAATTTCTGCTGCTGGTTAAGAATATTACCGGCACCGGCACCTATTTATTGAATACTGATGTCAACCATCCTTCCGGTGAGTCAAGTTATGGATACTATGTAAAAAGAACGCTGACACCAACGAATGAATGGATCACTTCTGCTTCTTATACAGGTTCTGTAACCATCACCCGGATAGATACCATGGCAAGAATTGCGTCTGGTACTTTTCAGTTCAATGCACTGAACATGTATAATTCACCTGAACCGATGGCAGTAACGGAAGGAAGATTTGATGTAACGATCCAGTAAAATATCAGAAAAGAATACGAAGACCTGCACCTAACCACCCGGTAAAAGGTGCATTTTTATTTACAAAAATGTATTTGCTGGGATAATCACTTGCCGGAACAGCAGCTTTTGCTTCTGTATAGAAATAAAAATCTCCGCCCAGTGGCAGCTCCCATCCAAGACCAAGATCAAAAGTCAGTCTTTTGAAATGAGCTTCCCCGCTTCTTACCGGTACGTTGTAATCAACCGTGTCTATCAAAACGGAATGAGTATTGGTGACCTTACCCAGTAACAAACCAAAACCGGCAAAGCCATAGAGGTTCCAGCCTTTTTCTGCATCAGCCGCACCTTTCAGGTATTTTTTATAACCAATGGTAAATTGTTTGATCCTCATGTTCGCCTCATTGGTATAGTTAACTGTCTGTGGCAGAGTTGCAGGCAGTTTGGCTGTGGCTGTAACCTGGTTGCTGAATTTGCCATTGGAGTGATAAGCGAACATAATATACACTCCTTCTTTGGGAGTGAGATGAAAATTGGCCGTAACCGTATGGCCGATGGCCCAGTATTGCTGTTCTTTTTTAAAATTCCGTTGCACACCCAGGTCAGTGGCAAGACCAAATTGCGGATAGCTTTGCTGGGAGAGTGAGGCAGTAGTAGCAAAGGCTGCCATGAATGAAATGATCAGTTTTCTTATCAACGAAATGATTTGTCTGCAATGTTAAGCAAATAATTGTTTGGTGAAATGCAGAAGAGGCTGTTCCAAAATTTAGTCTTTATTATCTAACCACAGATTACACGGATTTGTTTTTCACAGATTTCACAGTATTAGTCTGGTTCACTGTGTAATCTGTGCGATAATCTGAGTTATCTGTGGTTAAAAGACTTTTGGAACAGCCTCTTTCTATATAAAATACAACAGCCTTATTTCATAAGCTTCAGTTCTTTGATAATATTAGCACCGCCGCCCAGTTTATCAATACACCATAATACATAGCGTATATCAACACAGATAGTACGGTTAAGGTCTTTATCAAAAGCCAGTTTGTGACTTAATGCTTCGTAGTTGCCGTCAAAAGCCAGGCCGATCAGTTCACCTTTACCATTGATAACAGGCGAACCGGAATTACCACCGGTGATATCATTGGTGGTGATGAAACCGATCACCAGTTCTTTACGGGTGGGGTCCATATACTGGCCGAAATCTTTTTTCTTCAGCATTTCGATCTGGTTAGCAGGCAGGTCAAATTCATAATCGCCGGCTTTATATTTTTCAAGGAGTCCTTTTGATGTGGTTACATAATCATAGAACACCGCATCTCTCGGACGGTATGATTTTACGTTGCCATAGCTCACTCTCATAGTGAAAGTAGCATCGGGATACATCATTTTTGCTTTCACCGGGTCCATTTCCATAATGCCTTTCAGGTACAGTCTTCCATATTCAGCATTCTTTGCATTGAACTGCTGGAAGAACGGGCCATACTTGGTTGTATAGTTAGTGAAGAAGGCGCTGGCATGAGCAAAGGCAGGATCTTCCTGCAGTTTGTTTGCATCAGGGTTAGTTACAAATGCATTCCAGCGGGCATCATCAAAGATCATCGTCTTGCTGAAAATATCTGCCGCATACTTTTTATAGGTTGCTTCATCATCCAGCGGACCGTAAGTATTTTTTAATGTGCCATAGAAACCAACGGGATGTTGTTCCTTGTCCACATCTTCATAAAACATCCTTGTTACTGCTGCTACAATATTCTGGTCTGATACTTTATTTTCTTCTTTCAGGAAATTTGTCCGTTGCTGGTTAGCAGCTTCCACTGCTTTTTTTACATCAGCGGCAGTAGCGCCGGTTTTTACCATGGCAGCTTCCACCTGTAATAAAGAACCTGCAAAAGAGATCAGGGGGGAACCGGCAACCCCTTCATTGATATATTGACGATGTTTAGCATAAGGTCTCCATGCATCATATGCTTTGCCCCAATCTGTAAAGAGATTTTCATATTCAGTTTTTCCTTTTGCCCATGTGTTGAATTTTGCTTCAGCTGTTTTCTTTTGGCCGAGCACATCATATTTCAGCAGCTGTTTTGTTTCTCCGTCAAAGAACTTCCAGTAGTTGGCGATACCGGCATAAGAAGAAGCCAGCTGTAATTTCACTGCCGGATCTTTCTTCATTTCTTCAAACATGTATTTCAATCTTGCATCACGCAGTTTCACCAGTGTGGGATTATTAATGTCGGTAGCCAGTTTGATACCATATGAACTTTCATACCGGTTAGTACCGCCGGGGTAACCCCAGATCATGGAGAAATCACCATCTTTTAATGGTCTCAATGAAACAGGAAGGTACCATTTAGGTTTCATGGGTATATTGCTGTCTGTATATTTAGCAGGTTTGCCTTCTGCATTTGAATACACACGGAATACAGAGAAGTCGCCTGTATGGCGGGGCCATTCCCAGTTGTCAGTATCACCACCAAACTTACCTACACTTTCTGGGGGAGTACCTACGAGGCGAACATCAGTGTAGCGCTGGTAAACAAAAGCAAGGAACTGGTTGCCTTTGAACAAAGCACTTACCCTTGTTTCAATATTTTGTGTGGCATCACTCAATCTTTTGTTGATAGCTGCCAATACAGCGCTTTGTCTCTGCACTCTTTCAGCACCGCTTAGTCCTTTTAATGAATCCAGTACTTCTTTTGTTACATCATCAATACGTAAAAGGAACTGCACGGAGAGGCTGGTAGGAATTTCTTCGCTTTTACTCCGGGCATAGAACCCGTCACGGAGATAATTCTTTTCCATTGTGCTGGCAGAAGCGATAGCATTGTAGCCGCAGTGGTGGTTGGTAAAGATCAACCCTTCTGCACTTACAATTTCGCCGGTACAGCCGCCACCAAAAATGATGATCGCATCTTTAAGCGATGGTTTGTTGATATTGTATAATTGTTCTTTGGTGAGTTTTAATCCTTTTTTCACCATGTCATTATAAACCTGCTGACCCAGTAATAAGGGCAGCCACATGCCTTCATCAGCGATGGATTTGGCAACTAATGAAAACAGTAAAACAATCGTTACGAGAAACTTCTTCATACTTGAAAATTTAGGGGGCAAACCTACATAAAAACGGCTACCGAAAAGCTGAGTTTCATTCAAATCGAGTAATTTGA
This sequence comes from Chitinophagaceae bacterium, assembly GCA_016786885.1. Lineage (GTDB taxonomy): Bacteria > Bacteroidota > Bacteroidia > Chitinophagales > Chitinophagaceae > JJ008. The sequence continues at coordinate 6,922 of JAEUVO010000027.1, read as the reverse complement.
ACGCCGAACAACTGCTTATGAATTTCAAAATACGTATTGCTGCTCTGCTGTTTTTGATTGTAGCCATTCAGTCCTGTAGTAAGAAAGATGGAGGGAGCCCGACCCCAACGCCACCTCCTGTACCCGGATGTGCGGCCAATACCGCTCCGGTCAACGGATCTTTTGTAACGGGTACATCTGCTACCCTTAGCTGGTCAGCTGTAAGCGGGGCCACGGGATATGATATTTACTTGGGTGCCACGGCTTCTCCTTCAACCATCATTGCCAGTAATATTACAGGCACAAGCTATAACTATACACTGCCGGTCTTTGCATCAAGCCAGCCTTTATACTGGTATGTACAGCCTAAGAATGCCAGTGGCAATGCGGCAGGGTGTGGTTCTACCGTTACTTCTTTTACTATACCAGTAATACAGGCACCACCTGCGTTTGGCTATTATGTGGTAGGATATTTTCCTTCATACCGTAATCCGGCAGATGTACCGGATGTGAAATTCAGAATGACGAATGTGGTGATCTATGCATTTTTCGGAGTGAATACATCAGGCACACTCACAGTCAACAGCCCTTCTGTACTGGATGCGGTGATCACCAAAGCAAGGGCAAATAATGCAAAGATCTTTGTAGGGATAAATGACCAGAGCGGTGACGGTAAAACGAATTTCAAGAGTATGGCTGCTACAGCAGCCGGCAGAAATAATTTTATCAAAGATGTGATGGCAAAAGTGCGGCAATACAATCTTGACGGGGTGGATATGGACTGGGAGTTTCCAACTACGACAGACGGAACGGATGCCACCTTTACGCTTATGATGAAAGAGCTGTCTGATTCACTGCACCGGGATGGCCGTTATTATCTGTCCTGTGCTATTACAGCCGGCAAGTATGCGGGAGGCATCAGGGATGCGATACGGGATGAACTTTTTCCGTATGTCGACTTCTTCAACATAATGGCATATGATGATTTCAGCACTTCTGTTCCTTATAAACATCATAGTGACTATACATTGGCACAAACCTGCCTGAATTACTGGCTCACTACAAGAGGAATGCCACCGGCAAAAGCCGTACTGGGATTGCCGGCTTATGGCAGACCATCGGGCATTACCCAAACCGGAACCATCAAAACGTATAAGGATATACTATTAGCCGGCGGTAACCCTCAATATGACTCGGCAGTGGTTTCTTCTACCAGTTTTCCTTCCTATACGGTGTATTATAACGGTCAATACACAGTAAAGCGTAAAGCAAAGCTTGCCAAAGACATTGCCAACGGAGTAATGCTATGGGAAAAATGGCAGGATGCAGCTGATGTAAACTCCTTACTGAAAGCTGCCTGTGATACAGTGGGCAGGGCTTATTGATTGCAATACATTGCGTAGGATTCCTTCAGAAAAAGAACTACAACGTTGCAGATGCTACTATACTGGTTCAATTTTTGCTTCGATTCTTGTAGAATTTATTCCATTTATCCCAACTTAAGGATGAAATATTACCTTTGTTTTTAATAAAAAATGTACCTTCATTGAAAGAATCCTTGTTATGAAAAAAATCTACTCAAAAGCGTCATTGCTTACTGTAATTACGCTGCTTGCGGTGTCACTGAATGTGAGATCACAATGTACTCTGAACTATCTTTTAAACTCCAGTTTTGAAAATCCTGTTGCACCTGGTTTGGGCAATAACTTCTTTGGATCTATACCGGATTGGACAATAGCTGGAGGGTTTACTGCCAATATAGTGCAGGTAAATGGCACCAATTATCTTGGAGGGCCCAACACAGCCGCCACCGGTATACAATATCTTGATATATTAGGGGCAACTACTATCACACAAACATTTGACCTGGGCTGTACGGCCGATATTACTTTCCGGGGTGATTTTTCTGCCAGGGAAGGAGGAACTACATGGACTGCTTCAATTGATATCCTTAATTCCCTTAATGTAGTTGTTGCTACTTCTACAACCCGGACTTTTACTCCTCCAGATGCTGATGTGGATGTGCCACCAGGTCCGGATGCTGTTTGGTATACATTGTCAGGCACTGCTACAGCGTTACCAGCCGGTACCTATACTTACCGTATAAATTTGGATGAAGACGGAAATTTTGATAATGCTTTTTTATGTGCTGATCCCGGTTGTTTATTACCGGTAAAACTGAAAGCCTTTGATGTAAAGCTAAACGATTGTGTAGCCAACCTTAAATGGACAGCAGAAACTGAGACAAATTTTGACAAGTATATAGTAGAATACAGCCAGAATGGTACGGATTATATAGCTATCGGTACTGTGAATTCATCAGGTTCGAGACAATATAGTTTCACTCATATTCCGGCTACGGGCAAGGCCTTCTACCGGTTGAAAATGGCAGACATAGATGGCAACTTCTCCTACAGTAAGATATCAGTACTGAACATCAGTTGTGGTAAGAGCACTGCACTGGTATATCCCAACCCGGTAAATGATGTGTTGAATGTGAACATCAGTAAATCATCTGCAAGCAATGTGGTCACAGCGTCATTGTATGATGCGGCTGGCAGACTGATGGTGAGAAGACAGTTGGCCAATGGAACGAATTCGATAGATATGCGGGCCATGGCAAGCGGACTATATAACCTCGTATTGATCCAGGATGGTGAAGTGACAACTTATAAGATCAAACGATAATTTGAATTTGACCAAAATCGTATTTATACGAAAAATGTCTTCCTGTTTTGGAAGACATTTTTTTTACTTTATATTTGTTATAATCCTATCAACAATCACCCCCAATATAAGACGGCGGAAAACTTTTTTTAGTAAAATGTGTCCTTACTATATTTAACTAAATAAACCTTGTATGAGAAAATTTTACCAAAACACTGCATTTTTACTGGCCTTAACTGTATCTCTTTTTTCTACCCGCAGTACTGCACAATGTACTGTCAATTACCTGCAAAACCCGAGTTTTGAAAACCCTGTAACAGTTGGTGTAGGAAATCATTTTTATGATGTCACTTTATTCCCTATACCCAACTGGACTATATCCAGCAATTTTACTGCGAATATCATCCGGACAGATGGAGTAACAGACTATGGTGGTGGTCCTAATTCCGCTTCAGATGGAGTGCAATACCTTGATGTATTGACAGGGAATACTACTGTACTGATCAGCCAGACCTTTGACCTGGGGTGCACGGCGGACCTTACGTTCAGCGGTGCCTTTTCTGCCCGTGACGGAGGAGATACATGGGATGCTTTTATTGAAATAGTGAACTCATCTAATGTAGTGGTAGCCACTTCTACAATAAGAACATTTACTCCACCGGATGTCGATCTTCCTTTCCCACCTGGCCCCGATGCAGTATGGTATACAGTATCAGGAACGGCAACAGGATTACCTGCGGGTACCTATACTTATCGTGCCAGCATGTATGATGATGGCAATTTTGATAATGCTTTTTTGTGTGCCAGCCCCGGTTGTTTATTACCGGTAAAACTGAAAGCCTTTGATGTTAAGCTAAACGATTGTACAGCTAACCTTAAATGGACAGCAGAAACTGAGACAAATTTTGACAAGTATATAGTAGAATACAGCCAGAATGGTACGGATTATATAGCTATCGGTACTGTGAATTCATCCGGTTCGAGGCAATATAGTTTCACACATACTCCGGCTACGGGCAAGGCATTCTACAGGTTAAAAATGGCTGACCTTGACGGTAAATTATCCTACAGCAAGATATCAGTACTGAACATCAGTTGTGGTAAGAATACTGCACTGGTATATCCCAACCCCGTGAGTGATGTGCTGAATGTGAACATCGGTAAATCGTCTGCAAGCAGTGTGGTCACAGCGTCATTGTATGATGCGGCGGGCCGGTTGATGGTGAGAAGACAGTTGGCCAACGGAACGAATTCGATTGATATGCGGTCCATGGCAAGCGGACTATATAACCTGGTATTGATCCAGGATGGTGAAGTAACTACTTATAAGATCAAGAGATAACCTGAATACTTATTCATCTAATAATTTTAAAGGGCTTCCATCGGAAGCCCTTTAAAATTAAATTACAAGTATTGCACGATGCTGTGTTATTCAACAGGAGTATTTAATATTTTCCACAACAGGTCTTTTAATTCTGTCAGGCCTTTATTGGTAACAGATGAGATAAAAAGATGTGGAATATTTTGGGGTAATTCCTTTTCAATAGCTTCTTTTAGTTCATTATCCAGCATATCGCTTTTACTGATGGCGATAACGAATTGTTTGTGCAACAACTCGGGATTGTATTGCTCCAGCTCATTCACCAGGATATCAAACTCTTTTTTATGATCATTACTGTCGGCAGGAATTAAGAACAGCAATACAGAGTTTCTTTCAATATGCCGCAGGAAGCGATGGCCCAATCCTTTCCCCTCTGCTGCGCCTTCAATAATACCCGGAAGATCAGCAATACAAAAACTTTTTCCATCCCTGTACTCCACCATTCCAAGGTTAGGGGTGATGGTAGTGAAAGCATAATTGGCAATTTTCGGTTTGGCGGCAGTGATAACTGAAAGCAAAGTTGATTTGCCGGCATTGGGAAAACCAACTAATCCAACATCTGCCAGTACCTTTAATTCGAGAACCTTCCATCCTTCAATACCGGGAAGACCGGGTTGTGCATGTTCAGGAGCCTGGTTAGTGGGTGTTGCAAAATGAGAATTGCCCAGTCCGCCTTTTCCACCGGGAAGCCAGATCACTTCCTGCCCGTCTTCCAATATTTCTACTTCCTGGTTGCCAGTCTCCTCATCTCTTGCAATGGTTCCTAATGGCACTTCTATAATAATATCTTTACCATCCCTGCCATGGCAGTTATTAGCTCCCCCTTTTTCTCCGTCTTCTGCCAGTACATTTTTATAATAACGCAGGTGCAACAATGTCCAGAGGTTCCTGTTGCCTTTCAGGATGATATGAGCTCCGCGGCCACCATCACCCCCATCCGGTCCGCCCAATGCGGTGAACTTATTCCGCATAAAATGCTTATTACCGGCACCACCGTGGCCACTGCGGCAAAAAATACGTATCTGATCTACAAAATTACTTTTCTCCAAAACCTTATTTTTACTGTAAGGTGCAAATATACCCTAACCATTTATAACAGCTGACTATGAAATATGTATTGATATTGCTGGCTCTTCCTTTGTTTTCTGCTACTGAATGCGGCAAAAAGAAAAACAAAGAGAAGATTACAGATGAACAAGTTTCAGTGAAAGAGATCAACAATGATTCTATTCCGGTTTGTGTAAGAAAATTTATTGATAGTGCCAGCAAGGAAACACCTCCCACACCGCCTGTCCAGGTGGATGAGTATTTGTATAACGGGAAAAAGGTATTCCTGTTTACAGCTCCATGCTGTGATTTTTTTAATACAGTATATGATGAAAATTGTAAAATGATATGTTCGCCTACCGGTGGTATTACCGGGAAAGGTGATGGTAAATGTGAAGACTTCGGTGCAAAAGCAAAACACATAAAACTGGTCTGGAAGAATAAAGAGCAATAAAAAAGTCCTGCTTTTGCAGGACTTTTTTATTGAAATATCATTACTGTTACTGAACCACCACTTTAGTGTTATATACTGAACGGCTGTTTTGATCTGTTACTTTTATCAGGTAAATTCCTTTGGCTGCAGAGGGGTTAAGCCTGATCACCTGTGCATGATTATCTCCGCTGAGGCTTACTGATTGTTGCACTACCTGGCGTCCCATCACATCAGTTATCTGTATAGAATAATTACCGGCTTCCAGTTGATTGAACTGTATTACAAACTGGTTATTAGAAACAGGATTTGGATAAATACTCACTTTGCCATCGCCTGAATTAGCAGGAGAGTTGCGGGAGAGTACTTCTGTTACCGGGTTCTTATTTTTTGCAGCTGTAGCAAGGAGATTACTGTTAGCAAGATCAGAACTATTCCAGCCTGTTCCGTTAATAATATAGGGAGAAGCGGTCCATGTCTTATGATCAAGTGTATAATAAACGGTCTGCATAGCACTGCTTACAATGATCTGGTTGTTTTCATTAACAGCAGCACCATTAATGGTGAATCCTTGTGGTAATCCGGACACCGAACCAAGATGAGTAGCAACTTTAGAATCAATATCAACTCTAAAAACATGGTTGCGGGCAGATATCACATAAAGGTTTCCATCATCATCTGCGATCATATCACCGCCAAAACTGGTGCAGGAGTTATGAACAGAAACACCTTTGTTTGCCGGATCATCCACCAGGGCGCCAAGGTCTTCTATCTTCAGACTCTTACCAGTAGAAAAACGAACTAACTGGGATCCGTCATTCGTTAACGCATACCCGTTTCCATCTGATCCAATAGCCATCCGGGTTACAATATTTCCCTGGTCTGCTGATTTGATAGGTTTACCGGTGAAAGCCCTGTCTGTTACATAAAATACTTTCATACTCTTCAGATCGATATACCTTAACTGATCGAAAAGCATAGGGGTGTAATAAAGCCGGTTATTTTTTTTATCATATGCTACAGCAGCCACACCGCTTCCAAAAGCTGCATTAATGGTATGCCCATAACGGGAGTCAGTAAGCGGGGCTTCCAGTTGTTTTTTTGTAGTGGCGTTATATGCAAGGAATGATGCATCGTTACCACTAAGCAACACCTGGCTATACTCACCGGTTTGCAGATTTAATTTTCTTAAAAAACTCCAGTTGGCACCCATTTGCTGTGCATCTGTGACGGCATAGGCAAAACGATCAGCCTGCTGGCTGTTTGCAGTTATAGCTGTAAATAAAAAAGTCCCTGCAAAGAGGGATAACAGAGGTAAACTTTTTCTCATACACAAAGGTTTAAATTACTTATTAATTGAAGCAACATTAAGTTACAACAAATCTTTTGTGGGCAAAAACAAATTTTATGAGCGGCAT
>JAEUVO010000032.1 GCA_016786885.1 Chitinophagaceae bacterium | reverse complement strand
GTTGCCGGTATCGATGGGCCCGGCCACAGACAGCCGTTATGTACCGGCAGCAGGTGGTAACCCGGCGAAGATCTATGCTAATTTCTATTATAACAACAACCCGGGAGCAAGAGGATTCTTTGATACCCTCACTCACCTCGGGCCAAGATAATGGTGATGAATTTCTCATATTCATGTTAACGTCTGATTTTTAAAATAAAGGACGTACGCAGGTGGTATCGACTACCTGCTTTTTTTATAATAAGGGTCATAAAAAAATCCCCGGATCAACCGGGGATTTTTTACATGTTTCAGGACTGATTATATACAGTAAGGCAAATTATTATTGCTTCACAAACTGGAAGGTAGCTTTTTTGTTTTTGTCAGCCACCACTTCAATTACATAGATGCCTCTCGGGAATTTCTCAAGATTTATTTGCTCACTTATTATCTGCTGACCGATTCCTAATTGTTTTGAATAAACACTCACTCCCCTGAAATCGTAAACTGTCAGGACAAGTGAACTTCTTGCATTACCATTCGGATCGATCCGAACAGTAATATTATCTGTAGCAGGATTAGGATAAGCCTGCCTGAGCAATGTGATATTAGCTTTAACTTCTACCGAAACAGTATCAGTATCTGTAGCGCCAAGGTTGTCGGTTACAAGCAATTCAAACAGGTAAATACCTTCTGTAAGATTGCTGAATACTGTTTGTGCAGCAGCAGGTGATTCAATAATATACTGTGAAGGCCCGGCTACTTTTGTCCACTGGTATGAAACAATGGTTCCATCAGGATCTGTACCGCTGCCGGTATGCGTGATGCTGTTTGTTGGCAAGGTCATACTCCTGTCTGGTCCGGCGTTAGCTATTGGAGCCTGGTTCACCGGCGGAGCAGGGTTAACAGTTACTGTCATAGTATCTCTTCCGGTAGCACCCTGGTTATCTGTTACTCTTAATTCAAACTGGTAAGTGCCTTGTATAAGATTATTTATCACTGTTTGTGCCTGGGTTGGAGAAACGATATTGAAAGTTGCTGGTCCGCTGACCTTAGTCCATTGATAAGAAGCAATAGTGCCATCTGCATCAGAACCACTTCCTGTAACGGTTAAACTATTCGTTGGTAATGTTATTACCCTATCAGAGCCGGCATTTGCAGTTGGTGCCTGGTTGGGTGGCGGAGCAGGACTTACCGATATTACTATGGTATCCCTGTCAATAGCACCCTGGTTATCGGTTACTCTCAGCTCAAACTGGTAAACACCCTGCACCAGGTTATTAATAACTGTTTGCGGTTGTGTTGGTGAAAGAATTACGAACTGTGCAGGCCCGGCAATCTTATCCCACTGGTATGAAACAATGGTGCCATCCGGATCAGTACCTGTTCCAGTTACAGTGGTGCTGTTTGTTGGCAGAACAAGTGTCTGGTCAGCGCCTGCATTTGCAACAGGAGGCTGGTTTACCGGGGGATTAACAGTAATAGTTACAAAAGCATCAGCAGTTGCCCCGTTGTTATCAGTAACAGTGAGCCTGAAGACATAAGTGCCTTGTACAAGGTTATTAATTACAGTTTGTGCGGCATTGGGTGAAACAATAGTGAAAGCCGTTGGACCGCTGATCTTGGTCCACAAATAAGAAGTAATGGTTCCATCCGGATCAGTGCCGCTTCCGGTAAGTGTTGTACTGTTAACTGGTAATGTAATTGTTTGATCAGGTCCTGCACTTGCTGCAGGAAGCTGGTTGGGAGCAGGATTGACTGTAACCGTTACAAAAGCATCACCAGTACCACCGTTATTGTCAGTCACAGTAAACCTGAATACATATGTACCCTGTACGAGGTTATTAATTACTGTTTGAGCCTGAGTTGGTGTTACAATGGTAAATGTTGCAGGTCCGCTGATCTTTGTCCATTGATAGGAAACGATCGTTCCGTCAGAGTCAGTACCGTTACCGGTTAATGTTGTATTGTTAGTTGGTAATGTAAGGGTTTGATCAGGGCCAACTGTTGCAGTTGGTAACTGATTAACCGGAGCATTTACAGTTACTGTTACATAGTCAATACCTGTATTGCCGCTGTTGTCAGTTACGGTCAGGCTGAACACATACGATCCCTGCACCAGGTTATTGATAACTGTTTGTGCCTGTGTTGGTGAAACAATATTAAATGTAGCTGGTCCGCTGATCTTGGTCCACTGATAAGAAGCAATGGTGCCATCTGCATCAGTACCACTTCCATTGAGGGTGGTGGTATTTGTTGGTAATGTAATATTAATGTCTGGTCCTGCATTGGCAACAGGCGCCTGGTTACCCGATGAATTAACCGTTACAGTTACAAAAGCATCAGCAGTTGCCCCGCTGTTGTCAGTTACAGTGAGTCTGAAGACATAAGTGCCCTGTACCAGGTTATTAATTACAGTTTGTGCAGTATTGGGTGAAACAATAGTGAAAGTAGTGGGTCCGCTGATTTTCGTCCATAAGTAAGAAGTGATGGTTCCATCAGGGTCCGTTCCGCTTCCGGTTAATGTTACACTATTAGTGGGTAATGTAATGGTTTGGTTTGCTCCTGCATTGGCAGTAGGTGCCTGGTTAGGCGCAGCGTTTACTGTTACTGTAACAGTATCTCTTCCTATAGCTCCCTGGTTATCTGTTACCCTTAATTCAAATTGATATACACCCTGAACCAAGGTGTTGATTACAGTCTGGTTTTGAGAAGGGGACACTATGGTAAAACTTGCTGGCCCGCTGATCTTGGTCCACAAATAAGAAGCAATAGTTCCGTCAGGGTCGGTACCACTGCCATTAAACGTAACTGTATTTGTTGGTAAAGTAATGTTTAGGTTAGGTCCTGCATTAGCAACAGGCGCCTGATTTGGAGCGGCATTTACTATAACAGTCATAGTATCTCTTCCGATTGCCCCGCCATTATCCGTAACTCTCAGTGCAAACTGATAAGTACCTTGTACCAGGTTATTAATAACAGTTTGCGCCTGTGAGGGGGATACAATTGTAAAACTTGTTGGTCCGCTTATTTTAGTCCACAGGTAAGATGCAATAGTTCCGTCAGGATCCGTTCCGCTTCCAGTAACTGTAACAGTGTTGGTTGGCAAAGTAATAGTCTGGTTAGGTCCTGCATTAGCAGTTGGAGCCTGATTAGGTGCTGCATTCACCGTCACCGTCATGGTGTCTCTTCCAATAGCACCCTGGTTGTCTGTCACTCTTAATTCAAACTGGTAAGTACCCTGAACAAGAGCATTAATTACTGTTTGCGCCTGCGCCGGAGATACAATAGTAAAAGTGGCAGGACCACTAAGCTTAGTCCAAAGATAAGAAGCAATACTCCCGTCCGGATCTGTGCCACTCCCAGTCACAGTCACGTTGTTTGTAGGTAAAGTAATAGTTTGATTATTGCCGGCATTGGCAGTTGGAGCCTGATTGACAGGGGGGGCTGATCCAAACTCATAAGCACCTCTTTCCGGTGCGTTTCCGCTATAAGGTAATCCAACATTTACACCTGCATCTATCAGGTCTGAGCCTGTGACAAGTTTCAAAAAGTTCAAATTAGGTAAACTTCCATCTGCCTGGCGGGGGCCATCCACACCTGCAGAAGACAGGCTGACGAAGTCTGCACTGGTAACTGTAACGCCACCATTCCAGGTGTTGTGAGAGATGGTAGAGGAAGCTGCCTGTATTTCATCTCCCCAGATACCATTACCAAAATTCAGGTTATTTCTAAATGTATGGACAGTTGACAAATTTGCTCCAAAAAAGTAACCATTACTACCGTTGTTAACAGCGGCACAGTTCAACATAGTGATACGGCAGGTAGTATTTGATTGTGAGTTTTGATCAAATCCGTTTAACCTGTTCTCAAAAGCAAGGCAGTTTTCCAGCACCCTGAGGGTTGTACCACTCTGATTTGTCGATGTTGGACCGAGCTTAAAACCCATACCATCACCGGCGGGTGTAAAAGTACCGGGATAATACCCGTTCCAGAAAGCCCAGCAGTTTCTATAAGTTGCATAGCTGTTAGTGCCATACAGGTCAAAGCCATCATCACTTATCCACCAGGCACGACATCCGTCAAATACGTTATTGGTGGATCCGTCTCCACCGGTAATATTAAAACCATTTGCACCTCCCAAACCCGTATAGGTATCTATAAGGTGGTGTGCATCACAATTCTTTATAAGATTATTATCCGACCCGCCTTGTAAATACATTCCATAGCCTTCAACATTGTCAATTTCAATTTGGTCAATTATAGAATTGTCAACATCGAATAAGATCATTCCGGCGGGAGTATTAGAACCGTTCGGGTTTTGAGATATACCTGTTACCCTGATTCCTTTAATATGAACATAACGACAGTTTTCAACCTTTAAACCGACCGGACCATCACCGGGTGAACCTGGAATCAATTGTTCATTCATATTGAATATTGGCCTTTCTCCGGAATAATTAAAGATGTAGAACTTATTGCCGGCCGTTCCGATAAGGTTCTGAATGTAAAAACGGTTTACGGTTCCAATGGGTTTGGTACTTCTGTACGTTCCTCCCCGCAGGTATAACGTATCACCTGCTACCATTTGCGAAGTAGCATGCTCTATGGTCAGCCACGGAGAGTTAATGGAACCGTTATTACTGTTGCTACCATTGGTAGCCATGTAATAGGTATTTCCAGAACTGATAGCAGAAAAAACAACTAAAAATAAAAGTGTAAATAAACTTCTCATTATCAACGGTTTTTAAAGGATAATTGGACAAAACAGGATTCGGTTTTTCTGGTCAATAGTTCTGAAGACAGCACAGATTGTGCGCTGAAATTTATGGTTCTTGTACTGTTAAATGAATGATTGTTTTCTCCGGAAGAAGGAGAATTGATGCAGTCTGAATAGCCTGGCAAGGCAGTCAAACTACTCTTTGGGTAGCAGGAGGGGTTCTCCATAAGGATACTCATTTGGTTTTTTATAGAATATCGAAAATAGCTTACATCGGGACTGAATAATACCACGAGGAAACTATGTTAATAAAATTCCTAAATCTTGTTTAAATATGACTAAATAAAAGCCAAAAACAATGCCATAAAAAAAAGATTGAGGACAGGTACTCTGCTTGTAAAAGTAATTATCAGAAATGCTATAGTAAAATCTACTGAAAATCTACCATTTGCAATATTCTATGTTTGTAAAATGATTTTTACCCTCAAATAATCCACATTTTTTTATTTAAGTGGATATCTTAACCAGCCATTTGTCCGGAGCATTATTGTAAATGAAAAATGGGAAAAATGCGAAGTAATTCTACGAATGTATTACTCAAATGGTCGGATACTTTTTAATCTGGTAGGCGATCCTTTCTTACATCTTTTATGATAATGCTATTAATGCAGTTTGGTTTTTGCAATAATTCAGGCAGAGCTGGTCATATTTTATCAAATGATATGGGACTTTTACGATTGTTTTACCTGAATTTTCCGTGTTGTTCACAAAAATTTTTTCTAAGAAATTTATACATATTCCATAATGATTAGTATCTTGTTGCCGATTTGAAGCATTTTCAGCTAATTAGTGCTTCAGTCTACGTATCCTTAATCCTTCGTGAAGCCTCGTTCCACCTAAATCCTTCGCAAAACCGTCGACTTTAGTTAAGCAGATTGGTGCAATTTAAACTGAAAGGCCATTAGGCTTAAAGAAAAGCTTATGAAAATTACTTTTTTAAGAAGGTATTATTTAGCCATTGTAATGTATTTGGCTTTTGCTGCAGCAGCATGTGTTGATGTCAGAAAAGCAACATATTTCAATGATGTAAAAGACAGTGTTATCGACACCAATACTCCTGTGCCTGAATCTATTATCCGCAAAAATGATTTACTCAGTATTACCGTTTCCAGCCTGAACCCTGCTGCCACGGAGGTTTTTAATACACCTAATAATGCTACTAACCAACAAGGTCAGGTTACCGGTTATTTGGTAGGAGCAGATGGAACTATCCAATTTCCCATCCTAGGGAGCATAAAAGCCGAAGGGCTTACCAAGGAACAACTAAAAGAAACAATAAGGAAGAAACTGGTTGAAAAGCAGCTCCTTACTGATCCAATAGTGCAGGCCAGATTTTTAAATTTTCATGTTACAGTTTTGGGAGAAGTTAAGAACCCGACTGTTCTTAATATTCCTAATGAGAAGATATCATTACTGGAGGCCATTGGCCTGGCGGGAGACCTGACCATACAGGCCAAAAGAGATAATGTGTTGGTGATCAGAGAAGAGAATGGGCAGAAAATAATAAAACGGATCAACCTGAATTCAAACGAACTTTTATCATCACCGTACTATTACTTAAAATCTGATGATGTTGTATATGTGGAACCAAATAAGGCAAGGGTTAGCTCAGCAAATCAAAACTCACAATGGGTGCCAATCGCTGTTAGTGTATTGTCCCTTGCTGTAATTGTTGTTGATCGTCTTGTTCAGTAAAACTTTGAAAACTATGAAAGGTGTTCAGAAAAATGGGGTTGAATCGGAGGAAAAAAATGTATTTGGCCAGATCTGGTTTAAATATATGCCCTACTGGCCATTATTCCTGGTCTTACTTACCATTGCCATAGCAGGTGCGTGGTTATACATTCGTTACAAAACGAATCCCTTTTATGAAGCAACGGCTTCAATCTTAATAAAAGATGAGAAGAAAGGGCAGGACGAAGCTAAAATGATTGAAACCCTTAATCAATTATCAGCTAAGAAAATAATTGAGAACGAAATTGAGGTTATTAAATCAAGACAACTTCTCACACAGGTTGCCAAAAAGCTGCATTTATATGCACCTGTTTACGAAAAAGGCAGAATAAAACCAGCTAATGCATACACTACCTCACCTGTTTCCATCAGGGCTATGAATCCTGATTCATTACCGGATGGAGGTGACATTTTCTTCACTGTAGATACAGCTAAGAAAACGATTACGATTAACAATACAACGTATGCATTGAATGAGTGGGTAAAAACTCCGTATGGAACATTGAAGTTTGTTCCTCAAAACTTTCAAGCAAGAACTAATGATAGGCCATTGTATTTTAATCTTACTGATCCAAAAATAATCGCAACTAACCTTCAGTCTAATCTAAAGGCTTCTTCAGTAAGCAAACTTTCCTCCGTAATTAGTCTGAAAATTACCGATGAGAATGATAAAAGGGCTGAGGATGTCCTGAATGCGTTGATCGCTGCATATAATGAGGCCGCACTGGATGATAAAAATACACTGGCTGCTAATACACTTGCATTTGTTAACGAACGCCTTAAATATGTAGAAAAGGATCTTGACTCTATTGAACAGAAACTGCAACAGTATAAAACAAGTCAGGGTGCCATCGATATCAGTTCACAAGGAACACTTTTCCTACAGAATGTAAGTGACCTGAGCCAGAAAATTGGCGATGCCAATGTTCAGATGGATGTATTGAACCAGGTAGAGAAATATGTAACAGCTAAGGATAAGACAGGTGGCATCGTTCCTACAACAGTAGGAGTTGGTGATCCACTCCTTGCACAATTATTAAATAAGCTGTATGACTACGAACTGGAGTATGAAAAACTAAGCAAAACGACTGCATCGAATAACCCAATGGTATTATCGTTGAAGGATCAGATTGAAAAAATAAGACCCAGTATTCTAGAGAATATACGTAGTCAGAAAGATGGTTTGAACGCAACGAGAAGTAACCTGAACTCACTTAACAACAGGTTTTCTTCGATGCTGAGTAGTATTCCGCAAAAAGAAAGAGACCTGGTGGAGATCAGCCGTCAACAAAATATTAAGACCAGCGTATATAATTTTCTTCTTCAAAAAAGAGAAGAAACTGCGATGGCATTATCATCTTCTATTGCTGATAGCCGCACGGTAGATAATGCACTGTCATTTGGACCAATGAGCCCGGCTAAAAAAATATACATGATGGCCATAATATTGGCAATTGGTCTTGGTATTGGATTTGTTACAGCCAATGAAATGCTGAAACGTACTATACTGTTCAGGCATGAGATTGAATCTTATACTTCAGTTCCTGTAATTGGTGAAATTGTACATGAAGATTCAGGAGAAGCAATTGTAATAGGGCCAGGTAAAAGGACTTTTATTGCTGAGCAATTCCGTAATCTCAGGACATCGCTTCCCTATCTTGGAATTAAAAATGATAAAAAGAAAATACTGATTACATCAACTGTTTCTGGTGAAGGAAAGAGCTTTGTTGTGGTTAATCTGGCAATGAGCCTTGCATTAGCGGGGAAAAAAGTTGTTGTACTGGAGTTTGATCTGAGCGATCCCACTTTATGTGAAAAACTTGAGTTTACCAACGTAAATAAGGGCCTGACAGATTATCTAAACGGTTCTGCAGATCCTGAAGAAATCATACGTCGTACAGCAGTGCATGAGAATCTCTTTATTATGCCAGCAGGAAGGCCATTGCCAGACAATCCTTCTGAACTAATAATGAGCGAAAAAGTGCCCGAACTGTTCCAGTACCTGTCAGAGATTTTTGATTACATATTGATCGATTCAGCACCAGTAGGATTATTGTCGGATGCTTATGTGCTATCATCGCATGCTGATGCTACATTGTACATAATCAGGCATAAACATACCCGTAAAGTGTCAATACAGAGACTGGATGCAAATAATAAGATTAATGAATTAAAGAATTTGGCCATTGTGTTTAATGGAGTCAAATCCCGTGGTTTTAGTAAGAATGGATATGGTTACGGCTATGGCTATGGCTATATCCACAATGAGAAAAGAGAAAGCAAGAAGAAAAAAAGAGTTAGTAAAGTAGTATAAGAAATATAGGCATTGTTCACAGTAGATAGGCTATGAGGTAGAATGGAATTTAACGGTTGAGAGGTATTATTTTAAACCCTCCTATTCGGTACCCAATGTGACTGATATAGGCGAAGCCGTACCCTTGTAAAAACCAGTTGAGGTAAATGAGTAGTCTTCAATACTGTGAAATGACCAGCAGAAAAATGATTTCTGCTCATTTAAAGACCGTAATAGTTAAACCTGGTTTTATGATTGAAAACAAAAATTGGTTCGCAGTTTACACCCGTCCCAGATGGGAAAAGAAAGTCTCAGAAAGTCTTGTTCGCAAAGACATTGAAAATTATTGCCCGCTGAACAAAGTAGTTAGACAGTGGAGTGACCGCAAGAAAGTTATCAATGAGCCTTTATTTACAGGATATGTATTTGTAAAAGCCACAGAGCAGGAGCTGCAATCACTTAGAAAAACGGATGGAGTAATCAATATAGTTTACTGGTTATGTAAGCCAGCAATAATTCCTGAGAGAGAAATTGATGCTATTAAGCTTTTTCTTAATGAGCATAATAATGTATCTCTTCAGAAAACACCTATAAGTGTTGCTGACAAAGTGAAAATAATCAGCGGCCCATTAATGGCCCATGAAGGACATGTGATGACCGTTAAAAACAGAACTATTAAATTATCACTGCCATCTCTTGGGTATTTGATGTATGCAGAAGTTGAAACCATTAACGTTGAGGTATTGTCACGAGCTACCATTCAACAACCGGAACTACATCATTATCAGCAGTTATCAGTGGCCAAATAGAGCCGGTTTTTATTCCACTTTTGGGCAGTGTTATACACACCCGGAATAAATTTTTTATACAAACGGAAGATTTATAGAGAAATAAACAGTATTTATTAATTCCTGTTGATTTTAATACAACAGGAATTATTTTTTATTTTAGGGGTATCCCAACAGGTTAAATTAACACCCAGAAAACAAGCACAGATCGGAAATGATTAAAAGCGTAGCGAAATACACATCATACATTAATAATCTTATTAATAAAGGGCATTCCAGGAGTGTTCGGACAAAAAAGAATATAATTCTCGCTGTGATAGTAAAGGGATTAAGTATCCTGGTCAGCCTTTTAATGGTGCCATTGACACTTGATTATCTTGATAGCACCAAATACGGGATTTGGCTTACGCTTAGTTCTTTTATTGGATGGTTTACTTTTTTTGACATTGGGCTGGGGCACGGATTAAGGAATCGTTTTGCTGAAGCCGTAGCCCGGGGGAAATATAAATTGGCCAGAATTTATGTGAGTACCACCTACGCAGTATTGGGTATCATAATGGCCGGAGTATGTGTGTTATTTGCACTGGTAAACCCTTTTATCAATTGGTCGCTGGTATTTAATTCTCAACAGGTGTTGAACAATGAATTGGCGCCATTGGTATTACTTGTTTT
The DNA here is from genome assembly GCA_016786885.1 of Chitinophagaceae bacterium. Taxonomy (GTDB): domain Bacteria; phylum Bacteroidota; class Bacteroidia; order Chitinophagales; family Chitinophagaceae; genus JJ008. The sequence goes on along the minus strand of JAEUVO010000032.1, from coordinate 34,729 downwards.
CTCTTTTTTTTGTTTACAATTTGTATTGGACCTGGTGGGTATAATACTATCTGCAGATCAACGACCTGCAATTAATGATTTATTCCGGTTGATCAGCAGTATACTATCTCTTTCTATCATTTATGTATTGACAAAAGTAACAGCAGGATCACTATGGTTTTTTGGCCTTGCCGTTAGCGGAACGTCTATCATTGTCTACCTGATTGTAAGTGTGGTTCTCTATAGTACAAGGTATAAACAATATTCACCGAATTTTAAATTCATACGGTTTAAATATGCGAAGGATTTATTAAACCTTGGAGTACAGTTTTTCCTGATCCAAATAGTATGGATTGTAATCTTTGCAACAGACAATGTAATTATTACACAGTTATTCGGCCCGGAAGAAGTTGGGCCTTATAATATCGCTTTCAAGTATTTTGGAATGATTACCATGGTTTTTAATATTCTTACTGCACCTCTCTGGAGTGCTTATACAGAGGCCTATGTGAAAGAAGATTATGATTGGATAAATGGGACAATCCGGAAATTGCAAAAAGCATGGATGCTCCTGGTTCTTGGAAGTATTGTCTTGCTGGCAATATCTCCCTTTTTCTATAGATTCTGGATTGGTAATAAACTCACGATACCTTTCTTCATGTCATTTTGTATGTTTATTTACGTTGTGGCTGTAACATGGGGAAGTATTTTTGTGATCTTCTTAAACGGGATCGGGAAGGTGAGGCTGCAACTTTATTTTGCTATCGGTGCAGGAATTCTTAATATCCCGTTGTGTGTTTTATTTGCCAAAACTTTTCAATTAGGACCTTCGGGAGTTATTCTTGCAACTACAATATGTATGTCATTTGGCCCTATTTTGGCCCCCATCCAGTTTAAAAAGATTTTAAATAAAACAGCAAAAGGCATCTGGAATAAATAAAAAGGTTGTTTTAATAAACCAGATTTTAGACCTTGTGGCTGTAATAGTTAAATTAGCGAATGAGCAAAAATATGTTGACCTGCTTTGAACGCTGATGTATGATCCGGTATTTTAAATAAGTGAAAACATGAAAGTATTGTGGTTTACTAATACTCCTTCCCTGGCAGCTGCTCACTTTAATCTTCCTGTGATAGGAGGCGGCTGGATCGAATCATTGGAGGCCCGGATAGTTCAGAACGAAGATATTAAACTGGCCATCGCCTTCAGGCAGGGGGATGAGAAGTTGCAAAAAATCGATGGCGATAGAACCACTTATTATGCTATTCCCCAGAAAAGAAAAAGCAAAGCCCGGGAATTTATTGACAGGCACTACAGTGTGATGGATGATGAAGAAATGGTTAAGTATTGCCTCGATGTGATTGAGGATTTCCAACCTGATATTATAAATATTTTTGGAACGGAAGATTCATTTGGTCTCATTTGTAAGCGAACAGAAATTCCTGTAGTTATTCATCTCCAGGGCATTTTGACCGTGTATGAAAAAAAATGGTTTGCTGCTCAAATTAATAAATGGGACCTGATAAAAAACTCCGGCATAAAGAGTTTGATTAAGGCAAATAGTTTACTGCATACATATTGGCGATTCAGGAAGGCATCGCACAGAGAGCAAAAGATATTTTCCGGGTGTAAATATTTCATGGGGCGTACGGATTGGGACAGAAGGATGAGTTCGGTTTTGTCGCCTGATTCAAAATACTTTTATTGCAGCGAAGCATTGAGGGCAAGATTTTACACTGAGCAATGGAATAAGAATACTGCCGAAGAAAAGATATTTGTTTCTACTATTCAGTCAAATATTTATAAAGGATTAGAAACGATACTGGAATGTGCTGTTTTGCTTAAAACGATAAAAAAGTTTGATTTTAAATGGTATGTAGCAGGCATCGCTGCGGATGATATAATTGTCAAAATTTTCGAGCAAAAAATCCGTAAGAAATTTGGGGATTATAATATTATTCTCAGTGGCAGACTAGGCATGAGGGAATTGATGGACATTGAACTTAACGCAGATATTTTTATTCATCCGTCTCATATTGATAATAGCCCTAATAGTGTATGTGAGGCAATGCTTTTAGGTATGCCGGTAGTCGCCACTTTTACCGGGGGAACTGGCTCTTTGCTTAAGGACAGAGAAGAAGGACTTTTGATACAGGATGGTGACCCATATGCAATGGCTGGTGCCATGCTGGACCTGGTTAACGATCCGGTATATGCCTCAAAGCTGGGCATGAATGCAAGATTAAGGGCAATGAGCAGACATAATGCAGACACAATTAATTCAGATTTGACAAGTATTTATTCAACCATACTAAAAGGAACCGTTACAGAGAAAAAACAATAGAATAGTAATAGTTTCCACCCTCTTTACTTAAGATGAACGCTAAATGAACAAGACCTCACAAAATTTATTGCTGGTGCTGCTGCCGTTTTACCCGTTCCTGGCATGGCTATCCTATTTTGTGACTGATAAGGGAATTACTATGGTTTATAGTGTTTTTGTATTACCATATGCTATTTACCTCTTAACCAGGGGAACAAAAAAATTCCCTAAATACCTTACTTTTTTTGCTCTTTTTACAGCCTATCATATTGGCTCTACTATTGCCAATAACCTGGTGCCGAAGGAAATGAATATTGCGTATTTTCTGTTGTCAGATTATAAGATTCTGGCACTTGCGTTTATGATAATAATTGAAAATACAGATTATGATAAGGAATATATTTCTAAAATGAGTAAATGTATTTTCTTCATCGTGGGCATGTCATTTATAGTCAGCTTGATTCAAACAAAGGATTCCCAGATATTTTACAATACACATATATTGGTTGAAGGGATCGATTTAAGTTTCCTGGAAGAAAAGAGAATTTATTCAATATATAGCTGGATAAATGCAAGTACGGTAGGTATAAGCTTTCCAATATTATGCGGGATTTTAATAGAACGATACGGAAGTAAGCAAAGCCTGCTTTTCATCATTCTTATATGTGCGGTTACTGTATCGTTTCTCACAAAGTCAAGATATGCAATGGTGTCGACCGTTGTCGTTTTTATGCAGTTATTCTTTTCCCGGCGGTCGTTTTTTATGAACCTTATTTCGTTAGGTTTTTTAGCCCTGATAGGAGTTTTTATTATGCTTAATATCGCCAAAGAATTCGGTTATAATATTGACGAGGTAATATCAGAGAGAATACTGGAGAAGGATGGAGATATGGTTTCGGCCAAAGCAAGAATTATTTCATATGAGGTCTTTATGCAAAAATTCCCTGAGAACCCGATACTCGGTGTCGGGCCCGAAACCAGGGATGATGTAAAACAACTGCTTGGGGAGGGCATTCCTATTATTCATGTGGGTTTTTTATCTTACTTGTATTTCTATGGTTTTTTGGGATGTTTTTTATTTTTCTCTGCAATTTATTATTTGCTGTACCGGGGCTGGATGGCTGGCCGTAAATATAAATTCTGGGCGGTTTTTTTTGGAATAGTATCATTTTGCCTTGCCAATCTCACACTAGTCTATATGGAGTTGGGTGATATGGGAATTCTTCTGGGTATTTTGTATCTGAGTTACTACGCCAAAAATTATCCTGAGGAACAACTTCTTGAGGCTGAAGCAGAGCAATAATTTTTACTTAACATAGTAAGCAGATTATAAAGTAAAAATCATTTGATATATATATTAATTATATTATTTTTCCGTTGTTAAGGACGACAGTAAGCTGATTTTATGAGTAAGTTATTAAAACTAAGCCGGTTGTGGGAAGATAAGGGCAACTGGTGGGTATTAAAGATTGATGGTTTCCGGATGAGCATTTTCCGATTCTTTTCTGGTTTTTTTACAAGAGTAATCCTTTTCTTCAGGGGAGTAAAAGTTGGGAAAGATTCTGAATTTTTTGGACTACTGCATGTAAGAAGATTTCCCTTTTCAAAAGTAGAGATAGGACGAAAATGTACATTTCGCTCTGATCAAACCTCTAATTTAATTGGTGTAAACAGAAAATGCATTCTTTCAACACATGAAAAGGAGGCCATTATTTCTATAGGCGACAATTGTGGTTTCAGTGGTGTTACAATAGGCGCAGCCAAAGAAATACGAATTGGTAATAATGTATTATGCGGCGCAAATGTTGTCATTACTGATTTTGATTGGCATCCCGACATTAGTAACACAGAACCCGAATCTGTCATTATCCATGACAATGCCTGGATAGGTTTAAACTCAGTTATTTTAAAGGGGGTGGAAATCGGAGAAAATACAATAATAGGAGCCAATAGTCTTGTGCTCAGAAGTATACCTGCTAATGTTGTTGCCGGGGGAAATCCTTGTAAAGTTTTAAAAGTAAAGTAGTGCCAGATGAGTATAGTTATTTTTGGTGATTTGTTTTCGTTTCCCGATGGTAAGGCAGCTACTAACAGAGTATATACTTATGCAAAGGGATTTATTGAGAACGGTATTGATGTTCATGTGATATGCTTTAATAATGATTATATTGATGAGCCCAATGGAACTGTTGATGGCATGTATTACTATAACCCATTCGGGCAAAAAGTACGGAGTAAGAATTTCTTTGTACGGCGATACCAAAAGCTTAAGAAATACAGCAACACCTATTCTGTATTCAAAAAAATAAACAAGGATAGCAAAATAATAGCAATTAACAGGTGGAGTGATACTTTGCTGACCCAGATTTTTGCATGGATATTATCAAGAATATTCCGGACAATTATTATTACTGAGTGTAATGAACATCCGTTAAGGTATGTTAAGAATAACTTTTTTGACCGTCGGCGGGGTAATTTGAAATTTTACATTGACAGCTGGCTATCGGATGGGATATTGTGTATTTCGAGATACTTGATAGATTTTCATACAAAGCGGTCAATTAAACCAGAGAAATTATTTCTTGTTCCGAGTACCGTCGATCCCGGACGTTTCAGTAATAGATATCAAAAACCCATTGAGGGCCTTTATATCGGATATTTTGGAAGCCTTACTTTCCGCAGAGATAATGTTGACCTGCTTATTAATGCGTTCTCCGTTTTCAGTAAGCATCACCCGGATGTGTTGCTGGCATTGGGAGGATTTTGTACCGAACAGGAACTTCTTAAGATAAGAAAGCTTATTGAAGAACTTCAAATTAACGAGAAAGTTAAAATAATTCAATATCTTACCAGGAATCAGATTGTTCAGTATATCTCCAACGCAGATGTATTAGTTATGGTAAGAGCAAAAGATATGGAGTCGGATGCTTCTTACCCTTCCAAACTGGCCGAATTTCTTGCCACAGGTAAGCCAGTAATTTCTGTCAATGTTGGAGAAGTGTCAGATTATTTAAAGGACGGAGAGAATTCTTTTTTAATTGAACCCGGAAATGTAGCTGAGCTGGTAAATAAGCTGGAATACATCTTTGCTAATTATGAACAGGCAAAGGAAGTTGGAAGAAAAGGAAAACTTCTGACGGCAGAAGCTTTTAATTATAGCCACCAGGCAAAGCGGATTATCGGGTTTATCCAGTCATTAAGGAAATAATTTTAATGTTTAACCTCAAAGCATGATGGAGATACCATTTGAAAACCAGGTAAAAAAAGGGAATCGTTTTCAGTTCGGTAAGAATTGGGAAGGGTATCTTGGTACCATATCTGAAGAAAAAATTCATAACGCAGAAAAATCGTTGATGGAAATGCTGGAATGTAACGACATGACCGGCAAACATTTTCTGGATGTTGGTTGTGGAAGCGGTTTATTTAGCCTGGCGGCAATGCGAATGGGGGCATTTGTATTTTCCTTTGACTTCGATCCTGACTCTGTTAAATGTGCTCAATTGTTAAGGGAAAAGTTTTTTTCTGGTGGAAACTGGAAGATTGAGAAAGGGTCTATCCTGGATAAACAATATGTTTCCTCTTTGGGTCAGTTTGATATAGTCTATTCATGGGGAGTACTGCATCATACCGGTGATATGGAGGGTGCAATGCGAAATATTGATTTTTTGGTAAAGAATGATGGTAAACTGTTCATTGCTATTTATAATGATGAGGGAAAAAACTCTGTACGGTGGAGAAGGATTAAGAAAATATATAATTCGGGAATTTTAGGCAGGTATTTCATTGTATCGATATATTTCCCTTTCTTTTTCTTTCGTTCATTTTTCTCTGATATATTAAAATTCAAAAACCCTTTCAGAAGATATTATGATTACAAATCTCAGCGGGGTATGTCAATGTTTTATGACTGGTTAGACTGGCTGGGCGGTTTGCCATTTGAAGTAGCTACGCCTGATGCAATCTTTGAATTTTTCAAGGAACGAGGATATACACTGCAAAAGCTGAAAACAACACAGACCCTGGGATGTAATGAGTTTGTATTTCAGAAGACGGGTAAATAGCCCTTCGAAAACGTAAACCTTTTATGAAAATTTATTCCGGACTTTCCGGGATACAGCGTTATTATTATGAAGATTTGTTTCTGGGGTGAAATTGGAAATGCCATTAAGGGCTCCACCATTGGGGGTGGGGAATTGCAAATGGCAATGCTGGGGAAATCACTGGCTCTCGCCGGTCATGAAGTAGTTGTTATCGATCCTTTTATAAATGAATCTTTCACAAGTACCGAAGGGATAAAAGTGTTTCATATTCCTTCCTGGAATAAAGGGCTCCCTGGTTTGCGAACTTTTACTCATAGGATACCCTCGCTGTACAAGCTTTTAGTGAATACTAAGGCAGATTTCTATTACACCAGGATGAGGTCTTACCTCCATTTATTATCTTATTTAGCAGCAAAGAGAAATAATGGCAAATTCATTATGGCTTTGGCGAGTGATTTTGATAATGCAGGGTTCTGGAAAAGATTCAAATATGAATATTGGCCTAAATTCAATCCTATAAGTTATCTATCCCACTATTTAATTAACGATGTGGTATATGACAAACTTAAAAAAAAGGCTGATTATATTACCCTTCAGCATTCGGGACAAAGATTGACTGCAAAATCAATTAAAGGAAAGCAGGCTATATTCCCAAATATCTTTGATTTCAGGAATCTAAATAGCCTAAAAAGAGAGCCGGGTGATTATATTGTAAGTGCTGGTTCATTGACAATGCTAAAGGGTGTTGATCAACTCTATTATTTACTGGAAGGGATTGACCGGAAAAATAAAGTTGTTGTTGTTGGCGATCCAAGAGATAAGAAGTCCAGAAGCTTTTTTGATAAGATGACCATGGATAATGTTGTGAGAAAAGGCAGGTTAAAGCATGCCGAAACATTGCAAACGATTGCCAATGCGAGGGCATTGATCAATACATCGAAATTTGAGGGATTTCCAAATATATTTTTGGAGGCCTGGGCAGCTGGTGTACCTGTTGTATCACTGAATGTAAACCCGGGTAATGTGATAACAGAATTTGGCCTCGGAATATATTGTGAAGGAAGCATAGAGAGAATGAAGGAATGTATTAATAATAAGGAGGTAAATGCCATTGATAAAACTAAACTTATTTCGTTTGTCAGGGAGTATCATGATTTTGAGAAGGCAGGGGATAGATTTTTAAGAATTCTAAATTCGTAAACCACTGTGAAAATTATTTTTTTTATTGATTCGTTAGCGGCAGGGGGTAAAGAGAGGAGATTGACTGAACTGATCAAAGGACTTCAGAAAAAGCAGGATATAACATTCGAGATAGTTGTTATGAACGAAGATGTTCATTTCAGGGAGATTTTTGATCTGGGTGTAAATGTCCATTTTATTATCAGAAAGAGTAAAAAGGATTTCTCAGTTTTTTTCCAGTTACATAAGATATGTAAACAATTTAAGCCAGATATAATTCATTGCTGGGATAGTATGACAGCTGTTTATTCAGTACCGGTCGCCAAATTATTGAGAATAAAACTTGTAAATGGGATGATAGTTGATTGTCCGTCAGTTAGAAATTACAAGAATAAAACCTGGCTTAGGGGTAAACTGACTTTTCCTTTTAGTAATATGGTGATCGGGAATTCCAACGCAGGGTTATCTGCCTATGGTGTATCAGGGAAGAAGAGCGTATGTATATACAATGGATTCAATTTTGAGCGAATCGCAAGTGAAACTAACCAGGATATGATCCGCCAGAAACTGGCGATCACCACCAGGTACGTAGTTGGAATGGTGGCCAGTTTTTCAATTTATAAAGATTACAAAACTTACTATAAAGCAGCTGAATTAATATTGAAAAAGAGAGATGACGTTACTTTTCTGGCGGTTGGTGACAAAACAGATTCAGCAGAATCAGCCGCTTTGATCAATAAGGAATTTTTGCCTTTTATGAGATTAGAAGGCCGACAATCTGATGTTGAGTCATATATAGCCGCAATGGATATTTGTGTTTTGTCGACTTTTACAGAAGGAATCTCTAATTCTGTTCTTGAGTATATGGCCTCTGCTAAACCAGTAGTTGCAACAGACGGTGGGGGTACAAAAGAGATAGTTACTGAGGGTGAAACCGGTTTTTTAGTTGATGCGGAATCGCCGGAAGTATTGGCAGAGAGAATTACCATGCTGCTGGATAATGAGAATCTTCGCAAAGAAATGGGTGAGGCAGGCAAGTTCAGAGTATATAATGATTTTTCAATTGACCACATGATAGACCAGTATGTGATTCATTACAAAAAATTGAGCAGAAAATAACCTTATCTATAAAATCTTTGCAAACTGTATTTGGTTTGTAATAAAGCTAATGATCTTATGAAGAAAGTAAGAGTAGGATTGTTGATTGATGATTTTGAAGTTCCTTCCTGGATTTATAGGATGGTCGATCAAATTAATAGTTCAGATTATGCTGAAATAGTCCTGGTGGTAAAAAGAGAATCAAATGCGATTCAAAAAAAATCTTTTTTTTCATGGCTTAGGGAAAAGTTTACTAACACATTTTATAAGATATATGTTCATGGAGAGAATTTTTTGAGTAAACCATCACCCGATGCTTTTTTAAATAAGAACCTCAAGTCTCTTGTGGAATCCGTCGATTTAATGGAGGTTAAATGTATAGAAAAGAAATTCTCTGATTATTTAGCCGACAATGATATTACGAAAATTGAAAAGTATGATATTGATGTATTTATCAGGCTTGGTTTTCGCATTCTCAGGGGAAAGATACTGAAGGCAGCAAAGCTTGGTGTCTGGTCATACCATCATGGAGACAATTTTGTATACAGAGGGGGGCCCGCAGGTTTTTGGGAAGTTTTCAAAAGAGAAAGAGAAGTAGGTTCGATTTTACAAATACTGACAGAAGATATGGATGGCGGAGAAGTACTGTATCGTTCATGGTCGTCTGTTGAGTATAAGTATAACCGGACACTGAATAATTTTTTCTGGAAGACATCTTTATTTATCCCAAGAAAATTAAAGCAACTGTATGAAATGGGATCAGAATCTTTCCTGGAAAGAATAAGAGCAGAGAATTCCGGGTTGTCTTTCTATTCGGGAGAAAATTATAAAATGCCTGCCAACATTCAGTTTTTACGTCTTTGGATAGCTAAGGCCTGGGCAGGTTTGCGGAAAAAACTTTCAAGGCTATATAGCTTCGAGCAATGGATATTATTATATTCTTTTACCAGTGCCGATGATGTTTCGAAATCGATGTACAGATATAAAAGAATATTGCCTCCAACCGACCGGTTCTGGGCAGATCCATTTGTAGTTTACAAAGATGGGAAGCACTATATATTTTTCGAAGAGGGAATCTGGAAAGGAAAAACAGAGAAAGGACATTTAAGTGTGATGGAGATTGACAAAAGTGGAAAGATTTCAGATCCGGTAGTTATTCTTCAAAAGTCATATCATCTTTCTTATCCGTTTATTTTCGAGAAAGATGGAGTTTACTACATGATACCCGAAAGTGAGCAGGATAAATCGATCCAGTTATATGAGTGTAAAAAATTTCCATATGAGTGGGAATTCAAAATGAACCTTATGGAAAACATACATGCGGTTGATACCACAATTTTGTTCAGAAATAATAAGGTTTGGTTATTTACTAATATCAGGGAGGTTGAAGGGGCTTCCTTTAGTGAAGAGCTCTTTCTGTTTTATTCCGATAGTCTGTTAACGCAGAATTGGAAGCCACATCCTCTTAATCCTATTGTTTCCGATGTGAAATCTGCCAGACCTGCAGGCAGATTATTTTTTCGTAATGAAAAATTGTATAGGCCATCGCAGGATTGCTCATACAGGTATGGATATGCTATGCTGCTGAATGAAATTGTAGAATTAGATGAGAATAGCTATAAGGAAGTAAAGCAATCGGAAATCACTCCGGGTTGGGCCAATGACATATTGGCTACTCACACCCTCTCATTCGATAAAGGATTATCAATGATCGATGCGGTAATCAGAAGGAGGAAAAAATGGCTTTCATTTGGAAGAAAAAAGGAATAACATCGTACTTATTACTTAGTAATTTTACTTCGTGATTTTCCTAAGATAAAGGTGAATAGATTTTGAAAACGGATAGAGGAAATTATGAGGTGATATACTTTCTTTTCTGATTATTTGTTTATATCTATGTAATAAAATTTAAGAATTTCGTTTATATATTGGCAACTTTTTATTGCCATGGAGATTAATAATGCATTGATTTTAAATAATTACTATAAAACAAATTTATGTGTGGAATAACTGGGTTTTGCGATTTTAACCGAAAACTTACTAAGGAAAACCTGAATAAGGCAAATGAACAACTTCATCACCGTGGACCTGATAGTGGAGATGTAGCCTTTTTTGATGCAGGTAATGCAGCCGTAGGCCTGGGACATAGAAGGCTGTCGATTCTGGATATATCTGCAAATGGTAGCCAGCCTATGTATAGCGATGATAAAAGTGTTGTAATAATTCTCAACGGCGAGGTGTACAATTTCAAAGAGATTAGAAAAGAACTTATTGCATTGGGGTACCAGTTTCATTCAGATTCTGACACAGAGGTTATTATCAAAGCTTACCAGCAGTTTGGAATCGAATCTGTAAATAAGTTTATTGGTATGTTTGCCTATGCTATTTATGATATTAAAAAGCAGGAAATATATTTGCTTAGAGACAGACCAGGCGTAAAGCCTTTGTATTATTATTACAAAGATGGATGTTTGCTGTTTGGCTCAGAACTTAAAGCATTATACGCTTATCCGAGTTTTCAAAAAGAAGTAAATGATAAAGCAGTAACACTCTTTTTTAAGTACGGCTATATCAGAGCCCCGCATACCATTTTCAAAAATACCTTTAAAATACAACCAGGCCACTATGTAAAAATTGATATTCGCAAGAAGCAGGTTACAGATCATAAATACTGGGATGTAATTGACTATTATAATAAACCAAAACTTAATATCTCCGAGGAAGATGCACTTGAGGAGGTTGAGAAATTATTTATTTCTGCATTTCAGTATAGAATGGTGAGTGATGTTCCGGTTGGAGTTTTTCTTAGCGGAGGTTATGATAGTTCTGTTGTTTCTGCCATACTTCAGGCCAACAGCACACAGAAGATTAAGACCTTTACAATTGGATTTCACGAGAAGAAATGGGATGAAGCGCCTTTCGCAAAGCAAATTGCGGCACATATCGGAACTGATCATAATGAATATTATTGTACAACTAAAGAAGCGCAGGATATTTTCCCTTTGCTGGCTGATATCTATGATGAACCGTTTGGAGACAGCTCAGGCATTCCCACAACGTTGGTCAGCAGGTTTGCCAGGAAGCAGGTGACGGTCAGTTTGTCAGCAGATGGCGGAGATGAAATTTTTGCTGGATATACAAAGTACCACCACCAGGCTAAAATCAATCGCTACATTCAGAATTCACCTGATCTCTTGCTAAGTATGGCAAAAGGGGTTTCTAATGTATCACTTAAGTTAATGCCAGCACTAAAAAAAGTGCATAAAGTAGAAAGAGTGAATGAACTCCTGAGTACTTACAAAACAACAGGCCTTACGGATATATATAACAGGCACCTCAATTACAAAGATATTTCAGAATTATTGCCTAAGTATGATGATAGTGTTGGGTTACTTGATGATATCGGGGAAGTAAATAATGAAAATGATTACATCAACAAGATACTAGCACAGGATTACAGATCTTATATGGTAGATGATATTTTAACAAAAGTGGACAGGGCAACGATGAGTATTGCATTGGAAGGAAGGGAACCTTTGCTGGATCATAGAATTATTGAATTTGTGTCTCAACTTCCATCTTCATTAAAATATAATAATGGTACGACCAAGTATTTGCTGAAAAAGATCGCCCATAAGTATATTCCGAGAGAAATCATGGACAGGCCTAAAGCTGGTTTTTCTATTCCTATGTTTGAATGGTTAACGACCGACTTGAAAGATCATCTTTATTATTATATTAATGAAAAGCAGTTTAATAAACATGGACTGCTGGATGTAAAAAAAGCTATGACAATCCGAAAAGAGTTTTTGGCCGGAAGAAAGGGAAGAGAAACGCCAATTTGGCTTTTGCTAATGTTCCAGATGTGGTGGGATAGATGGATGGAGGGATAAAGTTTGTGTATTACTAAGCAAATTTAGTTATCGAATAGTTTCAGTTTTATCCTATGAAGATCATTATTGTAAATTATCGCTATTTTATATCCGGAGGGCCAGAAAGATATTTATTTAATATCAAGGACCTGCTGGAGAGAAACGGGCATACAGTAATACCATTTAGTATAAAGAGCCAGCATAACCAGCCTACAGAATATGAAAAATTCTTCTTGTCACCAATAGGAAAAGGAAAAGAAGTTTACTTTAACGAGTATAATAAAAAAGACATCAGAACTGTTGGCAAGGCTTTCTCCAGGATGTTTTATTCATTTGAGGCGAAGAAAAAACTGAATGCACTGATTAAAGAAACCAAGCCGGATCTGATCTATGTCCTTCACTATCAAAACAAACTTTCAGTAAGCATATTTGATGCTGCGGTCAGGAACAAGGTACCGGTCATTCATCGGATCTCTGACTTTGGACAAATTTGTGCTAACGGCCTTTTTTATCGGTTTAATAAAAAAGATATTTGTGAAAGATGCCTGCATGGTTCAAAGATTAATGCAATTTCGAATAAATGTGTTTTTAATTCATATATATACTCTGCTGTTAAGGTTGCATCATTGCAGTTGCAGAAAATTCTCAGGTTGACAAAGAAAGTTGATGCATTTGTTGTTCCATCAAAATTTACAATTACAAAGCTTCAGGCATATGGTTTTCCTGCTGAGAAAACTTTTCATATCCCGACTTTTTTTAATTTCAGATCAGTCCGAAAAGATCTGGCGGTCAGCTATGAACCATTTGCTTTATATATAGGAAGGGTAGAGGAGGAAAAAGGATTAATGACATTGGTTAAGGCCTTTGTGGATTCTCCCTATAGCTTGAAAATTATTGGCGCTTCAAGTTCTGGTTTTGATAAAGTATTGAAAGATTATTTGGCTGATAAGAATCATAATATAGAGTTTCTGGGATTGATGAGTTTTGAGGAGATGCAGTCCTATTTAAGCAGATGCTCTTTTACGGCCATGCCGGCAGAATGGTATGATAATTTTCCAAATTCAATTCTCGAGAGTTTTGCTTTTAAGAAATGTGTGATTGCCACAGATACCGGAAGTCTTAAGGAAATTGTTAGTAATAACGAAACAGGGCTATTATTTCCGATCAGGAATGTCGAATTGTTGAAGGCCAGAATTGATGAGCTGTTCTCAAGTCAGGCAAAATGTATTGAGTTGGGCGAGAAGGCCTATCGCAGATTAAACACAGAGTTTTCTGAGGATAGCCACTACAGCAAATTATTGACTCTCTTTGAAAGTGTAGTCTCAAAAAAGAGCAAATAAGTTAATTACTGAATAAGGAATAAGAGCAGCAATAAAGAAAAATATAAGCAGGAATTAAAAAGATGAATATTATAGTATTAGTCGATTGGCGGGTTACAGCTGAAACGAAGTTTTGGTTGAAAGATGAATTGATAAAACTCGGCAATAATACTGGTTTAAAAGGTATTCCTGATTATGATCCTAAAGACGATACGACTAATTGGGGTAAAATTAAGTTATGGTTTAAGTACTTCAAATTAGCGATATCAGGAATAAGGACAACCCGTAAAGGAGATGTGCTGGTAAGCTGGAATTTTGTAGTAGGTGCAATTGCAGCTTTTATTTGTAAGTTGTTTGGAATCAGGCGGAAGATTATTTCCCTGAACATGATAGCTCATGAGAAAGGATTTCTGAACACGGTGCTCAGAAAATTTATATACAATATTGCTTTCCGTAATAAGAACCTATGGATCTCCGTTAATGATGAACAGCTCATTGAAATTTATTCAAGGCAATTTAAATTTCCTGTTGACCGGATATTTGTCCTGCATGATATTTTTTATGATAATTATGAACAATGTGATTTTAGTGTGGGATTGGATTATATTTTTACCGGGGGAGATGCTTACCGGGATTGGGAAGGACTTATTCAATGTGCTGCAAACCTTCCTGCCATTCAGTTTGTCGGTGTGGCGAGGAAGAAGAATTTTCCTTCTGTCAAGAATATACCAGCTAATTTGAAAATGTATTATGATATTGATCCTGTTCTATTTTACTCGCTATTAAAGGGCAGCAAGATTGTTTTTCTGCCACTAAATAGTTTGGCACCTTGTGGGTTGATTGTTATGATAAAGGCTGCTTTATTGTCAAAACCAGTAATTATTACAGAGACGGCCTCTACAAAAAATTATATACAGAATAACGTAACAGGAAAATTGATTGCAATCCGGGATGTCAGGCAAATGCAGGATTCACTGTTATCCTTATATACTGACGAGCAAATGCAGAGAAAATTTGCAGAGAACTTAAAGGAATATCTAAAAAAGAATTTTTCAACCAAAACCAATGCGGAAATAATAAATAATGTTATTAATAAAATTGAATAAAGTATAAAAATAGTTTTACTGGTATAGTATCACTGAATAATTAAATCTGTCTTATAAAAATTAAAATCGACTCATTAACATTATGAAAAAGAAGATCTACATTGCCGGAGCAGGTGGTATGCTTGGCGAAGCATTTTATCATCAGTTTAAAGATTTTTACGATCTTAAATGTACTGATAAAGACGTAAATGAACCCTGGCTTTCCTTCCTCGACTTTCGTGACCTGGAAGCCTATAGGGAGGATGTCACAGCGTTTAAACCTGATTATTTATTCCATTTGGGAGCTTACACTAACCTGGAATTTTGTGAGCAAAATATTGATGATACTTACGCTACAAATACAATGTCTGTTGAAAATGCTGTTTACCTGGCCAATGAACTGGATATACCACTATTATATATAAGTACAGCAGGAATTTTTGACGGGGAAAAGGAGTTGTATGACGATTGGGATCTTCCAAACCCGTTGGGTGTTTATGCAAGATCAAAATACATGGGCGAGAGATATGTAGCCGAGAATGCAAAAAGATTTTTAATCTGCCGTGCAGGCTGGATGATGGGTGCGGGGCCAGCAAAGGATAAGAAGTTTATACAAAAGCTGATGAAGCAGCTTAAGGATGGCAAGAAAGAGTTATTCATTGTGGATGATAAAGATGGCACTCCTACTTACACACATGATTTTGCAAAAAATGTAAAAGCATTAATCGAGAAAGAATATTGGGGGCTTTATAATATGGTTTGTGGTGGACAAACAAGCAGGCTGGAAGTTGCAGGAGAATTACTTAGGTTGCTTGGCCTCACTGACAAGGTAAAGATTACAAGTGTAAAATCTGATTTTTTCAAGGAAACATATTTTGCAGAAAGGCCACCATGCGAGAGGCTGATCAATAAGAAACTTGAGTTAAGGAACCTGAACCTGATGCAGGAATGGCCGGTTGCTTTAAAGCAATATATTGATAGGTATTACCAAGGTTATCTGGATTAGAAATGAAAAAACTTAGAATAGCTGCTTTTGGGTTCAGAACACTGCCGCCTGCAAAAGGTGCTGCAGGGGCTGATAAATTTGCCATGGAGTTACTTCCCCGGCTGGCCGCCCAAGGGCACAGTGTAATAGCTTATAACAGAAGATACCCTGATGTACATATTGATATTGATGAGTATAAAGGAGTAAAAGTGAAGACTTTCAAAACAGTAAAGAAAAAAGGGTTTGATACACTCTTGCATTCTTTTAAATGTACTTGTCATATTATATTCAGGAATACCGCAGATGTAGTTCATATTCAGAATGGCGGAAATAGTATTTGGGCTTTACCATTACGGTTGTTTAGGAAGAAAGTTTATATAAGCCAGGATGGTATTGACTGGAAAAGAGATAAATGGCCATGGTATGGTAAAATATACTTAAAAATATCTTCCTATATCAGCGCCTATTTTCCAAATGATATCATTTTTGACAATGTAATAGCCAGGCAATATTTTGAAAAAAGGTTCAATAAGAAATTTTCTTTTATCCCCTTTGGCAGTGAAGTGGAAAAGGTAACAGAAGATGATTCAATTTTTAAGAAACTAGGACTTGAGAAGGGTGGATATTATTTGTTTGTAGGCAGGTTTATTCCTGATAAAGGGTTGCATTACCTGTTGCCAGCCTTTGAAAAATCCCAGTCCAAAAAGAAACTGGTGTTGGTTGGAGGCTCACCTAATCCTTCGCCTTACGAAAAACAAATCCAGGAAATGGCAAGCCCCAATGTAATATTTCCCGGATTTGTTTATGGAGAAGATGTAACACGGCTAATGAATAATGCTTATTGCTATATACAGCCTTCAGATGTGGAAGGACTATCTCCTGTTGTGTTAACAGTAATGGGATTAGGTGTTCCTCTTATTGTTAGTGATATTGATGAAAATATATATGCAGTACAGGATACAGCTATAACATTCAAAAAAGGAGATCCTTTATCCCTTTGTGAGAAAATCGAATTTGCAGAATCTAATTATCAGGAAATGAAAGCTCTATCCTGTAAAGCAAAGGAGAGGGCATTAAAAGAGTTTAACTGGGACAATGTAACAGAACAGCATGAGATAATATTTTCAGGTAAAAAAGTATAGTACACGGATAACTTCTAAAGTATCCCGGCTTTTATTTGTGACTGATATCCATTAAGTAATTACCTATTTGCAATATCCATATGGTTGACAGATATAATCAGAATTTTAGTCAAAAAAAATCTTTGCATGCCTAACCGTAACAAAAGTATGTTTCGCTTATTTTTTGCAGGCATGGACTTGTTTGCCCTCAATGCCGTGCACCTTGTATTAACGCTTGTCATTGCGAGGATTGACAGGACGGGGAATGCTTATACAGTCTTCTTCATTGTCAGTAATATGGCATGGATGCTTTCTGCCTATGTGAATGCAGTATATACCCGGAGTAATCATTTTAACTTTGAGTATTTTGGAAGACAGTCTATTAAGGCTTACTTATTTTTTGTAGTAAGTATTCTTGTTTTTATTTTCTTGTATAACTATGACTACTCCCGGTTATTTGTTCTGGTAAACCTGCTGGGGTTTGGGCTGATTATTTTATTTACCCGGCTCTTGTTTATGCTGCTAACTTTTTTCCTGAAAAGAGGGAATAAATTCAATAAGAAAGTAATTGTTTTGGGGTACAATGACCTTTCAAAGAGATTAGTCAGCCATTTCCTGTTAAATAACCAGAACCTGTCTGTGGAGGGTTATTTTGAAGATCCTCATGAAGTTCATGAGCTATCAATATTCCCGATTCTTGGTAACAGGAAGGATTGCATTTCTTACGCTATTGACAACGATATCGATGAAATTTATTCAACTATTTCTCCGGAATCAAATGCTTATGTATACGACCTCGCCCAGGCGGCTGAAACAAATATGATACGATTCAAATTCGTACCTGATTTTCATCTGTTTGTTAACAGGAATATTCACATAGATTTTGTTGATGATATTCCTATCCTGTCCTTGCGATCTGAACCATTAGATGATATTACTGCAAGGATAAAAAAGAGATTATTTGATATTGTGTTCAGTTTTTTTGTAATTACACTGATTTTATCCTGGCTGGTTCCGCTGATGGCAATATTGATTAAGTTAAGTTCAAAAGGGCCGGTATTTTTTGTACAATTAAGATCTGGCAGAGATAATAAAGCATTTCCCTGTTATAAATTCAGGACATTAAAGGTTAATAAAGAGGCCGACACAAAACAAGTGACGCATAATGACACAAGGATCACACGGCTTGGCAAATTCCTGCGGAAAACAAACCTTGATGAATTACCACAGTTTTTTAATGTCTTTGTTGGAAGTATGTCAGTAGTGGGACCTCGTCCGCATATGCTAAGGCACACAGAAGATTTTTCAAGGATACTTAATGAATATATGATACGCCACTTTGTTAAACCAGGCGTTACAGGTTGGGCCCAGGTGCATGGCTTCCGCGGAGAGATAAAACAGAAGGATCAGTTGCGTAAAAGAATCGAACATGATATCTGGTACCTGGAGAACTGGAGCCTGTGGCTTGATCTCCGGATCATTTTCTTAACCATTTATGTAACAATTAAAGGGGACAAAAATGCCTACTAAGGTTATCAGCTAATCATGGAGCCTGATGCAAAGTGAAAATAGTTCTTACTTTTGCTTGTTCAATAAACGGTTATGGGAGTTTTAAAACAAATTGCCGAATATCTTTACCTGAAGAAGAAAGACCCGAACAGGCCAAAAGACAAATGGATTGGCTATATGCATGGTATTAACCGTATCAGTCTTTTGATATTTATTCTTTGCCTCGTTATTCTGGCCATAAAATTACTTGCCTGATAAAAATTGAACAATGGATATAGCGGCTTCTCCGGAGGCATTTTCTTCTTTGTGCAGCTTATTTTTAAGTATCTGGTAATCTTTTTTTGTCTGTTCAATGCGTTTCTCATTGAATAGTAAATCATTTAGTTCTGCTTTAAGATTTTCAACAGTAAGATTGTCTTGTATCAACTCTTTTACAACTAAACGATCCATTATCAGATTCACTAAAGAAATGTATTTCACTTTTACCAACCTCTTTCCTATCTGGTATGAAAGCCAGGATCCTTTATAGCAAACTACTTGGGGGACTTCGAACAATGCAGTCTCAAGAGTAGCTGTTCCGGATGTAACCAGGGCAGCTTGAGATTGTTTTAAGAGATCATAAGTTTTATTAGCAACAAAGGAAACATTTTCGTAACTCTTTAATAGATCATTATAAAACTCCTCACTGGCTCCCGGGGCTTTTGCAACTATAAACTGATATTCGGGAAACGATTTGCTTACTTCTAGCATGATGGGAAGTTTCTTAAGTATCTCCTGCCTGCGACTGCCCGGAAGCAGCGCTACTATCTTTTTCTCTGATAGCCTTGCGCCTTCATTCTTTATTTTGCCCTGTTCTACTACTTCCACTAAGGGGTGCCCAACATACTCTACCTCCCAATTCCATTTAGTCTTGAAATAAGCTTTTTCAAAGGGTAAAATGACAAGCATTTTATCGATGCATTGCTTCATCATCTTTACCCTGTCCTCTTTCCATGCCCATACCTGGGGTGAGATATAGTATACTATTTTTAACCCCTCTTTCCTGGCCCACTTTGCAATTCTCAGGTTAAACCCGGGGTAATCAATAAGTATAAGCACATCTGGTTTGTATTGGAGAATATCTTGTTTGCAGAAGGCCAGGTTGCGAAAAATGGTTCGGAGATTCATAATCACTTCAGCAAAGCCCATAAAAGCAAGATGCCTGTAGTGTTTTACTAACTCGGCACCTTCATTTTGCATTTTATCACCCCCCCAGCAGCGAATCAGGCATGTAGTGTCCAGTTTTTTTAATTCTCTAATAAGATTACTGCCATGTAAATCCCCGGATGCTTCGCCTGCAATGATGTAATATTTCATAGCCAGCTTCGGTAGATTAATTAAAAATTTTCAATACAAGAATACCAATTCCATAGATCAGAGTAATAATGAAAATTCCCTTGGCAGTATTATCCCGGTGAGTGTTAACATAAATAGTAAAAAGAATGGCATTAGCCAGCAGGCTTAGGGAACCAATAGAAGTGATCAATCTGTTCTCATGAATGAAATTATCGAGAAATTCAATGAACGGGAACGAGGAAAATTTAAAAAAATAGACTACTACAAGACCAATTATTGGTCCAAACAAACCAAGTATCAATCCGAGCTTAAGGTTATCTTTAGTAAGTATCATTATTGCCAGTTTTTTTCCAGTTTGGCTTTTAAAACGTAATTCGTCAGATCAAATTGTACCGGCACCACACTTACATAATTGTTGGCTAACGCCCATACATCTGTGTCTTTTCCTTTATCAAAGTTTACAAATTCGCCGGTAAGCCAATAGTAATGCCGGCCATGCGGGTCATTTCTTTCTATGAAATCCTCCTCATACTTTGCATAAGCCTGCCTGCAAATTTTTAATCCTCTCAGCAAATCAACTGGTTTAGAAGGAACATTTACATTCAAAACTGTATGTTTGTCGAGTTTGGTAGTCAGCATTTTTTCAACAACCAGTCTTGCATATTTTCTGGCACCAGTAAAGTCTGCTTCGATGCTATAATCAAGTAAAGAAAAACCAGCAGACGGAATACTCTCAATGGCAGCCTCAACAGCGGCTGACATAGTGCCTGAATAGATCACATTGATACTGTGATTAGCACCATGGTTGATGCCGCTAAGACAAAGATCCGGTTTTCGATGAAGCACTTTATCTACAGCTAATTTTACACAATCGACAGGTGTGCCTGTACAGGCATAGGATTCTATTCCTTCAAATACATGCACTTTGTGAAGACGTAGAGGCTGACCAATAGTGATGGCATGTCCCATACCAGATTGTGGCTTATCCGGAGCGACGACTACGATCTTTCCAATATCCTTTACAGATTCAACAAGGTTTCGAATACCGGGAGCGGTTATCCCATCGTCATTAGTAATAAGAATGACAGGTTTTTCCCTGACTGAAGGTTTGGCAGGTGAACTTTTCTTAGGAGTAGGGTTGGCTTTCTTTTTCATACAAAGCAAAAATCTTTGTTTTTCCCGGGTTAACCAAAAGACAGATAATAAAGAATTTTGAAAATCTAAAATAATTAGTATTTTGCAACTAAATAAATTAGATGTTATGGCTATTGCTAACCAGAATCTAAAATACCTCCGCAAGCTCAGAGGCTGGACGCAGGAGGAATTCGCCAATAAGTTACGTATCAAAAGGTCATTACTTGGGGCATATGAAGAGGAAAGGGCAGAGCCAAGAATCGATGTATTGGAAGTAGTATGTGATATGTTTAAGCTTACACTTGATGAAATATTACGTAAAGATCTTAGTGATAACAAAAGTAATTACCTGGCCCGCAGACGGGCTATGAAATTAGTAAGTGGCAGACCAGATATCCCCTTTGTTCCTGTAAAAGCAGCTGCCGGTTACCTTGCCGGATATGCTGACCCTGAGTTCATAGATGAATTAAATACGTTCACATTGCCTATGCTGGCTGGCGGTAATTACAGGGCTTTTGAGATAATTGGAGATTCTATGCTACCTACTCCAAGCGGATCAGTTATTGTCGGCGAAAAGGTTGAAAACTATGATGAGCTTAAGAATAATGCCGCTTGTATAGTTATTTCACGGAATGAGGGGATAGTGTACAAGAGGATACAGAAGAATGGGCGTCAAAAAAATAAATTGACACTTGTTAGCGATAATCCCACTTTTCATCCCTATACGGTGAATGCAGAGGAAGTACTTGAGATGTGGCAGGCACAAGTCGTTATTTCAAGAACAAATACTCAAAACAGGTGGGATATGAATCAGCTGGCAAATGTGGTTTCAGACCTGCAACAGCAGGTAAGTTCTTTAAAAAAGCGTATGAATTAGAGCCAGTTAAGGGTCGAAAAATTGCTTTTATGCGTTTTTTTGCGGCAGCCTTTTATCCTTCATTTTTGTCTGTTATATTTGTAGGCGGCAACCATTAATGAGGCTCAACAGTCATATCTGCATATTTCTTTTACTCCTTTGTTTTCAATCAGTTGCACAGGTTAAAACATCGCAGGCGGTAAAAACAAATCAACCCCCAAAAATTGATGGGCTGCTGGATGATGAGGCATGGAACAATGCGCCAGTATTAGAAGATTTTGTACAAAATTACCCGCTTTTTGGGGGCCCTTGCTCTCAAAGAACCACTGTAAAGATTTTATACGATAATTCAGCTGTTTACGTTGGGGCTTACTTGTATGACGATCCTTCTTTGATAAGAAAACAATTCACAGCCCGGGATGGAGAACAACAAACAGATGTCGATTATTTTTCTGTTTTCTTCGATACGTATAATGATAAGCAAAATGGTTTCCAGTTTTTGGTTACTTCAGCCAATGTACAAACAGACGCAAGACTTACGCCGACATATACAGGTGATTTCGGAAGTTATGGTGACAAGACCTGGGATGCAGTTTGGGAAAGTAAAGTTAGTACGCAAGCAGATGGATGGATAGTGGAAATACGGATACCGTATATCTCCTTGAGGTTTGCCAAAAAAGATGTGCAGGATTGGGGTCTTCAGCTGCTTCGTTTTATGAGACGAAACAATGAGACCAGTTTTTGGAACCCAGTAAACCCGCAGGTTAACGGTTTCGTTAATCAATTTGGTGGATTTACCAATTTGCAAAAGATTGAGCCTCCACTCCGGCTTAGTTTTTCTCCGTATGTAACTACAGGTTACAGGACATCACCAGTGGGCAATACTTATTTAAATGAATGGCTAAGGAATGGTGGGATGGATGTAAAATATGGAATTAATGAAAGCTTTACACTGGATGCAACATTGATTCCGGATTTTGGCCAGGTGATTTCCGACAATGTGGTTAACAACCTGACTCCTTATGAAGTCCAATTTCAGGAAAACAGGCAATTTTTTACTGAAGGAACTGAGATATTCAATAAAGCTAAACTCTTTTATTCAAGAAGAGTGGGAGCAATGCCCGGAGGTTATTTTGGAATCCTGGATTCAGCAGATGCAGATCCGAATATTGAAATCATAAAAAATCCATCAAGTACACAATTATATAACGCTATTAAATTTTCAGGCCGTAACAGAAAGAAATTTGGTATTGGGATATTTAATGCCGTTACTGCACCTATGCATGCAATTATTCGTAACAGGTTAACAAATGAAGAGACAAAAATTGAGACAGAGCCACTTGCAAATTATAATATTCTGGTTCTTGACCAGGCTTTAAGGGGTCGTTCATACGTCACTTTTACAAACACAAATGTAATTCGCAATGGGAGAGCCAGAGATGCAAATGTATCAGCACTAGATATCGCTTTATACGACAAGGGAAATATTCATGCATTACAGGGTACGGTACGCTATAGCAAAATTTGGGGAACGGATCCGTACGATGGTTATAATACAACTTTACGGTATGGAAAGGTCAGTGGTAATTGGCAATATTCTCTGCAGGGTAATGTTGAGTCTAAGAATTATGATCCTAATGATTTAGGAATTTTGGCTGCGGCAAATGAGATTTCATATCGTGGAACTATCTCTTACAGAAAATTTGTACCTACAAAAAATTTTATTACCTATAGTTACAGCCTTTCGCCACGATTGGTTTATTTGTATGAACCTTACGCATACAGTAAGTTTGATGTAACAGGCTCGGCATTTTGGATATTTCGGAATTTCTGGGATGTTACGCTTACTACTAATATTATTCCTGGTTGGGAAAAGAATTATTTTGAATTGAGAACAGACGGGAGGCCGCTAAGTTATCCATCCAATTATATATTTCAGGCTGAAGGAAGTACAGATAGCCGTAAGAAAATATTTGTGCGTTTTGGAGGTATTTATGCTACAGCACCTAAGTATGATAATGTTTACAGCGGTGTAAGCCTGGGCATGCGGTACCGTTTCAGCAATAAGTTCTCGCTGGATTTGCAAACTGACTCTCATTTTGAAGAAAACCAACTTGGCTATGCTTTTATGCGTGAAACAAATGGGGAACCTATCGTTGGCTTCCGTGATAACCGTGACTTTACTTCAGTATTGTCAGGGATATACAATTTTGCTTACCGCCTTAATCTGACATTAAGGGCAAGGCATTACTGGAACAGGGTGAATTATATAAGCTTTCATAATGTTGATGCAAATGGATACCTGCTTTCACGGGCATTCATCAATGGGAGAAATGAGAATTTCAATGTTTTTAACCTGGATGCTTTCCTCACCTGGGATTTTCGACTTGGCAGCCGTCTGATACTTGGGTACAAAAACTGGCTAGGTCAGGATGAAGCAGTTAGTATTAACACAGGAAGGAATACATATCTGAAGAATCTTGGTGAAACATTTGATCTGCGTCACGGTAATGAATTTACGATCAGGTTCATTTACTTTCTTGACTATAACCAGCTTCGGAAAAAACGCTAGGGTATTTGCATAATACCATCTTCTATGATTGCAAATATCTTTTCATCCTTTGCAGGAGTTACTTGAAACCCGCCTGTAAAACGGCTAAATGCAGGTAATACACAGTATTCTTCAGTGAAATAAAAACAAGGAAATTTAAGTGATTGCCTGCCTTTTCCTTTTAGGTTGATAGCAGGGTGCAAATGGCCCGTGAAACGGTACATTTTTCTTTCTTCAGTTGAAAGCTTAGTTTCAGCTTTCAGATCATGTAAAAAAATAAAGGGGCCGGCTTGCATTTTCCAGCTATGCACTTTTACGTTTGCTTCTTCATACCATTTGTCAGCCAGAATATCATGATTCCCTTTTACAAGGTCAATATGGAGAGATGAAAAATCTTTCCTCCATTTTAGAAACAGATCAAGTTCTTTATTGGCCGTGCTATGGGTAAAATCTCCGGCAATAATAAGCCGCTCTGCTTTATAGAGATAAAGCTGAGCCATCAGCCTTTGTAAATCTGCTTTATAAATACTTTGGGGAATGCCAATACCGGCTTTTCGAAAATGACCAGACTTGCCTAAATGAAGATCCGCAACGATCAATGTGTTTTCTTCCTCCCATAGCAAACAACGTTCGGGTGAAACCCAAAATGTGTGATTACGAATAATATGAGGAACGGGATTTTGCATGAAAAAATGACTGGCAAATCTATATAAAAAACTATTTTCCTGTTTCCAGTTGCTGTTGCATTTTTCTTACCCTGTCTTCCAGTTTTTCAGAAGAAAGGTCTTCCCGCATACTATCTACTTTAATGGGGAAGCAGAAAGGTGTAAGCTGTTGCGGGAAAGTAATTATAATATCTGATTGCTGAATTCTTTGCAGCATATCCCTTAGCCTCGCTTCCTCCATTTGCTGATCCAGCACTTCCTGGTAAGATTGCCGGAGCAAAAGATTGCCGGGATCATATTCACTGAAAACATTAAACAACAATGAAGCGGATGATTGCAAATGCCTTGCTTTTTTCTTTTCTCCCGGCATACCCTGGAAAATAAGACCGCCGATAACAGCCACATCCCTGAATTTTCTTTTGGCCATTTCAGTATTATTTACGCTTCGCTGAATATCGTTTAGCAAATCCTCAGGGGAAAACAGGTCATACACATTCGTATCATCTACTGGAATGGGCTGATCGCTCAACAGCTCAAACCCATAATCGTTCATGGCAAATGAAAAAGTTATGGGCCTGATACGACTGATCCTGTAGGCAAGAATTGCTGCCATCGCTTCATGCACCAGCCTTCCTTCAAATGGATACACAAAAAGATGGAAACCGTCTTTTGTCTCGATTTGCTCAATTAATAGCTCATTTTCCTTAGGCACATGTGAAAGTTGTCTTTGCAACTCAAAAAGTGGTTCTAATATTTCCAACTCCTCAGTTTGTGACCGTTGTTTTGTCGCCATTTGGTTCAATGTTGCCCTTAATTTCTTACCCATGTTGGCACTTAACGGCATTCGTCCACCCACCCAGCTTGGAATAATTGATTTCTTTTTAGCTGATTTTCTGACCAATGCAGTCATATCTTTTATCATGACAAATTCGAGGTTTCTCCCCGCCAGGGTAAACACATCTCCCGGCTCAAGCCTGGAAATGAAATATTCTTCAATCACCCCGATGTAACCGCCGCCCAGGAATTTCACTTTAAGCATAGCATCGCTGACAATTGTTCCAATATGCATGCGATGTCGCATAGCAATTTTCCGGCTTTTTATTTTGCAGATACCGTCCTCTATTTCCACTTTTTTAAAATCGTCGTACTGGTGCATAGCATTTCCACCTTCTGTAATAAAATGCAATATCTGTTCCCATTCTTCTTGTGTTAAATTCTGGTAGCAATGAGTAGAAGTGATTTCTTTGAATGTTTCATGAGGACTAAAACCGTCTGAAATAGCAATAGTATTAAGGTATTGAAGCAACACGTCGTAGCAAAGCATCATCGGGTCCCGGCTTTCAATCATATTTTCTTTAACTGCAGACTTGAGCGCTGCTGCTTCTATCAGTTCAAGAGAATGTGTGGGAAGAAAATAGATCTTACTTGTTGCATCAGGACTATGACCACTGCGACCTGCCCGCTGAAGAAACCTGGCGACTCCTTTTGGAGAACCAACCTGAATAACTGTTTCCACAGGACGAAAATCAACGCCTAAATCCAGGCTTGCGGTACAAACGACAGCCTTAAGATTTCCGCTATGCAGGTTGTCTTCTATCCATGTTCTTAATTCCATATCAATAGAGCCATGGTGCAGTGCAATTGAGCCTGCAAGGTCAGGACATACATTTAATAAGGTCTGGTACCACGTTTCACTCATCCCTCTTGTATTGATAAAAATGAGTGTAGTGCGGCTTTGCTGAATAATGGGGATTATTTTATTGGCCAGCTTAATTCCAAGGTGCCCTGCCCAGGGAAATTTTTCTATCTCGTCTGGAAAAACAGACTCAATCTCAAGTTCTTTCTTAATCGTTGCCCTTACAATTATTCCAGTTTTATTTAATGGACAAAGAAGAACCTCTTTTGCTTCTTCAAGATTGCCAATAGTAGCAGAAATTCCCCATACAGATGGCTTTGTATTTTCCAATGACCATTGGCTGTTGACAATTCTTGATACGGCCAACTCAACTTGTACTCCTCGTTTACTTCCCAGTAATTCATGCCATTCATCAACAGCCAATATTTTTAATGTCCGGAATGTTTCCGGATATCCTTTTTGGGCCAGTAATAAGTGTAAGCTTTCGGGAGTAATAATAAGAACCTCAGGTATTTGCTTTTTTTGCTTATTTCTTTCTGCAACAGATGTATCACCGTTTCTTATTCCAATCTTCCATTTCATACCCAGCTCCCGGATCACTTCTTCCATTGCCCTGCCAATATCTTTCGCCAGAGCTCTGAGAGGGGTAACCCATAAAAGCTGCAGGCCGGCATTACTTTTAGTGGTATACGATTCTGGATTGTGGTTGATAAAATCAATGATAGCACCAAGAAATACAGAATAAGTTTTGCCACAACCAGTCGGAGCATTTACAAGACCACTTTCCTTTTTAATTATTCTTTCCCATGTTTGTTCCTGGAATAAAAAAGGCCTGAAACCTTTTGTTTCAAGCCAACCTGTAATAATAGTATATCCTTTAGATTGTAGCACTATCTATATCGAAATTCAGACACAAGATTATGAATAAATTAATTTACAGATTTTATTATCCCATCCTGCCACTTAAGGAAGTATAGTTTTTTATTTTCAAAGTAATCTAATGTCATGCTTTGCTTATTGAGAACTGGCTGTATATCAAATTCCCTGAAAATATTGTATTCCTTTCTTGTAAGGTTAGAGGCAATGTCTGATTTATATTGCATCAATAGTTTGCCAAAACGCCAAACAGTTTCGTATCCTCTCATTACCATATCACTTGGGCGGGCATACATTTTTGTGCTGAAATAATCGGTAATGCTCATGCTTACCTTATCAGTTCTGGGATTATAAAAAGGAGTGCTGTATATGATTTCAATGCCTTTGTACTCAGGTTTTGTGAAGTCTTTTATAGCATCCCAGGTGGGCATGCCCATGACAGCAGCTTTGTATTTTTGTTTCTTTAGCACAGCAAGATGTAATGCCAGTCGTTTGCCAAAATTTTCGTCCAGGCTTCCTGCAACGCATAAAGTTTGACTAGTTGTATCTAAGTATGGGGTCAACTGATTTACGGTAAAACTATCTGTCAGATCAACATATTTTAGTTTCAGCGGTATAGAGAGAGTGTTTTTCCCAAATTCATCAAAATATATTTTAATTCTATCTTCTAATTGTCCCTTTTTGCGAAAAACAATTATCGGATTTAAGGAATAATATTTCTGTATATGCCTGTAAATACCTTCACATTGGGTTTTTAGAGTGGAATTCAGCATTACAAAAAAGGGATTACTTGTTACTCCCCCGTCAGTGGGAAAATTTACATTAATAATGGGTATATTTTTTTGCAAACCGGCATCTGCGAATGTTTTTACTTCTGCACCTGAACAATAGGCGATAATTAACTCAACATTTTTTAGTTCTGGCTTACTTAACTGTTGAGATACTGTCTCGGTTGCAGAACGGGTATCAAATACATGTATTTCAAGATTGGCTTTTTCTTTATTCAAAGAATCCAGGGCCAGCTGGGCTCCTTCGTAGAACTCTAATCCGGGGTTGATGAATTTCGGGAAGACATTTTTTGCATAGCGATATTCATTTGCTGCACCAAATGCAGAATCAAGATATAAGGGAGCAAAAATGGCAATCTTATGTTTAGGTATGGAATCCTGTGCTTTCAGGTCCTGAAAGATGGTAAGTAAGACAAGTGAAGCAAAAAAATAAATTCTCATAGATATATGTTTTGCAAATACTGGCTATTCCCATTCGATTGTTGCAGGTGGCTTACTGCTGATATCATATACCACCCGGTTAATGCCTCTTACATTATTAATGATCTCATTGGAAATATTGGCTAAGAATTCAAAGGGTAAATGTGCCCAGTCAGCTGTCATTCCATCCACACTTGTTACTGCCCTCAATGCCACTGTATATTCATAAGTTCTTTCGTCGCCCATTACTCCAACGCTTTTTACCGGGAGTAAGATAGCGCCAGCCTGCCAAACCGTTGCATACAAATTGTTATCCTTCAGTGCTTTTATGTATAAATGATCAGCTTCCTGCAACAACTGTACCTTTTCTTCAGTGATTTCTCCTAAAATCCGGATGGCGAGACCAGGCCCGGGAAAAGGATGCCGGTCAATCATATCTGTGGGTATACCCAATTCACGACCAACTTTTCTTACTTCATCTTTAAAGAGGGAACGCAATGGCTCCACCAGCTCCAGGTGAAGATGTTCAGGCAGGCCACCTACATTATGGTGAGATTTTATAGTAACAGACGGGCCATGTACTGACACACTCTCAATCACATCAGGATAAATAGTTCCTTGCCCGAGTAAACCAATTCCATCAATCTTTTTTGCTTCTTCCTGGAATATGTCAATAAATGAACTGCCAATGATCTTTCTTTTGGTCTCGGGGTCTGTTTTACCTGCCAGTTTGGTGTAAAAATGTTCTTTGGCATCAATACCTTTTACATTCAGGCCAAGCTGGTCATACATTTTTAGGACTGATTCAAATTCATTTTTCCTTAGCACCCCGTTATCTACAAATATTCCATATAATCTGTCGCCTATGGCTTTATGTATGAGTGTGGCAGCGACTGTAGAGTCAACACCTCCACTCAAGGCCATAATCACTTTTCTGTCGCCAATTTGGTTCCTTAAAGAAGCCACTGTATCAGTTATGAAATGGGCGGGAGTCCAGTTTTGGCTGCAACCACAGATATTTACAAGAAAGTTTTTGAGAATTTTCTTTCCTTCTTTTGAATGATACACTTCCGGGTGAAATTGAACACCGTATAAAGGGTTGGAATCACCTCCGTTCTTTTTAAAAGCCGCAACAGGAATACTCTCCGTGTCAGCTAACAACTCAAATCCCACTGGTAGCTCTTTGATAGTATCACTATGGCTCATCCATACCTGGCTTTGGGGAGATACATCCTTAAGTAATATATCTTCCTTTTTTCGTTGTAAAATAGCCCTGCCATATTCTCTTTTATTACTTTTTGCCACAATGCCACCAAAACGTTTTGCCGTCAGTTGGGCGCCGTAGCATACCCCTAATACAGGGACTTTGGTGATAAACTGCTGCACATTTACATCAGGGGCTTTCTCTTCATTCACAGAAAAAGGGGATCCGGAAAGTATAATTCCCTTCAGGCCGGGTTCGAACTCAAAATTCTTATGGTAAGGGATTATTTCACAATAAACGCTGGCTTCTCTCACAGCACGGGCAATCAGTTGGGTATATTGGGAACCAAAATCGAGGATGAGTATCTTTTCCGTCATGATGCTGCGAAGGTAAAGAAAACCGGGTGAGGTTAAGGGAGTAGCTGACCCGGAATTAACTGAATCCCTGTTCCTTTGTGTAACCCCTTTTTTATCAGAAACGTCAAAGTTTAAGAAAACCGGCTAAAGCTTGGTAATTTTAGTATCTCAAACAATAACAATATGAAACGTACATTTTTTCTGGCAGTTTTTTCTGTGCTGTTCTTCAGTTCTTGCAGGGAGGTATTCGGTAAGAGGATTCGGGGAAATGGAACTGTAAAAACAGAGAATCGTTCGGCAGGTCAGTTTGACGGGGTGCATGTGAGTGGCTCAATTGACGTATATGTACGGCAAGACTCTGTAGCATCGATAAGGGTGGAAGCAGATGAAAATTTGCAGGAATATATAATAATAGATAATGATGGTGGTATGCTGGAGATTTACCAAAAAAGGGGTATCAATTTAAAACCTTCCAGATCCATAAAAGTATTTGTTAGCAGCCCTGTTTTTACACATTTTAAAGCTTCCGGAGCTTGTGACATTTTCGGTGAAAATAAAATAAACAGTGCTGAAGAGATTTCAATCGACCTATCAGGGGCCAGTGATATAAAAATGGATATGAAGGCTCCAAAAATTGAGGCCAATGTGTCGGGGGCAGGCACAATCTCTTTAAGAGGAGAAACGAGGGATTTTGTGGCCGATGGATCAGGCAGTACTGATATTAAATGTTTTGATTTGCTTGCAGAGAATGTTGATGTAGAAATATCAGGTGCCGGAGACGCTGAAGTTTTTGCCAGTGTAAAGTTAGATGTTAGGGTAACAGGTGCAGCGGATGTTAAGTATAAAGGAAATGCTACTGTTAATCAAAAAGTCAGCGGGGCCGGCAGCGTTAAAAAAGTACAATAATATTTTAAACGGAAATCGGCTTATCCTTGTCGTAAAAATACTTCTTCTTAGCTTTGGAAAATAAAGTTTAGGTACAAGTGTGCCTATATTTTGTCCTATGAAATATTAAAATTATTTTGTGGCTTATCTATGAAAAGGAGAACTTTCATCTTGGCTGCCGCTGCCACTGCGGTAGTTGCAACAGTCCCGATAGTTTATTTCAGCCGGAGAAATAGAAAATCATACCACCCACTGGTTATGCCGGAAATTCTTGGACAGTTTTGTGTTGAGGCTGAAATCCGGTTAATAGGAGATAGCTACAGAAGCAGGGTAAAAGGGGAGAATGATAAGGATAAATTAACGCAGTTACTCTTAACCGACAATACCGGAAAGAAAATTGATTCATCAGATAAATCTGCAGTAGCAGAGTTGTTGAATAAAAAAACACTTGAAGAATTTCGGGCTTATAAAACAATTGTGGAAAAGGGATGGATCATTACTATTACAGAGGCCCGGCAGTGTGCACTCTTTTCATTAACCACCTAGAATTTTAAAAATATGCATATTGATGCAAGAGAACTTGACAATGGATCACTGATTGAAGGTGATATTTGTATTATTGGTGCCGGAGCTGCAGGAATAAGCATTGCTTTCGATTGGATTAACACTTCTCATAAAGTAATTCTCCTTGAAGGCGGGGGGTTTGAATATGATGACCAGGTACAGGAACTCTATAATGGAAAACTGACAGGGCAGAATTATTATCCAATGAAATCAAGCCGGCTTCATTATTTCGGAGGAAGTAGCATGCACTGGGGAGGGATGTGTTCAACATTTGATGATATTGACTTTGAAGTAAGGGATTGGGTAGAAAATAGCGGTTGGCCCATTAAAAAAGATGCTTTTGATGCTTTTTATCCTGCTGCACATAATATATTGGACCTTGGAATTTATGAATGGGATGTAAATTATTGGATGAGACAAGATCCAAAATGTATTCCATTGCCGTTGGATCCCAAAATAGTTTGGAACAAGATGTGGCACTTCAGCCCCCCAACGAGATTTGGCACCAAATACCGTGATGTTATAGTTAATGCGAAAAACATTCATCTGTATACATATGCTAATGTTGTTGATATAAAGGCAACAGATAATATATCGTCAATTAAAAGTGTTACTGTTAAGAACTATGCCGGAAAGGAACATACTGTCAAAGCAAAGTATTTTATTCTGGCCTGCTGTGCTATCCAGAATTCAAGATTATTATTGGCTTCTAATAAACAGGCGCCAGCCGGATTAGGTAATGATAATGACCTGGTGGGCCGGTATTTTATGGAACATCCTGAACTAAAAACGGGAGAATTGTGGCTTAACACTTCTGATGAACTGAAATTATATCAATTTGAGAATGTAAGGGCTGAGTTGGCTATTGTACCCGAAGTGCAAAAAGAGCTTAAGATACTTAATGGAACCATTTCACTTAACCCATTACCATTAGCACAGAAAGTACAGTCTAATGTAAGAACATGGAATGAGGAGGATCCCCGAAAAAGCCTGAAGAAGAACCAGACAGATTATGGAGATGCGTATAAAAAAAGTTTTTTTCAGCGGGTAATAGACCGTTTCTCATCTAAGAAAGAGGAAAAGATTTTTCAGGCCTTTGAATTATATACCAGGATTGAGCAGGTTCCCAATCCTTCATCCAGGGTAGAATTGAGTAATGAGAAGGATGCTCTTGGTGTTCCCAGGGCAAATTTGCATTGGGCGATGCAGCCTATTGATAAATACACTGTTAGAAAACTTAATGAGTTAATGGGACAATTAGTAGGCGCAGCTGGAATTGGAAGGGTAAAACTTTACGAGTTTTTGAGGGATGAAAATGATAGCTCAATGCCTGATTTTACCAGTGGGGGCTGGCATCATATGGGTACTACAAGAATGAGTGAAGATCCGAAAAAAGGAGTTGTTGATGCAAATTGCAGGATGCATGGAATTGACAATTTATATGTTGCAGGATCTTCATGCTTTGCCACGGGTGGGGCCATTAACCCAACTCTTACAGTGGTAGCCATTTCATTAAGACTTTCGGATCATATAAAAGCGAAAATGTAAGCATAAGGTAAGTGCCGTACCCGTACCTGTGTGTTCGTTTTATGGAATTTGTTTACCTGTAGATGCTTCCCATAACATAAACCATTCTTCTGTTTCAAGTTGAAGTTCTTTCGATTGTATTGCTGAGATAAGGCGCTCTGCCTTTGATGTACCAAGCACAGGAATTATTCCCGAAGGGTGCTTCCTGAGGAAAGCCAATAGGATGTTTTCAAAGCTTGATTTATATTTCAGGCTTAATAGATTAACGGCCGCTTGTATTCTCATATTTTTTTCTGACGAAAAATCAGTTAATAAAGAACCACCACCAAAAGGGCTCCATGCCATCGGCAGAATATTATCATGTATGCATTGATCAAGCTGACCATTATGAAACGGATCAAGATGTAACAGAGATATTTCGATCTGGTTTATTTCAACAGGGTAATACTTATTGATCAGTTCTGTCTGAGAAGGATTAAAGTTCGAAACTCCAAAATGCAACACTTTGCCCTGCTGTTTTAACCTGGCAAAAGCTTCAGCGATTTCTTCGGGATTCATCAGAGGATCCGGCCGGTGAATCAGAAATACATCGATATAATCAGTGTATAGATTGGTTAGCGATCTTTCCACGCATTGTATGATATACTGGCTGCTTGTATCGTATGATTTTATTTTGTTAGAAGGCCTGCCTGCCACGGGCATCTTAATACCACATTTTGTAATTAGCTGTATTTTTTTCCTAATGGAAGGTTGTTTGTTTAATGCAGCTCCGAATTCTTCTTCAGTTGTATAGTCACCATAAATATCTGCATGATCAAAACTGGTTATATCATTATCAATACAAGCAGCAATAGAATCAGCAAACTGACTTGTTGTAAAACGGGCACCCCATTGTCCCCATTTCATACACCCTGCTACTATTGAGGACAGTTGTAATTTCTCTTTCATATTCTGAAAATAAAAAAAGTCCGGCTCTTTCGAACCAGACTTATTAAAGCTTCGTGAATATCGTTATTGATTAATAATCGTTATTGTATCCACCACGGTCACGGTTGTAACCGCCGCCGCCGCCACCTTTTTTGTAGCCGCCACCGCCGCCACCTTTGTAGCCGCCACCGCCGCCACTGCCAAAGCTTCTTTTCTTGAAGCCACCACCGCCGCCGCCTTCCGGCTTAGGACGACTTTCGTTGACAACAATGTTACGGCCATCAACTTCTGAACCATTCAGCGCAGCGATTGCTGCTTGTGCCTGGTCATCGTTGGGCATTTCTACAAAGCCAAAGCCTTTGCTGCGATTAGTGAATTTGTCGGTAACAATCTTTGCAGATGCTACTTCGCCATGTGAAGCGAAAAGGTTAGATAAATCCTGATCTTTCAGGTTCCAACTGAGGTTTCCTACGTAAATGTTCATTTTGAGAGGTTTT
>JAEUVO010000079.1 GCA_016786885.1 Chitinophagaceae bacterium | reverse complement strand
GGAAACCTGGTAAAAAAGATCAAGATTAGAACCAAGCTTATACCAATGCACCAGTTCATCAATATTATGCTGCGACATGGAAGCACCCATGCCTTCCAGTTTACGTTGTACGGCATACTTGCCTTCGTCCGCCACTTTTCTTTTCTCTTCTTTTAATGCATCCCTTATTCTTCCTTTTGCTTTGGAAGTAACCACAAAGCCCAGCCAGTCTTCGGATGCTTTTTGTTTGTTACTGGTGATGATCTCCACCTGGTCACCACTATGCAGCTTATGACTGATCGGTACCAGCTTGTGATTCACTTTGGCGCCAATCGTTTTTACCCCGATAGCACTATGAATGGCAAAGGCAAAATCCAGTGCGGTAGAACCGACAGGCAGCATCTTTACATCTCCTTTGGGAGTATATACATAGATCTCTTCTGCCAGGAAACTGGTTTTAAAATCCTGCAGAAAATCAATACTGTCTGTTTCCTGGTTGGTAATCACTTCCCGTATCTGCTGAAACCATTTGTCAAAACGGCTTTCATCAGTAGCGCCTTCTTTATACTTCCAGTGAGCGGCTAATCCTTTTTCGGCAATTTCATTCATACGTTTGGTTCGTATCTGCACTTCCACCCATTTACCCTGCGGCCCCATCACTGTAGTATGCAATGCTTCATAGCCATTGGCTTTGGGATTACTGAGCCAGTCTCTTAATCTTTCGGGAGAAGGATTATACTCATCCGTTATCATGGAATATACTTTCCAGCAATCTTCCTTTTCTTTTTCAGGGGGCGAATCAAGTATGGCACGGATGGCAAACAGATCATACACTTCTTCAAACTCCACTCCCTTCTTTTTCATTTTATTCCAAATAGAATGGATGCTTTTAGGACGGCCATATATCTCGGCCACCAGGTTCGCTTTATCGAGTTTATCTTTTATAGGTTTGATAAACTCATTGATGTATTTGGATCTTTCCTTTTTTGTTTCGGCCAGTTTACGGGCTATCTCTTTGTATGTATCCGGCTCCATGTATTTCATGGCGAGGTCTTCCATCTCAGTTTTAATAGTGTACAAACCCATCCGGTGGGCCAGCGGTGCATACACATATACGGTTTCAGACGATATCTTCAGTTGTTTTTCCCGCTTCATACTGTCGAGTGTCCGCATATTATGCAGGCGGTCGGCCAGTTTGATCAGTATCACCCTTGGATCATCTGTCAGTGTCAGCAATATCTTTTTGAAATTCTCTGCCTGCTGTGATGCGTTTACATCAATTACATTGGCGATCTTGGTAAGCCCATCCACGATCCGGGTGATCTCTTCTCCGAATTCTCTTTTCACATCATCGAGGGTTATATCGGTGTCTTCCACTGTATCATGCAGTAAAGAACAGATAGTAGAACGTACCCCAAGGCCTATTTCATCTGCACAAATTTTTGCAACTGCTATCGGGTGAAGAATGTAGGGTTCGCCGCTTTTGCGGCGCATGGTCTTGTGAGCTTCGGCCGCCATTTCAAAGGCTGTACGGATCAGGTTTTTGTCACCGGGTTTTAATTTTGTCTTCAGTACTTTCAGCAAAGAACGATACTCTCTCAGGATGAGTTTTTTCTCCTCCTCTTCATTCAGGTTATACTTTGGTAGCTGCGCAACGGTTTCCATGGTCTACGAATTTAATCAAATATAAGAGAAGGAACAAGGATTGATGAACCAGGAATGCCAAAACCGGCAGCAGGCATTTACGCCTTGCGACTCCTGAACTCTAATAGAAAAAGGAACTTTTGAAATAAAAGTTCCTTTTTTCATTATTAAGGATTCACTGTTCTCTGCTCTTTACTTCAAAAAATCATACCGCAACAACACTTCATGGGCATTGGCGCCTTTGTCATACACACTCAGCGGTGAGCTGTAAATATCAAAACAATAACCAATAGTAAATTTCTTCTGGATCTTTACCCCGGCAGATAACATCCAGCTTTGCCGGGC
The DNA here is from genome assembly GCA_016786885.1 of Chitinophagaceae bacterium. Taxonomy (GTDB): domain Bacteria; phylum Bacteroidota; class Bacteroidia; order Chitinophagales; family Chitinophagaceae; genus JJ008. The sequence continues at coordinate 65,123 of JAEUVO010000079.1, read as the reverse complement.
CCTGAGTGCCAGTCCCCACCAGAACACATCATTATGCTCCACTCTTGCTCCTCCCTGGAATTCGGTGGGTGCATTCGGTAAATAAATCACTAAAAAATTCGGGATGATCTTCGTAGTACCATCCACATCCCAGCTATAACTGCCATGCAGGTAATAGTGACGATACAATCTGGCTTCCTCACTCCTGGTAAGGTTACCGCTGTAAACATTCAGTTTTGATTGAATCAGCTGGCTTACAGAAGCACCAACTTGCAATTTTTTTCCTGTGTAAGCAATACCCAGCCCTGCATCACCTTTGATCCTGTTCTCGGCAGTTCCCATTACCGGGTCGTTGCCCAGCGATTCCTGCAATTTTGCTTTGTCGATGGAAAACTGCTGAAACCTTGCTTCTAATCCTATAGAGAATGTCGCATCATTTTTCATGGGAATATGATAGGCATAAGCGGTTTGTAAACCTGTTCGCCGGGTTGGGCCTGTTACATCATTGTATATATACCCGCCAATACCCACCTTGGCATTGTTGAGATAACCTGATCCAAACAATAATGTTGTTTGCGGACCACCATCGATACCATCCCACATGGCCCGGTAAGAAGCACCGAGACTTCCGTATTTTTTTGCCCCGGCAGTAGCAGGGTTATGAAGATTGCCATGCTGATCGTATAACGATGCGGTCATCAATTGCTGTGCAGAAACACCGGCAGCGGAGATAACAAGCAGTAAAAGAATTATAAAACGGTTCATAAATTTTTTTTTAATGATTAACGGAGAATGGTCACATTTCCTTTTAATAGTTCGGTTCTTCCGTTCAGTAACTGGAATGTAATTATGTAATAATAAGTACCATCAGGTAATGGCTTGCCTTCATAGGTGCCGTCCCAGGTATTTTTATAATCATTCGATTCAAAAACCTTCGAGCCGTAACGGTTAAATACCTGTGCCTTAGCATTAGAAAGACAATTACCATTGGTGATCAGCCATCTTTCATTGATACCATCACCATTTGGCGTAAAGGCATTCATCGGTTTGATGCAATAGGGTATCACTGTTAAAGTGATATTATCTGTTGCAATGCACCCAAGTGGTGATGTTACCTGCAGTGTATAAGTAGTGGTGACAGCAGGAGTGGCCACAGGTGCTAACACAGTAGCGGAACTTAATCCTGTTGATGGCGTCCACAGGTAAGTACCAACTGATCCCGTTGATTGCATTTGATAGTTATCACCTGCAATAATAATTGCATCTGCACCGGCGTTTGCGGTTGCACCCGGCACCACATTTACGGTAACAGTACCCTGTCTTGTACAAGAACCCAGTGTTGCAGTAACTGTATAAGTAGTGGTGGTTTGCGGTGTCAGTGTTGGATTAGCCACAGCAGTATTACTCACACCTGCAGCAGGTGCCCAGCTGTATAATGTTGCATTACTTTGAATGGAAGGGGTAAATGAAGCACCCAAACAAATTGTACCTGCATTACCTGTAGTAAGTGTGAGATTATTACTCAACGCAATAACTACCTGTTGAGATCCGGAAGCACAGGCAGATCCTACATTTCTTACTCTCGCCATATAAGTGCCCGGAGCCAGGTTGGTGAATGTATTAGATGCCTGGTAAGTAGTGCCATTATCAATACTGTATTCTTTGGCTGCTGCACCACCACCAGCTGCTGTAATGGTAATCGTTCCGTTGGCAGTACAGGTAGCATCTGTTTTAGCAATAGTTAAAGAAGGTGCAAGGTCTCTCTTTACAAAAACAGTATCCGTGAACACTACATCATTGGCCGGGTTATTACAATCACCATAAGTAACTCTCACTACATAAGCCGTACTGTCAGCGGCTGGGCATACGTTTGGAAAGTTAAGATTCAATATACCCGGAGAGGCCGTGCTGGTATCTGCACTGGCCACAACTGTTCCGTTCACTACTAATTGTGCGGCTTTCAATCGTGAAGTACCACCTGTTGGTGTAAACCTCCAGCATGAATCCATTGCAGTGTTTCCCCAAACAGTTGCATTTTTACCACTGGCTGCCACTGCCTCTGTCCGTGCAGAATTTTGCATTCCTAAGATGGTAAGTCCGCCATTCCAGGCAGTACAAAAAGGTTTATCTTTTATATATACTTCTACTATACCTGTTCCCTCATATAATACCATCTGGTGTGTGGCCCTTGGTGTGGTACAACTGGATCCGAAATAAGGCATATCATTATAGCTGGCAATAAATCGTCTTTTAGGAGCTGTTCCTTCTATCCTCCACTCGATCTTTTTATTGGCAGAAGGATCACTGGGATCAATATCATGATATGGCCCGAAGATCATATTGGGAGCATACACAGTATTAGGTATGGCACCGGTAGAAGCACTGATTGAATAACCACTTCCCTGTCCTGCCCTTGATATGTCAAAACTGAGGGCAGAGTTAGAGCCCATAATAAGAGAGGCAAAACTATTTCCGTAATAACACATAGAAAAAGGAAGATTGATAACCGGGCTCCAGGTATCATCTACATAAATCGCCGTTACCTCTGTTCCGCCTGTGGTGGTATATGCAAATGGAACATAGCCGGGATTTGTAATCACATACCCGGTTGTCTGCTTGATATGTGGTACCTGTGCACTAATGCTGGTACAGGAAGTACCGCAGGGTAATTGAATATTGCGGTTGGGAATCGTGAAAGTGGTAGCCGGGTTTTGGCTGTAGGCGGATATGCCCATAATAAACCCGGAAAGGAGTAAGTACAGCTTTCTCATCAACAATTAGTTTTGGTTGCAAAAAAAATGGGGTGCGGGAACTCCACACAGTCAATCAAGGACTCAAATTTTAAAGGGGATTCAGCGCCTTTTCGATAATTCAACAGATATAGGATAATCAGGCAAGCAGCCAAACGTACATAATTTTTTAAAGTATTCGGAAAACTATTTTGCGGTTTTTTGCAGGCCGGGATAATTTATCCCTTTTTCTGACCTCCTCGGTAAGCTAAAATGCCCTACATTTGCAGCCCAAAATCCCGGATGTGGTGAAATTGGTAGACACGTCAGACTTAGGATCTGATGCCGTAAGGTGTGGGGGTTCGAGTCCCTCCATCCGGACTACTCAGGAAATGGTTGATTGGTTAATTGGTAATTAGGCCAGTCCCAATCAACCAATTAACTAATCCCTAATTAACAACATGGCTACAGTAACTAAAGAAAACATCGGCCTGCTGCATGAAAAGCTGACAGTGAAACTGGAAAAAACCGATTACCTGCCTTCTTTTGAAAAGGCCCTGAAGGAGTATAGTAAAAAAGCAAATATCCCCGGCTTCAGAAAAGGAATGGTACCCTCTGGCCTGATCAAGAAAATGTATGGCCCTTCTTTATTTACAGATGAAGTATTGAAATCTGTAGACCGTGAACTGATCGGTTACCTGCAAAATGATAAACTGGACATTTTTGCTCAGCCACTTCCGCTGGAATCAGATTTCCGTCAGCTGGATGTAAATAATCCTGCTGATTATACTTTTCATTTTGAGATCGGCATGAAACCTGAATTTCAATTGCCTGACCTGGCCAAAGCCAAAACAACCCGTTATGTGGTGACAGTGACTGACGAAATGGTGGAGAACGAGATCACCCGTTTGCAGAATCGGTATGGCAATATGAAGGATGAAGAAACAGTGACCACAGAAGATAATGTGCTCAATGTACTTTTCACTGAAACAGATGCTGCAGGAAATGAAGTGGAAGCTGGCATCAAAAAGGATAACTCTATCCTTGTAAAATACTTTGCAGAAAAATTCCGCAAAAACTGGATGGGTAAAAAGACTGGTGATAGTGAGAATACCCAACTGAAAAATGCTTTTGATGAAAAAGAAAGAGAGTGGATCATTGGCGACCTCGGATTAAATAAAGACGATGCTTCTTCTGCAGAAAGATATTTCAAGATTGAGATCACAAAGGTGGGCCTGATGGAGAAAAGAGAATTGAATGAGGAATTCTTCAACCAGCTTTATCCTAACCAGGAAGTAAAAACAGAAGGCGATTTCCGTAATAAGATCAAAGAAGAGATACAAGCCTATTGGAACGGACAGGCTACCAACCAGATCCACGACCAGGTATTTCATCAACTGGTTGATCATACTAAGATTGAATTTCCGGAAGGATTTCTGAAAAAATGGGTGAAGTCACAGGGCGAAACCCCAAAAACAGATGAAGAAGTAGAAGCAGAATTTCCAAAGTTCATCAGCCAGCTTAAATGGACGCTGATCTCTGACAAGATCGTTCAGCATAATGCCATACAGGTAAGTCCGGATGAGATCAGGTCTTTTGCCAAACAACAACTTTTCAGTTATATGGGTGGCGCTAATCTTAGTGATGATCAGCCATGGGTGGCAGATTATGTTGAAAAGATGATGAAGGACAGGAAATATGTAGAAGATGCTTATAGCCGTCTGCAAACACAGAAAATATTTGAATGGGCTGCCACTCAAGTAAAACCAGCTGACAAAGACATCACAGCAGACGATTTTACCAAAATGGTGGAAGAGCATCAGCACCATCACCATTAATAGTTGAAGGTTTAAAGTATAAGGTTAAAGGTTCTGCTGATGCGGAACCTTTACTATTTATGCCAATTCGTCTTATTTCAGATAATTCATGTCACTGATTTTGTGGTTTTGGCATTTGGACGGATATTTGATGCACTGAACCTGTTCAGAACTAAATAATTATCTATGACCTTTAATTCGGAATTTGAAAAATATGCGGTGAAACACCGCGGTATCTCGAGCAATACCCTTCACAGCTATGCTTCTCATTTGGTAACAGCGATGACCCCAAACATCATTGAAGAACGTTCACTGAACGTGGCAGTGATGGATGTGTACAGCCGTTTGATGATGGATCGTATCATTTTTTTAGGTTATCCTATCAATGACGAAATAGCCAACATCGTAACAGCACAGTTATTATTCCTTGATTCTTCTGACAGGTCAAGGGATATTAATATGTATATCAACAGCCCGGGGGGCAGTGTATACTCCGGGCTCGGTGTGTATGATACTATGCAATACGTTAGTCCTGATATCGCCACTATTTGTATAGGAGTAGCCGCTTCTATGGCCTGTGTATTATTAGGCGCCGGCACAAAAGGCAAAAGGGCAGCTTTAAAACATTCCCGCATCATGATGCATCAACCAAGTGGTGCCATTGGCGGGCAGGCAAGCGATATTGAAATTACCGTGAATGAGATCCGTAAATTAAAAAGGGAACTGTATGAGGTAGTGAATGTACATACCGGTAAATCTATCGAACAGATCGAAAAAGATTTTGACAGGGATAACTGGATGACAGCAGTTGAAGCCAAAGAATACGGACTGGTAGATGAAGTATTGCTGATAAACCCCCGGAAACAGAAGAAAGATTAACGACCAATCAATCACAAACTTTTAAATTGCTTTCATGAACCGCAAACAATTTATATACTCCGACTGGAGAATGGACGAAGAAGAGGAAAAAGAAGAACAGCCCAAGAGTGACCTTGGCATGTTCAGCAAAAAACTAGAAAGATATTTTTTTGAAAAGAGAGCCGTATACCTCTGGGGTGTGGTAGATGATAAAAGTGCCAAGGATGTAGTAAGTAAACTATTACTCCTTGATGCGGACAAACCCGGGGAGGAAATAAAATTCTATATCAACAGTCCCGGTGGTGTGGTTACAAGCGGCATGGTAATGTATGACACTATGCAAATGATCAAGAGCCCGGTCAGTACCATTTGTATGGGTCTGGCAGCCTCTATGGGCAGCATATTATTAAGCGGTGGTAAAAAAGGCAGCCGTTATATTTTCCCGCATGGTGAGGTTATGATACACCAACCATCCTTAGGCGGATATATACAAGGTGTAAGTGCCGATCTGGAGATACAGGCCGAGCAAACCAGGAGGGTAAAAGAGATTGGTGCAGGCATTCTGGCCAAAAATTGTGGTAAAACTGTTGAACAAGTGATGAAGGATTTTGACAGGGACTACTGGATGGATGCAAAGCAGGCTGTTGAATACGGTATTGCCGACAAGCTAATTGATAAATTATAACTCCCTCGTTTAAAGCTATTTAGGTTAAAAAATAAATAAAACCGCCCTAATCCGGGTGGTTTTATAATTTTGTAGGCTACGAATTAATTGTCAGATCGTTTCAGGTTAAGTTAAGGTTAAGAAATTATGGCAAAAAACCCATTACATTGTTCCTTCTGTGGCCGGAGCCGCGATGAAGTTAAAATCCTTATTGCAGGCCAGGAAGGACATATTTGCGAAAACTGTGTTGAACATGCAAGAGAGATCATCGACCAGGAACTCGCAGTTAAAGATGACAGGACTACTACCTCTTTCAAGCTCACGGTAAAGAAACCCATTGAGATCAAAAAATTCCTTGATGAATATGCTATAGGTCAGGATGAAGCGAAAAAAGTATTGGCAGTAGCCGTATATAATCACTACAAAAGGCTACAGCAAAAAACCTCTGACCTGAATACCGGTAATGAAGTAGAGATTGAAAAGAGTAATATCGTAATGGTAGGAGAAACGGGAACCGGTAAAACTTTGCTGGCAAAAAGTATTGCCCGTATGCTCAATGTTCCTTTTGCCATCGTTGATGCTACTGTATTTACAGAAGCAGGTTATGTAGGTGAAGATGTTGAAAGTATTTTGACAAGATTGTTACAGGTTTGCAACTATGATGTTGCTGCTGCGGAGCGGGGCATTGTATATATCGATGAGATAGATAAGATTGCCCGCAAGGGAGATAACCCTTCCATTACCCGTGATGTAAGCGGTGAAGGTGTGCAGCAGGGAATGCTTAAACTGCTGGAAGGAACTGATGTACTCGTTCCGCCGCAGGGAGGCAGAAAGCACCCGGAACAAAAACTTATCAAGATCAACACCCAGAATATCCTCTTTATCTGCGGAGGCGCATTTGATGGCATTGATAAGATCATTGCCCGTCGTGTTCAAACAAATACCATTGGGTTTAATGTCGACAAAGAACTGCAGGATAATATGAAGAAAAACCTGCTGAGCTATGTAAATGCTACGGACCTGAAGAGCTTTGGCTTGATCCCTGAATTGTTGGGCCGCCTACCTGTAGTTACACATCTTGAACCATTGGACGCAACAACCCTGAGAGCTATTCTAACCGAACCAAAGAATGCGCTGATAAAACAATATACCAAGCTTTTTGAGCTGGAAGGCATCGAGTTGATCATTGAAGACGATGTGCTTGATTTTATGGTAGAAAAAGCAATGGAGTATAAATTAGGTGCCAGGGGACTCAGAAGCATTTGTGAAGGTATTCTGACAGATGCTATGTATGAGCTGCCCTCATCCAAAGAAACACAGTTTACACTGGACCTTGAATATGCGAAGAGAAACTTTGACAAGAGTAAGCTCAGCCTGCTTAAAGTAGCTTAACCCCAGCCCTAAAAGGAAATCAATAAAATAATTAATGCCGGAATACTGCGCTTGCCGAAGTACCGGCATTTTTCTTTTCCTAACTTCAAACTAAAAAACATCAAACTTATATTATGCAGGAATTAATAGAAAAACTAAAGTCAGAAGCAGGACTTACCGATGAACAGGCAAAACAGGCGATTAAGACCATCAAGAATTTTGTAGTGGAAAAATTTCCGATGCTTGAAGGCGCCGTTAACAATGTTTTTGGAGGAGAATAATATTCTCTTCCAAAAGCCATCTTCACTCAACAGAGTAAAACAGCTTATTTAATAGTGGCACATTTTTTACCCCGCGGATGGTTGGCTGCTTCATAGGGTGTCATAGCACGGCTGCAGGCCTGGAATACAATACTTCCGATCAAAAGGAGGAAAAGGATTCTGATTCTCATAGTTACCAATTAAGGCGTGAAAATAATAGCCAGAGAATTAAAAACAGCAGGGAATCACTACTGAAATACACTGTTATAGTCATGAAAATTTACGGCGGATAAACTGTCATTTCAGTTCTTTAGAATAAAGAATAGAATCAACAATTGAATAAATATTGTCCCGCAAAGAGTATGAAAGATTGGTGAGATTTACCTCCTTTACTCCCGGTTGTATCCACCGCCTGAAATCAATGGGTTGTGGCATGTTTGTCCAATTAGCCTTATAAATCACAAGAGAATCATCGCTGTATTCTAATATCAGGTTAATGGTAAGCATGTTGGCCACACACTTCACTTCGTTCATAATGACATTTGTAACTTCTTCGGCATTGCTGAATTTTCTGCCGCTCTGTTTAAGTTTCACTCCAATTATTCGGATCTCGTTTTCTATTCTGCTTAGCATATCTTCTCTTGTTATCAGTTCTACGTTATGGCTTTTAAATGCTTTCTCAAAAAGCAGTTTAATAGAAATATCCTTTTCAATTCCGTTTACATACAAAGCTACCGGCTTTACAAAGAATTTCTTACTGGTAGATTGTCCGGCATTATTAGCGGAAGAGCAAGCCGTCTAGGTTATCACAGAAACAAATGGTATGAGAAGAATAATTTTGTGGCACTTCATTAATTCCAAAGTAAAACAATAGCAGTAAACTATCAATACCACTTACCGGTAATAAGGAAACATCCCGCTTCATTAGAAAACGAGGCGGGATGTAGAATTAATGGGTACACTATTTGGTTTTCCGTCCTTGGTCAAATTTTTCCTCCCTTTCAAGGGGAGCCGGAGTGATATCAGCCACAACCACCCTGGTTGCCGCAGTTCAGGCATTTGTAGCAGGCACCACTGCGCATCATAATATTGCCGCATACATTACAGGCTGGTGCATCGCTTTGCATATTCTTGGCTACTGCATTCATGGCATCCATGCTTGATTCTGATTTGATCGGCTGGGCCGTCCGCTGGTTTCTTACCGGCTGCGGAGCTGTAGTGCCTGATGAAGGAGTAACCCTTACACTTGACAACTCAATATCTTTTGCATACTCTAAGGGATTAGAAGGCACTTCATCCCAATCATCACCTCCAGTATTCAGCACTTCTGGTTTGTCCAGCACATGCACCAGGTCTGTACGTCCAAGGTATTCATATCCTAATACACGGAAGATAAAGTCAACAATAGAAGTGGTTGTTTTAATATTTGGATGCTCTACAAAACCTGATGGGTCAAACCGGGTGAAAGCAAATTTGTCAACAAACTCTTCCAGCGGTACGCCATATTGCAAGCCTATAGAAACGGAGATAGCAAAACAGTTCATCATACTACGCATCGTAGCACCTTCTTTGGCCATGTCCACAAATATTTCTCCTAATGTGCCATCCGCATACTCTCCCGTACGAAGGAATACAGCCTGGCCACTGATCTTAGCTTTTTGTGTAAAGCCTCTGCGTTTTGCCGGCAAAGTGCGGCGCTCTACAATGCTGGCCAGTTTTCTTTTCAGTTTTGTATCAGGAGAAGCTTGTACCCTTTTCTGCACTTCTTCCAGTAATTCTTCAACTGTCAATTTTCCTAAGTCAACAATGTTGCTGCTATTGTCCACTGCCGACAGTCCATTGTCCACGGCGGTCTTGCTGTCGTCTGTAGTCTGTTGACTATCGTCAGTCTTTTTCTTTTTATCACTCTTGTTACTAAGTGGTTGCGACAGTTTAGAACCATCACGGTACAGGGCATTGGCCTTCAATCCCAATTTCCAGCTCAGGTAATATGCATCAGCGATCTCTTCCACTTTAGCTTCATGAGGCAGGTTGATAGTTTTAGAGATGGCGCCACTTATAAACGGCTGAGTGGCTCCCATCATGCGGATATGGCCATGTGCATGGATATAGCGTTGGCCTTTTTGTCCGCACTTGTTGGCACAGTCAAAAACGGGCAGGTGTTCTTCTTTCAGTCCCGGTGCACCTTCCAGCATCATAGTACCGCACACATAATCATTGGCGGCTTCGATCTGCTCGTCAGTGAATCCAAGAGCTTCCAGGAGGCTCCATTCAAAGTTGTTATACTGCTCAGGTGTGAAGCCCAAACGTTGCAGGCATTCTTCACCCAATGTATATTTATTGAAAATAAATCCAATTTCAAAGGCTGTGGCAGCAGCTGCGTCCAGTCTTTTTATTTCGTCTGCAATAAATCCTTTTTCACTCAATACCTGGTGATTGATAAAAGGAGCTCCGGCAAAAGAGGCAGTACCTGTTGCATACTTAATGATAGCTTCTGATTCTTTTTCCGAATAACCTAAATTCTTTAACGCTGCCGGTACTGATTGATTAATGATCTTGAAATATCCGCCACCGGATAGCTTTTTGAATTTCACCAATGCAAAATCAGGTTCTACACCAGTAGTATCACAATCCATCACCAGGCCAATAGTTCCTGTGGGAGCAATTACAGTAGCCTGTGCATTTCGGTAGCCGTATTTCTCTCCCAATTCCACTGCATCATCCCATGCTTTGCAAGCCGCTTTCAACAGATAGTCTGGACAATATTTTGAATGGATACCCTGTGGCTTCAGGCTCAGGTTTTCGTATTCATCAGCATCGTATGCTGCAAGACGGTGATTACGCATCACCCGCATCATGTGCTGCTTATTCTCTTCATACCTCGGGAATGCACCCAGTACTTTCGCCATCTCTGCAGATGTTTTGTAAGATGTACCGGTCATGATAGCGGTGATAGCTCCGGCAATAGCCCTTGCCTCCTCGCTGTCATATGGAATACCGCTCACCATCAGCATAGTGCCAAGGTTGGCATATCCTAATCCCAATGTTCTGTATTCATAACTCAATTGTGCTACTTCTTTAGAAGGGAACTGCGCCATCAATACAGATACTTCCAGCACCACTGTCCACAAGCGGCAATTATATTCATATCCTTCCACATCAAACTGGTTCTTGTCGGCATCGAAGAACTTCATCAGGTTGGCAGAAGCCAGGTTACAAGCTGTATTGTCAAGGAACATATACTCAGAGCAGGGATTGGAAGCCCTGATCTCGCCACCCTCCGGGCAAGTATGCCATTCGTTGATAGTGGTATTATATTGTGTGCCGGGGTCAGCGCAACGCCATGCAGCATATGCGATCTGGTTCCAAAGTTCCCGGGCCGGGATCTTTTTCATCACTCTTCCATCCATGCGGCCTGTTAATTCCCAGTCTTCATTATTATCCAGTTTTTCGAAAAATGAGTTAGGAATACGGATAGAGTTATTGGAGTTTTGTCCGCTCACAGTTCTGTATGCTTCATCTTCATAGCCTGAAGGATAACCGGCAGCGATCAAGGCACCTACTTTTTTCTCTTCCTCTACTTTCCAGTTGATGAAGTCAACAATCTCAGGATGGTCTAAATCCAGACAAACCATCTTAGCAGCACGACGGGTGGTACCACCTGATTTAATAGCACCTGCTGCACGGTCACCAATCTTTAAAAAACTCATCAGGCCGGAAGAACTTCCACCGCCACTCAGTTTTTCGCCAGAACCACGCAGGTTGGAATAATTAGTTCCTACGCCAGAACCATATTTGAATATCCTTGCTTCACGAACCCAGAGATCCATGATACCCCCTTCATTCACCAGGTCATCGTCCACACTTAATATAAAGCAGGCATGTGGCTGTGGTCGCTCATATGCATTCTGAGATTTCTTTAGTTCACCATCAACTGAGTCTACATAGTAGTGTCCCTGTGGCTTACCGGTTATGCCATAACTTTCATACAACCCGGTATTGAACCATTGCGGGCTGTTAGGCACACACATCTGGTTTAATATAGAATATACCAGCTCCTCATAAAATACCTGTGCATCTTTCTCAGAAGCAAAGTAACCGTATCGCTCACCCCATACTTTCCAGCAATTAGCCATTCGATGCGCTACCTGTTTGGCAGAAGTTTCTCTACCCAGACTTCCGTCGGGTTGTGGCACTCCTGCTTTCCGAAAATATTTTTGGGCTAAAATGTCTGTGGCAATCTGACTCCATTGTTTGGGTACTTCCACATTATTCATCTCAAACACTACTTCACCTGAAGGGTTGCGGATTACAGAGGTACGATAATCATATTCAAACATATCATACACACTCACATCTTCACGGGTGAAGCGACGACTGAATTGCAAACCGCTTTTGGCGGATGCCTGCTTCTTATTTGCCATAACTCGAAAGAATTTAATTGGGTTTTTCGTCCTGGTTTCTTAACTAAACCCCTCTGGCGAAAGGTCTGTTACGAAAGTATTTTTATTACAAGGAAGTTCAAACCTCCAAATATCAACATTGTGTGGAAAATCGTATCGTAAAATCCCGAAAGGCTTACCAGTATTGGATTAGCTGATTTTTACACACCTGCCTTTCTTTTTATGGCCAAATTTTTTTTGGAAAATTCGATCCCAACTATTAAAAAAATATTAACAACCGGGGCTTGACTTGAAACCCAAAACAGGTAAGGATTTTTTATAATAAAATGAATGAAACCCTTTACCAAAGCGCATTTCAGAATACTAATCCCCCAAAAGCCTTACCAGCAGCATAACACAGAAGTAATTAAATGGTAAAAATTTAATAATATGGTTTTATCGCATTTTTGCATAAATGATCAAATTAGTTTTTCTCATTTTCTTCGCAGCTGTTCACTCCTTTTTTCTGATGGTGAATGCACAAACCCAGTTTACCGGATGGGTTGCTTCTTTTAATACTATTAAAACAGGTAAACAAACAAGTCTTCACACCGATATTCAGATGAGAAGTACAAACGGAGGGGAGCAAATACAAACAATACTTGTAAGACCCGGTATCAATTTCCATCTGAATAAAAAAATGGTTATTACTGCCGGGTATGCATTTATCAGTAACAGGAGAATCATTAATAATATCAGCGACCTGATACCTGAGCATCGTATATGGGAACAGCTTTTATATAATCATAAATGGGAAAATATTTTTATCAGCCATCGCTTCAGGCTGGAGCAACGGTTTATTTCAAAAGTGACAGCAATAAATAATGAACTGGAAGCTAACGGCACTGCTTATGCCAACCGCTTCCGCTATTTTATCCGGAATATTATCCCTTTCAAAAAGGAAAAACCTTTTTCCAACGGACTGTTTGCGGCTTTACAAAATGAGGTATTCATCAATATTGGAAATACGGCCAATGTAAATGGGAAATTCTTTGATCAGAACAGGTTATACCTTGCAACAGGTTACCGCCTCAATGCTAAAGCTGATCTTGAAATCGGCTATATGAACCAGTACGTAAATGGAAGAGGTAATCAGTTTACCAATAATCATATTATACAGCTGGCAGGTTATATCAGGCTATGATAAAAAGAAGCCTTTTTAGCTGCCTTAAAGCCAACATTTTTTCGCATTTTTGCAAGAACCAACCGGTACCGGATGAAGTCAACTATTTATAACACATTGGCAGAGAAGAAAAAGCAGGGAAGAAAATCCTTTGCTGTGCTTATTGATCCTGATAAAGTGAATACGTCGGTGCTGAACGAACTGATGGAATTATCACTGGCTGCAAAAGTTGATTATTTTCTTGTAGGCGGCAGCCTGGTGATCTCCAACCATCTTGACGAATGTGTACAGCATATCAAACAGAACTGCAGTATCCCGGTTATCTTATTCCCTGGCAGCCCGTCACAGGTAAGCCGTTATGCTGATGCTTTGTTGTATCTCTCTCTTATATCCGGTCGTAATCCTGAATTACTAATTGGCCAGCATGTGGTCTCCGCTCCTTTTGTAAAACAAAGTGGCCTGGAGATAATGCCCACCGGTTATATAGTAGTAGATGGTGGAGCCCCTACCACGGTATCTTATATCAGCAATGCAGCGCCTGTACCTGCTGATAAAAATGAAATAGCTATGTGTACAGCTATGGCCGGCGAAATGCTTGGCATGAAACTGATCTACATGGATGCCGGCAGCGGTGCAAAAAGACCCATTACAGAAAGCATGATAAAGGCTGTGGCTGACCATATAGAAGCTCCTTTAATCGTCGGTGGCGGTATCATACAACCTGAAAAAGCTTACCTGAACTGTAAAGCCGGTGCTGATGTAATAGTTGTTGGCAATGCGATTGAAAAAAACGCATCCTTGATTAAGGAAATGAGTGATGCAGTGCATTCAGTTCCGGTAAAAGCTTAGTGCAACAATTCTTAAATAAGTTTTCTCTCTACCGCCAATCGTATCAAACTTGCCGTATTTTTTACACCCAGTTTTGCAAGTAAGTTTTTCCGATGACTATCAACTGTAAAAGAACTAAGAAATATCTTTTCGGCAATTTGGGGATTAGTATATCCTTCTGCTATCAATTCTAATATCTCTTTTTCCCTTGCTGATAGTACCGGCAATTCCTGCATGGAGGATCTTTGATACTCTTGTAAAGCTTCTCCGGCTTCCCCACTAAAAAATATACCGCCGCCATTTACGGTGTGGATTGCTTTTATCAATTCCTCTTTGGAAGAGTTTTTTAATATATAACCGGAAGCTCCGTTTTCCATCATTTTTTTAATGTACAGCCCCTGGTTAAATGTACTTAAACCCAGTACCATGATACCCGGATACTTTTCTTTCACAACACTACATAATTCCACTCCATCCATTCCTGGCATGCTGATATCCATTAAAACCACATCAGCTGTATTGTTTACAAAGTATCCCAGGCAAGACTGGGCATTCATAGCCTGCCCGGCCCATTCAATACCTTTTTCGTTTTGCAGTAAAGAGTGGATGCCCTCTATTACAACCGGATGGTCATCCACAATAAATACACGAATCATAATAATACATTGAATTCGATATTTACCAAAGTTCCTTTGTCCTTTTCTGAATGAATGTCTAACTGCCCCTTCAAATAATCTACTCTTGATTGGATACTTGTAAGCCCCGCACCTTTATTATTTTTTAGCAAAGCAGTGTCAAAGCCTTTTCCATTGTCTTCCACCACTACATTCAGCCTGCTGTCTTCTTTTATCAGTTGCACAAACGCTTCTGTTGCGCCAGCATGCTTTAGAATATTATTCAGCAATTCCTGTATAATACGATAAATAATTATCTCCGTTGATTTATCTATTCTTCCTTCCATTCCATGCGACTGGTATTTCACGTTAATCAGTTTTGTCGAATTAATAGTATTGCAGTATTCTTTCAAAGCCTCATCCAATCCGAATTTAGTAAGCATTTCCGGCATCATATTGTGGGCAACCCGCCGCAGTTCTTTAATGGAAGTATCAATCATGTCTAATGACCGTTCAAACACAGTCATATTATCCGGGGTTATAATTAAATTGTCTTTCATATTGCTTAGTGAAAATTTTACGCCTGATAATAATCCGCCCAGGCCGTCATGCAGGTCTTTGGCCAGCCGGCTCCGTTCTTCTTCCTGCCCCTTCAGCATTGAATCTACTGCCACTAATTGTTTATCCTTTTCCAGTTCCCGGATGCGCTGTTGCTGCAGTTCATCCTGTTGTTTTGCCAGAAGGTTGCGGTGGCGAAGATTCCTGTAAACCAAAAGGCCAACGAGCAGTAATGCAGCGACTGATGCAATCAGGAAATAATTCAGGGTTGATTTTTGTTTAATAGTAAGCGACTTTATCTGTGTATCCTTCTCCAGCCGTACTATTTCCTGTTGCTTTTTTTCATTCTGATACCGGGCCTCTGCCTCAGCAACCTTTTCACTGGTCTCCGTTTTAAATAATGAGTCGCTAACAGTAAGAGTTTTTGAATAATACTCGCTGGCCAGTTTATAATTACCCGCCTTTTGTTCTATCTCCGCCCTTGTAAGGTATATCTCTTTCAGCTTGGTTCTTACCCCCACCTCATCTGCTAATTGCTCCGCCTGTTGAATATACTGCAGTGCCTTGCTGTCTTGATTGAGTTTATGATAAGCCAGTGCAAGCACAGTACTTATCTCACACAGATGATATTTGTTGCCCATTTGTTTTACATAGTTGAGCGACTCCAGGTATTTTTCCAGTGCAGCCGAAAATTTTTCCTTCTTGAAAAAATAATCTCCCATATTGTGATATGTCGTTGCAATCTGGTCAAGGTCTTCATTCTTTTTTGCAAGTGGTAAAGCCTGCACTAGCAGTTCATACTCTTTTTCATGCTGGCCAAGATGGCTGTAAGTGGTGGAAAGATTAACCAGCCCGTTCACCAATGAATAATTATCACCAATCTTTTTGGCGAGGGCTATAGCCTTGTTCCCAAATTCCAGCGCCCTGTTGTGTTCCTTCTGCTCATCCAATAATGCATTGATATTGGAATAGAGCATGGTCAGGTATCGCTGGTCACTGCAGGTTTCCCAAATTCTTGCTGACCGTAAATAGTATTCAATAGCCGTGGCCCGGTCTTTTTTATGGAGCCAGGCATTTCCAATATTTCCCAAAAGCTTTGCTTCACTCAACGTATCATTTAATAACCGGGCAAAAGGAATAGCTGCTTCAAGAAAACTGATAGAGCTGTCCATTTTGTTCAGGTTGATATAGCAAACCCCAATATCATAATAAGATGATAAAATGACCCGGTTATTTTTTATCCGTTGGCCGGTTACTAATGCCTGCCTGTAATAATCCATACTTTTTTCCGGTGTTGTTTGTTCAATAGATTCACCAATTTCCAACAGGGTAATTCCTTTGGCAGAATCATTGGATGAGGAGGCAAGTTTTTGAAGTAAACTATCCGGAATGTTCTGCGCCCTCAGACAATTGGCTACAAACAACATCAGCAGACCCGAAGCAATTAAATATGGTTTAAATGAAATCATGGATAGTATTCCTTATAAAGGTTCACATTCTCTTTCAAAAAATCAAACAATCCTTTTAAAATACCAGTTTCGGGTGATTCTTACCAGAGGCTGACCGAATCACTCTTTCGGGTGATAGACAGCATATTTGGTACAGCTACATTTGAATCAACAAACTGACAGCTAAGCTTAAAAAAAAATTAAACAATAAAACTTAAACAATATGAAACAGTTTATTAAACATTCAGCAATGGCAGTTAAACTAATTGCACTTATTTGTTTTTTTATTGCTGGTTTTACCAGTAATTCCCTTGCACAAATACCCAAACAACAAGGCAGGTGCAAAGCCACCGCCGACCAGATTTATTTCGTTGCCTCAGGACAAATGGTAATAGATGTTTTTCCAGGAAGCAATGGCGGGAATGGCTTTCAACTGAATATTATAGGAGCAGGTGCCGACAATTTTGAAGTAGTACAAGAAGCGTATATGACAACGCTGAATGTAATACCCGGCTACACCAACAGCACCGCAGCTAAATGGCAGGTCTTTTTTAACGCTGGTATGGAAAGGATTATTTGCAGCATTAAGATGAAAAACAAATGCACCGGGGAAACACTGACTTATCCATTGACGGTGGGGGTAAAACTTTTAAACCAGTAAAATTCCTTAAATGAAACACTATATGTTTTATAAGAGAACATTGCTTGCCTTGTTCATGATAATTGTATTAAGCAGTTTTGGCCAGCAACAGCTCACCCATGTTGCTACAAAAGAAAATATTTCCTGTAACTATGATTGTACGATACTTGATGTTGCTGAGTTAAATAATAATGGCTCTGCAATCATTTTTGCAATTCCCGTTTCAGAGAAAGGGGTAACCATTAACCAGCATCCAGTCGGTGCTTACTATTTTAAAGAAAAGTGGCACATCTTCAACCTGGATAGCAGGCCTATACCGGTTGGTTCAAAATTTACAGTTACCTATTTTACAAACCCTGATGAAAAGCATTTTCTATACTCTTTCAGAAAAGAGGATATACAGGCAGATGGTTCAGCGTTGATCGATCACCCTTCATTGAATAATAACCCCGGCGCAAAGTTCTCTTCCTTTCCCAGGTGGGATCCCAATTCACAGGGAGGAATCACCAACCGGGATGAAATAAAGACAGAGTACAATGCTGCAGCAGGAAAATGGTCATTCAGTAACAAGAATCAAAAACCATTATTTGCAAGGGTGACATATAATATTTCTCTCGAAGGGAGCGGCAGTGTCAATCCACAAATAACACCGCCCCGCACTTCAATGCAGATTCCGGAATTGATAGCAACTCAAAACACAAATGCAGTTTATGGCGATATAGTTTTCATGTGGATGTCTGTTTGGGCAGATGGTGTAAAATTACCCGGCGATAATAAAATAAACACTAACCTGGAGGAGACCGAATTATATAAACTGGAAATGGGCGCCAATAATCTCCTCGGCAGAAAAAACAGTTACGACCCCATTACCATCCAGTTTCATTCCGGGTGTCCGATGTTTATCCCGCTATTAAATGCTTTTATTAACAAACAAAACATGGTTTTTAGTATCACTGCCTGGTCTCATACTACTATTGGTACGAGCAGTACGGGCAAGGCTGCCTTAAACTACACCCTCAAACTCAGCGGTGCATCTATCATCAGTTACAAACAGGTATTTGACCCGGTGGAAGAAAACGATAAAGCCAAGGTGATTATTAGTAGAAATGGATACGATGAGATAAAAATCAAGTTCACCAATATTGAATTTCTCAATAGTGCCGGAACAAAAGCAACAGATACACAATAATAATTCAATATGAAAAAAATATTCTTCATCATCTTCCTGTTTTTTATTTCGGCACAATTTTTATTTGCCCAGGCACCTACCCAGGCTGAAATAGATAAAATGATGAAGGATGCTAATGCACTAATGAAAAAATATGGCGGCGATACGATGGTGAATAAAGCACTGAAGGATGCAGGGGAGCAACAAAAACAGATAGCCGGAGCCACAAAAAATAGCCCTAACAAGCCGGGTGTATCTTCTTATACTGACCCAGGCGCCTATGGAAATGTTGACAACTGGAAATTTCCTTCAAAGAATACCACGTTGCTTGCTTCCATTCCTAAAAAAGTATTTACCGAAACAGAACTGGTCAATTTTTTAAATGATTTATTTAATCAGCTTTCAAAAAAATTTACTCCGGGTGTGGCCACCTCCGTTCAGAAAATTGCTGCAAAATATAAAAACGATGGAGATAAAATGGGTGATGCAGCCGTAACAGGCTGGTACAGCAATTACCAGGAAGAAGCTCTGCTGTTAATGATAAAAGCATCAGCCAATAATCCCGATAATGGCTTATTACTTAACAATTGTGCAGCCTTGCTGAATATGGCGGGCATTGAACAAAAAGCTATTCCCATTTTGAAATATGTTTTACAATCTTTTCCCAACAACAGTATGTTATTAAATAACATGGGCCAGGCATATGCTGGTTTGGGAGAATTGGATACAGCGATGGTTTACCTCGGTCGTTGTATGAGAATAGAACCGGAACATCCCGAAGCATGCGGCACCGCTGGGTTTATTGAAGAATCAAGAGGGCATACGGAAAAAGCTGTAGAGTATTTTGAAAAATCAATTAAAAGCGGTTATAGCAAAACGGTTGACTTAAAACTCCGGAAATTAAAAAAAGGAAGAAGAATTGCTAACCTCGTAAGACCCCGTATAAAACTGCCTGAATACTTTAATCAGTTCAAATATGATTTGCCGTCTCAATGCATCAGTACAAACGATGCAGTACGGTCAGATGCAGAACATAATGCATTTAGAAAAATGATAGCACTGCAGGGACAAAAGTACGGTGCTATGTATGGGGAACTGGCTCAAAAACAAATGCAGAAAGGGATGGAAATAATGAATGCCGGTGGCGTTGGACGGAAATTAAATAAGTATGAATTTATAGCAAACCCATTTTATGAACAGTGCCAGATAATGGCAGGAGAAGTACTGGATGAATACAAAAAGGAACTCAGTGAGTTTCACAACAAAACTTTAAAAGTATTCACATCAGATATGGCAGCGGTAGAAAAAGAATACCAACGAAAGCATCAGGAAATGATGGGTGCCTTTGCTCTGCGATGTCCCTCCGGTGAAGGGGCTTCACATGCAAACTGTGCCACAGATGAAGAGATTTGCGCAGCAAAAGATGAACTGGCGAATACTTACCTGCCAAAATTTGCATACCTCACAGAAGAGATGCAAAAAAAAGGAAAACTTATATACAATACTTATTTTGATGAATTAGTTTACTGGCACTACCTCAGCCTCAACCCGGTAAGCAAAGATAATTTCAGGATGCAGTACTATGCATTTATTATGAAATACATGGAAATGATGGGTGGAATTTGTCAGACGAAAATAATTAAGCCTTGCGAATTTAAATCCGCGACTCTTACCAAAGAAAGTAATTCCATCAAAGAGTATGATTGTCCCATTGATGTGGAGCTGGGTATTGGTATAGGTAAAATACAACTCAACTGCGAAAAATTCTCTATTCGTGCAGGCGAAGGAGTAATATTTGAATTTGAAAAAGATTTTAAAACAAAAAAGTCAACGCTCAGTGTTGGCATTGGGGTAAAATTTGAGCTGGGCATAAAAGCTGGTCCGGTAAAAGCAATGGTTGGCGTAAAAGCCGCAGAATCAGTTTTTATAACCTTTGACGGAAACAATGGCATATCAGATGTCGGATTGGAAAATGAAGTAAAGACTACCGGACATATCACCGGTGTTATAAAAGAAAGTGTGGGTATCGGTTCTAAGTTTGGCATAAACTCCGGCTGGGATTTTAATGAAGGGCCCTTAAAAGGAATACTTAAATAAAACACTGAAGTACCCTTAAACAGAATATTAAAGTTTATAAAACCGGTTAAAAAAATTGTATGAAAAAAATATTTCTTTTTCGGCTGGTTCTACTTGCTTTTCTTTTGCCGGCAAATAAAATGACTGCCCAAACCCCCAAACTTACCGGAGCCTTCGCCGCTTCTTTCGGCATTGTTGCAGACAGTAAAGGCAATCTGTTTGTAACCGGCAGAAATAATAAAATAATAAAAATTTCTCCCGCTGGAAAAGCAGAACTGTTTGCCGGTGGTGCCCGAATGGGAAAAGATGGAAAAGCAAATCAGGCCGGGTTTAATGACGCCGAAGGCATTGCCATTGATGCAGCAGATAATTTATATGTGGCCGATGGGCCTTGCATCCGCAAGATAACACCTGATGCTGTTGTTACCACTATTGCAGGAACAAGAAATG
The DNA here is from genome assembly GCA_016786885.1 of Chitinophagaceae bacterium. Lineage (GTDB taxonomy): Bacteria > Bacteroidota > Bacteroidia > Chitinophagales > Chitinophagaceae > JJ008. The sequence goes on along the minus strand of JAEUVO010000079.1, from coordinate 44,098 downwards.
CAGGGTATAAGGATGGAGACCGTTTAACTGCAACTTTTGTAAATCTTGAAAATATAGCCATAGATAATAATGGAACTATTTATGTTACAGATAATGAGTGGACCAATAACCAGGGTAGCAGCGGATATTATGTTATCCGGAAAATTAGTGCAGAGGGTATGGTAACAACAATAAAAAATGGCAATGATAGTGTGCTTCGTTTACATTATCCCCGTGGTATGGCCTGCGATGCAGCCGGCAATCTGTATGTGAATGCCAGCGTAAGCCATTGCATTAAAAAAATTTCGCCGTCAGGTATCATTACTACTCTGGCAGGCCAATGCGATAAAACAATTTTTAATTCCGTGTATAAAGAAGGCCCGGTATCATCCGCTGTACTTACCAACCCCAGTGGAATGGCTATTGCAAAAAACGGCGATATCTATATTTCCGATTCAAGGCTGAATCGAATTATAAAAATCGCCAACAATAAAGTAACGACGGTGGCAGGCACCGGTAAATTTAATTTTTCAGGCAATCCGGCAGGTGCTGCAGAGCCCGGTTATGCAGATGGCAAAGCATTGATGGCCCGTTTTGACTCTCCAAACGCTATTGCTTTCGACAGAAATGGCAACTTATATATCATAGACCGCAGCAATTCAAATAATAGTTATATCCGGAAGCTTTCCGCTGATGGAATAGTAACTACCTTTTGTAAACATGAATGGAATCCTAAAACAAGTCAATATGAAGAAGCAGAATAATACAAATAGTCTGAGATTTATATTTACCAGCTGCGGTATTTCATGGCATCGTTCCTTGCGTCGCACTCTTGTGCTTTCTGTTTTCATGGCAGCAATGTATCTGCAGGTTTCCGCCCAAACAGAAACATTTGACATTGTAACCTATACTCCTCCCAAAAACTGGAGCAAAGATGCCAAGCCCGGTGTGATGAATTATATGAATGTGAATAAAAGCAATGGCGGCTTTTGTATTATAGCCATGTTTGCAAGCAAACTGAGTACCGGTGATGCTCAAAAAGATTTTACCCGTGAATGGAATGAATTAGTGGCAACGCCGTACAAAGTTGAAGAATCTCCAAAACCAGAAACACAAAGCACAGCCGATGGTTGGGAGATTGTGGCCGCTGCAGCCCCTGCCAAAGTGGATGGCGCCGATGTATATATTTTTTTAACAGTCATCAGCGGCCATGGAAAATCAGTAAGCATACGCAGCAGCCTGAATGACGAAGCTTACTTGCCGCAAATGACCACTTTTTTAGAATCAATTGATTTGGATAAAACAAAATCGCCAACAGTGAGCAGCAATACCATTAACAATGTTCCGGTGAAGGCAAATAATGCCGGCTCAGCGAAATTTGGATTGATGACATACTCTCCGCCTGTGGGATGGAGCCATCAGCAATTTCAGGACGGTGTTGTTTTTAAACCATTGGATTTACCACAAGGTGAACATCTGGCCATGCAGATAATGCAACCATTGAATTTTGGCGGTAGCTTAGAACAGGCATTACAGCAAAGTTTTGATGAAGCAGCAGCTATGTACAACGGCACAAAAATGAATTACCTCGGGGAAGGCAATTATAAAAAGGAGCAGGCGAAACAATCTTTCCGGGGCTGGGAGTATATCCGCTGCAATGGCGGCGTACGAATCGGTGGAGGCGATTATCCTCCTGAATACGGACTGGATTTATTTGTTATTAAAATCAACAATCGTTTTGAACGAGTGGCGGTTTTAAAATCAAGAACCATCAACAGGAGCTGCAGCATGTCTTCTTTTTATGCAGATGACCGGCAGCCATACAAAACTGCGATTAATAATTTTTTATTCTCCCTGCAGTTTACGGACGGGTCGGAGCCTTTACTGTCGTCCGGCACAACTGATGGTGGCGGCATTATGGGTGTATGGCAGGGTATTTCCATGCAGACATCGGCATCATCAGGTTTGCGTTATAATGTTTATTCACCCATTTTCTTATCCAATGGCCAGGCATACTTCGGGTCTAAGTTTTATTCAGAAGGTTTAGATGGGTTAGATACAAGAATACCACCGGAACTATATCACCGGGATTGGGGAACTTACAGCTTCAGTAACGGAAGAGGGGTGCTGAAAATGCCTTATGCCGATATTCCACTGCGAATGGAAGGAAATACACTCATCATCACTGCCAACCAGACTGACCATAAGTTTTATTCACTATCCCCGGTGGATGGTGCAAGATTCAATGGTACTTATGTAATGAGTGAAGCGTATGGAAAAATTCCTGTCATCAGTTTTACGGCTGATGGACGATTTACTGATAACGGGGCTGTAAAAGTTTTGTATCATGAATACAATGAATGCATCAACCCGGCGCTTAATCCCGGTTCCGGCACTTATGAAGTAAAAGATTATACAATCACTTTCAATTACAGCGATGGAAGAAAAATAAAAATTGCTTTCCTGGGAACAGAATATGATATAAAAAATCAAAGCCCGGCTGTATTGCGGATGAGTGCTAATGAAGATCCCATGGTGAGGCAATAAAAGCTACCTCAGCTCTTCCACCTTCACCCTTATTGGTGTTTCTTTTCCTGCAATAATACTTTTTGAACTGAGTGCAATAGCTTTTATTACTTCCGTCATATTCACTAAGTCAAGTGTTTCAATATGATCAGTTAGTTTATGGTAATGCGGTTCCACATCCATCTTAGAAGTAGAGATAGTATGCGCCGGCACACCCAGTCTTGCTAACGTAGCATTATCAGACCGGTAAAATAATTGCTGCTGCGGATAAGGATCAGGATAAAAAGTAAAAGCAGTCCCTTTTAGATCCTTCGCCAGTATTTCACCCATATTTGTCTTTTCGTAACCGGTTATGTATGCTGAATTCTTGCCCCACTTGCTTTCCGTACCGATCATCTCAATATTGAACATCGCCATCACCTTGTCAGGATTCATTTGCCGGGAAAAATATTGCGACCCAAAGCCCCCCACTTCTTCTGCTGTAAAGGCTGCAAAAACAATTGTTCTCTCGTTATCCTTTACTGTTTTAAAATAGTTGGCCAGCATTATCACACCTGTTATACCAGCTGCATCATCGTTGGCACCATTATATATGGAATCACCATTGACAGGTTTACCCACCCCAAGATGATCATAATGCCCCGAAAAAATGACATACTCCTCTTTCCTGCTCTTGCCCGGTAATACACCCACTACATTTGCCAGCTTTTGTTCTGTTATCTCATGAGAGAACTCTACCTGGTAGGCAGCCGGGTCGGTATCCGACAAAACAAATACCACATTGTAAACTGATTTAAACATCGACGACTTTAATCTGGCCAGGTTTCCAAAACTATTCGCATAACTTTTATCTACCAATACCAGCAGGTTTTTATTTGACCTGATCAGTTTTCTTGCTTCTGCCTGTAGATTTGCTCCTGCTTTTATAAAAACCTTTTCATATCCTGAAGCCTGGTCTATCTTCAGTTGAGCTTGAGAAGTAACGGCAATTATATTCTTTGCTTCAAGAGAAACTCCGTCAAAATTCCCTGCCGATGACAGGTGCTTTGTCCTCACCATAGCAAATTCCTGGCGGAAACCGTCGCTGTTATGGAGTGGCTGTAACCCGGCGGCTTTGAATTCGGCGGCAATAAAATCAGCAGCCCTGTCAATATCCGGAGTAAAAGCCCTTCGTCCCCTCATTTCATCGGCAGCCAGCACCTTCTCAATCCGTTCCACTTCAGAAACCGTTATGACCTTATCTATATCCCCGGGTAAACTTTGCGAATTCCCGGGAGTTTTGCACCCGGTCAACAATAAAAAAAACAGTACTGAAACAATCAGCAACGACTTCATCGGCTTTTTCATTAGTTACATTATTGAAGTCCAAATCTATAGAAATGATACTGATATTGTATACCGTTCAAATAGTCCAGGGCATTGGGATGCTATATCTGTTCATGTTTTGGAGCAGGTCATAGGTCTTTACCGATACGGATATTTTTAATATTTGTAAGTGACCAATAATCCCAGTATATTAGGAATGGAAACAGATGCTATTCTATCCGCAGGCCCCCTTGAAAAATTAACGCTGGTTTTTATTACTCATTAAACAGGTTGTATGCGGCTCTATCCTTTTGTTTATAAGTCCTTTTTTTCTGTCATATTCATTATTGGCTTCTTCGTAGCGTCCGGGCAGGATGCAAAGTCCTACTGTAATAAGGGTGATGAGTTTTACCGAAACAGGAATTATGACCAGGCCATCATCCAGTATACCATGGCCATTAACCTGGATCCAAATTATGTTTATGCTTACCTGTGGCGGGGCAGTTCCTACATAGCAAAGAATGAACCCGACAGGGCTATAGCAGATTGCAATACCTGCATCAGCCTGCAGCCGGGCAATCAATTTGCCTGGGCCAACCGGGGATATGCCTATACCCGGAAAAACCAATTTGATTTAGCCATAGAGGACTACTCAGAAGCCATACGACTTGATCCCCAATACGCCTGGGCTTATGCCAACCGGGGATTTGCTTATGGACAGCTAAACTATCCTGAGCATGCTATCCGGGATCTTTCTATGAGCCTGCTTTATGATCCCAATAATGCTATTACCTATTCCAACAGGTACCATGCTTATTTCAAGGTCAATGAACCCGATTCAGCATTAATGGATATTACAAAAGCAATAAGTCTTTCTCCTGCCACAGTCGGCTATTATAACAACAGGGGGTATTTTTATAATACCTATGGGGCTTATGAATTATCGGTACAAGACTATCAAACCTGCCTTTCAAAAGATCCTAACTATAGTGTAGCATATATTAATATTATTTCCCCACTGGTTCGGCTGAACCGGATGCAGGAAGCAGAATCTTATTACGATCAGTACAGGCAGAAAAGATTCACCACTTACCTGGAAACACCAAAGTATAAATTCTACAATCATTTTATTACAGCAGTTGCCCAGGTTATATCTGGTAAACTGGAAGACGCCTGGAACAGCCTTGACATGGCTTCCCAGGAATATGGTACAGAGATAAAAGAAGAAACCAAAAGATCATATGTTGATATTCTGTTTCTGTACGGCTATATCCTGGAACAACTGGGAGAAGTTACGGAAGCCACTTCCCTGTACGAACAATCACTGGTAATAGATGCCAACCAGCCAGATCTGGAAGGAGCACTGGAGCGATTACAACAAAAACAGGCTGATGCTGTAACAGCTGATAAAACACCACCGGTTATCTCCTTAAAAAATCCGGCACCATCTTCCAGTATCGATATTGTAGCAGAGAATACTAAAACCACCATCGTTGGCAATGTCAAAGATATTTCCGGTATTGCTGAGGTAAAGATTAATGGTATCCTGATCGATAAAGTGGAGGAAGACGGGTTATTCATAGCTAATATTCCGCTAAAGGCCGGAGCTAATGCTCTGGTGATTTCGGCAACGGATAAACAAGGTAATACCAGCAACCAGACCTTTACTGTAAATGGAGTAAGTATAGAAAACCGTGGACTAAAACCGGAAAAACCATCTCCTACTGCTCCCATTACGTCTGGCCCTGCACCAAAATTCTATGCTATCTTAATTGCAGCTAAGGATTATGATGATGACGCTATCCCTGATCTGAAAAATCCTGTGAAAGATGCCAGGGAATTAAAATCTATCCTGGAAAGCAGGTACACTTTCAGTGCTGATAATATTGACACATTGTTCAACCGTAGCAGGGAAGAGATCATGCAAGCCATTGTTCAACGCTGCAATTCACTTAGCGAAAATGATAACCTGATCATCTTTTATGCAGGACACGGCATTGCAGAAAAAGACAAGTTTGGCGATGTAGATGGCTATTGGATTCCTTCTTCTGCGAAAAAGGGTTTGAATGCAAGCTATATCTCTGCCGACGATATTAATAAGGCGATAAAGAGAAGCAATGCCAAACATATTTTGCTGATAGCCGACGCCTGCTTCAGTGGTGCCTTTACCCGGGCACTGCCTCCTGATGCATCCAAAGAAGTAAAAAAGCAATATGCAGTAACCAGCCGCAAAGTAATGGCCAGTGGTAACCTGGAACCAGTACCAGACAACAGCAAATTTATTTTTTACCTGAAAAAGTCATTGATGGACAACAATGAGAAGTTTGTCAGCGCAAAAGAACTTTTTGATGGGTTCTATAAAGCTATTCTCAGCAATTCAGACAATCTGCCGCAGTATGCAGCGATTAAAAATACCGGAGACGAAGGAGGAGAATTTATTTTCATAAAGAAATGATGAGTTTATAAACTCATCATTTCTTTAAACTTAACTGTTTGCCGGCGGCTTACCTCTATCTTTTCACCACCTTTCAGATCAAGTAAGAGGCCTCCGTTAAAATAAGGTTCAATCTTTTCTATCATCCGCAGGTTCACAATATGTTTACGGTTAGCCCGGAAAAAAGTTTTTTCATCCAGCCTTTCTTCCAGTGCATTCAATGATTTTAAAATTAATGGTTTGTTGGTGCCAAAAAATACTTTGGCATAGTTCCCTACACTTTCAAATAATCGTATATCGCTTAGTTTCACAAACCAGCATCTTTCTCCATCCTTCACAAACACCTGGTCATTTTCCGTCAGTATACTGTTATTAACATACTCTGTTTCCGTTCTCACCTCCTTACTTTCAGACAACTGTAACTTTTGAATGGCATCAGCCAGCCGTTTAGGCTCTACCGGTTTCATCAGGTAATCCAATGCATTTACTTCAAAAGCTTTCAATGCAAATTCATGATGGGCTGTTGTAAAGATCACATGAGGTGTCTTGTCCAATTCAGCCAGCATATCAAATCCGGTCTTACCCGGCATTTGTATATCAAGAAAGATCAGGTCAGGCTGAGCTGTTTCAATCTTGGAAATAGCTTCCTCTGCATTAACGGCCTCATCAATTACTTCTATCTCAGGAAATTCTTGCAACAGTTTCCTTAATTCAAGCCTGGCAAGGCGTTCGTCATCAATAATGATTGCTTTCATCGATGGTGTGTTTAATGAATTTCAACTGGTATCAATACCCTCGCTTCTACCAAAGAACCATTGATCTGTTTTATTTCGAAGCGGGCCTTATCCCCATATAATAAGTTTAACCGGTTAGTAGTGCTGGAAAGGCCAAAACCTTCAGTATTAACGGAACCGTTCAATTGTCCTGTATTTTGTACTACGAGTTCATGATAATTCTCTTTAAAATCAGATACCACTTTTATCACTCCCCCGTTTATTTGTTTGCTGATACCATGCTTGATTGCATTTTCTACCAATGTCTGCAACATCATCGGCGGTACTGGCTGATCCAAAGTATCCTCATCAATTTCATATACTACTTTCAGCCTGTCTTCAAACCGCATATTCTCCAGGGCAAGGTAGTCTTTGATGATATGTAATTCTTTCTCCAGCGGCACCGTTTCCATTTTCTCTGTCTGCATACTACTGCGCAAAATATTGCTAAGCTCTGTTACAGCTTTTCTTGCCCGTTGAGGATTTTCATCTACCAATGCCCGGATACTGTTGAGTGAATTGAAAATAAAATGCGGGTTGATATGAGCTTTTATTGTTTTTAGCTCCAATTCTTTTACCAGCGATTCCAGCTTTAGTGTATCCAATTGCTGGCGGCGGCTTTTATTATAATAGTGATAGAAATAATAAATCATCAACCAGGGAAAAATAAAAAGACCATTATCAATTGTAGAGCCAAGCACTTTTTGAAAAAAAGAAATTTGCTGTTTTGATTCAGTACTGAGGTTGAATATTTCAATAGAACCAAGAATAAGCACACTAAATAAAACGGAAGTAAAAAGAACGGCAACCAGTAACCTTGGTAATGCTTTTTCCACCGGTAATAACATCCAGCCACTCCATTTGATAACTGTCCTTAATGCATGAGTAGTGATAATGCCTGCAAAAAAAACAATGGTGATTCTTTTTAAAAGGACGTCGGTATGTATCTGTACATCATAAATATGTGCAAAAAGCAACATAACAAGGCCTACAAGCCCCCAACCGCCTACCTGCAATATCCAGTAAAGTTTATTTTTCGACATTGTTGCCATAAATATACCAGCAAAATTAAAGTTTACCATACCCCTGTACCCCTATCTTTATATTAGTGGCAAATAAGGGCTGTAAATGGAAATCAATCGATTGAAAACCTTTTCGGGTGGATTTTGTTAAATAATGCCATTTACTGGCATCATTCATATAAAGTATTAATTTTACAGCTTTAAAATCCCTGCATGCAGATCACACCAGGACCACTATTACAAACGATTGATTCTCCGGCCGATTTAAAAAAATTACCCCGTGAAAAGTTACACCAGGTCTGTGATGAATTACGTCAATATATTATCGATGTCGTCAGTGTTCACGGTGGCCATTTTGGTGCCAGCCTCGGGGTGGTGGAATTAACCACCGCACTTCACTATGTATATAACACTCCGTATGATCAATTGGTGTGGGATGTGGGACACCAGGCTTATGGTCATAAAATACTGACCGGCCGCAGGGACGATTTTCCGAGCAACAGAAAATACAAAGGACTAAGTGGCTTCCCAAAAAGAAGTGAAAGCGAGTATGATACTTTCGGCGTAGGTCATTCTTCTACTTCTATTTCTGCTGCGCTTGGAATGGCAATGGCTGCCAAATACAAAGGAGAGAAAAACAGGAAAGTGGTGGCAGTTATTGGTGATGGTTCTATGACAGCAGGTCTTGCTTTTGAGGGAATGAACCATGCAGGTGTAGCTGATGCAGATATGCTGATAATTTTGAATGATAATGGCATTGGCATCGACCCCAATGTAGGCGCTTTAAAAGAATATCTCACGGATATAACCACCTCTCCTACGTATAATAAGGTAAAAGATGATGTGTGGAAACTAATGGGCAAATTGCCGGTTGGTAAAAATTTTACCCGTGCTATGGCGCACAAACTGGCAGAAGGGATGAAAGGAATGGTAAGCAGCAGCGCTAATTTATTTGAAGCACTTAACCTTAGATATTTTGGTCCTATTGATGGTCATAATGTTGCCAAGCTGGTGGATACGCTGCGGGACCTTAGAGAGATCCCCGGACCAAAGATCCTGCATATTATTACCACAAAAGGTAAAGGCTATGCCCTGGCAGAAAAAGATCAAACTAAATGGCATGCACCAGGTCTGTTCGATAAAATGACCGGGGAAATTCAAAAAAAGAAATTCGATCTGCCTCAACCGCCCAAATACCAGGATGTATTTGGTCATACTATTATCGAATTAGCAGAAAAAAATGATAAGATATTTGGCATCACCCCCGCCATGCCTTCAGGTTCATCATTAAAGTTTATGATGGATAAAATGCCGGACAGGGCATTTGATGTGGGTATCGCAGAACAGCATGCCGTTACTGTAAGTGCCGGCATGGCCACACAAGGATTGAAAGTCTTTTGTAATATTTACTCGTCTTTCATGCAACGGGCCTATGACCAGGTGGTACATGATGTGGCTATCCAGAAATTACCCGTCATATTTTGTCTTGACAGGGCTGGTGTGGTAGGTGATGACGGACCTACCCATCATGGCTGTTATGATATTGCTTATTTCCGCTGCATTCCCAATATGATCATCAGCGCACCAATGAATGAAAGTGAATTGCGAAATCTTATGTACACAGCGCAACTGGAATCTACCACATCTCCTTTTGTGATTCGTTACCCGAGAGGGGAAGGTGTAATGCCAGAATGGAGGACCGAAATGAGGGAAGTAGAGATTGGTAAAGGAAGAAAATTAAAAGAAGGAAAAGATATTGCTATTCTTTCTTTCGGACACCCGGGAAATTTCGCAGCAGCAGCGATCCGTGATCTGAAAAATGATGGTCTTAATCCAGGTCATTATGATATGCAGTTTGCCAAACCATTAGATGAGTCATTACTGCATGAGGTTTGTCAGCAATATCCTAAACTGATTACAGTTGAGGACGGCACTGTCGAAGGTGGTTTTGGCAGTGCGATATTAGAGTTCATGGCAGAGCATGGCTATAAAAATGATATATGGATACTTGGCATCCCTGACAGGTTGGTAGAACATGGAACACCCAAGGAATTGCATCGTGAATGCGGTTATGATTCTCAGGGTATTGCAGATGCAGTCAGGGAAATGATGCAGGAAAGAATTATAGTAAAAACATTAATGGAGTAAAATAATCTTTAGTATAAGTTAAACCCGGCAATTTTTCGCTGGGTTTTTTTATTTCAACAAACGGTAGATCCAAATATGAGAAACATCATTTGCCGGCGAAATGATTTTTTCTTTTTAAATACTGTATCTTCCCATTATTATTTCTCAGCCGGAATCATCTTGTCTATTATTGTTACCCGTACCAGCCTTAGCCATTTCATACCCCATGAATGAATATTTAATAATGTTTAAAATATTCAGCCATGCGTCAGATTTTTTTAAGCTTCTTTATCCTCGTATCAACTTCGTCTGTTTTTTCTCAACATGTTGAAGAACTTCAGGAAAGTCAATATGCAAGTGTTGTCTGCGCACCTCCATCTGAATTTCCCGCCAGGAAAACCGCATTATTAAATGCATTGCCAAAACACACTCTGACCAAACAAGAGGTAATGTCCTTTCTGTCAACATTACATGCAGACCTGAAGAAAAAGTTTCCACAACCTCCGGTAAAACATGCGATGGAGATCATTGCACAGTTCGGCGACAATATTGATAAGATCGCTTTTACCGGCGCAGGGGCCTGGTATAATGGTGCCCCCGTAGAATCTATTCTTCTGCTTACCTATGCAGGATCTAAGGATCCAAAAGATGTTACCCTCAATAATTGCGGGGCCATACTGAATCTTTTGTGTATGCAGGAGAAAGCGATGCCCGTTCTTAAACATGTATTGCCAAAAGAGCCGAAGAATTGTACTTTATTAAATAATATCGGGCAGGCATTTGCAGGTTTGGGAGAAAAGGATTCCGCGATGCAGTATTTTAACCGGGTCTTTGAAAGCTGCGTTACGCATCCGGATGCAAATGCCACCGCTTCATGCATAGCCTACTCAAGAGGGAACAAAGAAGAAGCGACCAATTACATGGAACGTTCACTTCGTGGTGCATACAGTGAGCTGCGAATGGAATTTTACATGGCCATCGCCGACAATCCAAAAAAACTGGTAAAGGATGAAGCCGTAAATCCTGAAAAAGAAGAATTCTTTCAGCCGAACGGTTTTGGCCCGGCAACCAATTGCAGAAGTTGGAGCGAAGCCGAGAAGACTTATGCCGAACAGGAAGCTGTAAAAAAGATCGTACAGAAGATCAGCATGCAATACAGCCAGGTTATTTTGGACAATTCACTAGATAATATCCTGGCAGATCCAATCGAAAAAGAAAAATATGAAAAAGGTATTGGCTGGACACCGGGACCATTATCCAGGAAAGCGATGTATATAATACAGAACCTGGGCTCAGCTGATGCTGACTTTTCCATTTTTGAAAAGATCGCTGATATCACGACCCGTTCGCAACAGCGGCGTTTTGCGATAGATGAAAGTTTTCGTCCCCGCTTTGAAGCTTGTGTAAAACAGGGCAATTGTCCGCAGGTAACGTATCAGCATTGTGTTGCAATGGAAAAAGAAGATAATCAGACATTTGGAGAATTGGCCGCTGCAGGCGACTTGCATAAATCGATTAGTTATCCGAAAGATATAAAATGGTATAACGATGCCGTCTACCTTTCAACATTTACAACTCCTCATCCAAGAGTAAGAAAAGCTGACTGTGCTGCCTATACGGTCACATTTATTAATAAGATCACAACATATACATTAAGCCCGGGCAGCCTGAGCCTACCAAAATGTGTTCCCCCTCAACCGCCTCAGCAAATAAATCCAAACGACCCGTTTTTCCGGGATGGGAAATGCGTGGTCAATATCAATATTCCATTTGTAGTGGGGAGACTCAATCTCAACTGTGAGGAATTTGGATTCGAGGTCGGCGAAGGTGTTACTTTTCGTTATGGCAAAAATTTTAAGACCCAGGAAACTACTCTGGCCGTTGGAGTAGGTACAGGATTGGATATTCCGGGTGTAGATATTGGTGTGGGTGCGGAGGTTGCCGTTAAATTTGATGGCAATAACCAGGTGATTGATGTAATGGGAAGCGCTGAAGCAGGAGTAGGCATTATGGGAATTGATATCGCCAGTGCAGGGGCCAGTGTGGCGATCAACTCATCATTTACTCCTTATATGAATGTGATAGGAAACTAAAAATCTGTCTGAAGTATTATAGTGAAAATACCCGCTTCGTTCTTCCTTGCAAGGGTATTGAAGCGTTTCAACCATTCAAAGCCCATTAACCAATAGTTTTCCTGACCCGAATGGGTTTGAAACTTATTGCTATTCTGATCTTTAAAAAATTTTAACAGCACTACGAAAATCAGTTTTGTGGATTTAGGGTTTATTAGCGTCTCCTTTTTCTAAACCGCTGTTATATGAAACTTGTCCGCTTCCTGCCTATTATTATTATCGTGGCCATAGCCGCCTCCTGGCTTTCAGGGTCAGCTAAAGAAAAAGGAAATTTGTCCCGACATATAAAACAAACGAAAGGACCAGTTGCTGACAAATCAAATAGGGAATTAAAGCAAAAAGCGGTTGAAGCTAAATTATTTACTCAACGCAAAGGATATAATGAGAACATTTGCTTCCTTATTGACATGAATCTTGCCTCAGGTAAAAACAGGTTTTTTATTTATGACCTGGAAAAAGATTCCGTACGGGCACAAGGATTAGTAGCTCATGGCAATTGTTTTGAATACTGGCTGGAAGGAAGAAAATACAGTAATGTAATAGGTAGTGGTTGCACTTCACTTGGCAAGTATAAAATAGGCAATTCATACACTGGCAAATGGGGGTATTCTTATAAACTACATGGACTTGACAGTACGAATAACAATGCATTTGAAAGAACCGTGGTATTACATGCTCATAGTTGTGTTCCGGAAACAGAAGTAAAAGATGAAATTTGTCAGAGTAATGGCTGCCCGACTGTATCGCCTGATTTTTTACAACAACTAAAATCGATCATCAATACATCAAAAAAACCGGTACTCTTATGGATATATGAGTGACCGGTTTCTATGGAAAAAATAACAACTAGGCCAGGCTGGCTTCCATAGTTATCTCTGTATTCAATAATTTACTGATCGGGCAGTTAGCTTTTGCTTCAGCCGCCGCTTCCGCAAATTTTGCTGCATCAATTCCGGGTACCGCTGCTTTTACTTCCAGGTGGCTTGAAATAATAACTCCATTTTCCAATGTGATCGTACACTTTGTGTCAATGTTATTTGGTGTAAAGCCAGCAGCACCCAATACAAAACTCAGTTTCATGGAAAAACAACCGGCATGTGCAGCTGCAACCAATTCTTCTGGGTTTGTATATGTACCATCTTCGAAACGGCTCCTGAAATCATAAGAAGTGTTCTCAAGTACTTTTGATTTTGAGGTCAAAGTGCCGCTTCCTTCTTTACCTGACCCTTTCCAGTTAGCAGTTGAATAGCTTTTCATGTGTAATAGTTTAGCCTCTTTAAAGGAGGTAGGTTAAAAAATTATTGTTGGTTTTGTTCTTCTAATTCTGCAATCCGGTTTTCAGGTTCATTATATTCAATAATGAAATTATTCTTGCCTTCGCCAATCATGATCTTCATAAACTTCTGTTGTACCAGCTCCAGGAGGGATAAGAAAAGAAAAATAGCATGAACCCTGTTTTCACAACGTTCAAATATTTTTTCAAAGGAAACAGTCTTTTCTTCCCTCGCAAGGTTCAGCATTTGGTCACGGCTTTGCTCCATGGTGTAGTTATACTGCACAACAGTATGCACCGGTTTATTGATACGGTCGCTGTATTTCTGCATGGCCCTTTCAAAGGCCCGCATCAGTTTGAAAAGAGTGATATTCTGTATCTCAGTTCCTTCTCCTGTTTCCTCACCTATTTGTGAAAGTTCTTTCTGGATATTTCCTCTCTTCACCATCAGCATACGCATAGCTTCCATTTCAGCCATTTGTGCAGATGCTTCTTTGAATCTTTTGTACTCAAGTATCTTATTTATCAATTCCTGTCGGGGATCTATCTCATTACCCTGGGCATCCAGCTCTTTGCGGGGCAGGAGCATCTTTGCTTTTATACGCATGAGGATAGAGATAAATAAGATAAACTCACTGCTGAGCTCAATATTCAGCTCCTCGCTTTTATGTATATAATCAAGAAAATCATTGATGATCCCTGTGATAGGGATATTGTAGATATCCAGTTCATCCCGTTCGATAAAGAAAAGCAAGAGATCAAAAGGGCCTTCAAACTGTGGTAATTTTATCTGGTACGATATATTCTGCACTGTAATAGAGTTTGTGAACTATTAAAAACAAAGTCCTGTTTAACAACAGGACTTTACAAAAATAAGGGAAACGGGGCTCAGTGAACCCGTCTGTTTTCCCCAAAATCACTTCTTTAAAGCATCTCTTATTTCACGCAGCAGCGTAATATCTTCTGGAGGCGGAGGAGGGGCGGCTGCAGCTTCTTTTTTCTTAGATGCATTGACAGCTTTAATGACCATAAATAAGAATAATGCAATAGCCAGAAATTTAACCGCTGCTGAAATAGCTAGGCCATATTTCAATTCTGCATTTCCTACCTTAACCGATAATGCATCAAAATTGATGCCCCCGGTGATCATCCCTACAACAGGCATGATAATATTGTCGACAACAGCCCCGACAATGGCGCCAAAAGCAGCGCCGATTACCACCCCTACTGCCAGATCAATAACGTTGCCCTTCATGGCAAACTCTTTAAATTCTTTAAGCATTCCCATAACGAATTGGTTTAAGTGATAAAATATATTACAAGATATTTTTTTTTGTACAGCTTGAAAAAAAACCAGCCTGATTTTTAAATTTACTTATCCACTGCAATCGTTATTTTTTCAAACCGGGGAATTGCATATCCAATCCCTTTAGTAATTCCTGAAGCTTTGAGGCAATAATATATTCTTTGTACCAGTTCTGGTCCGCCGGCACAATCGTCCACGGAGGGGTATTACAGTTATTAAAACAATCCTCATACATTCCCATATATACATCCCACAACTTAGCCTCTTCAAAATCCTTTTCATTATACTTCCACATTTTAGTAGGATCCTTCATTCGTTCACTGAGCCTTTCGTGTTGTTCTTCAGGCGAGACATGCAGATAAATTTTCAATATGTGAGTACTATTATGCTTTTGCAATAGCTTTTCAAAATCATTTATCGCCTCCATTCTTTTATTGGCGGTTTCGTCATCGCACCATTTATGCACCCTGGTAACCAGGATATCTTCGTAATGTGAACGATTAAAGATTTGGATCATCCCTTTTGGAGGGGCATAGTGATGTATCCTCCATAAAAAATCATGCGATAATTCTTCTGGGGTAGGTGCTTTATAAGATCTTACAGAAACCCCCTGCGGGTTCATATTGCCTAATACATTCCTGATAACACCATCCTTACCGCTGCCATCCATTCCTTGTATTACCACCAATACTGAATGTTTTCCTTCTGCAAACAGCAGGTTTTGTAACTCATCCAGTTCTATTAGCATCTTCTCTGTTTTCTCTTTTATTTCCTTCTTATCAAGGTCTTTGGGTGCCCGGGTATCAATTTTACTTAATTCGATCTTACTCATACTGACAATTTTTTGATATAGCTGCAATATAAAAAAATTGCTCTTGTATGATCCTGTTTTATGACCTTTGCCGCTCTTTATGAGTAATAAATTTATTAGCTGGCTGATATTTGTTATCCTTTGCTTTATATGGGGCAGTTCTTTCAAGCTGATGAAGGACAGTACTGTGGCACTGAGCGCCTCACAGATCGCCGCTCTTCGGATTTTTTCAGCCGGGTTAGTGTTTGTACCATTTGCCTTTTTCCATTTCTCCAAAATTCCCCGTCAAAAGATGAAGACGGTAATATTAAGTGCAGTTATCGGCAACCTGCTGCCAGCCTTCCTGTTTGCGGCAGCCATGACAAAAATTGATGGTTCTCTTGGAGGTATCCTTAACTCTCTTACACCTATTTGTGTAGTCATAATCGGGATACTATTTTTTAAAGACAAAATAAAAGCTCAAAAGATAGTCGGAGTTATTACAGGTTTTGTTGGTTTGGTATTACTTACTATAAGCCCCGTTTTGATGGGGGAAAGAAGTATCAGTTTTGATAATCTGAACTACCTTTTTTTGATACTGGCAGCTACTTTACTTTATGGTATTAACGTAAACATGGTCAGCCATTATCTCAAAGGATTGAATCCCATACATGCTGCTACCGTCTCTCTGGCTTTTATGACGATCCCGGCAGGGATTATTTTATGGCAGCAGGGTTTTGCACAACTTGATTTTTCAGATTCGAATGTAAAATACGCAGTAGCTGCTTCGGCCGGGCTTGGTATACTCGGAAGTGCTATAGCGACAGCTTTGTTTTACATATTGGTTCAAAAAGCCGGAGGATTGTTTGCATCATTGGTTACATATGGCATTCCCTTTATTGCGCTTTTATGGGGTTTTCTGGACAACGAAAAAATTACGCTGATTCAAATAATTTGTTTGCTGATAATCCTGTTTGGCGTTTATCTTGCAAACAGGCCAGAAAAAAAGAAAGCAACACCTGGTGATGTTGCTTAGCTAATAATACAATAAATCTCTTACACAGACATTATCTCCTTTTCTTTTGCAGTCAGGTGTTTTTCTACTGCGGCAATATATTTATCAGTTATTTGCTGTACATCCGCTTCCGCATCTTTTGCAGCATCTTCACTTAAGCCGTTCTTCTGCAGTTTTTTGATATGCTCTATCGCATCCCGGCGAATATTACGTATGGCTACTTTAGAATGCTCTCCCTCTGCCTGGCATTTCTTAACGAGTTCTTTACGTCTTTCTTCCGTCAGCGGGGGTAAAAAAAGCCGGATTAATGCTCCATCATTTTGTGGAGTAACGCCAATGTTTGCAGCAATAATTGCCCTTTCGATTGGCTGCAACATATTTTTTTCCCATGGCTGTATACTTAATGTACGGGCATCCATAACACTTATGTTAGCAACCTGGTTGATAGGCATGGGTGATCCATAATAATCAACCATCAGCCCGTCCAGCATTTGAGGATTTGCTTTTCCTGCCCTTATTTTTACCAATTCGGTTTCCAGGTGGCTGATCGCTTTTTTCATGTGATCTTCTGCCCCGCTGTTAATTGATGCAATATCTTCTGACATAACTTAACGGTTTAAAAATATGTTCCGCGGCAAGGTGTATAAAAATCAAGCCGGGACGCAAATCTAACGAAAGCAGTGTATTCAAAAAAAAGCCGGCAGCACTTTATCAGTTCTCTGCCGGCACTTTAAAGTTTTTTTAGTTTAATCAACCGCAGACTGCGCCTCCTTTGTAAGAGTAACTACTTTGGATGCAGTCTTTAGCTGAGCTACACCCTCGCCTCTTTTGGCAATAAGAATAGTACGTTTTGGTCTTTTGTAATAGTATAAGAACGCCAGTCCTGAAAAGGCAAGTGTAAGCATGGTGAGTAAAAGGTAGTTAGGTCCCATATACCTGCCAAACCAGGCAATCATGATAAAACCAATATTAACGCTTACACAAGTAAGAGTCACAGACGCATGATCAAGGCCTCTGTCCAGCAGCAGATGATGCACATGATTCCTGTCTGGTGTAAAAGGAGAAACCCCATTAAGAATACGTATACTGAACACCCTTAGTGTATCCAGCAAGGGAACGATCAAAATAGCAAACCCTATTGCAACAGCAGAAGGAATAGGAATAGCAACTAAGGGATCATTAGCCACATTAATAAATTTAATCACCAGGATGGCATTGATCAGGCCTATCATCAATGAACCGGAATCTCCCATAAAGATTTTAGCAGGATGATGATTAAAGATCATAAATGCTCCCAAGCTTCCTGCCATTGCAAATGCCAGCAAGGCGTATGCCTGGTAGCCGATAGCAAAGAAATAACTGCCAAAGATTAGCATGGTGAGAATACCGAGGCTGGCAGCAAGTCCATCCACCCCATCAATCAGGTTAAAAGAATTTATAATAACTATTATAGTGAGATAAGACAAGGCAAGGGCAAAGCCTTCGGGTAATTTTTCAAAGCCCAGCAGGCCATACATACTATCCAGCCTTATATCACCAAGGTGAATTAATATTGATGCGGCGATGATCTGGCCGATAAATTTTTTACTGGCAGATAAGATGATCAGGTCATCTTTGAGACCCAGGAAAAAAATAACAAGCGCTGCTGCAAAAAAGTATTGAAATTCAGAGTTGAGATGCCCTTGTATAGATAAAAGTGAAGCGAGTATAAAGCCGCCGAAAATGCCAACTCCGCCTAATGATGCCACCAAACGGGTATGAACCTTTCTTTCGTTTGGGATATCAAACAGTTTCTTTTTTTCTGCTACCTCCAGTACTACAGGTACTGCGAGGAAAGTGATAATGAAAGAAACTGAAGCTGTCAATAAAATATCAAGCATCTAAGCAGTTTTATATGGTACAAAAATAGGCTTTAACCTTCTTGGTTTTTATGTTACACAACTTTTTTAATGTTTCTGGCATTAATTCAATGTAACTAACAGGATATAATGAATTTATTGCCAGATTAATTTAATTCAGTTGGATTTTGAATCAAAAAAGAATGCATTTTTGCAACTAACCTAGCCTTTGAGGCGGCAAGATACAAAAAGTTTAATAATAACCTATTTTATTAAGTATGAACGAACTAACGGCTGTCGCCAGCCAAATAAGAAGAGATATTGTAAGAATGGTGCATGGTGTTCAAAGTGGTCATCCCGGTGGATCGCTTGGGTGTACTGATTTTCTTACTGCCCTGTATTTCAAGATAATGAAACATAATCCCTCATTTGATATGAATGCAAAAGATGAAGATGTCTTTGTTTTATCAAATGGCCATATTTCTCCTTTATTCTATTCGACATTGGCCCGTTCTGGTTATTTTGATATAAAGGAGCTGGCTACTTTCCGTAAAATCAATACAAGATTACAGGGGCACCCGGCAACTCATGAACATCTGCCCGGTGTAAGAATTGCCTCAGGCTCTCTTGGACAAGGGATGAGTGTGGCTATTGGTGCTGCTTTAACGAAGAAACTGAATAATGAAAAAAATCTTGTATTCTCCCTTCATGGAGATGGGGAACTGAATGAAGGCCAGATTTGGGAAGCCGTATTATTTGCAGCTCATCATAAGGTAGATAACCTGATCTCTACTATCGACTGGAATGGCCAGCAGATTGATGGCCCCACCGATAAAGTGATGAACCTCGGCAATATCAAGGAAAAATTTACCGCTTTTGGCTGGACCACCCTCGAGATGAATGGTAATGATATGGATGATGTGGTAGCCACACTGGAAAAGGCAAAATCGTTGACCGGTCAGGGAAAACCTATCGCCATAATGATGCACACATCAATGGGAAAAGGCGTAGACTTTATGGAAGGTACTCATGAATGGCACGGTATAGCTCCTAATGACGAGCAACTGGCCAAAGCCCTCGCTCAACTACCGGAAACGCTGGGTGATTATTGAGAAAAACCTGAAGATCCTGGTCATCAAGCCTGAAAGATATTCCCGATAATGGATTTTTTGACGGCAGTTTTTATTCACTTCTTAGCGAAAATTCCTGCCTGGAAGCTTTTCTGGAAGGGAACCAGGATGCAATAAATGCGATCACAAAAACAGTAGTTCCTACCAATAGAAAATCTCTCAGGTACAGTTTAACAGGATAATAATCGATCAGGAAAGAGCCCCCCTGCAGGGGAATCAGATGATATTTAATTTGCAGTGTAGCGATTATTAGGGCCAGCAACATTCCTATACCCCCGCCAATCAAAGCCAACAGCAATCCTTCACTCAAAAAAATACGTTGAATAAAATTCCTGTTACCTCCCAAAGCATGTAACACTCCAATATCCTTTTGCTTTTCCAATACCAGCATGGTTAAGGCTCCTATCATATTGAAAGCTGCTACTACCAATATCAGGCAAAGCACCCCGTATACAATCCATCGCTCAATGTTCATAACAGAATATAGACTCCTGTTCTGTTCATACCTGTTTTGGATAAGATACCTGCCGCCGAAAATTTTCTCCAGTTGTTCCCCAACCCCGGCAACTTCACCCGGGTCTTTTACTGCTATTTCAATCCCGCTATACTCGTTTTCATTCAACCGGAGAGCTCTCCGCACAAAATCAATGTTGGTAATACCATATTTGTTATCAAAATCCTGCTGAATAAGAAAAGCAGCAGAAGATTGTATGGTATCACTGCTGATATCTTCCATCAGGTCTATCTGTTTAGAATCGCTTTTTCTTGGAAGATACACTTTCAATGAAAAAATATTCCTGTCTGCATAAATTCCTAATGCATCTTCTACCCCGGCGCCAAGTATCAATCTTGGAGATTCTACGGTTCCTATATTATATGTACCATTTATCAGGTGGTCCGCAACTCCTGTTATATACCTGTAATTTTCATCAACTCCTTTCAGGTAGATCACTGTCTGGTTATCGCCATTTTGTATCATTGCTTTTTCTTCCAGCACCATTGAAAAGTTTTTGATACCGTCCACCCTTTTCAGTTTTTGTAATTGCTCAGGGGTAATTGTCATCACCTTTCCTGACGCCGGCGAAATCTTTAAATCGGTATAAAAGGAAGAATAAAGAGATTTTACCAACCCTTCAAATCCATTAAAAACACTTAATACGAGGATCAGGGCTGCCGTACCAATAATTATGGCAGTAATACTTGTCCACGCAATGATATTAATAGCATTGGTAGATTTTTTTGCTTTAAAATACCGCCAGGCAAAAAGGAAATTCAAGTTGAAAGTTGACAGGTTAATTATTGAAGAAAAAATCCGAATCAGTTTTTATCTTTCTTCTCCTCTTCAATTTTTTTAAATAACTCTTCCATTTTAAACACATGGTCCAGTGTATCATCCTTAAAGAATTTTAATACCGGCATGCTTCTCAACTGGTGGCGCACTTTAGCCGTCAATTCTTTTTTGATCTCGTGGTGCCGGTCTTCAATTTTCCTCAATGCGGCCTCGGCATCCTTCACCTGGTACAGGCTGAGATAAAATCTTGCTTCAAGCAGATCTGGTGTCACTTTTACCGATGAGATAGAGACCATGCCCCCATCTATCATATTCAATCCCAAACGTTGAAAAATGACATTCATTTCCTCATTCAGGAGACCTGCTATCTGCTTCTGCCGTTTTCCTTCTTCCATAATTGTGTAAAATTTTCTGTTCTTACCGGTTAAAAACGCTTGCCCTCGTTAAAACTTCAGCAGGTAAGCCGGCAGACGATGTAAAAGTACTTACTTTGTGCCGTTTAGCTACCAAATAAAGACATGAAACAATATTCAAGGATTTTTCAATACCTCGGTGCCTATAAAAGTAAAATCTTACTCTATTTCCTCTTTACCCTTCTGAGTATTGTCTTTTCTATTGTATCAATTGGTATGCTGATGCCTTTTTTACAACTGATATTTACTGGCGACCAGACAGCCCTGGTTGCAGAAAGCAGCAACCCCATCATACAACGGGTAAATGAATTTCTCAATAATTCCGTTCTCACAAGAGGTAAAGTAGCCACCCTTGGATTAATATGCCTTTTAATGGTCAGCTTTATCGTTTTAAAAAACATATTCCTTTATCTCTCCTATTATGTCCTCAATCCATTAAAAAATGCGGTAGTGAACAAGCTCAGGGAAGACCTGTATGATAAAGTACTCAGGTTACCTATTGGTTTTTTTAATGAAAAAAGAAAAGGTGACCTGATGAGCCGTATGACCAATGATGTTGGAGAAGTGGAAGGCTCCGTAGTTGGAACTCTTGAAGGATGGATCAGAGACCCGCTGACAATCATAGTTACCCTTACGGTTCTCTTGCTGATCAGCGCCCAGCTGACCCTGTTCATATTAATACTTATTCCGCTGTTGGGTCTTGTCATAGGAAGGGTAACCAAATCCCTGAAGCGACATTCCCAGGATGTGGCAAATAAATACGGCGAATCACTTTCCACACTCGATGAGACCCTGGGTGGGTTAAGGGTAATAAAAGCGTTTAATATAGAAAAGATATTGAGGGCAAAATTTTTCAAAAGCAACGAAGAACTGTTGCATTCCAAAAACAAAATAAGCTACCGGAGAGATCTTGCCTCTCCTTTATCGGAAGTTATGGGAGTAGTTCTTTTTACTGCTGTACTTTATTATGGGGGAAGGTTGGTACTAAACAATCAATTACTTGAAGCTTCTGCTTTTCTTGGCTTCCTGGGTATATTTTATAATATCATCAACCCGGCAAAATCACTATCTACATCTTTCAGTAATATGCGGAAAGGTGCTGCTGCCATCAACAGGATAGAAGAAATATTAAAGACCCCTATTACAGTAGACGATAATCCTAATGGCAAACAGCTTCCTGCATTTACCGATAAGATTGAGTTCAGGAATGTACGATTTGCTTATGATGATGCTGTTATTCTTGATAATATCAACCTGAATATTCAAAAAGGGAAAACAGTGGCATTGGTTGGTTCATCCGGTGCAGGCAAGTCAACCCTGGCCGACCTGGTGCCAAGGTTTCATGATGTAACCAGTGGGGAAGTATTGATAGATGCTGTGAATATTAAAGATTATTCTTTGCACTCTGTTCGTAGTCTTATGAGTATCGTAACACAGGAACCGATCCTGTTCAATGATACTATCGCCAATAATATTGCTCTTGGTGCCACCGATGCCACAAAAGAACAAATAATCGCTGCTGCTACCATTGCCAATGCACATGACTTTATCATAAAAAAGGAGAATGGTTATGATTCAAATATTGGTGACCGGGGCAGCAAATTAAGTGGTGGTGAAAGGCAGCGTATTACAATTGCCAGAGCAGTATTAAAAAACCCGCCAATACTTATTTTGGATGAAGCCACTTCATCCCTGGATACTGAAAGTGAGCGATTAGTGCAGGATGCTATTAACAATATGATGCAAAACCGCACCAGTATTGTAATTGCTCACCGCCTGAGCACTATCCGTCATGCTGATGAAATCATAGTATTGCAAAAAGGGAAGATCGTAGAAAGAGGAAATCATGACCAATTGCTGGCTCAAAATGGTTTTTATAAGAAATTGGTTGATATGCAGGAAGTGAGATAGTCAAAAGATTATCCTCGGCTACCGGTTGATCATTAATTTCTCAATACTTCCCGGGATATAACCAATTTCTGTATCTCGCTGGTGCCTTCACCAATGGTGCAAAGTTTGGCATCACGATAATATTTCTCTACCGGAAAATCTTTGGTGTAGCCATACCCACCAAATACCTGCACCGCATCATTGGCCACTTTCACCGCCACTTCACTGGCATAGTATTTTGCCATGGCAGCTTCTTTTGTCATGGGGAGTTTCCGTTCTTTCAGGTCGCAGGCTTGTAAAGTAAGCAGATCAGCTGCGGCAATCTCTGTAGCCATATCGGCTAACTTAAATGATATACCCTGGAAACTTGAGATTGGTTTATCAAACTGGTAACGTTCTTGCGAATATTGTAAGGCTGCTTCATAAGCACCTTTAGCAATACCCAGCGATAGAGATGCAATTGATATGCGTCCGCCATCCAATACTTTCATTGCTTGTTTAAACCCGTCGCCCACTTCACCCAGGCGGTTGGCATCGGGTATACGACAGTTATCAAAAACCATCTCGGCTGTTTCGCTGGCCCGCATACCGAGTTTGTTTTCTTTTTTTCCTGCACTAAAACCTGCTGTTCCTCTCTCTACAACAAAAGTGGTGGAGTTGTTTTTTGTTCTCGGTTCACCAGTACGGCAGATCACCACCGCTACATCACCACTTTTACCATGGGTGATCCAGTTCTTTGTTCCATTAATGATCCAGTCATTTCCGTCTTTTACAGCAGTGCATTTCATATTCCCCGCATCACTGCCGGTATTAGCCTCTGTCAATCCCCATGCACCTATCCATTCTGCAGTGGCCAATCTGGGCAGCCATTTTTTCTTTTGGTCTTCATTCCCAAACGTCATGATATGACCTGTACATAATGAATTGTGTGCGGCCACACTCAATCCTATCGAACCGCATACTTTCGCTATCTCTTCAATAACTGTTTTGTATTCAAAATAAGAAAGGCCGGCCCCACCATACTCATGTGGCACCAGTACTCCCATCATCCCCAGTTTCCCCAATTCCTTAAACACCTGTACCGGGAATTCCTGGCTTTCATCCCACTCCATTACATATGGCTTTATATGCTGCTGTGCAAAATCCCTTGCTGTTTGCGCTACCTGTTGTGTGAGTTCAGCTGATTGAAAATTCATATAGTCTTAAGTCGTTGGTATAATCATTTAATAACTGTGCCACTCCATCTGTATGGGGTGGCACAGCTTTTCGGCCTTGAGATCAAAAGCAAGCATTCGTTAAAGGCAGGTGCAAGATAAACCAATTTCACTAACACTAACAAGTGTTAGTGTAATATTTTTTTACCCCCCCCTTTCTTACTTAAAATCAAGTACTAAACCATCATAAGACAGGTGAATATTCTCGGGCAACTCTGCTTCAATGGCCGCATGTAAACCTATCTGGTGTGACATATGTGTAAAGAAGCCCGCTGGGACCTTCAGTTCCTGTACTACTTCGATTGCTTCTTCAAGGGTGAAATGCGAGATATGTTTTTGTTTCCGCAGTGCATTTAATACCAGCACTTCGCTTCCTTTTATTTTTTCTCTTTCGTCTTCGTCAATCTTGTTGGCATCAGTGATATAAGTAAACTTCCCAAAGCGAAATCCCAGTACCGGCATTTTCATATGCCATACGGAGATAGGAATTACCGGTATATCTCCTACCACAAATGGTTCTGTAGAAATGGTATTCAGGTTCAGTTCCGGAATACCCGGGTATTTTGTATCAGTAAAAGCATAATAAAAATCTCTTCTTACAGCTTCCTCAGTCAGGGAATCAGCATATATATCGATATGTTTCTTGGCAAAAAAATTATAAGCCCTCACATCATCCAGCCCTGCCAGGTGATCCTTATGAGGATGAGTGAAGATAACAGCATCCAGATGTTTTACTTTTTGCCGGAGCATCTGGTACCGGAAATCAGGACCGGTATCAACTACCAATGTTGTAGCAGCAGATTGAACGAGTATGCTTGAACGAAGCCGGTTGTCTTTTTTATCAGTTGAAGTACATACCTCACAATCACAGCCAATCATAGGTACGCCGCTGCTGGTACCGGTACCAAGGAATGTTATTCTGAGGGGAGGGCAGGTCATGAGGTAAAGTTAATTGGTTAATTAGTAAATAGTAACTGGGAAGTCCAAATTAACCAACCAACAAATTAACTAATTACCATTCTCTTCTGTTTCCAGCTTTGAAATGATACCCGTGTAAAGTTTTTTGGATTCCTCTGTCAGGATATCAGTATTAATATCCAGTTGCGGAATCAGGTCAACCAGTGTATTGATGCGGCCCTCAATTTGCAAAAATTTATTGAGCACTACTACTTTCTTAGATTCAAGAATACAATAGCCACTTTGAAAAGTCCCTCTTTCATATCGCAGTACATATCCTGCTTCTTCAGGAATAGCTTCTAATTTATCAAGTGTTGCTTGTGTATATTTCATTTCAAATGAAAATTAAAAATCAAAAGTAAAAACATCTGTTTTGCTGTGCGATTGTACTTATCCACAGTTTCGAGTTTTTTAATCTTGCCTTACCTGCTCTGCATCTTTATCACCGGTACAATCATCTCTTCAAGGCTTACACCACCATGCTGAAAGGTATTGCGGTAATAATTCACATAATAATTATAGTTATTAGGATAACATAAGAAACTATCTTCCTTGGCAAAAATGAAAGAAGAGTTGATGGTGGGTACCGGTAATCCTGCCTCCCTGGGATCACGGAAAGCCAGTACTTCCTTAGGTTCATAATTAAGGTTCCGGCCATGTTTGTAACGGAGATTAGTAGTGGTTTGCTTGTCTCCCACCACCTTGTAAGGAGTTTTCACCCTTACACTTCCATGATCAGTAGCTAATACAATCTTGATATTCTTATCGGAAATTTTTTTCAACGCCTGGTGCAGGGGCGAATGCTCAAACCAACTGGTAGTTATGCTCCGATAACTCATTTCATCGCCAGCCAGTTCTTTAAGCACTTCCATTTCTGTACGGGCATGACTGAGCATATCCACAAAATTATATACGATCACATTCAAATCATTATTCATCAGGTTATGAATATTATTCACCAGGTCCAGTCCTGCCTGGTTATTCACCACTTTCGTATATGAAACCTTCAGGTCTGTTTTGCCCAATCGCTTTAGTTGTGCACGGAAAAATTCTTCTTCATGCAAATTCTTACCTCCCTCCTCTTCGTCATTCTTCCATTGCAGCGGAAACTGCTTTTCAATATCGAGTGGCATCAATCCCGCAAAAATCGCATTACGGCAATACTGAGTAGCTGTAGGCAGAATACTGTAAAAACTATCTTCTTCCAGAATTCTGAAACTTTCAGCAAAAATGGGCTGGATGGCTTTCCACTGATCGAAACGAAGATTATCAATCAATATAAAGAACAAAGGAGTTCCTTTTTCCAGGTGAGGCAATACTTTAAACTTCATCAGTGTATGACTCATCACAGGCCCATCAGTACTTTTGGGAGACACCCAACCTGCATAATTCCTTGAAACGAATTTGAAAAACTCAGTATTGGCTTCATTCTTCTGGCTTTGTAATATTTCCTGCATTTCAGGGCTATCACTCTTCTCCATCTCCAGTTCCCAAAAAACCAATTTCTTATAAATATCCATCCATTCGTTGTAATCAGGATTACTGTTTAAAGCAGTAAATAAATGCCTGAACTGCTGCTGATAGGCAGAAGTTGTTTTTTCTGCTACCAATCTGCGGTTATCTATTATTTTTTTTAAACTCAGCCATACCTGGTTAGGATTTACCGGCTTGATAAGGTAATCACTTATCTGCGACCCAATCGCATCATCCATCAGGTTCTCAGTTTCATTTTTGGTAATTAAAACTACCGGTAGTGATTGATTGATTTCTTTGATCTTGGCTAATGTCTCCAGCCCGGTAATGCCGGGCATACTTTCATCGATCAGGACCACATCCACCGGGTTTTCTTTTACATAATCGATCGCATCAAATCCATTCGTAAAAGTTTGCACTTCATACCCTTTATTTTCTAAAAACAATTTCTGTGATTGCAAGCTTTCAATTTCATCATCCACCCAGATAATTTTTGCAACTGCCATTCTGATAATTTATATGTTTATATCTGCTGCGATTGCAGCAGGATATGGTAAAAATAGCTTTTTAATTTCTGCCGTTGTACTTTTGCCGCCAGCCCTTTGGGGGCCTTTAACAAAACCCCAACAATGACGCAAATCCGCAAAATCATCAACGACCCGGTATATGGTTTTATTACCATTGACCACCCGTTGATATTACAAATTATTTCTCACCCCGTATACCAGCGGTTGCGTAATATACATCAGATGGCTTTTGCACACCTGGTGTACCCGGGGGCAGTACATTCAAGATTGCATCATTCTCTCGGGGCTTATCACCTGATGTGTATGGCATTAGGAGAATTAAAAAGCAAAGGAGTTGATATATCTTCAGAAGAAGAACTGGGAGCCAAAGTAGCGATCCTGCTGCATGATGTGGGTCATGGCCCCTTCTCTCATGCACTGGAAAATGAATTGATAAAAAATGTACATCATGAGGCGATCTCATTATTGCTGATGCAAAAACTCAATACTGAGCTACATGGGCAATTAACCATAGCGATACAAATATTCACTGATAAGCACCAAAAAAAATTTCTGCATCAACTGGTATCCGGCCAGTTGGATGTTGACAGGATGGATTACCTGAACCGGGATAGTTTCTTTACAGGTGTGGCAGAAGGTGTAATTGGCTATGATCGTATCATAAAAATGCTGACTGTAAAAGATGGTAACCTGCTGGTGGAAGAGAAAGCTATTTATTCTATTGAAAAATTCCTGGTCAGCAGAAGACTTATGTACTGGCAGGTTTATTTGCATAAAACGGTGCTAAGCGCCGAAATGATGCTGGTAAAAATTATCCGGCGTGCCAAGGAACTTATCTCAAAGGGTGAAAAAGTGTCTGCAGCATCTGTTGAACTTGATTTCTTCTTACAAAACACCGATACGAATGCCCCTATTGAGCAGCACCTGGATACTTTTTGCCGTCTTGATGATCATGATATGATGGCTACCATTAAAAACTGGTGCCATCACCGGGATAAAATATTGTCGACCCTGTGTCGTTACCTAGTGGAACGAAAATTGCTGAAAGTAAAACTGCAGGCCGAATCGTTTGATGAAGAATTTGTCCATCAAAAAAGAAAGGAAGCCTGCGAGGTTCTTGGTATAAGCGAAAAAGAAGCAGATTATTTCGTATTTACCGGCGAAGCCAGTAATACTACTTATAATCCCATAGATGAACGGATCAATATTTTGTTTAAAGACGGGACAATAAAAGATATTTCAAAAGTGGATAATGCACTGATAAACTATGAAAGTGGCCTCGCCTATGGCGAGATCAAAAAATATTACATTTGTTATATGAGATAGCTGTTGGTACTGATATGCAGGATATGGCCTGACAACAACCCATACCCACATAACTCTTAACCCACAACTCAAAGCTTAAAACCATGCAATTTCCTGCTTCACAAATAGCCCTGATCGTTAGTGGTAAAATTGAAGGCGACCCGAATGCCATCGTAAGTTCTTTCGGGAAAATAGAAGAGGCCAAAGAAGGTCAGTTGAGTTTCCTTGCTAATCCAAAGTATGAAGATTATTTGTATAGCACCAATGCTTCTGTTATTATTATCAACGAAGATTTTGAGACCAAACAGCCAGTAAAAGCAACCCTGATCCGTGTACCTGATGCTTATACTGCTTTTGCTACACTGCTAAGTAAGTACCAGGAGATTGTACAGCAGCAGTTAATGGGTATCCAGCAACCCGTTTATATTGCCAAAACTGCTTCATATGGTGACCAGGTTTTCATTGGAGCATTTGCATACATAGGGGAAAATGTAAAAATTGGTAATCAAACAAAAATTTATCCCAATGCCTATATCGGTGATAATGTAACTATTGGCAACAATTGTATTATTCATCCCGGTGTGAAGATCTATCATGATTGCAAAATTGGCAATAATGTTATTATCCATGCAGGCACTGTTATCGGCAGTGACGGATTTGGTTTTGCTCCGCAGGCTGATGGAAGTTTTAAAAAAGTGCCGCAGATAGGTAATGTAGTAATTGAAGACAATGTAGAGATCGGTTCTAACTCCACCATTGACCGGGCCACTATTGGCTCTACTTTAATTAAAAGTGGTGCTAAACTGGATAACCTGATACAAATTGCACATAATGTAGAGATCGGACATAGCACAGTGATCGCTGCACAGGCAGGGATAAGCGGCAGTACCAAGATTGGAAATAGTGTAATGATTGGCGGGCAAGCTGGCATCGTTGGACATATACAGTTGGGCGACGGGTCAAAAGTTAATGCCCAGAGTGGTGTCAGCAAATCTCTGGAACCCGGTAAAGCCGTTACCGGCTCCCCGGCTTATGATTATACTTCTGCCCTTCGCAGCCAGGCCGTCAGCAGAAAACTTCCTGAACTGGAAAAAAGAATAAAAGAACTGGAAGCAATAATCAAACAGTTAATTACAGAAAAAACAGCATAAATACATTGTTTCTGCCAATGAAAATCCTCCCCAATATTTCCTAAATTGCCGCATGAAGAAAACTTTCTTGTCTTTATCTTTTTGCATTCTTATCACTACAATTTTTGCACAGCATAAGCCCGCCTATACTTTGTATAATGCGAAAGGCAAAAAAGTGTCTTATAAAAAAATGCTGAAAAAACTCCAGCAGAAAGATATTGTTCTGTTTGGTGAATTTCATAACAACGCTATTGCGCACTGGCTGCAACTGGAAGTAACAAAAGATTGCGACGCCACCCGTGACCTTGTATTAGGCGCTGAAATGTTTGAGCAGGATAACCAGCAGGCACTTGATCTATACTTGCAGGGAAAGATCAATGCCAAAGGCCTGGATTCGATGGCCCGCCTTTGGAAAAACTACCCGACAGACTATGCACCCCTTGTCAATTATGCCAAACAAAATAATATTCCTTTTGCTGCTACTAATATCCCAAGACGGTATGCATCTTTAGTGTCCAAAGGTGGTTTTGAAACACTTGATACATTGTCTGCACAAGCTAAAAAATGGATAGCTCCTTTACCAATTGCTTATGATGCTGAATTACCCGGATATAAAAAAATAAAAGAAATGATGGCCGGGCATGGGGGTGATAATATGCCCAAGGCTCAGGCCAGTAAAGACGCCACCATGGCACATTTTATTTTACAGTATTATAAACCCGGAAGCTTGTTTATTCATTACAACGGAGCATATCATTCTGAAAACTACGAGGGCATATTGTGGTACCTGAAACGACAAAAACCTGAACTAAGATACGCTACCATTACTACTGTTTCGCAAAAAGACATTCATTCTTTACTATCAGAAAATAAAGAGAAAGCCGACTTCATCATATGTGTGGATGAAGATATGACCAATACCTACTAAGCAATTTGTCCTATGATTATTCATGGTTTTACGTTCGTACGCAATGCTGTTAAATATGATTTCCCGGTTGTAGAGTCTATTACTTCTATTCTCCCGATCGTAGATGAGTTCATAGTGAATGTTGGAAACAGTGATGATAATACCCTGCAGCTCATTGAGTCAATAGGATCTCCTAAAATTAAAATTTTTCATTCTGTTTGGGATGATTCGGTGAGAGAAGGAGGGAGAGTATTGGCTATTGAAACTGATAAGACCTTTGCAAAGATTTCACCAGATGCGGACTGGGCTTTTTACATACAGGCAGATGAAGTAGTACATGAAAATGATCTTGCTACTATACAAAACGAAGCGCAAAAACATCTTCCTAATAAAGAAGTAGAGGGTCTCCTTTTTAAATACAGACATTTTTACGGAACCTATGATTATGTGGGTGATTCCCGCAGGTGGTACAACAGGGAGATACGATTGATCCGGAATGATAAATCAATAAGGTCATACCGGGATGCTCAGGGTTTTCGTAAGAATAATCGTAAACTGAAGGTAAAATTGATCGATGCTTACATCAATCATTACGGGTGGGTAAAGCATCCACAAAAACAACAGTATAAAAGAGACAATTTTGGCATACTTTGGAACAACGACCAACATGCAGTAGAACAAGAAGAAAAACAAGCTTTGTTTGATTATATCAAGGATGCAGATGTGCTGGCGCCGTTCAAAGGAACCCATCCTGCTGTGATGCAAAAAAGAATCAGTGAGAAAAACTGGGAGGCTACTTTTGATCTCTCCCGGAAGAACCTTTCCGTTAAAGACCGCTTTCTATATAAAATAGAAAAAGTAACTGGCCATAGATTATTTGACTATCGTAATTACCGGATCATCTAAACCTGTTATATGACTGATAGCTAAATACTATCTTTGACCCGCTTAATAATATATTTCATGATTTCTAATTTCAATCCTGACAAACAGCATACGTTAAAATCTGCAGTTACCATTTCTGGTACAGGCCTGCACACTGGTGTGATGGCTGATCTTACCTTAAACCCGGCAAATCCGGGTTTTGGTTTTCAGTTTCAGCGTATCGATTTGCCTAATCAACCACTGATAAAAGCAGATTGTGACCTTGTAACTGATGTAAGTCGTGGCACAACACTGGAAGCAAACGGCGCCAAAGTAAGTACAGTTGAGCATGTATTGGCTGCACTGGTAGGAATGGGTGTTGACAATTGCCTGTTGGAAATAAATGGCCCTGAAATGCCGATCATGGATGGTAGTTCACAGCCATTTGTGGAACTGATAGAAGAATCTGGTGTGCTGGAACAGGATGCTGCAAAAGTTTGGTATAGCATTGACGAAAATATTTACCACTATGATGAAGGTAAAAGAGTGGAAATGGTAGCCATGCCGGCTATGGAATACCAGGTTACCACCCTGATTGATTTTAATTCTCCCGTATTAGGTACACAACATGCGGGCTTGAAACATATCAGCGATTTCAAACAAGAGATAGCTCCTTGCCGCACTTTTTGTTTTTTACATGAATTAGAGATGCTATTGGATAATAACCTCATCAAAGGCGGGGATGTCAATAATGCCATAGTAATCGTTGACAAACCGGTTGATGAAAAAGAAATGACCCGTCTGAAAAGCATTTTCAAAAAAGATAAGATAGAAGTGAAAAGTGAGGGATACCTGAATAATCTTGAACTACGTTTCCCCAATGAACCAGCCCGGCATAAATTGCTGGATGTTATAGGAGACCTGGCACTGATAGGTTATCCTATAAAGGGAAGAATCATTGCTAACAGGCCGGGGCATAGCAGCAATGTGGATTTTGCAAAAAAGATAAAACAGTATATAAAAAAAAATAAACACACCAGGGGTGTGCCGGTGTATGATCCTTCCTTGCCCCCTGTATACGATCAGCAATACATTGAAAAAAAACTACCTCACCGTTTCCCTTTTGCACTTGTAGATAAGATCATTGAACTCAGTGATACGCATATTATAGGTATTAAGAATGTTACGTTTAATGAATGGTTCTTTCAGGGTCATTTCCCTGGCAATCCTGTAATGCCGGGGGTATTACAGATAGAAGCGCTGGCCCAATGCGGAGGTATTCTTGCCATTAACCTGAGTGGAGAAGGACAATATGATACTTACTTTCTGAAAATTGACAATTGTAAGTTCAAACAGATGGTAAGACCGGGTGATACCCTGATATTAAAAATGGAATTATCCGCCCCTATTCGTCGGGGAATTTGTGAAATGAAGGGCACTACTTATGTTGGTAACAAAGTATGTGCAGAAGCTGACCTGGTGGCCCAGATTGTAAAGCGGTAAAAACACAGGTTTTAAAACAGTAAAAAATCAGCTGAAATGCCCGAAAAACGGGCATTTTCTTTTATCCACAATAACCGAAAATAAGTGTAAAATTTAGTCTTGTTTTTCCGGTTACCCCACCCTGATTTCGTACATTTGTGAGTTATATTTTTTTCATTTTTTAACGACAGGATTTACGTCAATTTATGAGCCCTGAAGCAAAAGAAAAAGCAGCCAGAATATCGGCCAATTACAGTGCAGATAGTATACAGGTTTTAGAAGGTTTGGAAGCCGTAAGGAAGCGTCCGGCCATGTATATTGGTGATATCGGTGTAAAGGGGTTGCACCACCTTGTGTATGAAGTAGTAGACAACTCGATAGACGAAGCTTTAGCCGGATACTGTAAAAACATTTCTGTAAATATTCATGAGGATAATTCTATTTCAGTAGAAGATGATGGCCGTGGTATCCCTACTGCCATGCACAGTAAAGAAAAAAAATCTGCACTGGAAGTAGTAATGACCGTATTGCATGCCGGTGGTAAGTTTGATAAAGATTCTTACAAAGTATCGGGAGGTCTCCATGGAGTAGGTGTTAGTTGTGTAAACGCATTAAGCAGCCGCCTGCATGTAACAGTAAACAGGGATGGTAAAATATTTGAACAGGAATATAAGATTGGTGTTCCTCAGTATCCTGTTCGTGAGGCAGGCACCAGCGAAACAACTGGTACCAGGGTTCATTTCTGGCCTGATGACAGTATTTTTATTACAACAGTTTACAATAAAGATATCCTCGAAAGCCGTCTCCGTGAGCTTTCTTTTCTTAACAGGGGAGTTCGTATCATATTGAACGACCTGCGGGATAAAGAAGAAGATGGCAGCACTTATTCCAAAAGCTTCTACAGTGAAGGGGGTATTGTTGAATTTGTAGAAATGCTCGATAAAAATGCTGGCCGTAATTCACTTATTCCAAAGATAATTTCTGTAGAGGGCAGAGATGAAAACACCAACGTGGCAGTGGAAGTGGCATTAAGCTATAACGACAGTTACAGTGAACATATTTACTCTTATGTAAATAATATAAATACCATTGAAGGAGGAACCCATGTATCCGGCTTTCGCAGGGCGTTGACAAGGGTATTCAAAAGCTATGGAGATAAAAACGGATTGTTTGAAAAAGCTAAAGTAGAGATTGAAGGTGATGACTTCCGCGAAGGGCTAAGTGCCATCATCTCAGTAAAAGTGCCGGAACCACAGTTTGAAGGCCAGACGAAGACCAAGCTTGGTAATAACGAGGTAATGGGAGTGGTTGACTCTACTGTATCCAAAGTACTGGAAGCATATCTCGAAGAGAATCCCAAAGAAGCAAAAAATATTGTTGCGAAAGTAATCCTTGCAGCCCAGGCAAGAGCTGCTGCAAGAAAAGCCAGGGAACTAGTACAACGTAAGTCAGTCCTTACAGGCGGTGGCTTACCCGGAAAACTGGCTGACTGTTCTGACCGTGATCCCGATCGTTGCGAACTTTTCCTCGTTGAGGGTGATTCAGCCGGTGGTACAGCCAAGCAAGGCCGTGACAGAAGCTTCCAGGCAATTCTTCCGCTAAGGGGTAAAATCCTGAACGTAGAAAAAGCAATGGAACATAAGATATATGACAATGAAGAGATCAGGAATATGTTTACTGCCCTTGGCGTAAAGATGGGAACACCTGAAGATCCCAAGGCATTAGACTTGAGTAAGCTTCGCTATCATAAACTTATTATCATGACCGATGCCGATGTGGATGGATCACATATAGCCACATTGATCCTGACTTTTGTGTACCGCTATATGACTGAATTGGTGGAACAAGGCTATGTTTATATAGCTCAGCCGCCTTTATACCTGGTTAAAAAAGGTAAGGAGCAGGCTTATGCATACAACGAAACTCAGCGTAAAGCATTTGTAGAGAAACTAGGAGGCGGTAAAGATGATTCAGTAAACATCCAACGCTACAAAGGTTTGGGAGAAATGAATTCAGAACAACTCTGGGAAACTACGATGAACCCCGCCACCCGTACGCTGAAAAGGGTAACAATTGAAAGTGCCGCCGAAGCCGATCGCATTTTCAGCATGCTGATGGGTG
Source organism: Chitinophagaceae bacterium (assembly GCA_016786885.1). Classification (GTDB taxonomy): domain Bacteria; phylum Bacteroidota; class Bacteroidia; order Chitinophagales; family Chitinophagaceae; genus JJ008. The sequence continues at coordinate 8,874 of JAEUVO010000079.1, read as the reverse complement.
ACGAAGTAGCTCCAAGAAGAGAGTTTATTGAAAGCCACGCCAAGTATGCGAAACTGGATATTTAAATATTTCTGACATGTTTATAAGCATCAATCCTGAACTTATAACAAGCTCACTGTAAACATTTTAGCCCCGAAAATTCGGGGCTTTTTAATATGATTTTAGAAATTTCCCCCTTTAAAAAGCCCGGAAACCGTAATTTCAGCCTTTACTAACGCAAAAACTTAAACCATGTCAGATGTAAAAATTACAGCCTACAATGTAAAAACCAAAGAGAAAGGGGTGGAAATGCTGGATGCCGTTATTACAAAAACAGCTAAAGGAGCCTACATGGCCCAGGGGCATGATGGCAAAGGAAATAAACTTACCACACTAATGGGCGAAGAAAAAGCGATGGCTGCTATCAAAGCCGGTATTGCAAAACAAGGCTGGTAAAAAGCTATTCTAAAATATACCCGTCTCGTTTAAGACGAGACGGGTTTTTTTATTGCTTTAAGAGTTTAAATGTATGGTTTTGCCTGGCTGATTTTACTTCAAGCAGGTAAAGACCTTTTGAAAATTTAACTTCGCCCAGGTTAATAGTAAGCTTCTGGATAAAGCCATTTGACAGGTTATCAAACTGCTGCACCATTCTGCCATTGATATCGTACAATTTTACAGAAACCATTTCCCCGCTGTTTGCCTGGTAAATAAGATTGAACAGTCCTGATGATGGATTAGGCGTTACCTGCCATTTCAGTTCATCATTGAACACAACCGGCCGAACAGGAGAATAACTGAAACTGCCATCCTCGTCCACTATCTTCAACCGGTAATAACGAACACCTGATTTGTTGTTCTCTATATCAGTGAAGCTATAGTGCTGCTGCCTGTCGGAATTACCCTGGCTTCTTATTTCACCAATCCTGACAAAACGATTCTGCTGAAACTCAATATTACCTTTTGCCACTTCTATTTCAAACCGGTTGACATTATACTCCGAAGCAGTAACCCATTCTGCCAGTACGTCTTTAAGATTTGTTCTTCTTGCCGAAAAGGAGACCAATTGCACCGGTAATGGTTGATTGGCGTCAAAACCACCATTATTAAGCCAAAACTCTGAGAAATTATTCACTTTAAATTCGGCATAGTAGCCTTTGTCAAAAGGAACTTTGGTTGCTTTTGTACTATTAATAAATGTCCAGATGCCCTGGTTATTATCTGTCACTGTACCATTTTCAAAATTATTATCCGGATCACTGTACTTTGAAACACCAAGGTCATAAGCAGTGGATGGTTTATGACAATAACTGCATCCCGTTGCATTTATTAATGCCTCCGTTTCAGTGTCAAGGAAATAAAAACGAACAAGTATTGAATCTGTTAATGACAAAAATGCATTATCGGGCTGAATAGTGATATTTCGGTTATGATAGAACTGGTCACTGTCTATACGAACAGCACCGGTGTGAATATAAGCCTGGGCATTGGTAGCTCCCATTTGCTGCCCGGCCGGGTGAACAGAAGCAACCAATTTCCCGCCTTCTATAAAATCTACCCAGTTGTTAACTCCTGCATTGATGGTTTGGGTTACGGGTGATGCCATTGTCGCTCCATCATAAATGCCATATACATTATCATAAATATGAATATCGTCAACGGCAATACCATCTTTACCTAATCCCTCATCCGACCGGAATACAAAACGAAGCCTTAGTTTACTGTTATTAGTAGTGGGCAACGCTGTGGTGGCTACATGCCAACGGATATAGTTTTGCTGGCTCCATAACTGGTTACCTGAGTAATCCTTATTGTACCAATTAGTACCCTGGCCGGTAGTTCCTAGTTTTGTCCATGTAATTCCGTCAGCCGAATACTCAACCCATGCCGCATCACATAAAACGGCGCCGCAATCCTCAATATCCATTGCAATACTGAGGCTCAGTGTTGGGTTGGTCATAGAGGAAATATTAAAACAAGGTGAATAGAGGTATGAATACTCCTCGTCATTATAATATCCGGCAATATTTGTTTTCCATGCCTTACTGCCACTGGCAGCCCGGTTGATCCTTGGCGAGACAGGAGTACCATACTCCCAGGTATTTCTTGTTCCACCTGCATACCATGACCCGTTTCCTGATTCAAAATTTTGCAGGTAAGGAAAAGTTGTTACTAAAGGAAGGTTATTTGCCGTGATCCTTGCGGTATCGTTTTCCTTGTAATTATCTGTTACCAGTGCTGTCCATACTTCAATACTATGATCACCCGTGGCTGAAAGATCTGCCGTAGCAGTAAATGTGTATTGCAATGCAGAACTGGCAGGAATACTGGCAATTGTTTCAGTTGCTATTACTACTCCATTTACCCTTAAAACAACGGGTATATTATTAATAACTGCATTAGAAGTGTTTCTGACAGTTGCTTTTACCGGAACTGTAGTATTTAACCCGCAACTCACTGTATAAGGCGTATCAATACTCACCAGTTGTATATCATCCACAGCCCTGTAAATACGTATATCATCAAATGTGTAGCCTGCGGCATAAAGGTCATCTGCAGTAAGATATTCACCCCATTGACCCCACCTTACCTGGAAACTGGATGAAAATACTTGTGAATGTGCTGCCAATGAATCACTCACTTCAATGCTTCCTGAAAGTTTGTAAGAACCATCGGCAGGATTTTGATTGGCATAAAGATCATACACTTCAACCCAGCTGTCATTCTCATTTCCCCTTATCCATACTTTGTTTGCTGCATTGGATTTCTGTCCATGATTTTTATACCTGAAATCTATACGAATATCGTCTGTGGCTGTATTGAATGTTGCCAAGTTGAATGTACCGGTCAGAGAATCTACATTACCTCCGGTAACATACCTGTCCTGGTCCAGTGTTATTGCCTTAGTACCGGAATAAGCTATACCGGTGTTGATAAAGGTCCGGGCCTGGCCATAGACAGTATTATTAATAAAATCGTACCGGTCTCTGCCAGATAATCCCATCTGATCAGTAATGATAGTTTGAACAGCAGCCGATTCAAAATTATCCAGCCAGGGAAGTTGTCCCGAAAGAATTGGTTGGTTGTCCAATTGTTTAAATACTTTGGTAAGACTGTTATTAGTTGTAACCGGATCCGAAGCTTTGCTGGCTGTAACCTGTATGCTATATGTTCCCACTACAGAAAGGTTAGCCGTTGTGGTGAACGTATGATCAATGCTTCCTCCGGCTGCAATATCAGCTATTGGTGATGTTATTACTTCATTAACGGCTGCCCCACCGTTAATTGAATAACTCACATTGATATTTCCTGAAGAAACATTATCATCAAGATTTTTGATACGGATAGTAATGGCAGTTGTATTTGACAAAGCAGTTGAAGTAAACTCCCTGCCTGATGCAGCAGGAGAAACTATTACATCCACTTTCAGATCATTGTCTGAAATTGATCCACTACAGGTTCCGTCATTTGGCTGCCGTGACACAGCAACTGTTCTTCTGCCGGCATTACCGTTTATTCTTGGGCGTACCGTTACCCAATAAAGTGTATCTTTTGACAATCCACTGAATGTATAGGTTAAAGAAGTCGTTGTTGCAACAGATACCATCTCATCTCCCTGTAACATCATTACTTCATAATCTGTTGCTCCGGGAACAGCTGTCCAGTTAATCTTAATATAACCTTCACATTGTACTGCGTCCAATGAAACAGTATTCATTGTGGTAATAGTGAAAGGAGAGCTGGTTTGTGTAAAAGCTGTACTGTTCTTAGTAATCCTTATTCTTGCCTGGTCTGTTGGTATATTAGGTACTCCCCAGCTGTATATTCTATCTGCAGCTGGGATTGCATTACTTAACGTTGACCAGTTGGTACCATTATCACTAGAAAATTCAAGAGTGAAAGTGTTAGCCGGATCACCATATGAATCCCACTGAATATAGCAAGTATCAAATGGCGATACAGTCGGAACCATATGCTCGCCACCAACAGGAGTAGTAAGTGCAAGGCTCACTGGCAAAATATCATATACAAGAAAATATTCTTGCGAAGGGTTCTGAACTATTGCTGTTCCTTTTACCCTGATATCATATGCTCCTGCAGCAGGATTATTTATTACGATCTGCTCTATATTATTCATATGATCGGCACCTGCAGTGGCTGCATTGTTTACGTTAGCAGGTAATGTATCTAAGATAGCCGGAAGAATTGTTGAACTGGATGGGGTAATTACTTCTAAATCGACATCATTTACAAGGGTTTTTGCTGCCATAACAGACGCAGGCGGATCCTGCCAATACACTAATACTTTTAATTGTGCAGTATTGGCAGGCACATTAATAGTGTGAGTATTGGTAATAGTATTGGCGACCGTCGAGTTAAAATATGTTGCATTCTCCATCATTGCCACTGAACGAAGCAGGTTCATTCTTCCAAAGCCATACCTGAAATCAGGACCATTGTTGCCCCTGTCATCACTTCCGTTGCATAATAATGCTTTCATCAATCCATTCTCAGGATTAGTTCCTGCATTTAATTGTCTGTATCGCTGTACCAATAATGCGGCTCCGCCAGTAACACCGGGTGCAGCCATACTGGTTCCATTATTATAACTGTAAAAATTACTGACCCACGTAGAGGCTACAAATTGCCCTTGTGACATAATCTCGGGTTTCAATCGTCCGTCTCTTACGGGGCCCCTGCTGGAAAAACCGCTTACATCACTTTTATAGTCGGTGCTACCAACTGTTAATACATTTTTTGCCGATTGATACCCGCCTAACACTGTTTTAAACCCTGCAGGATAGGGAGTACAGGTTAATCCTCCATCATTTCCTGCAGCAAATATCTGTTGTAGTTCAGGAAGATCAATTGCCTGCTGATCAAGAATACGGGAAGTCAGATCATACAAACCATTATAATAACAATCATTTACTACCGAGCCAAACGAGTTATTGGTTAACACCATGTCATGATCCTGAACATAAGCCGGTGCGTTGGAAAATATACCTGAGAAAACCTGGTTTAGTAGTGTTGCTTTGGGCGCATAACCGGCATATAATTCCTGTATAATTCCTGCCCCGGCTACTGTTCCACCAACATGACTGGCATGTGCCCTCATTACTTCCCCTGCCCTGTTTATCAAACGTCCAGTAAAATCAAGATGCGATTGTATATCTCCATTGTCACCAAGACCGATAACCACTCCCTGGCCATTCAAATTATCGCCACCAACTGCCAATGGAGCCTTCAATACATTTGCTCTTGAAGCAAACATGCTATTGTAATTCAATTCCTGGTCCTGTTTAGGAGCAGCCTGTACATATTCAATAAATGGGAATGAAGCTAATTCTTCCAATCTGACAGTTGCGGTGCGTAAAGCAATTATTCTATAGATTTTGTAATCCGTATTAAGAATATCAAAATTATTTTTTTGCAATGTCTGACTCACAGCTTCAAAAGAAAAGGATGTAGGAAAACTGACCCAAACATTGACGGTGCCGGGTATCTGAACTGCATGTGCCGGCAATAGACCCCTGGCCAGTTCTGGCTGCATTTTTTGTTGGGCAGAAAGTTCAACTACGGCTCTTACTTTCATTCGTGTAAGAAAGTCTGAGGTTAGCTGACCACTCACAGAAACTGTATATGCATTATTGGGCACATACTCCAGCAGTTCAATCCCTGATTGCAACAGTTGTTGTTTCTCATGTTCTGTTGGGATAGCTTCAAACTGTATAATAGCAAATGCCTTTCCGCCAGTACGGGCAACAAGGCTGTTGAAAGTTTCAAGCCTTTCAGGGGTAATACTTTTAGCTGGGGTAAATGATCCGCTTTTGAGTAAGAGACGGTATTGCGAATCATCCTGTGCAGGTACTGACAGAGATAAAAACAGTAAAGCAGCAATCAAGGGAATTGGATAGAATCTCATAGTGAATTTTAGTGATTTAAAAGTAGTACAAATATCTGAGAAAAGCCAATGCTGTTAAGGGTTTGAAACAGATACGAAATTCGCCCTAGGCAGGGATTGCGGGGGTTGAAAAACAATATGAATGCATTGATTGAAGAAAGCTATGCATAGCATCCATACTCTTCATATCTGTACCAATCAGCATGAACAACTTGCCGGTTTGTTTCAGCTTTGCTTTATTAGTTTCTGTTTGCAGGAATTGGATAATTTTCTGAAATGTTGCCGATTCGAAATAAGGGGAATCCGGCCTGTTGATAAAGAAACAACGGAGTGTGTCATCCTTTAAACTCATTTTCTCAAATCCCAGGTCAACTGCCAGTTTTCGGCAACGAACAGTAATGAATAAATCCTCAACTTGTTGCGGCAAATTACCAAACCTATCTTCAAGTTCCTGCTTCATCAATGACAGGTCATTCTCAGTTTCGCAATTATCCAGCCGTTGATATAATGAAAGACGTTCGGTAATACTTTCCACATAATCGTCCGGTATTAAGATCTCCAGGTCTGTATCAATAGTACAATCAGATACAAAATCATCCTGCTTTGCAATTTCTTCTTTGAACAGTTCTTTGAACTCTGTCCTTTTTAATTCTTTGATAGCCTCATCCAGGATTTTCTGGTACATCTCAAATCCAATCTCTGCCATAAAACCACTTTGTTCACCACCCAGCATATTTCCAGCACCTCTTATATCAAGATCCCTCATAGCAATTTGAAAGCCGCTTCCCAGTTCGCTGTGCTGTTCCAGTGTTTGCAACCTTTTCTTTGAATCATTCGGCAAAGTGCTCATTGGCGGAGCCAGTAAATAACAAAATGCTTTCTTATTACTTCTGCCCACCCTTCCTCTTAACTGGTGCAGATCACTTAGCCCAAACTGGTGTGCATTATTAACAATGATGGTATTCACATTTGGGATATCTACCCCACTTTCAACGATGTTGGTACAGATAAGTACATCATACTTTCTGTCAATAAAGTCGAATATCCTTTCTTCGAGTATATGACCTTCCATCTGTCCGTGAGCATAGCCAATACTTAAGTCGGGGCATAGGGCCTGGATAATGGCTGCCATTTCTGCCAACCCTGCAATACGATTGTAAATAAAGAAAACCTGTCCTCCTCTTTCTGTTTCAAAATAAATGGCTTCACGGATAAAATCCTCATTATACACCTGCACTTCCGTTTGGATCGGTTGACGGTTCGGCGGCGGTGTATTCATAATACTCAGATCCCTGGCTCCCATCAAAGAGAATTGTAATGTTCGTGGAATCGGAGTAGCTGTTAATGTCAGGCAATCAACAGCCGTACGAAGAGTTTTAATTTTTTCTTTATGTCCTACTCCAAACTTCTGTTCTTCATCTATCACCAGCAGACCAAGGTCTTTAAACTTTACTTCCTTTCCAAGCAAACCATGTGTGCCAATGATAATATCAATTTTCCCTTCTTCTAGCCGCTTCAATGTTTCCTTTTTTTCTTTTGCCGATTTGAAACGATTAATATAATCAACTGTAACAGGAAAATCCTTCAATCTTTCCTTGAAAGTTTGATAGTGTTGAAAAGCCAGGATCGTTGTTGGCACCAGTACAGCGGCCTGCTTGCCATCCACACAGGTTTTGAAGGCAGCCCGGATGGCTACTTCTGTTTTGCCAAAACCCACATCTCCGCACACTAACCTGTCCATCGGGGCAGGAGACTCCATATCTTTTTTTACATCGGCAGTCGCCTTGCTTTGGTCGGGAGTATCTTCATAAATAAAAGAAGCTTCAAGTTCCGTTTGCATATAATTATCCGGTGTATGCTGAAAGCCCTGCTGTGCTTTTCTTTTGGCGTAGAGTTTTATCAGGTCAAAAGCAATTTCCTTGACCTTGGTCTTTGTTTTTTCTTTCAGTTTATTCCAAACGTCACTGCCGAGCTTATTCACTTTTGGCACACTGCCATCCTTACCGGTGTACTTGGCAATCTTGTGCAGGCTGTTGATATTGACATATAAAATATCTGTATCCTTATAAATCAATCTTACAGCCTCTTGTAATCGTCCGTTTACTTCGAGCTTCTGCAAACCACTGAAAATACCAACCCCATGATCGATATGGGTAACAAAATCACCCGGTTGTAATTCACGGAGTGTTCTTAATGTTAAGGCCTTGTTCTTATTATAAGCCTGCTTGACTTTGTATTTATGATAACGCTGAAAAACCTGGTGATCAGTATAGCAAACAATTTTCTGATCTTCATCAATGAACCCTTCATGAATAGAAGTGGCGATAGGATTAAAAGCAATCTCAGCCTTTAGGTCATCAAAAATACTTTGCAGCCGTTCCAGCTGCTTTGGGTTTTCTGCAAAAATGTATAACTGGAATTTTTTTGCTTCCCAACTCTTTAAATCCCTTATCAGGAGATCAAACTGCCGGTTAAATGCAGGCTGTTCCTTTGTATTGAATTCAATTTCAAAATCAGCGAGGTAAGACTGATAGCCAAATTCAACTAAATGCTTCTTATGAAGCTCATCTCTTAAACTATCCGCATTGATGAAATCATCCGCCGTTACATTCTTTTTTTCTATTTTATCGGTATCTGCTTCCCTTATCGACACACCTGATTCATTCATTATCCTCAAGAAAGCATGGAGATCTTCTTCGCTGTCAGCAAGATGTTCTTTGCAGAGTTGATAATCCTGCATCCAGACAATCGTATTCTCCGGCAAAAAGTCAAAAATAGAAACCCGGTCTTCGCTTTCAAACTGCGTATCAACATTCGGAATGATACTTACCTGCAATAGCTTTCTTTCGCTCAACTGTGTTTCCGGATCAACAATACGGATAGAGTCAACCTCATTGCCAAATAATTCAATCCGGTACGGCTTTTCATTACCAAAAGAATAAATATCAAGGATACCTCCCCGAATTGCAAACTGCCCCGGCTCGTACACA
>JAEUVO010000060.1 GCA_016786885.1 Chitinophagaceae bacterium | reverse complement strand
ACTGTTATCCTGCTGCCCTCCTAATATGCGATAAGGAAATGCATTGTCTGTACTCAGGCGATATACCTGTGCCGTTGGCTGGTTCAGATAGGTACTCCAGTTGTTCCCTCCATCAAATGATACCTGGCCTCCACCATCGTCAGCCACAATCATCCTGTTACCATCCTCAGGGTCGATCCACAGGTCATGATGATCACCATGCGGTGTTGAAATGCTTTTGAAAGTTTTTCCACCATCTGTACTGATCATAAAATTCACATTCGGGCAATACACTTTATTCTCATTCTTCGGATCTACAAATACTTTGGTATAATACCAGGCCCGCTGCCGGATATTATTATCATTGCTGGTGAGTGTCCATGTTTCCCCCGCATCCGCACTCATAAATAATCCGCCTTCCTTATTCTCAATAAGAGCATACACTTTATCTGTATTGGAAGGAGCAACAGCTACACCAACAATTCCCCATGTATTTTTTGGTAGCCCTTTGCCGGTTGAAATATTGGTCCAGGTTTCTCCGCCGTCTGTACTTTTCCATAAAGCACTTCCATCACCACCACTTTCCAGTGAATAGGGAGTACGGGTCAATCGCCAGGTACCTGCATAAAAAACAGCAGGGTTACCCGGTTCCATTACCAGGTCACTGCAGCCTGTTTGATTATTTACAAAAAGTGTTTTTCTCCATGTCTTACCTCCATCAGTTGTTTTAAATACACCTCTTTCTTCGTTGGGGCCAAATAAATGACCCATAACGGCCACCCACACTATATCAGGATTTTTAGGATGAATAATAATGCGGATAATATGCCGTCCGTCTTTCAATCCGATATTCTTCCATGTTCTGCCGGCATCATCGCTGCGCCACATACCACCCAATCCTTCACTTACATTTCCACGCATGGTGTTTTCCCCTTCGCCTGCATATAATATTGTTTCATCAGAAGGGGCCACAGCCACAGCACCTATGGAGCCGCCAAAATATTTATCTGAAATATTTATCCAGTTGCTGCCGCCATCAGCTGTTTTCCATACACCACCACCGGTGCCGCCAAAATAAAAAGTGGTTTTATTTTTATAGCTGCCCGTTACTGCGGCGCTTCTTCCACCGCGAAAAGGACCAATAAGGCGATACTTTACATTTTTTAATAGAACATCTTCCTTACTTTCTGTAATAACCGGGGTTACAGGTTTTGTTTTTTGTGCAGAAAGATGAAATGCAAAAACAGTGGCAACCGAAAGAAGTAATAGTTTTCTCATAACAGGTGTGGCATTTTGATTTGAAGTTACTGATTTACCTTTATTCAAATTAATTACATGTCATCGTTCTCCGTCACCGGCAATCTTGTAGATGTACACCAGCAAAAAATATATTTCGCAGAAATAGAGATTGAAAATAAAAGAATCACTTCCATCAGGAAAATTAATCCCTCCCCCAACGGGGGAGATGGAGGGGGCTTTATTCTTCCCGGCTTTATCGACAGTCATGTCCATATCGAAAGCTCCATGCTGGTTCCGTCTGAGTTTGCAAGACTGGCTGTAGTACATGGCACAGTGGGCACTGTAAGCGACCCGCATGAGATAGCCAATGTATGCGGCAACGAAGGTGTAGAATTTATGATTGAAAATGGAAAGACCGCTCCTTTCAAATTCAACTTCGGTGCACCGAGCTGTGTACCTGCCACTGTATTTGAAACAGCCGGCGCTGTACTTGATTCAACTGATGTAGAAAAACTTTTACAAGGGGATGAAATAAAATACCTGAGTGAAATGATGAACTTTCCCGGTGTGCTGAATAAAGATGAAAAAGTGATGAAAAAAATCGCTGCAGCTCATCGGTTAGGCAAACCCGTTGATGGTCATGCTCCCGGGTTAAGGGGAGAACAAGCCAAGCGATATATTGAAGCGGGTATTTTTACGGATCATGAATGTTTTACAAAAGAAGAGGCGCTGGATAAATTGCAATACGGAATGAAGATCATTATCCGTGAAGGAAGCGCCGCTAAAAATTTTGAAGCGCTGATTGATCTATTGAATGACTGGCCTGATAGGATTCTATTTTGCAGCGATGATAAACATCCTGACAGTTTGGTACTGGGTCATATCAACCAGCTTTGTGCAAGAGCTGTTGCAAAAGGTATTGATATTTTTAAAATACTAAAGGCCGCCTGTGTGAACCCGGTAGTTCATTACAAACTGGATGTGGGATTACTGCGTGAAGGCGATCCGGCAGATTTTATTGTAGTAAAAGACCTGGAAAATTTTGAAGTCGTAAAAACCTTTATTGACGGGCAGTTAGTAGCTGAAGACGGCAAATCAAAAATAAAAAGTCAAAAAGCAGGGTTGATCAATAACTTTTCATGTGATAAAAAACAACCCGGTGATTTTGAGATCCCATTCATCACTAACCATTCACCACTTACTATACCAGTTATTGAAGCACTGGACGGGCAACTGATCACCAACTGGCTTTCCTTTTCACCCAAAGTGGCAGACGGGAAAATTGTTAGTGATACAGAAAGAGATATTTTGAAAATCGTTGTGGTAAACCGGTACAATAATGCACCGGCAGCAACAGCCTTTATAAAAAATTTTGGACTGAAACAGGGTGCACTGGCTTCTTCGGTAGCACACGACAGTCATAATATTGTCGCCGTGGGTGTGGATGATGAAAGTATCTGCGGGGCCGTTAACCTGGTGATTGAACACAAGGGAGGTGTAAGTTTTTATAATGATGATCTTGAAATGATCGTTCCCCTGCCGGTTGCCGGTTTAATGAGTAATGAAGACGGCTATAAAATTGCTGAACAATATTCGTTGATCGATAAAGCTGTTAAAGAAGCAGGCTCCACACTGGGCTCACCCTTTATGACACTTTCCTTTATGGCCCTGCTGGTAATACCGCATCTGAAACTGAGTGATAAGGGATTGTTTGATGGAGACAGGTTTGAGTTTGTTCAATAACTTTTGTACAAATTATCATTGATTTTCAGTTTAAAACTGAACAAGAAGTTGCGTATATTTAAGAGTTGTAGGCAACCTAGTACGCACTTCAAGACTACTTTTCCTTTATAATTAGGACAGTTGACAATGAAAACCTTTCACTTAATTTTATTGTGTTTTATTTGCTATGTAAAAGGTTATGGTCAAACAATTCCACCAAATTATTACGGCCAACTTGAAGTAGAATTTACAAAAGACAAAAGACCGAAAAAATTCTTTGCTAGTGTGACAAATAAGTCTGCTTTCCCTGATGGAGATTCTGCTTGGATAAAAGCCGTTGAGAAAAATATCAACGAATCTATAGGAGACGGCAAGCGAGTAAAAAAGGGAAAGTATATGGTCACCGTCAAATTTATTTTGGCCAAGGATGGCAATTTATCTGATATTGCTTGCGAAACTGATCCAGGGTTTGGATTATGCGAAGAAGTTATTCGTGTGCTCAAAAAATCTAAAAAATGGGTTCCTGTTGAACAACTTGGTAAAAAAGTGAGAGAATATCTCAAAGGATAGGCTGCCTACAACATTGGGTTTTATGCAAGTTGGGCTTGACCAGCAAACATCAACAAATTGCAAAGCCAGGCTGTGGTTCGGGCTGGACCAGCAACTTTCAACTTTAGTTCTTAAATTCAACTTTATATTTTCAATCGGCAGCGGTTGTCGGCGGACGAATAACAATTCCCAACCTGCATAAAGCCCTGCCCGTTAGCGGTCATGCTAAAAAAGAACTCAAACCCTCACATTAGAAAATAAGATTTCTATGACAAGCTACAAATTTCAAAAACCTGACCATATAAAAGAAGATGGCTTAGTTGTAAAATGGCAACTTCTGATTTTCAGTTTGGCTTTCATTCTAAGTAATTTTATAGGTCCATTTTTACCTAAAACATCGTCAGAAATGGTTTTTAAATTTGTAGATATGCTCTTTATTTGTGGAACAATACTTTTAGCTGTCAAACTTGCCAGAGAAGGTTGGGATATGGCAGCATCTGGTTTCACAATTTTAGGTATTGGCTGGGGAGTTATTTTTGCTGCACTGGACTTTCAGCATTTGGAAATTGATATGGAAGTACGGACGTCAGCCGCTTATTTTTTCCTTCCGTGCATGATTCTTATTGCACAGTACAAGCCCTTTCCGTGGTGGCTTAAATTACTTACGCTATTGTGTATGGTTCCATTTGTTGTTTTCTTATTTGTGCAAAAAATAAGCCCACACAGTGAAAAATTACTTATGCAATGGCTTATAACCGGGTTCGGCATCTTCCATTTAACAAGTTTGCTTTGGGGAATATTTTTTTACCACCAATATAGAAGGCAAGTCAAAGTATCAGCGAAATCACAAACTGATGAATCTACCAATTAAGTACTTCGCTCAAAGCACGAATCGCTAACATGGGGTTTTCTGCTATTCTGGCTGAAGAATATAAACTGATCGTCCCGTTCGCTTATAATCTGCAGTCCTGGCTTAACAACAAATCTCAGCTACAGAATCTGCCTGCCGGCAGGCAGGTATTACACAGTAGAAGGCCTTGGTTAATAATCTCCCCCAACTTTCACATTCCCTTAATAAGTAAAAGGGGCCTTTCCAGCATCTAATTCGTAAATAAGGTAACATAGCCCCCCGCTGGGTTGACAAAGTGCAGAGTGAAAAGGGCCATACTGTTAAAAGCCTTTTTATGAAACAGACACTGCACATATCTGCCGCTTTCGATCAGCCTGAGTTTGTACAGAACCTGGTAGAAAGATTAGCTTACCGCCGATACGAATTCGGTTTCAGCAAGCAACTAATGCCCCGTGGTCTGAAAGCTCTCGAAACATCTTCTACAGAAACATATGTAAGTGGTACCATGGCCATTGATGCTGCCCATAATGAACCGATCAATATGCCTTTTATCACCTGCTTCCTGTTCACCTGTATCAAGGGAAAAAGCGATCCTTACCAGCTGATCTGGAGCTGCTCTCTGTCATAAGGCCCGTTTTTAATTCCGTACCTTTTTTTCACCCTTTTATATCCGCCATTCACCGATAACAGCCTGTATATTACCCATCTGTCATTGACCATTCCATACTGACCTCATAGATTTGATTAAAATTTGAACATATGAGGGAAGATTTCAGAAACAGGATGAAGGAAGGCAAGATGCACTGGGAAACAAAATGGGAGAACCGCAGCCGGCATGGTCATATCTGGACAGGCTTATTTATTCTGCTGGTAGGTGTGGCGGCCCTGCTCAAAGCCAGTATAACCGATCTGCCCGACTGGCTCTTCAGCTGGCAAACATTCCTGATAGCGTTGGGTATATTCATTGGTTTCAAACACGGATTTCGTGGTGCCGCATGGCTAATACTGATAATGGTGGGTACTGCCTTTTTACTGCGTGACCTTTACCCGGAGCTGGCTATCCGCCGCTATATCTGGCCTTTTATACTGATTCTAATTGGCGCCTTTATTATCATCCGCCCCCGGCGCAAAAGCTGGGAGCAATGCGGCTGGGATAATAAAAAAAAGAACAGTACCGGCGACAGCGCTTCTATTTTAAGCGATGAAGAAACCTGGAGCAAGGATGATTTTGTGGACTCCACTTCCATTTTTGGTGGCGATAAGAAGAATATACTATCGAAAGACTTCAAAGGTGGTGATATCGTAAACATCTTTGGCGGTACTGAGCTAAACCTTACACAGGCTGATATAAAAGGAAAAGTACCGATCGAGATCACTACCATTTTTGGGGGCACCAAACTGATCGTTCCTTCCAACTGGGAAGTAAAATCAGAAGCCGTTACCATTTTCGGAGGGCTTGAGGATAAGCGGCCGGTAACTGCACTGCCTGAGAATCCCGACAAGATATTACTGCTGAAAGGAACAGTAATATTCGGAGGAATAGAAATAAAAAGTTTTTAGCGACCATATGTGTTACCCCTGTAAACCCGATCAACTAATTAACCAATAACCAATTTATGAACTGGTATCTTACAAAAATGGTCTTTCGCATTATCTGCGGCGATGGAAACCATACAGCACAGTTTGATGAGCAGCTCCGGCTGGTAACTGCTGCCAGCAAGGAAGAAGCTTTTCATAAAGCGCAGCTCATGGGAATGAAAGAAGAAGAGATGTTTTTTAACAGCCAGTTGCAACTGGTGCAGTGGCAGTTTATCAGCGTAAGTGAATTGTACCAGCTGAATGAACTGATCGATGGCGCTGAAGTGTACAGCCGGATAGAAGAAAGAGAGAATGCGGATAGCTATATGCACATCATCCACAAAAAAGCGGAACAGATACGATTTGGCAATACCCTTGAAATGCTGAACCTGGCTTAATGCAATGGCAAACTCACCATTATCTGTCATAAAATTCAGGATCATTTTCATAACCTGCTGGCTGGTCATCATGGCTGATCATGCTATGCTGCTGCATTTTTTTGACTTGCCATGGGATGTAGCTATTTATGATGCTTTGATCAGTAATATACTATTGTTGCTGTCCTGTATGCTGGTGATGACGGTACTTCGTTACTATCTTCCCCGCGGCCAGCAGTACATCAATGTTTTTGCTTTATGCTTATTGCTCACTATTGTATGGCTCATACTTTCCAAATGGTTATTAAAATTGTTTCTCGGGTACCAGGATGGCTACACAGAATTGCTTCGTAACTCTTTATCCATTCGTTTCAGCATGGCATTTTTACTGCTGGGCTTCATCACGATGGTGAGTATATTATGGTACAGCCAGCTGGAACAAAAAGAACAGGACGAAAGAAAGAAGGATGCTGAAAAACTGGCCAGGGATGCAGAACTGTTCAAGCTTCGTCAGCAATTACAACCACACTTCCTGTTTAATAGTTTGAATTCCATCAATGCCCTGATAGGAAGCCGCCCGGCAGAAGCAAGAAAAATGGTACAGCAATTATCTGATTTTTTAAGAGGTACCATTAAAAAAGAAGAAACCCAATGGGTAACCCTGCAGGAAGAACTGCAATACCTCCAATTATATCTCGATATTGAAAAAGTGAGGTTTGGCAACCGGTTGGCTACTGAAATAGAAATTGATGAAGCTACAACACAGCTGAAATTGCCGGCTTTATTATTACAACCAATTGTAGAAAATGCCATTAAGTTTGGCCTTTATGATACAATTGGCGAGACAGTAATAAAAATATATGCTACAAAAGATGAAAATAACCTGGAGATCAAAGTACTGAATCCATTCGATCCTGAAACTTCCTCTCCCAAGCAGGGCACAGGTTTTGGATTAAAATCAGTACAACGGAGGCTATACCTGCTGTTTGCCCGGAACGACCTGGTAACAACTGAAGCAAAAGAGAATATCTTTATAACGATTGTGAGAATTCCGCAAAAAATATAAACGCATTATTATGAATAAAATAGTTATAATCGATGATGAGCCACTGGCAAGAAGTGTAGTAAGAGAATACCTGCAAAAACACCCTCACCTGGAAGTGATGCAGGAATGTGGTGATGGATTTGAAGGAGTAAAGGCCATCCAGCAACATCAGCCGGATCTTATTTTTCTTGATATACAAATGCCAAAGATCACTGGTTTTGAAATGCTGGAACTGATCGAACAGCCACCCGCAGTTATTTTCACCACGGCTTTTGATGAGTTTGCTATCAAGGCATTTGAGTCTCATGCAGTAGATTACCTGCTGAAACCTTTTAACCAGGACCGTTTTGACAAAGCATTGGCAAAATGGAATGAACAGAAAACAGCTGTAACAGAAAAAGCTACACAAGACCTGATCGAATCAGCTGCCTTATCACCTTCACAAAGACAACGTATCGTGGTACGCAACGGCAGCAAGATCAAGATCATTTCTGTACACGATGTATTCTACCTCGAGGCTGCAGATGATTATGTAAAGATCCATACCCAGGAAGGGTATTTCCTGAAAAATAAAACGATGACCCATTTTGAGCAATCACTGGATATGCATCTTTTTGTCCGTTCACATCGTTCTTATATTGTCAATGTGCAACAGATAACAAGGATCGATCCGTATGAGAAAGATAATCATGTGGCGGTACTACGTTCTGGCGCAAAAGTGCCGGTCAGCAGAAGTGGTTATGGAAAGCTGAAAGAGGTGCTGGGGCTTTGAAAAAGGAATTGGTGGATTGAGGAATTGGGGATTAGTTCCTTAAATTTAAAATACTTGTAAATAAATTACTGAAAAGTTTTTAGCTGTGTAATTCGAATTACAACCCTTAATTAACCAACTACCAATACCGATGCCCCTGCCTAATGAGCATGCCTTCTTTTAATGATGCCGCCCGATGCTTCCTTGATAGTATTGGCAAAAACAAATGCCTTTGGATCTACGTCGTACACCAGGTTTTTCAGTTTACGCAGTTCCAGCCTGGTAATAACGGTGAAAATAATATCACACTCTGTACTTACTTCAAACTTGCCCGGTAAAAAACCTCTTTCTCCTTTGTAAACGGTAATGCCCCGGCCAAGTTTATTTACCAACTGGTACTTAATAGCTTCGCTTTTACCCGAAACGATTGTTACACCAGTGTAAGCCTGCAAACCCTCTACTACATAATCAATACAACGGGTAGCAGTAAAATAAGTAAGAATTGAATACAATGCCGTTTCAATGCCAAAACGAAAACCGGCGATCGTAAAGATGATAATATTGATAGCCAAAATTATTTCTGTGATAGTAAAGGAAGTCCTCTTTAAAGTATACACAGCCAGTACTTCAATACCATCCAGTGCAGCGCCTGTCCGCATGATAAGTCCAATTCCTATTCCTAAAAATGCTCCTCCAAAAACAGAGATCAGTAACTTGTCCGGTGTCATTGCCTTATCAGGAATCAGTAACAATGCTACTCCCAGTAAGACCACACTCAGCAGCGTACGCAAAGCAAACCGTTTACCGATACTAAAATAGCTTATAGCTATCAATGGCAGGTTCAGCAGCAAGATCACCAGGCCAAGATTGAACCCATACACTTCATGCACCAGTAACGAGATACCTGTAATACCGCCATCAAAAAAATGATTGGGAACTAAAAATAATTTCAGTGCTATACCGGCAATCGTTACCCCGATAACAGTCAGCACCAGGTCCTGCAACAGCCGCAATGGTTTATTTTCATGATGAGATGTAAGGCTGGCTTCAATATTTAAGTTGAGTTCTTTGAGCAACTCCTGTTTAGATCCTTCCAACTCAGCAACAGCTGATCTTGTAAAAAACCGATGCCCGGATAAAAACTCCATCTGCATCAATTGCCATTCAGCATTTGTTTTTACAATTCCCCTGTTTTTAAATTCTTTGAACAATCGTTCTGCATTAGCATTGTACCCTTCCTTACCGATATAAAACAAATCAGCATCACAGAGTATCTCTCCGAGGTGATCGACCGGTGTTTGTGGTAGCCGGGTTGCCATAATAATGCGGCATATCTCCTCAATATGACTGTCGGCATAGCCATACTTTGGCAAATAGTCTCTTGCCCAGATACAGGATATTTCCTCATGCCCGTCTGCTTGTTGTAAAAAACCGGCATCGTGAAATAATGCAGCCGTTTTCAGGATTATCAGCTCATTTCCCCTGATACCTTCTCCATTTGCAAGATGTTCGGCTGCTGCGATAACACTTTTTGTATGCGCAGCGTTATGGTATTCCAGCTGTGCGGATAGTTCGTTCTCCAGTTTGGGCATCAGGAAATCATATACTTGCTGGTACTGCATGAAAGTTGATTTGACAAAAGATTAATCAAGTACTTCGTAAATAGTTACCGGGTTTGATTTATTTTTCAGGCCCACTTCTCCAATCTTATTACAGCGGAATGATTGTTTTATTTTTTCATAACAATTTTCAGCAATGACCACCTGGCCTGAAGCGGCCGCACTTTGCAGTCGCTGGGCTGTATTCACCGTATCACCGATAACAGTATAATCAAGCCGCTTTAATGTAGCAGAGCCAATATTGCCGGATATCATTTCACCGCTGTTGATTCCAATAGTGACCATGGGAGAAAAATCTCCTGTTGAAGGCAGGTTTGCAATTTTATTGCGGATGGCAAGGCAGGCATCAATAGCCCTGTCCAGGTGGAATTCTCCTTTGAAAACCGCCATCACACAATCTCCAATGAATTTATCTATAAACCCGTTCTGGGCAATGATCTCCTTTACCATCACATCAAAATAATCATTCAGCAGCCTTACTACCGTATCAGGGGTTTCGTTTTCGCTGATCGTTGTAAACCCGCAGATGTCAATAAAAGCAACAGTAGCTTCAATTGTTTCATTTTCCAGTAATGAAGTCTCAAATTCCCGGCCGCCCATAAAATTCAGCACCGTTTCATCCACATACATACGAAGGATATTATTTTCTTTGATAGCCTTCATTGTATCCCGCAATTGCCTTACATGACGGATGGTTTTTTCCATCGTTAGTTCAAGGTCTTCAAAATTTACCGGTTTGGTAATGAAGTCAAAAGCACCCCGGTTCATTGCCGTGCGGATATTGTCCATGTCGCCATAAGCGGAAACAATAACAGATTTTAATAACCCGTTTTGCTCATTGAGTTTGGAGAGCAGCGTCAGTCCATCCATCTCAGGCATATTGATATCGCTGAGCACCACATCCACATCATGGTGCTGCTCCAGCTGCTCCAATGCTTTTACACCGTTGATAGCAAACACGAATTCGTATTGCTGCTCCCTTATCTTCTGCCTGAACTTTTGACGGATCAGCGTTTCGAGATCTGCTTCATCATCTACTACAAGGATCTTTGCCATCAATGTATCGCTTTTAATTTTTCTTTTAACATGTTAAAATCAACCGGCTTGGTAAGAAAATCATCCGCCCCTAATTGTGTGGCCTGGTTGTAATTCTCTGCATCGCCATAGGCGGTTATCATCATCACCACCGGCGGCGGCTCATGATACTCCTGCTTGATACGCCGAAGCAGTTCGAGGCCACTCATACCGGGCATATTGATGTCAGATAAAATCAATACAGCTTCCTGTTCATGGCTATTCAGGTATGTCAATGCTTCTTCGCCGGAAAAAGCAAAAGCAAATTCCATTTCGCCGTTCTTCGTTTCCCTTCTGAAACGTTGCTCAAAAAGAACCTGTACATCTTTTTCGTCATCAACTACTAAGATTTTCATCTGCTGAATTTAAGGTTTATATGGTAAAATAATGGTGAATTGGGCAAATTCTCCCTCTTTAGTTTCTACCTTCAGGTCTCCGCCATGCCCTTTGGTAATAATATCATAACTCATACTAAGGCCCAGGCCGGTTCCTTCCCCGGTGGGTTTGGTGGTAAAGAAAGGCTGGAAAATTTTGTCAATCACTCTTTGAGGAATGCCATTTCCATTATCAGTCACAATAATCTTCACCATGTTTCCTTCTTTTTGTGTAGAAGCGGATACTACGGGACTGTAATTTTCTCCCAGTTCTTTTTTCTTTTGCATAACGGAGTAAAAAGAATTAGTAAACAGGTTGAGAAACACCCGGCCAATTTCCTGGGAAACAACATTGATGGAGCCAAGGCTGCTGTCAAATGAGGTGTCTGTTTTGGCATTGAAAGATTTATCTTTTGCCCGCATACCGTGGAAGCTCAGGCGCAGGCACTCGTCTAGCAGATTATTAATATCCGTTGGTTCTTTTTGATTGCTGCCGCTGCGGCTATGTTGCAGCATTCCCTTTACGATAGAATCGGCCCGTTTACCATGAAAAGCGATCTTCTCATTATTTTGCTTAATATTTTCTGCCAGAGCTATTGCATCATCCAGTTTACCAGTTTTAAGTTCATCTTTCATTTCATCAATCAGTTCTGTATTTACTTCGGAAAAGTTATTGACGAAGTTCAAAGGGTTTTGTATCTCATGGGCAATGCCGGCGGTGAGTTCACCCAGGCTGGCCATCTTTTCTGACTGCACAAGCTGTGCCTGCGCAGCTTTGAGTGACTCAATGGATTCCTGTAACTGTTTGGTGCGGTGCTCTACTTTTTGTTCCAGCACCAGATTTTCCCTTTTTAATGCTTTGGAACGGTACTGAATGTAAGCTAAAATACTTCCGCCAATCAGTAATGCGTAGAGGCAGTAAGCCCACCATGTTTTCCACCAGGGGGGAGATATTATAATGGACAGTTTTTTTTCTGTTACG
>JAEUVO010000051.1 GCA_016786885.1 Chitinophagaceae bacterium | reverse complement strand
AAATACAACATTTTATTACCTGGAATCACCCAATAGCTGGAATTATGCTATACAACCGATAAGGGAGGTAGCGGCTTTTGCAAGATCAAGGCAGATCACCACACTTATTGACAATAGTTATTGTACACCTTTATACCAACGACCCATCAGTATGGGTATTGATATGGTGATGCAGACAGCAACCAAGTATATAGGCGGACACAGTGACACACTTGGTGGTGTGTTGTGTGGGACGCATACCATGATGAAAAAAATATTCAACAGTGAGTACCTGAACATCGGCAGCGGTATTCAGCCATTCAATGCATGGTTGCTTATCAGGGGGTTAAGAACATTGCCGGCCAGGATAGAACGAATTACCCGAACGACAAAAGAAGTACTGCAGTTTCTGAAGCAGCATCCGAAGGTGGAGTCTGTATTATTTCCGTTGGATGAAAGTTTTCAGCAGTATGACCTGGCCCGGACACAAATGGAAGGTGCCTGTGGCCTGCTTACATTTACGCTTGCCACCCACAGCAGGGAAGAAATTGTACGGTTTTGTGAATCACTACAACATATTATGATGGCCGTAAGCTGGGGTGGGCATGAAAGCCTGGTTATTCCCAAATGTGCAGGGTTAAAGCCCGGTGATTTTGACCCTGGCAAGATGGAGCACAGGTATATACGTATGTATGTGGGGCTGGAGGATTTTGTTTTGTTAACGGAAGATATTGATAGGGCCCTTGGTATTCTTACCTGAGCTACCCATTCTTAAAAGGATATTAACATTTTGGGTTTTATACACAAGGGTTATTATTTTGTAAATTCATTACTCACACTACACATCATATGTTTAAGGCCGTTATCGTAGATGATGACCCCCGTGACAGGGAAGTTCTGGAGGAATTATTGAAGAAGTACTGTTCGCAGGAGATTTGGCTGGCGGCACAGGCCGGGGATATAGATAGTGCGTACCGGGCTATTCTCGAGCACAATCCGGAAATAGTATTTCTCGATGTGGAGTTAGGTGCAGAAACCGGGTTTGATCTGCTGAACCGTTTTTCCAGTTTCAACTTTGCGGTAATATTTGTGACGGCCTACGAGCGGTATGCCATGCAGGCAATAAAATTTAATGCATTGGATTATTTGCTGAAACCCGTGGAAATAGAAGAACTGGTGAAGGCGGTGGTAAAAGTAAAGACCCGTGAAAAAAAGTCGGTGGATGAAGAATTAAAAAATCTGATACAGACACTGGCCCATCCGCATCAGAAGAGCAACCGGATAGCTGTTCCGGTATTGAACGGCTATAAGATGATAGCTGTGCAGGATATTATGTATTGCGAAGCCCAAAAAGAATATACATACATCTATTGTCAGAGTCAAATGCCCATATGTTCTTCCATAAATCTTGGTGAGTATGAAGACTTTCTCACGGATTATGGATTTTGCCGGGTACATCATTCCTACCTGGTAAACAGAGATCATGTAAAGCAATACATAAAAGGTGAAGGAGGAGAACTCCTGATCAATAAAGATGTGCAGATACCGGTGAGCAGGAGGAAAAAAAGTGATGTGGCAGATTGGCTGAATTTTAAAAAGTAAAAACTCATCAATGTATAAGCTGATTGCTGGTGTTTTGTTTGGACTTTTAGCGCTTTCATCAGGCGCACAACAAACTGCTCTTGATTCTCTGTTGGCAAAGCCGGCCAAAGAGAAAGATAGTAATAAAGTGAAGGCGCTGATTGATATTGGTAATTATTACGTGACCATGAGTAAACCTGATAGTAATAAATATTATCTGCTTGAAGCCCTTTCAGAAGCAAGAAAGTGCGGATACCGCCGGGGAGAGGCGAGGATTTTAACAGGTTTGGGCCATATGTACAGGATAGGCGGCGAATACGACACAGCTCTCCAGGTATTATTTGCATCACTCCGCATCCGGCAGGAATTAAAATTGTATACTGACATGGCTGTAACACACGATGCTTTAGGCAGAGTGTATATCTCCCTGGAAAAACCTGATACGGCTATTATCTATTTCAAGTATGCCAGAGAAGTATACGAGAAAAGTAATGATTCCGCCAGATTAGTACCCTTGTTGGCATTGTTTGGCGATTGTTATGTCACTGCGAAAGATTTTGAAACCGGAAAAAAATATTATAAAACTACGATTGATACCTATAATCGTTGGCTGGACACACGAAACTTTATACTGCCGGAACAGTTGTTGCTGAACTTCCGCTCAAATACAATCGTGTCCTATTCTTTTGTCCTTGTGGAAACAGGAAATGCTGCTGAGGCGGTGCCTTTACTGGAAGAACACCTGGAGGAGAGAACTAAAAAGGGAGGGTTAGCCGCGCTGATTTTTTATGAATACCTTGGCTATGCATATCTGCGATTAGGAGAGTATAAGAAATCTGTTGAGAATAGTCTGGAGGCATTGCGAATTGTCAATACTGCCAATAATTTAAGTCTTCTTGATGAGAAAGGAGATCTGAACAGAAATATTGCCGAAGCATATTATGGAATGGGAGATTATAAGAAGGCATTTGATTATTTCAGATCTTTTAAGCTGGTGAATGACAGTATGTATAGTGAGAAGACCGCTCGCACAATTGCTGAAATGGAAGCAAAATATGAGACGGATAAGAAGGATATCCGTATCACATCCCTGACAAAAGAGAAAAAGGCACAAACGACTGTAATAATCCTTTCTGTGGCTGCCTTTGCCATAACATTGGTAATGTTTTGGGCAATGTACCGGTCAAAGAGATTTCAGGGAAGAGTATACCGGCAGAGAGAAGAGTTATTGTTGAAGGAAAAGGAGATTGAAACAGAGAGGCTCAAAACGAAGATGACGGGGTTGGAGCAAAAGGCATTGCGGGCACAAATGAACCCTCACTTCATTTTCAATTCACTCAATACGGTACAGCACTTTATAATGAACAAGGATGTGGAGGGGGTAAATAAATACCTGGCCACGTTTGCACACCTGGTGCGGCAAACCCTGAATAATTCCGGCCAGGAAGTGATTGCACTTGATGACGAGGTGAAATATCTCGAAACCTATCTTTCCCTGGAGAAGATGAAAAGTGATGATCGCTTTAGTTATGCTATTGAGGTAGGGGAAACCATAGACCAGTCAGCCACGTTTATTCCCGGCATGATCCTGCAGCCGTTTGTGGAAAATAGTATCCGGCATGGGGTGGCATACCGGCAAAACAATGACGGGCATATCAGGATAGTGATCAGTAAGAATGGAACACTTAGCTGCCGTATTGAAGACAACGGAGTGGGGCGTAAAAAAGCAGGGGAACTGAAAACAGCCGGTGCCGGGTTCGAATCAAAGGGTATGGATATTACAATGAAGCGGATTGAAACCATCAATAAAATTTACGGGGCTGATATCAAAGTACAGGTGGAAGATATTGCCGGGCCCTCCGGTTATGTGGAAGGCACCAAGGTAGTGGTTGACTTTCCGGTGAATATGGAATAAACCCGAAGCAGCCACTTGTTGCCGGAATTGACCAGTTATTAGTTTCCGGTTGGTTTCGCTTTTGCGGCTTAGTAGTTTGGGGTATAATCTCAATTATGAGTAATACTCCTGAGTTTATTTTGGCTGACTGGCTCTCTCGGATTGGTATGCGGGTATCCAGAACACTTATATATAAACAGGTCAGAAGCCACCCCGATTATCCTTCCTTGCTGGCGGTTACTGAAACATTGGATTATTTGGGTATAAGAAACGTTGCCTTTGTATCAGATAAGGAAACTATCGCTGATGTGCCATCACCCTTTCTTGCTTCTTTTTCAGGTGAAGCGGCAGGATTATTAATAATAGATGAAGTTAAGGACCTTGAAAAAAGATACCCCGGCTTTTATCAGCAGTGGAGTGGGGTTGTGATTACAGTCCAGAAAGATTCAGGCTGGAGAAATGAAGAAAATGAACAGTCCCTCAGGCAGGATTATGAAATTAGAAAGAAATTGTATGCAGCCGTCACTGTGTTGTCAATTCTCGTTGTCACAGCTTTTCTTATAATCCCGGTCTGGAAGTTTATTGTATTAACATCACTGTCATTAGCCGGTATTCTGATCGCGGCAATGATCATTTCAAGGGAATTAGGAATTGTTAGCATACTTCCTGATAAGTTTTGTGGCAGAGCAGGTGATTGTGATGCTGTTATTCAGTCCGGAAAATCAAAACCGGTTTTGGGCTTCAGCTGGGGAGATGTCGGCCTGATTTGGTTCTCTGCCCATTTTTACGGTTTGATTTTAGCTGCTTTCACCGGCACTTTCAGCGGGTTGATTACCCTTCAATCATACCTCGCCATTGGTTCCCTTTTCTTCCTGCCTTACTCTTTATATTATCAATGGCTTATTAAGAAGAAATGGTGTCGGTTGTGTTTGCTGACTCTTGGAGTCCTGGTTTTGCATGCATCGGTTTTACTGCTTCCGGTGCTATCAGGTAATGAGTGGTTGGTGCCTGATCTTACGATGGGTTTGTTTTACTTCTCAATTATTGTATTAAGCACTTTGTTATGGATGGCAGCCAGGCACCTGCTGATTAGTGGCAGGAACAAGTCGGAGGAAATTCTTCATGGGATGCGATTCAGAAGGAACGGAGATGTATTTGCAGCACTACTGGAGAAACAGCGGAACATAGATGCTGCCGTATGGGCGGATGATATCCAGTTGGGAAACCCCGAAGCCAGACTTCAATTGTTGGTGGCATGCAATCCTTATTGTATTCCCTGTGCAGCATTTCATGAACTGCTCCATCGGCTGATAATAACAAAGAATAAAGAAGCGGGCTTAATCGTCCGGTTTGCAATCAACCATAAGGATAAAGACGACAAGCGTACCAAAGCTGCCGGATATCTTCTGGAAGTTATCCTATGCAAGGCAAAAAATGTTAGTGGTATGAACGCTCATGTTGCGGCCGAAGTTATAGCCGATTGGTATAAAGTAATGGATCTTGAGCGTTTCAGAAAACAGTACCCTCTTGATTTAATTACGGAAACCGGGGCGCTTCCCGATAAGCATGGCATTTGGGCAGTAAATAACAGAATTACCCATACGCCTTCCTTGTTTATTAATGGAAAAGAAGCCCCTTCATATTATGACAGGCGGGATTTGCTATGGCACCTGTCAGTTATGGCCGATAACCTATATGAGGAAGAATATGTCAACTAAGTGATTGAAGTAGTTGATAACTGAAAATATTTGTTGCAACAAAGCCTTATTCACTGGGGCTGTCAGTGAAGGCGAATGCCTGATGCCTAAATTCAGACAATTAAAATCGAAATTCTATTTATTATGAATGTAAAAAGAATCAAAGAAGTTTTGACAAAAGAAGACCAGCGCAAGATCAGCGGCGGGCTGTTTGCGTCCGGTTCCGGCGGCGGGACATACTCATGGACTTGTTGTGTGGAGTTGACGAATGACACTGTTTTTACGGTGACCGTATCAACTGTGGAAAACAATGAAATGCGTGCAAGAGATGAAGCCCGTAAAGGGTATAACAACGTATGGGCCGTGGATTGCGAGCTTAATTCTGGTGTTCCCGCCAATTAAGCCTGAGGATATGTACACAAGTACATCCGAAGTTGTCACATAAATAGTTTAAACTAAATTTTTTTAAAATGAAACGTTTATCAAAAGATCAGCTTAGAGCAATTTCAGGAGGAAAATTTGCTCCTCCTCCCTGTTCTATTTGTAATGACCCGAACGAATCGCCGAACTCTTACTACCTCAGCAATTATTCTTATTGCGGAGGCGGAGGCGGATTGGCATCCTGCGATAATGTTTCTTATGGTACAGCATGCTACCTGGGAAACAATAATTGCGTGAGTTATACTCAGGCATACAGCTGCCCTAACAGCGGCCTTAATCCTAACGCCGGCGGATTCTGTGGTGGACCCGTAAACTGAGCATTATAGATCATTGCCGGTTATTGCCGGCAATGATCTTCTTAAAAATTATACATGGCATTTATTTTTTACAGACAACCCGACAGTATGGACTGCGGCCCCACTTGCCTTCAAATGGTGGCCAGGCATCATGGTCGCAATGTTTCTCTGGAATTCCTGCGAACAAAATCGCAGATTGGCAAGGAAGGTGTAAACCTGATGGGCATCAGTGAAGCTGCAGAGTCAATAGGTTTCCGTTCGGTGGCGGCAAAACTGACTGTAGAACAGCTGGTAAACGATGCCGGACTTCCGGCTATACTGCATTGGAGCCAGGAACATTTTGTTGTGTTGTATAAAATTAAACGCGGAAAATTCTGGATTGCGGATCCCGGCGCAGGATTACTGCAGTATACCACGAAAGAATTCACGCAACATTGGGTAAGCGATAAAAACGATAATGAAGATGAAGGGGTGGCCCTTTTTCTTGAACCTACCCCGGCCTTTTATAAAGCAGAACAGGATGATGATTCGGAAACAACACAAGCCGGAAAAAAACTCGCCTTTCAAAATATTTACGGGTACCTTTCGCCACACAAAAAATTAGTTTTTCAATTACTCCTTGGTCTTGCTATCGGCACTATTCTTCAGCTTTTTTTGCCGTTTCTTACGCAAAGCGTGGTAGACACTGGTATTAACACAAGCAATATTCATTTTGTATATATTATTCTGATAGCACAGTTAGCGCTGTTTGCCGGCCGCATGGCCATTGAGTTTGTTCGTAGCTGGATACTGCTGCATATCAGCACCAGGATAAACCTGGCAATACTTACCGATTTCCTGATCAAGCTGATGAACCTGCCTGTTTCTTTTTTTGACAGTAAAAAAACCGGCGACATCCTTCAAAGGATGAATGACCATCAGCGGATTGAGAGTTTTCTTACCGGTCCTTCCCTCAGTATTCTTTTTTCCTTATTTAACCTGGTGGTTTTCTCCGTAATTCTTGCCATGTTCAGCTTTCCGATCTTTTCCGTTTTTATGGTATCGGCCATTCTTTATTCACTTTGGGTTATTCTGTTTCTGAAGAAAAGAAAGCAGCTTGACTACAAACGTTTTGGTATTGCTTCAAAGGAGCAGGGTGTTACAATACAATTAGTGCAGGGGATGCAGGAGATAAAGCTGAATGGTATGGAAAAGCCGATGCGCTGGAGCTGGGAACGGCTGCAAGTAAAACTCTTTAAGCTGGGTATGAAAGGACTGGCATTGAATCAATGGCAGCAGACTGGCGCTTTTTTTATAAATGAGGGAAAAAATATAGTCATCACGTTTTTATCCGCTAAAGCAGTAATAGACGGACAGATCACTTTTGGTACCATGTTGTCAATTCAATACATGATCGGTCAGCTGAACAGCCCGATCGAACAGTTGCTCAATTTTCTTCAAAGCTGGCAAAATGCAAAGATCAGTATTGACCGGTTGAACGAAATACATAGTATGGAAGACGAAGAGCCGGAGCATAAGAACCTTCTCAAAGAGTTGCCGCCTGCATTTGCCAGGCAACTGGCAGGGGGTAAGAATAACGGAACGCCTTTTTACATATATAGCCATGAAGAGCAAGCTTTGCTAACTGAACCTCTGCATCTGCAGCCTGTTTTGCAGGCTGTGGATGCAATCAGTTTCCGGAATGTAAGCTTTACATATCCCGGTGCTGGAAACGAACCAGTGCTTGAAGATATAAACCTGGTTATTCCAAAAGGTAAAACGACCGCCATTGTAGGTACAAGCGGTAGTGGCAAAACCACCTTGTTAAAAATGTTACTTAAGTTTTATGAGCCACAGCGGGGTGAAATAAAGATCGGGAACACTGATATGGCTCACCTAAGTCATAAAACCTGGCGAAGCCATTGCGGTGTGGTAATGCAGGAGAGCTTCATATTTTCAGATTCTATTGCCAAAAATATAGCGGTGGGCCAGGACAAAATGGATGTTGAAAGAATGCAGTATGCCGCAGAAGCAGCTAATGTGCGGGATTTTATAGAAAGCCTGCCACTTGGTTATAATACCAGGATCGGTGCGGAAGGAAACGGTATAAGTATGGGCCAAAGACAAAGGATACTGATCGCAAGGGCCGTGTACCGGAACCCGCAGTTCATTTTCTTCGATGAAGCTACAAACAGTCTTGATGCCAATAATGAAAGTAAAATCCTGGATAATCTTGAAACATTTTTCAAAGGAAGGACAGTGCTGGTGGTGGCACACCGGTTGAGCACAGTTAAAAATGCAGACCAGATAGTGGTGTTGAACAGAGGCAGAATAACAGAAAGGGGTACACACCAAGAACTAATCAGTTTAAAAGGTGAGTATTTCACCCTTGTAAAGAATCAGCTTGAATTAGGCGAATAAATAATCCAGTATGGAAACAATGAAATCAATTCCGTCGGGAAAACGGAAGATACAACTGCTGAGCAGTGAAGTAAAGGAAATAATGAGTTATAAACCTCATTGGTTTGTGCGTAAAGGAAATTTCATTTTCCTGCTTGTTATAGTTCTATTACTTGCATTGTCTTTCATTATCAGCTATCCTGATACTATTAATGCAAGTTTTCGCCTGGCTTCTGCCAACGCACCTAAAATGCTGCTGGCAAAATCGGAAGGAAAACTCGAGAAACTTTTTGTGGCTAACGGAGTAAATGTGAAGAAGGGGCAACCGGTAGCATATATCCAGAATACAGCAAGTTTTTCTGAGATGACAAACCTCTTGCATTGGCTGGAAAAAACGGAGCCCTTGATGGAAAAGCCCTCCTCTGTTGTAGTCAGCGGCGACTCGTTGCCGGCATTTTCCTCACTTGGAGAATTGCAAGGCGCCTTTGAAGAATTCAGAAATACCTACCAGGAAATGCGGCAAACCACGGCGAGTGGCTACTACCAGAAAAAAATGGGTGCTTTACAAAAGGACCTGCAATTCATTTCCGCACTTAAAAAAGATACGAGGAAACAGCAACAATTAATTACACAGGATCAGCAAATGCAGGAAAGTGAATATAAGGTATATGAAAAACTGGCCGCGGAGAAAGTAATAGCTCCGATAGAACTGAACCAATATAAAAGTAAACTGCTGGCAAAAGAACAGAACCTCAGCCAGACAGCATCGCAGCTTACCAATTCTGATATCAGCAGCCATGCCCGCAGAAAGGAAATGATGGAACTGGAAAAGATGCAATTTGACCAGCAGCAACGTTTCCGGGCGGCATTTTTTTCACTGAAAAGTCAGCTTCAGGAATGGATGCAGCGTTATCTTATTACAGCCACAGAAGAAGGTACATTGGAGTATGTATCTTTTTTACAGGAAAATCAGCTTATTGGCTCAGGCCAGCACCTTTTTTATATACGGCATGATACAACAGCATACTATGGGGAAATGAAAGCCGGCCAGGCAGGTATTGGTAAATTAAGGCCGGGTCAGAAAGTGATTATCCGGATGCCGGGTTATCCGAGTGCAGAATTCGGTCACCTGGAAGGAAGGATATCTTATATCTCGCCAACCCCAGGTGATCGGGACAGTTTTTTAATCAGAGTGGAATTGCCGAACGGATTGACCACCAACTATAAGAAGCCCGTTAATTTTATTAATAATCTTTCCGCCTCCGCGGAGGTCATTACAGATAATCGTAAATTGATAAACCGGTTATTTGGAAAGTTGGGCGAAATTGTAAAGCGTTAGGTTGAAAAGGGCCAGATTGTACCGCAGGTATGCCGGCAAAAAAACACCTCCTTTGCAGATCATTTCTTCTATTTTTGTGTTATGGCGGGAAATAGAATAACACTGGCCATCCTGCTCCTTTTATGCGGATCTGCATATGGCCAGGATAAATGGGACCTCGTTCGCTGTGTGGATTTTGCACTGAAGAATAATATTTCTGTAAAGCAAACGGATGTCCAGTCCCGCTTTTCAGCACTTGCTTACCAGCAGAGCAAGGCAGCAAAATTACCTACATTAAATTTCAGCAGTTCTGTCGGTTACCGCCTCGGCCGCTCCGAAAACCCCACCACCGGTGTGCTGGAGGATAATACCCTGTTTAACCTGGGAATGCAGGTGCAGTCCGGTGTTACCATCTTTAACTGGTTTTCTCAGAAAAACACTATCGAAGCCAACCGCCTTTCGTGGGAAGCAGATAAAGAGCAAATTAAAAAGGTGCAGAATGATGTTGCATTAAATGTGGCGGTAGCGTACCTGCAGATATTGCTGGCCAGGGAACAGATAAACCTGGCCCGGATACAAATTGAACAAACGGGTGCACAACTGGCCAATACACGAAAAAGAGTGGATGCCGGTGTGTTGCCAGAACTCAATGCCGCAGAACTGGAAGCACAGTTATCCAGGGATAGCTCCACTTTTGTTTCTGCGGAAGCAACCGCAGCACAAATGTTGCTGCAGATGAAAGCTTTACTGAATCTTGATGCAGGTGTCCCCTTTGATGTATTGACTCCTCCCGTGGATAATATTCCTGTCATTCCGCTCGCAGAGCTGCAGCCGGAAGCGGTGTATATTAGTGCTATCAGCATTCTCCCACAGCAAAAAGTAAATAATTTAAAATTGGAGTCGGCGGCTAAATCAGTAGCGGCAGCAAAGGGTGCCATGTATCCGACCATCTCTGCCTTTGGTGGATTGAATGCCAGTGCTATATCGTTTCGTAAAAAGCCGATCTATGATCAGGTCTTTACAGGGTATGCATTTTCTGGGGCACGGGCCAATGCCGGTGGCGGTGTATATTACCAGGTAGAAGTGCCGCAATTTCAGCAGGGTACCACGGTACTGCGATATATACGTTCCGGATCGTTGCTGACACAGCTTCGAAACAACTTCGGACAAAATTTTGGTATCGGTATAAGTGTACCGATTTCTAATGGCCGGGCTGCCCGTACGGCATGGGACCGCTCAAAACTGGTGGTGCAGCAATTGCAACTGGAGAAAGAAAGTGCTGACATGCAGTTAAAGCAGGATATCTATAAAGCTTATAATGATGCTACGGCTGCGCTGCAAAAATTTAATGCGGACAGTAAAAGTGTTCAGACTGCAGAAAAGGCATATGATTACGCCAGCAAACGCTATGCATTAAATCTGCTGTCCACTTATGACCTTATCACAAGCCAGAATAATGTACAAAAAGCAAAAGTTCAGTTACTGTATTCCCGGTATGATTACGTATTTAAAATGAAGTTGCTGGAGTTTTACCGGGGCCAGGGACTGAAGCTTTGATGCCGGCGTTTACTGTTTAATAAACGACTTATGAATAAGAAATTAAAATGGTTTTTGATCATCGGCGTTGCCTTGTTGGCAGTGTTTGCTATAGTAAAAATGAAAGGCTCCGGTGATAAAACCGAGAAGGTGGCGGTTGAGAAAGCAGCTAAACGGACAATCATTGAAACGGTGAATGCCAGCGGAAAAGTGTATCCGGAAATAGAGGTAAAAATAAGCCCCGACATATCAGGACAAATAACTGAACTGAATGTGGAGGAAGGCGATACGGTACGAAAAGGCGAGGTACTGGCCCGTATCTATGCAGATATTTATGCACTTCAGCGGGATGAGGCCGCC
>JAEUVO010000045.1 GCA_016786885.1 Chitinophagaceae bacterium | reverse complement strand
AAAAGTTAAACCTCTTGGCGTTTTATACTCATACTGACTTATTTTTGCGCCTGATTAGAGCTATTTATCCACATTTTTCAGATCAATTGCGTCTATGATTTCTTGTAAACCAATCGGCCAGAGACTGACAGCATTATTTCTATCTCTTTTTGTTATTTCCATAGTTAATATAACAGCGCAGGATATTGCTGCGGGCAAAGCTCTTTTCATGAGCAAATGTGCTGCTTGCCATAATGTGCTGAAAAAAGGAACCGGGCCTGCCCTTGCCGGCCTTGAAGAAAGAGGTAAATGGGCTGACCATAATGAATTGCTGAAATGGATCAACAATCCGGCGGCATATATGGCCAATGACCCTTATACACAGGGGTTGAAAAATGAGTATGGCTCCATGATGACCGGGTTTGCAGATGTGACCTTGAAAGATGTAGACGACATGGTTGCCTATATTAATGATGCAGCCAAACCTAAAGTAGATGGGCCGAAACCTCCGGAAGAAGTACCAGTTGGCAATCAGAATGCTCTAATTTTCGGAATCATATCTCTTATTCTCGGTATTATTGCCCTTATCCTGATGCAGGTGAACAGTAACCTGAAAAAGATGTCTGATGATTCGGAAGGTATCGTTCGTCCTGATCCTGTTCCTTTCTATCGTAATAAGACCTATATCGCCATGGCTTCTATTGTTTTCTTTGTTTTTGGAGGTTATATGGTGGCAAAAGGTGCAATTGGCCTTGGTCGTCAAAAAGAATATCAGCCGGAACAACCTATTTACTACTCTCATAAAGTACATGCCGGCATTAATCAGATCAGTTGTTTATACTGCCATGGCTCTGCATGGGACAGCAAACATGCTTCTATTCCTTCTGTGAATGTTTGTATGAACTGTCATAAGTCTATCACTACTTACGAAAAAGGACCTAAGCTTTATGATGAAGCGGGTAATGAAATAAATGGTACTGCAGAGATCGCCAAATTGTACCAATACGCAGGCTTCGATCCTAATAATGCGGCAAAATGGGATCCTTCCATGATCAAAAAACCTATTGCCTGGGAAAAGATCCACAACCTGCCTGACCATGTTTACTTTAATCACTCACAACACATCAGGGCGGGTAATGTACAATGCCAGAGCTGCCATGGTGAGATCACCGCCATGGATGAAGTGAAGCAGGTGTCTGAACTCAGCATGGGATGGTGTATCAACTGTCACCGTGAGACCAAGGTGAACTTTAACTACGACAGCACTAAGGGAAATAAGTATTACAGCATATACGAAAAGTTTCACAATGATTTCAAGTCCGGTAAAATGGATAGTATAACTGTGAAAGACATTGGTGGACTGGAGTGTCAGAAATGTCACTATTGATCTTAGTGAGCAGTTGAAGATTTCAGGTAAGCGAATCAGCACATTATCGAATTATCAAATTGATATTCATGAGCCAAAAAAAGTACTGGCAAAGTTTCGGAGAGGTGAATGACAACGAAAACTTTCAAAAAAAGCAACAGGATGAGTTTAAAGAAGAGTTGCCATTTGAAGGTTTTGACGACAAAGGATTAATTGATGCCAAAGCTCCCCGCAGGGATTTTTTAAAGTATCTGGGTTTCAGTACGGCTGCAGCCACACTGGCTGCCAGTTGTAAGATTCCTGTGAAGAAAGCGATTCCTTATGCCAATAAGCCGGAAAATCTTATTCCGGGTGTGGCTAAATATTATGCCACTACCTATGTGCAGGATGGGGATGTGGTACCTGTTGTGGCGAAAGTAAGAGATGGCCGGCCTATCAAAATAGAAGGAAATGATCTTTGTTCTTATACAAACGGAGGCACTTCAGCCCGCACACAGGCTTCAGTGCTTGACCTGTACGATACACACCGTCTTCGTTTCCCCCAGCACAGAGTAGGTAAAGGAGCGGATGCAAAATTTGAAGAAGTCCCCACATTTGAGCAGTTTGATAAAATGGTGGGGGAAGCGATAAAAAATGCCGGAGGAACTACTGTATTACTGACCAGTACTATTGTTTCTCCTTCTACTAAAGAAATAATTGCTAATTATCCCGGTCTCAGGCATGTACAGTATGATGCTGTTTCATACAGCGGTATGCTGCTTGCCAATGAAGCCAGTGGTTTCGGTAGAAAGATACCTTCTTATGATTTTGGCGCTGCCAAAGTAATTGTAAGTCTAGGTGCTGATTTCCTTGGAACATGGCTCAATTCAGTTGAAAATGCGAAAGGATATACTGTTGGCCGCAAAATAGATGAGAAGAATCCTTCGATGAGCAAGCACTATCAGTTTGAAGGATATTTAAGCCTGACTGGTGCCAGTGCAGACGAAAGGTTTACTCATCGTCCTTCTGAAACAGGAGTAGTAGCGTTAGCTTTATTAGCCGCTGTAAGCGGGACAGCTGATGGTCCTGCTATTGCTGATGCCAAACTGAAAAAAGGAATTGAAACAGTAGCAGCGGATCTGAAAGCCAATAACGGCGCAGGCCTGGTGGTTTGTGGCAGTAATGATAAAAATGTACAGGTAGTTGTTAATGCTATCAATAATGCTATCGGGGCCTATGGTAAAACAATTGACTGGGCTAAACCGGTTAATTATCGCCAGGGTATTGATACAGACTTTGCACAGTTAGTGGCAGATATGGAAGCTGGTAGCATTGGAACTGTTTTAATAAGTGGTGCCAATCCGGTATACAACTATCATGATGCCGCAAAATTTACTGCTGCATTAAGCAAGGTAAAAGTGACTGTTTCTTTCAATGAAAGAATGGATGAAACAACAGAACTGTGTGAGTATGTTGCGCCTTCTCATCACTACTTGGAAAGCTGGGGTGATGCAGAACCCAAGACAGGTGTGCTGAGTTTCATGCAGCCCACTATCTATCCTTTATTCAAAACCCGCCCCTTCCAGACCTCATTACTGAAATGGAGTGGTAATAATACCGATTATGAAACCTATTTTAAAAGTTACTGGACCGGTAAACTCGGTTCAGAAGATGCTTTTAATAAGGTGCTGCAGGATGGTATAAAAGAAGAGACTGTACCTGCAGGCGCCGGATCATATAGCGGCGCAGGGTTAACCGAGGCAGCAGCAGCAATTAATGCTGCTAAAAAAGTAAATGGTGCAGAGGTTGTATTGTATCAAAAAACTTCTATCGGAACCGGCACCGGTGCTACCAATCCATGGTTGCAGGAATTACCTGATGCTATTTCAAAAGCAACCTGGGACAACTATGCATTGATCAGCATGACCATGGCCAAAGAAGTGCTTGATCTTAATCTTATCGATGGCTCAGAAAAAGAAAGCAATAACTACGAATATTACCCACAAAAACCGGTTATTAAATTAACGGTTGGTAAAAAAGAAGTAGAGTTACCAGTGTTGGTAATTCCAGGAATGCAGGCAAATACTATTGCTGTTGCAGTAGGATATGGAAGAGGAGAGAAATTGGGAAAAACTGCTGCGGGTGTTGGTAAGAATGTTTATCCATTCGCTTCATTTGATGGCACCACCATTTCTTATCAGGCAGCTGTAACAGTGGTAGATGCCGGGCGAAAAGAAAAGATTGCTCAGACACAGATACATAATTCTTATGAAGACAGAGTAGAGGTTGTAAGGGAAACAACACTGGCAACGCTGAAGAAATATCCCAATACCATTCCTGATTATCGCCAGCACCTGGAAGAAACATATGGCAAAAGCCAGGATGGCAAAACAACCAGTTATGCCAAAGAGGGAACGTTATATCCCCAGCATGAGCAGCCAGGCATTAAGTGGGGAATGAATATTGATATGAATGCCTGCTATGGTTGCGGCGCCTGTGTGGTTGCCTGCCATGCAGAAAACAATGTGTCTGTAGTGGGTAAAAGAGAAGTGCTCCGTTATCATGACATGCACTGGCTACGTATCGACCGCTACTTTGTAAGCGATGATAAAAACCCTGATGAACTGAAAGGGGTAGTATTCCAGCCAATGATGTGTCAGCATTGTGATAATGCTCCTTGTGAGAACGTTTGCCCGGTTGCTGCTACCAACCACAGTGCGGAAGGGGTGAATCAAATGACTTATAACCGTTGTATCGGTACAAGATATTGTGCAAATAACTGTCCGTTCAAAGTACGGCGTTTTAACTGGGCTGATTACACCGGGGCTGACAGCTTTGGTGATAACCAGGATCAGCAGTTGGTTGGTAAACTCGACCCTGTTGTGTTCCAGATGAATGATGATTTGACAAGAATGGTACTCAACCCTGATGTGACTGTACGTTCAAGAGGGGTGATCGAGAAATGTTCTTTCTGCTTCCAGCGTTTACAAGCGGCTAAGCTGGATGCTAAGAAGCAAGACAGACCACTAAAGGATGGGGATGCAAAAACAGCTTGTCAGACAGCCTGTTCTGCTAATGCAATTGTGTTTGGTAATGTACATGATAAAGACAGTGCTATAACAAAAGTGAGAGCTGAAAATACACAGCGTGGATTCTATGTGCTTGAACAATTGCATGTGCTGCCAAATGTGAGTTACCTGGCCAAAGTGAGAAATACGGCTGAGGTCATTGAACCAGAAGGGCATCATGCTCCTGCTAAAACAGAACATGCTGCAGGGCAAAAAGAAGAAAAAAAAGCTGAAGAAGCTCATCACTAAGAAAGAAGAAAGTTGACTAACTATATCCGGAGGTCCGGTAAGGATCAAAAGGACAAACAACCAGAATATGGCATTACTCAGATACGAATCACAGGTAAGACCACCATTGGTAGATGGAAGCAAAGATTATCACCAGGTAACGGAAGATATTTGCCGCCCGGTAGAAGCTAACCCATCTAAGTTATGGTGGATTGGATTTTTAGTCTCCGTTGCGTTACTCATCTTCGGAATCATCTCTGTTACAATGGAGGTGATCTATGGTACCGGTCAGTGGAACCTGAATAAAACAGTGGGTTGGGGCTGGGACATCACCAACTTCGTGTGGTGGGTAGGTATCGGTCATGCCGGAACCCTTATCTCAGCAATCTTATTGCTGTTCCGCCAGGGATGGAGAACAGGTGTAAACCGTGCTGCAGAAGCAATGACCATCTTCGCGGTTATGTGTGCCGGTCAATTCCCTATCTGGCACATGGGTCGTGTATGGAATGCATTCTTTGTACTTCCTTATCCCAATACAAGAGGTCCGTTGTGGGTAAACTTCAACTCACCACTTTTGTGGGACGTATTTGCGATATCAACTTATTTCACTGTATCACTTTTATTCTGGTATTCCGGGTTGCTTCCTGACCTTGCAACACTTCGTGACAGGGCAAAAGTAAAATGGAGAAAAGCATTTTATGGTGTGGCAGCATTCGGATGGACTGGTTCCACCAAGCACTGGCAGCGCCATGAAGCATTATCATTAGTGTTGGCCGGATTGAGTACACCACTTGTATTATCAGTGCATACAATAGTATCCTTTGACTTCGCCACTTCAATTGTTCCCGGCTGGCATACAACGATCTTCCCGCCTTACTTTGTTGCGGGTGCCATCTTCTCTGGTTTTGCGATGGTGCAAACGCTGCTGGTAGTCACAAGAAAAGTATTGGGCTTAGAGGATTATATTACTATTGAACATATTGATGTAATGAACAAGGTAATCGTACTCACCGGTTCTATCGTGGGTATTGCTTACCTCACTGAGTTATTTATGGCCTGGTATTCTGCAGTGGGTTATGAAGAGTTTGCCTTTTTTGAAAACCGTTTGAACCTGAGCAGTCCTTATGGCTGGAGTTACTGGATCATGATGGGTTGTAACGTACTGTCGCCACAGATATTCTGGTTCAAAAAAATGAGACGGAACCTGTTTGTGACTTTCTTCATGTCTATCCTGGTAAATATCGGTATGTGGTTTGAACGTTTTGTTATTATCGTTACATCCGTTTACCGCGACTACCTGCCATCTGCATGGAGTACATATTATACTCCTACTATTTGGGAAGTTGGATTTTATTTGGGCACTTTCGGATTATTCTTTACCTGTTATTTCCTTTTCTCCAAATTCTTCCCGGTTATTGCATTGGCGGAGATCAAACATATCCTGAAGAAAAATGGTGAGAACTTTAAAGACAATATGGATGAAGTGGAAGAAGAGTCAACAGAAGAGTTTGGAGAGAAACACGGACATGATCACGGAGCATAGAAAGCAGATTAGCTATCACAGCGTTGTTAACGGATAGCTTGAATGATAAAAATTGATTTAAACGATAAAAGCTAGCAGCTATGAGCTAGCAGCTAAAAGCTTAAAAAATGGCTGTAAAAAAATTTGTAGTCGGCAATTTTGATGATGAGACAGTGCTTTTTCCAGCAGTGAAAAAAGTTCGCCGGGCAGGATATAAAATCCATGACGTATTTACTCCCTTTCCTATTCATGGACTGGATAAGGCGATGGGACTTCGTGATACCAGCCTGCACACGGCCGGGTTTATTTATGGTATTTCCGGTACTGCTACTGCGGTAGGCTTTATCACATGGGCCCTAACCGTGGACTGGCAGTTAAACTTTGGCGGTAAGCCATTCTTTTCTCTTCCTGCCTGGATACCTGTCACATTTGAATTGACAGTGTTATTTGCCGCAGTAGGAATGGTACTTACTTTTTGCTATCTGTGTCAACTAGCGCCATTTGTAAAGAAAGATCATTTCAATCCCCGCTCTACTGATGACACATTTGTGATGGCATTGGAGTGTACGGATAAAACAAACGAGACAGAAGCGATGAGTTTCCTGGAAACTATCGGGGCCAAAGAAGTAAAAGTGGAATATAAAGAAACAGAGTGGTGGATTGGACGCTATGACAAAGACAAAAAGCTGTTTCACAAAGAGACAAAAAACAATCATTAATCGAAATAAAAGCAGATAATGAATAAAATACTGACAGTTATTGGTTGCATGGCATTGGTAGTGGCAACGGTAAGCTGCAATAAAACCAGGCGAAATACAGGTCGTACTTACATGCCGGATATGGCTTATAGCAGAGCATATGAAACATATGCTTCCACCGAAGCGCTGGATAAAGCAGGTGTTCATTATACAGCAAGACCTGTTGATGGAACAATTGCAAGAGGGGAAATGGCAGCGTATCCTTATAAGAATGATTCTATAGGATATGTAAAATCAGCCGAAGTGAAAAATCCGTTTGATTCAGCAGCAGTGGATATGAAAGAAGCCGAAAGACTGTACCTGGTAAACTGTGCTATTTGTCACGGAACAAAACTGGATGGGAATGGACCTTTATGGAAAGACGGAAACGGACCTTTTCCTTCCAAACCAATTGCACTGGCAGGAGATGCAAAGTATGTAGCTATGACTGCCGGAACAATGTTTCATTCTGTTACTTATGGAAAAAATGCTATGGGAAGTTATGCATCACAACTTAGCACCAAACAGCGCTGGGAAGTGATTGCTTATATCAAATCGAAGCAAAAAAAGGTAGTTAATACTGCTACTGCAGCACCTGCGGCTGATAGTGCTGCAAAAAAGTAAAATAGTTTTTGAAGAAACAATAAATAATAACTGATGTCTATCCGGGAAAATTTTGTAGTGCCAAAACGATATAATACAATAGCCTTTGCATTAATGGCTATTGGTATTCTGGCGATCATTGGTTTGTATGTTACCAGTGGGTCAAAAGATGATCCTAAAGAACAGGCTCGTTTTTGGGCATCGCTGCTGCAAAACAGTGTTTTCTTTTTGCTGGTAGTAAACGCATCTATGTTTTTTATTTGTGCCACCACATTGGCATGGGGTGGATGGCAGATGGCCTTCCGCCGGGTGCCTGAAGCTATTTCCGCAGTAGTACCAGTGATCGGTGTTATCTGCGGAGCGATACTGCTAGCGATTGCTTTCGGAGACAATCATACTATTTATCACTGGACAGATACTCATCATGTGGCCGAAGATCCAATCCTAAGTCACAAAAAAGGATTTTTAAATAAGGGCTTTTTTGCAGCAGCAACTGTACTTACAATTGTGCTGTGGTCTGTGTTAGGATGGAAAATGAGAAAATTGTCCCGTAGTCTTGATGCCAAACCACTGGCTACGGTAGAAGAAAGAAAAAAATACATCTGGAACAATACGGTATGGGCGGCAGTGTATATCATTGTCTTCTCCCTGACAGTTATGTCTTCTATTCCCTGGCTGTGGCTGATGAGTATTGATGCACACTGGTACAGCACTATGTATAGCTGGTATACTTTCGCCAGTTCATTTGTATCGGGTATGGCGCTGATAGCTTTGTTTGTAGTGTTTCTGAAAAACAATGGTTACCTGGAATATGCAAACAACGAACACTTGCATGATATTGGTAAGTTCATGTTCGCTTTCTCTGTTTTCTGGACATACCTGTGGTTCTCCCAGTTCATGCTTATATGGTATGCCAATATTCCTGAAGAAACTATTTATTTCCAGCCCCGTGCTCATGGAATATATAAAGGGATATTCTGGTTAATGTTTATAATCAATTTTATTGCCCCGTTGTTAATACTAATGACAAGGGATGCAAAGAGAAATTATGGAACTATTACATTTATGGCGTTGCTGATCATTTTTGGTCATTGGCTTGATTTTTACCAGATGGTGTTCCCGGCAGTGTCTCCCCAAAAAGTACCGATGATATTGTATGATTTTGGGGTGGCTTTGGGTTTTGTGGGATTGATCATGTTTGTTACAGGAAGGGCTTTAAGTAAGGCGCCCCTGCTGGCAAAGAATCATCCTTTTGTTAAGGAAAGCCTGATACATCATACATAAAGAATAAACAGAGGCTTGAAAAGTAAATTAGGTTAGAAAAATTGAATTATAGTTTATGCAAACATTTTTCATAGTTGCAATTTTAGCGCTTGGATTTCTGATCACTTTCCAGATTGCCAAGGCCAGTGAGTATGTGGCAGTGTTGCGTGGTTATGAGAGGTCCCGTAAACAGACCAACAAAATCAATGGCTTCATGTTGTTGGCTTTCCTTATTATTGGATTG
Organism: Chitinophagaceae bacterium; assembly: GCA_016786885.1. Lineage (GTDB taxonomy): Bacteria > Bacteroidota > Bacteroidia > Chitinophagales > Chitinophagaceae > JJ008. The sequence continues at coordinate 18,500 of JAEUVO010000045.1, read as the reverse complement.
ATCGGCGTTTACTATTGCAATGAAAAGCTAAAAGGAAAGATATTGGGTGAACCAGCTTCAGACCACGGAGTATTGGTAGACAGAATGCTCTATGTAACGCTGGCTATTACTTTCCTGGTGTTCATTATCACACAGGTCGCTTTGTTCTGGTTTTCTTATAAGTACCAGGAGTCTGATAAAAGGAAAGCTTTTTATTTTCCGCATAATAACAAACTTGAATTGATCTGGACTGTGATACCAGCTATCACACTTACCATACTCGTTGGATTTGGGATCTTCTACTGGTTCAAAATAACCGGTGATGCACCAGATGATGCGATGCAGGTAGAAGTTGTAGGTAAGCAATTCGGCTGGGAATTCCGTTATCCGGGTAAAGATGGTGTTCTCGGAAAAAAATATTTTAAGAATGTAAATCCGGCTGCCAATAATCCTGTTGGCCAGATATGGGATGACCGATATAACCATGATGATGTGTTTGTGGAACAGGAAATGCATTTAGTCGTGAATAAGCCGGTTAAACTGGTAATTGGTGCTAAAGATGTGATTCATGACGTGGGATTAGCGCATTTCAGAATGAAGATGGATGCGGTACCCGGAACACCTACTACTATGTGGTTTACTCCAAAGTATACTACCAAGCAAATGAAAGAAAAGACAGGAAATCCTGATTTTGTATATGAAATCTCTTGCGATCAGATGTGCGGAAAAGGCCACTGGAGCATGAGAGGAACGATCGTTGTTGAAACACAAGAAGAATTTGATGCATGGCTGGCTTCTAAAAAGCCTCAATACTATGTAGCAAATCCTGATAAAGATCCGTCTGTTAAAAAAGACAGTGTGATAGCAAGTGCACCTGTAACCGGTGCTGTAATAAACAGATAACGAAATTGAATAAATACAGCAACAGGCGTTGTTGTTAAAATAAAAGACTATGAGCGAAGCAATGAATGTACATTCCGGAGTGGCTGCTGCACATGCAGTGCATCATGATGATCATGGCCATCATGAGCAATCTTTTATCTCGAAGTATGTGTTCAGCATGGACCACAAAACCATTGGTAAGCAATTCTTGATTACTGGGATGGTGTGGGCCATCATAGGCGGTCTTTTTTCAGTATTATTCCGTCTGCAATTGGGTTATCCTGACCAGTCATTCCCAATCCTGGAAACCTTCTTTGGTCATTGGGCTAAAGGAGGTCAGATACAACCTGAATTTTATTACGGACTGGTTACCATGCACGGAACAGTACTGGTATTCTTTGTACTGACAGCAGGCCTTAGCGGAACTTTTGCCAACTTACTTATTCCACTGCAAATTGGTGCAAGGGATATGGCCTCACCTTTTCTGAATATGCTGTCTTACTGGTTTTTCTTTATAGCAGGTATTGTGATGCTGGCTTCTATTTTTGTACATACCGGTCCTGCTTCAGGCGGATGGACAATGTATCCGCCACTAAGTGCACTTCGACAGGCCGGTGAAGGACAAAAGATCGGAACTGACCTGTGGCTTATTAGTATGGCATTGTTTATTGTATCATCACTGCTTGGTGGTCTTAACTATATTTCTACCATTCTGAACATGCGGACAAAAGGTATGAGTATGACCCGCTTGCCACTTCCAATCTGGGCAATGTTCTTTACAGCAGTGTTGGGTGTGTTATCTTTCCCTGTATTATTATCCGGCGCTATTTTGTTATTGTTTGACCGCAATCTCGGAACCAGTTTTTATCTGAGTGATATTGTTATTAATGGAGAGATATTGCCAAACGAAGGAGGAAGTGCCATCCTTTATCAGCACTTGTTCTGGTTCCTTGGCCATCCTGAAGTATATATCATCTTATTACCGGCCATGGGCATGGTATCAGAAATACTGTCGGTGAATTCCCGGAAACCCATATTTGGATATATGGCGATGCTAGGTTCATTGTTTGCCATTGCTATCCTGGCATTCCTGGTTTGGGCGCACCATATGTTTGTTACGGGATTGAACCCATTCCTTGGATCTGTGTTCGTATTGCTTACCTTACTGATCGCCGTTCCTTCTGCAATCAAAGTATTTAACTGGCTTACTACATTGTGGAGAGGTAATATTCGTTTTACTCCTGCCACATTGTTTGCCATTGGTTTTGTAAGCTTATTCATATCCGGTGGATTGACTGGTATCTTTCTTGGAAACTCCACTATTGATATTCACCTGCATGATACCATGTTTGTGGTGGCTCACTTCCATATAGTAATGGGAGTAGCCTCTTTCTTTGGCATGTTTGCCGGAGTATATCACTGGTTCCCCAAAATGTTTGGCCGTTACCTTAATAATACACTCGGGTATATGCACTTCTGGGTTACCATGATTGGGGCTTACCTGATCTTCTGGCCAATGCATTACCAGGGTCTTGCCGGTATACCCCGCCGTTACCTTGATAAAAAAGGCTGGGTATCTTTCAACCAGTTTGGAGAACTCGATAAAATGATAACAGTTGTTTCAATCATTGTATTTGCCGTTCAACTGATGTTTGTTTTCAACTTTTTCTATTCCATATTTAAAGGCAGAAAAGTAACGACTCCTAATCCATGGGGTGCAAACACATTGGAGTGGACCACCAAGATCAATCCTGGTCATGGTAACTGGGAAGGTGAGATTCCGGAAGTACATCGCTGGCCATATGATTATGGAAAAGACGGAAGAGATTTTATTCCGCAAACGGAGCCGGTTGGTGCTAATGAAAGCAAGCACTAGTGAATAGTGACAGAAGAGACTTGAAGTTTTTTTGACAATATAGTGTGAAGGCGCATGAATAAGATCAAAGATTATTTACTATTAATGAAGCCTTCACTGAGTATCATGGTGGTTTTCAGCAGTGTGATCAGTTACCTGCTGGCACCCAAGGTTGTGGAATACAACTTAGCAATGATACTCTTGCTCTTTGCAGGTGGGATGTTGGTAACAGGCAGTGCCAATGCCATCAACCAGGTAGTAGAAAAAGATACAGATGCTCAAATGAAAAGAACTTCCAAAAGGCCGGTGGCGGCGGGAAGGATGAGTGTGCAGGAAGGATGGGCCTTTGCGATTATTACCGGGGCCGCTGGGGTCTTTATTCTTGGTTACTATTTCAACTGGTTGGCGGCGGGATTGGCGGCTTTCAGTTTGTTTCTGTATGCATTTATTTATACGCCATTGAAAAAAGTAAATTCAATTGCCGTATTAATGGGTGCAGTTCCCGGAGCATTGCCCTGCCTGATAGGCTGGGCGGCCGGAGACGATCAGTTATCAACCGGTGGATGGATATTATTTGCCTTCCAGTTTTTTTGGCAGTTTCCCCATTTTTGGGCGATAGCCTGGGTGGCACATAAAGACTACTCATCCGTTGGGTTCAAACTGTTACCGGCCAATGAAGGACCAACAAAGTTTACGGCAATCCAGACGATTGCATATTCATTATTACTGGTACCTGTTACATTATTGCCTTATTATACAGGTATGTGTAACTACAAGGACACAGCCGGGTTAATAAGCATCGGCCTGATCATTTTCGCAAACCTGTTTATGATAGGGCGCTGTGTGGCTTTGTACAGAAGTATGGATGTGCCTTCGGCAAGAAGAGTAATGTTTGGAAGTTATATGTACCTGCCGGTAGTAATGCTGGCATTATTATTAAGTAAAGCATAGTTATTAAAAGAGAGATGGATATTGTGAGCAATCAACAAAAACAAAGAATGCATCCCCACAAGTTTACCCTGTGGGTGGCTATTGGCAGTCTTGTAATGATGTTTGCGGGATTGACAAGTGCATTCATTGTAAAAAGCAACCAGGTAAACTGGAAGCCGGTAACATTGCCCAGGGTGTTTTGGATCTCAACTGTTGTTATTTTACTGAGCAGTCTGACGATCCAGCTGGCATTGAGATCTTTTAAGGACAGGGAGATGAGCAAATACAGAGTGCTGATAGGAATAACTGTTATTCTTGGTGCAGCATTTATCGTATTGCAGTGGATGGGATTTCAAAACCTGTGGGCACAACAGGTAACATTTAAAGGAGCAGGGGCTGGTCAGTTCCTTTATGTTATATTCGGATTGCATGCTTTGCATGTAATAGCAGGAATAGTGGTATTGATAGTGATGTTTATCAAAGCTTTTTTCGGAAAAACAAAATTATATAGTTCAGTTCCTGTAGAGGTAGCAGCAACATATTGGCATTTTGTAGACCTGTTGTGGATCTACTTGCTGGTATTCTTCCTGGTTATCGGCGGAAACTGATGAGTAATAAAAACAAGTAAAACCTTACAACCGACATGGCGACAACAGCAACAACACATCAGACCAAATGGTGGAGTGGCGGTAAAAGCCCCTTCAACTTGGAGTATGGCAAACTGATGATGTGGTATTTTCTGATGAGTGATGCCTTCACCTTTGGCGCATTTCTTATCTCTTATGGTAGTATACGCTTCAGCCAAAACTTCTGGCCTGATCCAAACGTGGTGTTCAACGCCTTTCCGGGAGCAGGACATGCTAATCTTCCCCTGGCATTTGTGAGTGTAATGACATTTATCCTGATCATCAGTTCCGTAACGATGGTGCTGGCTGTACATGCTGGACATAAAGGGGATAAACAAGGTGTTATCAAATGGCTGGCCTGGACAATTGTAGGAGGCCTCGCTTTCCTTGGTTGCCAGGCATGGGAGTGGCATCACCTGATTACCGGCGAGCATGCAGTGCTGGTAGATGGACAGATTGATATCATTGGACAAACAACCGGGGGAAATCCATGGGGTGACCTGGTAAGTCATGATGCTGCATTAGCCGCTCTGCAGAAAACACCTCATGAAACGTTGATAAGCCTGGCTCACCAAAGCAATCATGCTTTAACGCATGAACAGCTCGCAGCCCTGACGGATCAGCAACTGATCAAGGAAATAAAACTTGATGAGCTTCATATCCGTGAAAAAGGACCTATTGCATTTGGAGGCTATTTCTATGGTATCACCGGTTTTCATGGTTTCCATGTATTTTCCGGGGTTATCATAAATATTGTAATGCTATTAATGACACAGAAGAATGTATTCCAGAACAGGGGTCATTACCTGATGATTGAAAAAGCCGGATTGTACTGGCACTTTGTTGACCTGGTTTGGGTATTTGTATTCCTTTGTTTTTATTTGATCTAATAACTGTAATCTAATTTGATATGCAACATCCGGCTTTTGAAGAAGTGACCATTCATCATGAACATACTGATGATGCCACGTTTAAGAAGAAAGTAAGAAAGACAACCATATTGCTGTCGGTAATCACCGTCATCGAACTGGGTATTGGCCTTTTGATTTATACAATGCACAAAGGTGAGAATCCCAATGAATTGCTGGTTTTAATGTTCAAAGGAATGGTTTGTATCCTGACACTGGCAAAAGCATATTATATCGTTTCGGTTTTTATGCATCTTGGCGATGAGATCAGAAATATGATTATGACCATTGTGGTACCGCTGCTACTTTTTATCTGGTTTATAGCTGCCTTTATCTGGGATGGTAACTCCTATAAAAATTTGCGCAATACCTATGACAAGCATTTCCAGGAAACGACCATGCCAGCCAAGCACCAGCATAAGGAAGAGGCTAAACCGGTTGAAAAACCAGCTGGAAAGGAATAAACAACTCTGAAATTCTCATAATCGAAACCATTAAACCGGCTGCCAGCTGAACAAGGAAGCGGTTTAATGGTTTTACTTTTATACTTAGTATTGTGAATAAAACAGCTTTATATGCGGTGATGATAGCCTTATTGGTTCCTCTTGTTTCATATTTTATTGTAAAGGGGAAAAGTGAGCATGCTATTATAATGCCCCGTCATTATTTTCCTGATTCTGTTATTTCTGTCACTGAGAAAGGGAAAAGAGTAACTGATACCATTTGGCACAGAGTAGGTGATATTTCACTAATTAACCAGACAGGAACGAACATAACATGGGACAGCCTGAAAGGAAAGATAGTTGTAGCTGATTTTTTCTTTACCCGTTGCCCTACCATTTGCCCGGGAATGACGATGAATATGAAACGACTTGCAGCATCCATTCACAATGGAAAAAGAGTAGGGGATAAAACGAATAAGCTGGTTCATTTCCTTTCTTTCAGCATTGACCCGGAAAGAGATTCCGTAGAGAGGTTAAAATACTGGGCTGACAGGTTTCAGATAGACCCGGAGCAATGGTGGCTGCTTACCGGAGATAAGAAAGCTATTTATGATTTTGCATTGAGTGAAGTGAAACTGGGACTCATAGATGGAGAAGGAGTAGACAGCAATTTTATACATAGCGATAAATTTGTACTGATAGACAGCAACCGGCATGTAAGGGGTTATTATAGCGGACTGGACTCAATATCATTATCAAAGTTATCCAACGACCTGGTGATGCTGACCATGGAAAAGGACCCGAATCGTAAAAGTTTTTTTGCCGGTAAGTTGCAGATCATGGCTGTTTCTTTTTTACTCGCTATACTGGGAGTATTCTTATTGCTCTTCTTCTTAAGAAAAAACAAAAAAAATGCTGAAAGCGGTATTGGTCAAGAACGATAAAAAAGCAAGAACGTTAATTTATCTTTTCTCGTTTATTGTTTTCGCGGCAGTGGTATTGCTAAGCCGGGTAAAACTGGATGTTGATCTCGGATTTGATGTGCACCTTTTTGCACAAGCTAATGCCATTATTAATTCGGCTGTGGCAGTATTACTGGTTGCAGCATTGGTAGCGGTAAAGTCAAAGAAATACCGGGTACATAAAAACCTGATGATAGCTGCTATGCTGTTGTCTGTTCTTTTTTTAATTAGCTATATATGCCATCATCTCTTTGCAGGAGAAACAAAGTTTGGGGCAGAAGGGATCAGTAAAACTATTTATTACATTATTCTCTTTACCCATATCCCATTGGCAGGACTTATACTTCCTTTTATTTTATTTACAGCCTACAGGGCACTGATAAGTGAGTGGCCGGAGCACAAGAAGCTGGCAAAAATTACCTGGCCTATTTGGTTCTATGTGGCTGTTACAGGAGTAATAGTGTACTGGATGATCAGCCCGTATTATGTTTAAAACCCTAATTCTTTAGCAGGGTCCCAAAAGAGTTTTTTAAATTCAACTACCTGGTCATTTTTTACTTTCACTCCTTCTTTCTTCAGTAGCTGTTCCATCAAACCAGGCGGAGAAAAATGATGCTTACCGGTGAGCATTCCATTGCGATTAACGACCCGGTGTGCCGGCACCTTGGGTTTCACCCTTCCGGCTCCGTTCATCGCCCAGCCAACCATGCGGGCCGATGATTTGGCTCCGAGACAGGCAGCAATAGCGCCATAACTAGTTACCCTTCCTTTTGGAATTTGCCGGGCTACTTCAAAAACCAATTCAAAAAAATTCTCTTCTCTTTTTCCGGAAGGCCTTATTGTTTTTGGCTTTTCAGCAGACTTCTTTTTAACAGGCATGTTATGAAGATAAATCTATTTTGACTTATCTTTTTCTTTCAGCAGGATTGATCGTTTAGGCTCCGGTACGTTTTCATAGTGAAAAGGACAATGTTTACAACCATTGCCACAGCAGTAACCTTTTTCCAGGTGATATTGCTCTGTTAATACCACAAAGCCTTCTTCATTGATATAGTAGTGAGTACCCTCAATCAAATCTTTCATACTGCTTCAGGTTTTCTTTAAGCTTTATGTCCGTTTCTTTACCCGGTAGTTGAGCCGGTAAGGAGAAACACAGGTAATGTATGCGGTTGCTTCCTGCAATATCGAGTGATTCATAATGTGTTTTAATTTTTAATTCATCGCTTATGGTATTTTCTTTATAAACGTCAGCAGAATCATAATGTATAAGACAATCATACAGCTCAATCACAGTTTTTGTAAAATGATACAGATCCGGGCTGTCAGTTTTCAAATGAATTAACCCACCAGGAGTAAGAAATTCTTGATATAGGCGTAAAAATTTTGGATGCGTCAACCTTTTTTTTGCTTTTGAAAGTCGCAGTTGAGGATCCGGGAAAGTGATCCATATTGCTGTCACTTCATTCGATCCAAAGTATTCGGCTATTTGGTCTATTTGTGTTCGCAGAAAGGCCACATTAAGAAGGTTATTTTTCAACGCTTTTTTGGCTCCTACCCAGATGCGATTACCTTTCAGGTCAACGCCAATGAAATTTTGATCAGGATATAATTGACCTAACCCAACTGCATACTCTCCCTTGCCACAAGCTAATTCCAGCGTAAGAGGGTTATTATTACCAAAAAAGGGTTCCCATTTTCCAGCCATATCTTTAGGAAACTGCAGGACATTGCGAAAGGTTTCCAGTTCAGCAAAACGAATTAATTTCTTCTGACCCATAAGCGGTCAAAGATAACTTAATTGTAAGTGACGTCTGCAGGCGATAAGTAAGGAGATCAGATCTTTACTTGCAGCCCTACCGCAATGATTGATTTAAATTGCAGGGCCGGGGAGGAGTTTGTTTTACCAAACAGCTGAACATCGTTATCATATATCATATCAATATTCCAGCTAAAAGCAATAATCCTGGCAACTTTAGCTGATAAGGTATTGGTCATGAAAATATCAATATTCTGTGGATCCTTTTTATAATTCGAGAATATATCAAGCCTGCTTTTATAAGAAACATATTTATTAAATGATTTTTGATATCCTATAGTGGCAAAAGCCCCGTTTTGATTGATACTATGAGTGCCTTGGGTTACTCCATATTCACCTTTTTCTGACAAAACACTGTCCCTTACAAATACCCAACGTGAAGTAACAGGTGAAAGAAATATAGAAAGGTCCTTATTAGGTTTGTAATCGATACCCTGGCTGATTACTGCATAAGCCGGAGATAAAAAAGCAGAAGCAAAAGTTTTTACATTATCAGGGTAAGTATAACCCTTTAAAAATTGGGATCGAAAATTGGCCAGTGTAGCGAGGTTGAAATTTTTATTTAATGCAAATCCATATTTTGACAAGAGGTCAAACCGGTCATCATTTTTACGGCTGCCAAGGCTGGTAGTATTTATATACCCGAAGTTGACATCAAAAGTGTTATCCCAGCTGTGCTTTTCATTTTTATAAAAACCAAACAAGCGAATTGAAGTATTGGCAGTAAAGGAGAAATCATCGCCTCCGGCTGCCCAATTACTTTGGCTGCCCTGACCAATACTCAGGTTAAAAGCTCCACCTGTTTTCCATTTTTTCCAACCAGTATCGGGAATATCTTTTTTAACCTGGCGAAGAGATTCCAACTGTAATTTTTTAATGATAGCGTCCTGCGAAAAAGCAGCTAAAGGAAATAAAAACAATATGAAAAGTAAAACTTGCCTGTTCATCAAAATAGTTCGTTTTTAAGAAAATGGGGTTGTGCTATGCAAAAGTTTTCAGCAGGGCGTAGCAAAGATATACTCACAAAGAAACAGCAGAAGAAAAAAAATATTTCATAAAGATTGTTAAAACAGGCTTTAGACTAATGCCTGTTTGTATAATAAAAAACCAGCATTCAATGTCATTAAATGCCGGTTTAAAAAATAAAGGAAAGATCAGAATTTCAGCAGGAATCCAAGGCCTACCAGGGATTTTATCTGTAAAGCAGCAGATCGTTGGTTTTCTCCAAATAACCGGACATCATCATCATAGATGAAATCCAAACTCCAGGAAACAGACAGGGCCTTGCCAAGTTTTGCATTAAGAATATTTGACATAAAAAGATCAATATTCTGGGGTTTATTCCGGTAGTTGGAAAACAGATCAAGACGGCTTTTGTATGTAATAAACTTATTTAACTCTTTCAGGTAATTGATAGTAGCAAATGCACCAAATTCCAGGTTTGACTTCTTGCCAGGAGTCACTCCGTACAACCCTTTATTAGCTAATGCGGTATCCCTTACAATAACCCAACGGGCAGTAACAGGAGAGAGAAATATAGAAAGATTTTTATTAGGCTTGTAGTCAAGACCCAAACTCGTTAATAAATAACCCGGAGCCATAAAGGCGGAAGAAAATGTTTTAGCATTATCAGGGTAAGTATATCCTTTAAATAATTGAGAACGCAGATTAAAAAGCCCGGACAAATTGAGTTTTGGGTTTAAGGCATAACCATATTTAGAAAGCAGGTCAAAACGATCGTCATTCTTTCTGCTTCCCAAACTGGTCGTATTTACGTACCCGATATTAAAGTCGAATGTATTATCCCAGCTATGTTTATCTTTTTTATAGAATGCAAAAAGACTGAGTAAAGAATTGACAGACAAAGAAAAATTGTCTCCGCCGGCAGCCCAGTTACTCAAAGATCCCTGTGAAATATTGATACCGTAAATACCACCTTTCCGCCAGATTTTTTTTGTTGTATCTTCTTCTTTCTTTATAGATCTTTCTGATTCTGTACGAAGACTCTTTACCGTTCCATCCTGGGCATTTGCCAGGAATGGAAGAATAAATAGTGTAAGGATTGCAATTTTCTTCATAATGGTTTGAATTGATTAATTGATAAATATTTTAATCACCAAAGGTGACGCCGCTTCTTATCCTGCTGATAAGTTGATTATAACAATTATTGATCAATCGCTCAGCAATCTGGTTGCGACCAGGTTCGGCAAATCCGGAATTGTTATTAATTAGTGCCCAGTCTGAAGGCTCAAGTGCCCGGCTGTCTCCTGTATATCTTGCTCTTTCTTCTTTCCAGGTATAGTTGTCAGGAAAACGATCAGACAACAAATTGTTGCCACTGGCCCAATCGTAGATCCGGCATTCCAGTGAAGCCCTGCTTTGCAAAACAAGCCTTTTTACATATACAGTAGCATACACCGTTTCATAGATTGGCTGCGGAGGATTAGATTTTGTTTGACCAACTTGGATTTTTTTAGACCGTGAAATAGTATATTCATTACGATAAACAGGACTGATGTACAGGTCGTTGAAATTAAGCTCCACAATTTTGTCTGCCCGGATACGCTGTGCATCAGCATCTCTGTCAGTATAAAAACGGACATGCTGGTATGACGATGAACTATTAAGGTCCTGTACCATTTTATACTGAAGATAATCCTTGTCAAACCCCCAATAACTCCATCCGAAATTGTAATAATTTACAGGCCGTACCACTACTTTGATCGTAGCCATTTCTTTAGCCTGCTGCATTAATGACCTTACATCGTTGTAATTCGGATAAGCATTATTGGCTTTTACAAATAAATCGTATGCTTTCCTTGCATAAGGCCGGTTATTGTAATTAAGATAACTTACTCCCTCATTGTAATATTCTTCCGCAGCTTTCAGTTTAGCTTCCCGGATTCGTTGCTCCGGGTTCCACGGGTCAGGAATAATCTTACTTAATACAGCACTGCCTTTGATTTCACTATATAGTTTTTCGGCTACCCCCAGCTGTTTTGATATTTCGATCCAGCGGTCACCTTCATTCATATTATTATAGGTGTCTTTATTGATGCTTTTTCTAGTTTCTGCAGCTTGCTGGTAAGCCTGAGGCAATAGCTTAGCCGCTTCGGCATCATTGGCGTTTTTCTTTAACCGTTCAATCAGCTCAAAGACAATTTTATCATCAGCCGTATACCGTTTTTCAATTTTTGCCCCAGGAGAGCAACTAATACATAGCGTAAGAACAAGTAGCCATGCAGTAATTTGTAGATTCATAAGATGAGTTTAATAATAACAAAGGATGGTTCCTGCTTCAGGCAAAATGAGGTAGTGCAAAAATAAAAAAGCCCCTGTTAAAAACAGAGGCTAAAAAATCGCATAAGAGAATAGCTGTAGGGGGAGGGGTCGAACCTCCACGGAGCAGTTAGCCAAAAAGCAAAGATTAGTGGTCAACCCTGGTCGGCCTTACCAATGGTAACGTCGGCTCTACTTTTCGTTTATCCTATGATCTCCACCCCCGAGACGAGAGGGCATGTCTGCCAAAAATTTCATCACCCCACAGTGTGAATAAGAACTTGATGAGACAAATGTAGTGCGATTAGCATATTCATTCCAAATTTTCTAATAAATATTTTGAAATTATAGAAATTATTCAATAATTTGTCATTTCTTATAAAAAATAATCAAAATACCATTTAAAAATGGCCTCAAAATTAAATCTGGACAAACTTGACCTGCAGATCATCCATCATATGATGGAGAATGCAGAAATATCATACGCTGATCTTGGCAAGAAATTATTTGTATCAGGCGGTACGATCCATGTACGTATAAAAAAATTACAGGAAGCAGGAGTGGTTAAAGGTACAAGGCTGAAAGCAGATTTGAAGCAACTGGGGTATGACGTAATTGCTTTTATCGGTATCTATTTGAAAGAAAGCTCTCTTTATGATACTGTAGCAAAAGACCTGCAGAAAATCCCTGAGATCGTCCGGCTGAATTATACTACCGGCAACTACAGCATGTTTGCAGAAATTGTTTGCAAAGATATCACACAACTTAGATCTGTATTACATGACCAGTTGCAGAAGATAAAAGGAATTGAACGTACAGAAACTTTTATTTCATTGGAGGAAAGTTTCAGCAGAAATGTAAAAGTGATATAATTCCTGCATTACCTGATTGAACTTATTAATGCTGATACATGAAAGAGTCTTCCCGTTTCTATTCTTCATTAGGGTTACTGATACTGCTTAATGTTATCATTAAGCCTGTTTGGATTTTCGGGATTGACAGGAAGGTGCAGAATATAGTAGGTACTGAAACCTATGGAACTTATTTTTCTCTGTATGGTTTTTCCATTGTATTCAGCTTTTTACTCGATTGGGGATTTACGAGTTTTTTTAACCGGGAGCTGGCCGCTAACAAGGCGACTTACATAAATAAAGCGGGTAGTTTTTTTTTAATGAAACTAATATTTTCTGTTTTCTACGCACTGGTAGTTTTTGTTGCAGCCTGGTTTGCAGGGGTGGGCCATTGGGATATTGTAGGATATGTGGTGATGATACAGGTGTTAACCTCTTTATTCTTGTTTGCAAGAAGTATTATTACGGCAGAACAATGGTTCTTTGCTGATGCGTGGCTATCTGTAACGGATAAACTGCTCATGATTCTTGTTTGCGGGAGTTTTCTTGTCTTTCCGTCAGTGGTTGGTAATATAAGTATTCAGGTTTTTTTAATTACCCAGGCGGTTTGTTCCACAATGGCCTTGATAATTAGCTCCCTGATACTATATAAAAACGGGTTTTCATTTTCCTTTCACAAATTTTCTTTGCCTGATGCAGGGGTAATAAAATCAGTTCTTCCTTTTGGAATGATAGTATTATTGATGTCGGCTCATTACAGGCTGGATGGGTTTTTACTGGAACGTTTGCATGATAATGGCGCTTATGAAGCAGGTATATACGCTGGAGCTTACCGGTTGCTGGATGCCGCCAATATGATTGGTTTCTTGCTGGCATCTTTCCTTTTGCCGTTTATCGCCAGGCTGTATAGCCAGGGTAAAAGTATAACGGCAGTAGTAATAAACTGCCGTCACCTGCTGCTGCTATTTTCCATGGGAATAAGTATTGCGGTATTTATGCTTGCTCCCTGGGTACAGGGAAAGTTGTACCATAATCAAAATGAAACAGCCATAGCTGTTTTGCGATACTGTTTACCAGCTTTAGTTGGTTATTCCCTGGTGCAGGTTTATGGAACAGTGCTGACGGCGACAGGACATATAATGCCCTTTTGCTTTATCGTATTTGTATCGGTCCTCATTAATGTTTTGTTGAACTTATTCCTGGTACCATCTTTCGGCGCCTTGGGTAGTTGTTATGCAGCTTTGATTAGTCATTCCTTTTGCGGTATAGCCACATTAATTTATGCCAGCATAAAAGGGAAGATAAGGATAGATTCCTTTTCTTTCTTTCTCTATGTCGCCATTGCAGGTATAATGGCCGGTTTTCTTTACTTTGGGCAACGATATATATCGAACAACTGGCTTCTTTTGGCCGGATTTATACTAATTACTTTTATTGCTTCGGTAGCTTCAAAATTGATTGTAGTAAATAACTGGAAAATTATTTTTAAACAAACTGATCAATCATAAAAAAATTCTATGCCTGATATTTTTGACCTCATAAAAAACTGGTGGAAGCAGATGTTCCTGGTAGTACTTGTTTCATTGATTGTTGTTGGTATTATTGTTTATTCAAAGCCACTTCAATACGTTTCCGTTACCACGGCAGTGCCGGCAAACACTTATTCGTCAGATAAGGCTAAAATATTTAATGAGAATGTGCAGCAATTATACACAGCTTTGGGTACACCGGACGATCTTGATGTGATCGTAGGTACAGGCAACCTTGACACTGTCTATACAGCGGTTGCTCAAAAATATAACCTGTGGGATCATTATAAAATGGGTGAAAAAGGAGCTGCTGCCATTACCAAAGCAGCTTCAATATTGAAAAAAAATACCAAAGTGGTGAAGAGTGAATATGGGGAACTAAAGGTTAAGGTTTGGGATACGGATAAAGAACTGGCGCCCCAGCTGGCTAATGCAGTAATGGATCAGTTGCAATCGATTCATCAGTATTTACAGGGTGCGGGTAATGAAGCAACACTGCAGGGATTAATATCGGGCCGGGAGCGGTTAAAGGAAAAATCAGATAGTACCGCACAAGAGAAGAATGTTCTGCTACAGGAAAAGCTGGTGCAATACAATAACCTGATTACAGAGTACCAACTGATGGTTGACAGCAAACCACCTGTATTAGTTATAGTGGAAAAAGCCAAAGCTTCTGACTGGCCTGACAGACCTAGGAGAACACAACTGCTCGTGGCAACAGCTGTACTTGCATTTATTTTTTCTTTATTCCTTGCTTTGATACTTGAAAAAAGAAAAACTGCCCGTAAGTGATAACTGTTTTTGAAAAAAAAGAGAATGGGCTTTTTGCTTTGCTTGCTGGTTTGTTCATCCTGGTATTATTTCTTGCTTTTTTCTCTGAATTATATTGGCTGATAGCTATCCCGTTTGCCGCATTATTTCTATATGCGGGCTGGCAAAACCGGAATACAGTTTTCTTTTTATTATTGCTGACGCTGCCACTTTCTTTTGAGTATAATTTTTCTCCTACATTAGGAACAGATGTTCCGGACGAATTTTTAATGCTGCTGACATCTTTTTTCTTTTTTGCTTACTGGCTTTACTCTCCCAAATCAGTTTCCAGAAAAGTATGGGAACATCCATTGTTTTTTTTGCTCTTAGTTATGCTTGGCTGGATGCTAGTAGCGGTAATATTCTCTACTGATACGTTGGTGTCAATAAAATTTTGGCTGGCAAAGACTTGGTATGTTGGCGCCTTTGTATTCGCTCCGTTAGTAGTGTTTCAGAATAAAGAAAGAATTGTGACGGCCGCTGAACTGGTTCTCTTCTCTATGCTTTTGATCACAATCATTGCCCTGATACGGCATAGTAACAATAGTTTCAGTTTTGCAACTGTTAATGAATCAGTTTCCCCTTTTTTCCGCAATCATGTGAATTATTCAGCGATGCTGGTCTGTATAGTGCCGGTATTGATTGCCTTTTGGAAACTTACAAAAGCAATTAAGTTGAAATGGTTATTTGCGGTGGCTATTATCATTTCACTATCTGCATTGTTCTTTTCTTATGCCCGTGGCGCATGGCTGGCTCTTATTACTGGGGTTATTACATATTGGCTGATTGAAAAGAAAATTTTGGTAGCTGCTTATATACTGTTTATAATAACTGCCATAACCACTGTTTTTTGGCTGAAAAGTAATGATCGCTATCTGCGTTATGCCCACGATTACCAGACAACTATTTTCCATAAGAATTTTAGTGAACACCTGGTGGCTACTTATAAATTAAAAGACGTTTCTACGGCTGAACGTTTTTACCGCTGGATTGCAGGAGTGAGGATGATAAAAGATAACCCGTTAACCGGTTATGGCCCCAACACATTTTACGATAATTATAAGGCCTATGCAGTACCGGCGTATAAAACATGGGTTAGTGATAATAAGGAACATTCAACAGTGCATAATTATTTTCTGCTAACGGTTATTGAGCAGGGTTACCCAGGTTTGATTTTCCTGGTGCTTCTTTTGGGAGCAATGCTTTATTATGCCCAGTATTTATTTCACAGGATTAAAGATGAGTTTTATAAAACAACAGCTATAACAGCCGGGGTTATAGTTGTTATGATCATCACGGTGAATTTATTAAGTGACCTGGTGGAGACGGATAAAATCGGGAGCCTTTTTTTCTTGTGCCTTTCCATGTTAATTATGACAGATGTTAACACAAGATCAGATTCTTCCCCGGACATTAAGAGCATCTCTTAAACCATTTCCTAAAAGGTTAAAGGCAAGAACTAATAGCATAATGGCAAATCCCGGAGCTAAAGCAAGCATAGGATTTTGGGTGATGATGAAATTATAATTCTCCTTTATCATCAGCCCCCAACTGGGCATAGGCGGTTGTACTCCCACACCTAAAAAACTAAGACCTGCCTCAATAACAATGGCGGATGCGAAATTAGAGGCGGCGATTACCATTACCGGACCCATAATATTCGGCCAGATATGTCTCACTATTGTTCTGAAGTTGGAAAAGCCAAGAGCTCTTGTTGCTTCAATATATTCCAGTTCCCTTACTCCAAGCACCTGGCCTCTTACCAGCCGGGCCACATTTACCCACATAGTTAATCCTACAGCAATAAATACCTGCCAGAAACCTTTGCCCAGTGCTAAGGTGATGGCAAATACTAAAAGCAAAGTAGGGATACTCCAGATAACATTGATAAACCACATGATCACATCATCCACCCTGCCGCGGTAAAATCCGGCCAGTGAACCCAGGATCAAACCAATACTCAGTGAAATAATAACGGTGATCAAACCTACACTTAAACTTACCCTTGTGCCAACAATAATACGACTCAGGATATCCCTTCCATATTTATCGGTTCCTGTGATGAAATTTTTTGTAATAATGGGTGATGGTGCTGTTTGAGAAATATGGTAAGCCAATCTTTCGCTTACACCTTCATCAATATATTTCTGAACAATGATGCTGTCGGCTTTTTGTTCATGACTTACAACCGGAATATAGTAGTAAACATCCTCCTTGCCCGAAACGAGCTGCCGGGCAAAACTGGTTGCAACAACATCTTTTTCTTTTTTTACTTTGATAAAATCCTGCTGATACCCCGGCTTTTCACCGCCGATTTCCAGAATGATACGATTAGCATAGGGAGAAGAATCGGATGCAATAAAATAAGCGAAAATGGCAATCAGTACAGCCAGCATAATTATAATCAATCCAAAGATGGCGCCTTTATTCTTCTTCAGCCTTCGCCATGCAGCAGCCTGGAATGATTGGGATTGGCTCATACGGGGAAAGATACTCATTTTACTTTTCTTCCTTTCCATTCATACTTACCAAACTGACCGAAAAGACCGGAGCTAATGGTGTAAAGGATGTGAAGAGGCTGAAAAAAAAAGAAATACTTCATCAATGATTGCTTTTTGTAAAACACGGCAACAGCAGCAACAAAAGGGAATTCAATCATAGTTTTTGCAATCCATAAACCTGCCAGGTACAACCAATAATGCCAGCACCAAAATCCAGCAATTGTCAATGCCGGAAATGAAAGATTAAAAAGGTAAATCAGCAGCAGTACTGCGATAATCCTTTTATCATCATAATTTTTAGCTTTACTGGCCCAGCGGATACGCTGATTGAAGAATGTTTTCCATGTTTTCATCGGCTGTGTGGAAACGACAGCAGCTTTTGATTTCAGGTAATGTACTTTACCGGGGTGTTGCTTCCATATTTTGTGCATCAGCAGCATATCATCACCTGAAGCGATAGTATCAATACCTGAAAAACCATTTACCTCATAAAAGGCTTTTTTTTCATAAGCAAGGTTTGCCCCATTGCACATAGAGTGAACATTTTTATATACGGAGGCTGCTGTGATTCCCTGGAGGACTAAAAAATCCAGGGACTGGAAAATTTGTAGTATCGAGTTGTTGTTGACGAAAACAACAGGGGCTGCAATAAATACTGAGCTATTTTCCTGTTTAAATGCTGCCAAAGATGATAACCACTCAGGTCCGGGAATGCAATCTGCATCAGTGGTAACAATCAGCTCACCTGTTGCCGAAGCAATTCCTGTTTCAATCGCTTTCTTTTTATAGGAGTTAATACTATCTTCTTTCAGTTGTACCAGCTTAACAAAAGAAAATTGCTGAACAACACCTGCCGTTCCATCTGTAGAATGGTCATCTACTACAATTATTTCGGTTAAGTGTTCCGGGTAATTTTGTTGTTGCAAAGCGTTTAGCAGCAGACCTATATTTTCTTTTTCATTTCTTGCAGGAATAATAACTGAGATGGTAATATCAGTTGCAGGAAGACTTGCTTTAAATTCTGGAATAGCTTTCCAGCTTCGCCAGTAATAAATGATGAGCAAAGCATAAAAAAGGAAAAGTATAGCGATAATAATCAGGAAGGGCATAGAAACAAAACTAATTGAAT
>JAEUVO010000010.1 GCA_016786885.1 Chitinophagaceae bacterium | reverse complement strand
TTTAATCGGGGTAACTAATCAAAAGCCATCGAAAATAGCACTTTTACAGTAAACAAAAACCTGAATAGTTTACCGGGGTTCATTCCTTCTACTCTCTTAATTTTGCGGCATGCAAAAAGACACCCTTGTTTTCGACCTGATACGTAAGGAACTGGACCGTCAGCGAAACGGCATTGAGCTCATCGCCTCTGAAAATTTTACTTCCCTGCAGGTAATGCAGGCAATGGGAACCGTTCCCACCAACAAATATGCAGAAGGTTATCCTGGCAAGCGATACTATGGCGGTTGCGAGGTAGTGGATGAAATCGAAAACATTGCTATCGACAGGCTAAAAAAAGTATTTAATGCTGGCTGGGCAAATGTGCAGCCACATAGCGGAGCTTCCGCTAATGCCGCAGTTTTCCTGGCCGTTATGAAACCCGGCGAAAAATTCTTAGGTCTTGATCTCAGTATGGGCGGGCACCTGACACATGGCAGCCCGGCAAATTTCAGTGGCAAAACTTATCATGCCCTTCATTATGGTGTTACTAAAGACGGCATCGTGGATTATGAACAACTGGAAGCAAAAGCAAGAGCTGAAAAACCAAAAATGATCATTTGTGGTGCTTCTGCTTACAGCCGCGACTGGGATTACAAACGCATCCGTGCAGTGGCCGATGAGATCGGTGCAATCGTATTTGCCGATATTGCTCATCCTGCTGGTTTAATTGCATCGGGGTTACTGAACGATCCGTTTGACCATTGTCATATCATTTCATCTACCACACATAAAACACTGCGTGGACCAAGGGGTGGTATTATCATGCTACGTCACGACTTTGAAAATCCCTGGGGAATAAAAGATCCGAAAGGGAACCTGAGAACCATGAGCCAGTTACTTGACCTGGCTGTATTCCCGGGCTCACAGGGCGGACCATTGGAACATGTCATTGCTGCAAAAGCCGTGGCCTTTGGAGAAATTCTTTCTGAAGATTTTAAATCGTACGGTAAGCAGGTCATTGCAAATGCACAGGCAATGGCCAAAGCATTTGTATCGAGAGGTTATCAACTTATAAGTAATGGTACAGACAATCACTTAATGCTGATCGACCTTCGTAATAAAAACCTGACTGGTAAGAAAGGGCAGGAAACACTGGACAAAGCTCATATCACTCTTAATAAGAATGCTGTACCTTTTGACGACAAATCACCTTTTGTTACTTCTGGTATCCGTGTGGGAGTACCTGCGGTTACTACAAGAGGTATGAAAGAATCGCATATGGAAACAGTGGTTTCCTTCATTGATAAAGTATTGATGAATGCAGATGATGAGTCAGTGATCACTGGTGTAAAAGGAGAAGTGAAAACATTCATGCAACAGTTTCCGCTGTATCCTGAATTGGGATAATGTTGTAGTTTCAATTATTGTTACACTAAATAAAGTAAGTTATGATCCAGCGTCAGCAAACTCTTTGGTTGTTACTCACTACAATGGCGGCCATCTTTAGTTTCATGTTCCCGTTTGTTGTTGGAGATGAGATACAGCAAAACAGTTCTGTTCGCACCGTAGTGGATGCCGGCAGCACTTTTTTCCTGCTGATACTGACAGGCGGATCACTCATCTTATCTACCATTATTATTTTCCTTTTTAAAAACCGCAAACAACAAATGTGGCTTTGCGTATTAGGTGTGCTGATATCCGGACTTTTGATCTTTTTATACATCATGCAAATGAATAAGCTGATCAAACCGGTACCTGCTTTAACAGCGGTGCTTCCTGTTATCATGCTGATCGGTTATTTCATGGCATTCAGGGGCATACGCAAAGATGAAAAGCTGGTTAAGTCATTGGATAAACTCCGCTAACTACTGTCTTTTTTCCTTATAATAAACCCTGTTTTTCAATAGGGGTATATCCTGATTTTCCGTTTTCATTTCCCCTTTTGATTGCATTTGGGTTCATTGTTCTATAAGTTTGAATGAATCCAAATCCATCCTTGTATGAAGACCACCCTACCCTTCATTGCGTTATTACTATACGCCTCTTTTTCATTTGCGCAAATAGACCCCCAAACTCCCTGGACATGGATGAAAGGAGATAATACTATTGACCAGGCAGGAGAATATGGAACACAGGGTATCACCAGCAGCAACAACAAACCCGGAGCCAGGAACTTCTCCACTACCTGGAGAGATGCAACCGGCAACCTCTGGTTGTTTGGTGGTATGGGATATGGAAGTGTTGATATGGGTTACCTGAATGATCTCTGGAAATACGATCCTGCTACCAATGACTGGACATGGGTAAATGGCAGTAATATCATCGAACAATACAGCACCTATGGAACACAGGGAACACCCAATGCTGCTAATAAACCCGGCGCTACCTATGCCAGCGTTTCATGGACAGATGCCAATAATAATCTCTGGCTCTTCGGAGGTTTTGGATATACCGACAATGATTTTGGTTTCTTAAATACACTCTGGAAATACAATCCATCCACTAATCAATGGACATGGGTAAAGGGTGATAAAACCATTGACAAAGTAGGAGTATATGGAACAAAAGGTGTTGAACATTCTAATAATAAACCCGGGGGAAGATATGGCAGCCGTACCTGGACAGATGCCAATGGTAATTTATGGTTGTTTGGTGGTTATGGATATGATGGCAGCTCTACGGGTATACTGAACGATCTGTGGAAATATAATCCTGCTACTAACAACTGGACATGGGTAAATGGTGATAACACCATTGAGCAGCCAGGTGTTTATGGCACAAAAGGAGTACCCGGTACAAGCAATAAACCAGGTGCCCGTTATGTAAGTACTTCTTGGACCGATAACAGCGGTAACCTCTGGTTATTTGGCGGATACGGTTATGATGAAACAGTTGCGGGCAATCTGAATGATATGTGGCGGTATAACCCTGCTACCAACGAATGGACATGGATCAGCGGTGATAAAACCGTTAACCAGGTTGGTGTGTACGGAACGCAGGGAATTCCCAATACAACTAATAAACCCGGTTCAAGATATGTAAGCAGTTCCTGGACAGATGCCGGCGGTGAGCTATGGTTATTTGGTGGGTATGGTTATGATGGAGGCAGCACAGGGTACCTGAATGATCTGTGGAAATATAGCCCCACTACCAACAGGTGGACATGGGTGAAAGGAGATAATACGGTAGATCAACCGGGAGTATATGGCACACAAGGCCTGCCCGACACTTCTAATAAATCTGGTGCAAGAACAGCCAGTGTATCGTGGACAGATGGGAATGGTAATCTCTGGTTATTTGGTGGGTATGGATTTGATGGCAGTGCATCAGGTGTACTCAACGATCTCTGGAAGATCAGCAGTTTCCAGGTACCACTACCATTACACCTGCTTCATTTTAGTGGTGTACTTAATAACAATATCACTCACCTGAAATGGGAGGCCGAGCAGGAAACAAACTTCAGTCATTTTAATATACAGCGCAGTACAGACGGTACCAGCTTTACTATAATTGGGAATGTGGCGGGTGCCGGCAACAGTAACCGGAATAATTATGCTTTTGCTGATAATGGCCTGCACAACCTGTCTCTCCAAAAAGTATTTTATCGCCTGCAACTGATGGATAAGGATGGCCGCTTTTCTTATAGCAAGATCCTGCAGTTCGATATGAAACAAAAAGGAGGACTGATCAGCCTGTTCCCCAACCCCGCAGTACAATCGGTGAATTTATCTTTCGATCAGCTGGTAGCCGGAAAGACAGTGGTGACGATCACAGATATGAGGGGACTGACAGTAAGATCAATGACTGAACATATTGCTGCCGGAAGAATAAGCCTGAATATGGATGTGAACACTTTACCTGCAGGTACTTACCTGGTGTCAGTAATAAATGCTGATGGTCTGCTGCAGCAAAAATTCATTAAACAATAAAGAACTGCCCGACTGCTTTTACCAGCCAGTTACTCTCAATAAAAAGGCCGGCCTCATTACTGAGCCGGCCCTTATTGTGGTTCTCTATTAATTGTTATTGTACTACGAACATTTTTGTTTCCTTGTAATTATCTCCGGTGATCAGCATATTATAGATACCTGATCTTACAGAAGAAGGAAGAATAACAGCCTGGGAAATATTACCACCCGGATGACTTAAGCGTTGTGTAAACACTTCTTGTCCCGCAGCGTTAATAATACGCAGGGTGTATTGGCCTTTTATAGCGCTGAAGCCAACAGTTACTTCTTTACCTGCAACAGGGTTTGGATATATAGAGATTCCTTTTGTGATCCTGCCAATATCCACTTTCAGCAGTTTGCTATAGATCACTTTACCGTCTATTTCCAGCACTTTAATACGATAGAAATTAGCACCGGCCATTGGAGAAGCATCAAAGCTGGTATAGCTTTCTTTATCTGCCTGGTTGCTTCTTGGAGCCACTTGTGCAATCTCAGTAAAGTCACGGCCATTAGCAGAACGTTCAACTATATAGCTAACCAGGTCTTTTTCAGTCAGGTTGGTCCACTCTATTTGAACACCAGTACCTTTTTCAAATGCTTTTACATCGCTGAAGTTAACTGGTAATGGGTTTTCGTTCAAATTGGTTGATCCGAGAGTGAAAGGGCTAAACACTGTTACACCTGTTCTTATAATAGATCCTGTCGTGTTATTACCAGAAGGGGTACCAGCATGGCTATCCCAGCTTACTCCGTTAAAATGAGCCAATGTAATTGTAAGGTAATTGGTAATATAATTAGACCCGCATCCGCTGCCGGCATACCAGTTAACCGTTACGCTGATTGAGGTATTACCACCGGCATCTGCAGACTCGTCTAAATCCCAGTATTCACAGTTACTTACTTGTGTCAAACCTGGTGAAGTGATACCGCCAAGACCTGTTCCGCTTGCCCTGAAATATTCACAGGTAAACCCATCGCCTGTATTATCCGGCGCTGTTATAGTTAAAGGAGAATACAGACTTCCCTTACCAACCGGGAATGTAAAGGCATCGTTACCATTTTTTCTTACCGGGCCATTTACAAATGAAGCATTTGAAGCGCCGTTCACTGTAGTGAACCCATCGGGGAAAATAAGCAGATTGGTAGCAGTTGTAGTCAACAATCCACTTGTAAGAGTAAGAGTTCCACTCAACGTTTTAGCCCCGTTCAATATTACGCCGGCTGCATTATTAATTATAACATCTGCACCCATTGCAGCAGGGAATTCGAGATTAGACGTAGTTTGAGAAGCTGAGCCTTTATACTCAAGATCTGCTGTACTATATGTCACTGCTGAACCAGCTAAAGTAGCAGTACCCTGAATTGATAAAAGAACTTCTACAGTGATACTTGCCGCTAATGTTTTAACACCAGAACCAGATAAGATGAGTATTGTATAATTCTCACCACCAGCAAGGTCAATAACGGATTGGGCTGTTCCGGCATAATCAACTGTGGCGCTAGTGCCGCCCATTACATGACTACTATAATTAGTAGGAAAAGAGTTTGTGCCTCCAATCCTTAAAGTAGCACCATTAGTTACATCAAGCGTACCTCCGACCCCTGAACGATTAATTGTAAATGAACCCAGATCAAGTATGCCCTGCCCTAGAGTAATATCACCATCAGGAGAACGGTTTTGATCAAGTGTTATTACATCTGTTGCTGCTGTTAGATTCAAATCAATATTTCTTAACCCCGTACCAGATAGCTCCCCACCTGTAGTTTGTGAGCCCGCTGTATAATCCACGTCATAATCGTTTCCACTCTGAAGTGTTCCGGTCATACTACCTCCGTTTACAGAAATTATCGGCGTTCCACCTGATCCCATGGTCAGGTTTGTTCCTGCAGCTAATGTTCCTGCGGTAAGTGTAAGATTGCCATTCAAGGTTCTGGCAGCGCCTATTGTTACCCCGCTTGTATTATTAATAATGACTTCGGAAATATTTGAAGTAGAAGCAGCAAACTCATTTAATGATACAGTTTGAGCTGCAGTACCGTTATACTCAAGAATTGCAGTATTGTATGTTATCGCATTCCCTACAGTAGCTGTACCACCAACAGTTAATTTATCATTTACTGTTACACCGGTAGTTGTTTTTGCTCCGCTGCCTGAAAGTACCAGATTGCTATAAGTAGCTCCACGTACTGTTTGTGCAGCTCCATTGTAATTTATAATAGACCCTGTGTTATTTGTAAAATCTCCGGTAGTGCTAAAAGATCCGCCTAAGTTAAGCGTACCAGTAGTAACAGCTACAGAGTTTTCCCCAGCCGCATTTGCATTCATAGTAAGATTGCCTGAAACAGTTACAGTACCGGCATTTACATTCAGGATGGTGTTATCATTTGCCGTTACGAGATCAGGCATCGTTATGGAAACACAGTTCAAAACTGATGTAGCAGATGCTAATGTAATGATCTTGTCACTGGTACCATCAGTTGGTGCGCCATAGGTTATTGCTCCGGTTCCACCACCAGACGTAGTTACATTTAACGTAATTCCACTGTTGATTGTAATAGTATTTGCATTTGCACCACCGTTAATGGTTAAGCTGGCGCATGATGCTGCAACATCTACCGTAACGTTGATTCCATCGTTAATGATAACGTTATCACCAGCACCTGGTACTCCTAAAGGTGACCATGTAGCAGGTAAACTCCAGTTACCGCTAGCAACTGCTGTTTTCTGTGCATTTACCATTGTTGCCGTCATCATAAGCAGCAGTACAATTGCCAATGCTTTTGTTCCTTGTAAAATCTTTTTCATGCTTCGAGTTTTTAAGTTTAAAAAAGGTTCGAAATTGGTTTGGCTTACCACAGAAGAAGGATACAAAAGTCTTTACGAGGAGATTGGCAACTGGTTATATATTAAATGTATACAGACAACAAATTGCTGTACCAGATAAGAGCCTGTCTAAATAAAGGATTTAAGTGTGAATTTCGAAGGATGGGAGGATCAGATAAGTGAAGCAGGTGTAAAGGTATATCAGTCAACCAGTTTTTGCAAGCATTTCAGTCGTTTTTTTTAGCTGTGAGACAAATCTCGTAGTTCTACTAATCCCTTGCCAGACAAGGGTTTCAGCAAACAACCAATTCCTGTACTTATGATAAATATCAGATATATACAGCAGTATGACTTTGTTTGCTTTTCTTCAGATCCGCAGGTTTTCCGGCAAAGACAAGGTTCCCACCGGCATCACCGGCCTCAAGTCCAAGGTCAATCACCCAGTCAGCCGAACGAATGACATCCGTGTTATGTTCGATGACAATAATTGAATGTCCCTGCTCTATCAATGCATTGAAGGAAGCGAGCAGTTTATTGATATCATGAAAATGCAACCCGGTAGTAGGCTCATCAAAAATGAAAAGTATTTTATTGGCGGCTCTTCCTTTACCGAGGAAAGAAGCCAGTTTTACCCGTTGTGCTTCACCGCCGGATAAAGTATCTGATGACTGACCCAGTTTTATATACCCTAATCCTACATCACTTAAAGGCTGTATGGCCTTTGCCAAATTTTTTTCTTCATAGAAAAAACTGATCGCTTCATCCACACTCATCTCCAGTACATCATAAATACTTTTGTCATTATACTTTACTTCCAGCACTTCTTCTTTAAACCGTTTACCGCCGCATGATTCGCAGGTCAGGTGCACATCAGCCAGGAACTGCATCTCCACCACCTGCTCACCTTCGCCTTTGCAGGTATCACAACGTCCGCCATCCACATTAAATGAAAAATGTTTGGGCATAAACCCTCTCATCTTGCTTAATGGTTGTTTGGCAAACAGGTCTCTTATCTCATCATAGGCTTTTATATATGTAACCGGATTACTTCTTGATGATTTACCAATGGGATTCTGGTCCACCATTTCTATCTGGCCAATACTTTCAATATCGCCTGTTACGGCCTTATGAAATCCTACCTTATCTCCAAAATCGCCTTTTATCTTTCTCAATGCCGGACTCAGTATCTGTTTTACAAGTGTTGTCTTGCCACTGCCGCTAACACCACTTACCACACACAGCACATTCAATGGAAATTCAACTGTGATGTTTTTAAGATTATTATGCCTGGCTCCTTCCACTTTTATGGAACGGTTCCATTTACGTACTGTTTTAGGTGGTTCTATGGTCAGCTCTCCTTTTAAATATTTACCGGTAAGACTCATGGGGTTTGAAACGATCTCATCATAATCACCTTCTGCCACCACTTCACCACCCAAATGAGAGGCCAGCGGCCCCATATCAATAATGTGATCGGCTTCCCGCATCATCATTTCATCATGCTCCACCACCACTACCGTGTTACCAAGGTCTCTCAGTTCCTTTAATACTTTTATCAGGTTAGCGGTATCTCTTGAATGCAAACCGATAGACGGCTCATCTAATATATATAAGGAGTTGGTGAGATTGCTGCCAAGGCTTCTCGTCAGTTGTATCCGCTGGCTTTCACCACCACTCAGTGAGTTGGCCAGTCTGCTCAGTGTTAAATAACCCAGTCCCACTTTGATCAGGGTATCAAGTCTTCCATGCAGCTCTATGAGAATTCTCTTTGCTACTTCTTTATCATGCTGGCTGATATGTTTGGCCAGTTCATCGAACCAAGCTTTCAGCTCCTTTACCGGCAAGCTGCTGAGTTCCCCAATATGTTTATGGTTCACCTTAACATACAATGCTTCCTTGCGAAGGCGGTAGCCATTGCAATCAGGACATTCAGTACGGCCACGATAGCGGCTTAGCAGCACACGGTATTGCACTTTGTACAATTGCGATTCCACATCCTTAAAAAAATCATTGATGCCGTACACCCCGTTACTTCCTTCCCACAGTTGCTTATACTGCTTATCAGTAAGATCAGCGATGGCCTTATGTACAGGAAAATCAAATTTCTTTGCCCCCTTTACAAAATTTTGTCTCCACCAATCCAGTTTCTCCCCTTTCCACGGAGCCACAGCGCCATCATACACACTTAATCTTCTGTCAGGGATCACCAGGTCAGGATCGATCCCCAGCACCTGTGAAAAACCTTCACAGGTAGGGCATGCGCCAAAAGGATTGTTGAATGAAAAAAGATTCGGTTGTGGTTCTTCGAATTGCATACCATCCAGTTCGAACCGGTTGTTGAAATGAAGTTGCTTGCTGCCATTCACTTCAAGGTATACATCACCTTCTCCTTCATAAAATGCTGTTCCAATAGAATCAGAAAGCCTGTGCATATCATCCTCATCAAATTTCTTTACGACGATCCTGTCAACGAGGATATGTGTGATTTTTTTTGCTTTTAATTCTTTGTCTGTTAATCCGAGTAAATCTTCAATTCGTTGAGGTTCCAACGCCCCTCCTGCGGAGGGATTGGGGAAGGCCACTCTTACAAATCCCTTTTGGACCAGGATATTCAATTCTTCTTTTATGTCCCTGTTCTTATGTTGCTTAAAAGTGGCCAGTATGAAAACCTTATCACCTTCTTTCAATTTTGTAATTGCCTCCAGCACATCTGTCACATCATCCTTCTTCACCATTTTTCCCGATACCGGTGAAAAAGTTTTACCAATCCTGGCAAAGAGTAACCGCAGGTAATCGTATATCTCAGTCATACTGCCAACGGTGCTTCTCGGTGTACGGGTGATCACTTTTTGCTCGATAGCAATAGCCGGGCATAATCCTTTGATAAAATCAACGTCCGGTTTATTCATTCGGTTCAGGAATTGCCGGGCATAGGCACTCAGGCTCTCTGCATAGCGGCGTTGCCCCTCTGCATATAAGGTATCAATTGTGAGTGATGATTTGCCGGAACCCGAAACACCGGTAACAACAATCAATTTGTTGCGGGGGATTTCCACCGTCACATTTTTCAGGTTATGTACCCTGGCGCCCTTTATAAGGATGTTTTCTGCGGAAATTACGGTCTTCGGTTTGGCGGGATTTTTCCCTTTTATTGTCTTTTCCATTAATATTACTACAAATGTAAAGCCTTATCCCATGCGGATTTCAGCCCATATCATTAACATTTTTTTAGCACACAATACTACATATTGCTTTCACAAATGTTTGGCAATTTCGTGAAATGGTCTATTTTTAAAGTCCAATATCCAAAAAAATGAAAAACCCAAAACTTACCCAGCCTATCGCCTAAACTTCTACATTTTCTTTTTTACCAATTTTTATTAAACCAATATCCATTTGAAATCTGCAAAGCCATGCTTATGCAGAGCAACCTAAACCTGTAGGAGTTATGAAAGCTTATTTAAAAAAGACCGACCATGAACTGATCCATCTTTTCCAGGATGGTAATCTCGATGCTTTAGAAGCACTTGTGCTCCGGCACAAGGATAAGATCTATACATCGATCCTGTTCCTTGTAAAAGACAAGTATTTAGCGGAAGATATTTTCCAGGATGCCTTTATTCGTATCATCGATACGATGCGGGGCGGCCGTTATACTGAAGAAGGAAAATTCCTTCCCTGGGCCATGCGTATAGGACATAACCTGTGTGTGGACCATTTCAGAAAAGTAAAACGTACCCCCACCATCCGCAACGGCGAGGATAAGGACATTTTTGAAGTACTGAACTTTTCTGAGGACAGTGCCGAAACGGTAATGATGAGAAGACAAAGCCATGACAGGGTTCGTGACATGCTTCAAAGTCTTCCCGAAGATCAGCGGGAAGTGATCATACTTCGTCATTATGCAGATATGAGTTTTAAAGAAATTGCTGCCGCCACCAATTGTAGTATTAACACTGCCTTGGGAAGAATGCGTTACGGATTAATTAATTTGCGTAAACTAATGACACAAAAACAAATTGCTTTATAAGCTCTTGTCATTCTGTATCTCCACCCGGAGTAAAACGGATTCTCAATAAAAGAATTTTAGTTTGCTTGCCAAACCGGAAGGTTGCTACAGAATGACACCAAATTGAAAAGCCTCCTGTTACGTAATGGTAGTGGGAGGTTTTTTATTTTTTACAGTTACTATTGCTTAGCGGTAATCTTTGTTTTTTTGAATGCATCCAGGCCGCACTCCAGCCATTCAATAAACTCATCCGCATCGGGAGTATAGAATTTTGTTTTGGTCAGTGCTGTTTGTCCCGGACTTATTATAGCATACTGCGGTTGTGATGTGGCACCAAAATTTTCGATCTGGAAAGTAGACCACTTATCTCCTACTGTAACAATTGATTTCTCTGTACCATTTGAAAGCTTCTCAACTGTTTGTTGAGGTAATGGCAGGTTCTTTCTTTCATCCACATAAAGTGATACTACTACAAACGCATTTCGCATCAGGCTGTCTACTTTCTTATCAGGCCACACTTTCTCTTCCATACGGCGGCAGTTTACACAAGCCCAACCTGTAAAATCAATCAGTACAGGTTTATTTTCTGCTTTAGCCCTTTCTAGTGCACCTGAATAATCATTATGCATAGGCTCAAAGAGAACAGTATTGTTTTTATTGATCTTATAAAGACTGTATGTTCTTGGTGGCGGAAACCCGCTGATAAGTTTAAGATCAGCCCATTTAGTATTGGTAAGACCGGGTAACAGATAAATTGTAATAGCAGCAAACAGAACAATAAAAGCTATACGAATAAAGGAAAACTTCTTTACCGGTGAGCTATGTGAAATACGCAGTTTGCCCAACAGGTATAAGACTGTCAGTAAACCGATCAATACCCAAAGGCCGATAAACACCTCCCTTTTCAGTAATCCCCATTGTTTTACAAGATCTGCATTTGAGAAGAACTTAACGGCAAGTGCCAGTTCCAAAAAACCAAGCACCACTTTTACATCTGTCATCCAGCCACCTGACTTAGGCAATGATTGCAGCCAATGCGGGAACATAGCGAATAAGGCAAATGGCAACCCCAATGCTATGCCGAATCCAGCTGCTCCTACTGTTAATGGCCAGGCACCCTGGTCGGCCACTCCGACCAGCAAAGTACCTAATAAAGGACCGGTACAGGAGAAAGAAACGATCGCTAAAGTGGAAGCCATGAAAAAGATACCGCCGATATTTCCCAATCCTGATTTGGCATCTGCTTTATTCGCCAACCCAGCCGGAAGACCAATCTCAAATAAACCAAAGAAAGAAAGAGCAAAGGCCACGAAGACAGCAAAGAATAAAAGATTCAGCCACACATTGGTGGATATATTATTGAATATCTCGGGACTGATGGCTTTGCCTGCAATATGAAAAGGCAGTGTGATCAGTATATAGATCAGGAAAATAAAGAACCCGTACATGATGGCATTGGTAATTCCCTTTTTCCTGTCGGTTGATTTTTTTGTAAAAAAGGTGACCGTAACAGGTATCATTGGAAACACACAAGGTGTGAGCAAGGCGATCAATCCACCCAATAATCCCAGGAAAAAAATAGTAAGCAAACTTTTATTCCGGGTGCTGTCATCACCACAGTTATTCACCGGGTTATGAATATCGATAGAAGGTATTTTAATACTTTCCGCCTTCACCCCCCCCTCCAATGCCACATTAAATGATAAAGGAATATCCGGGTTGAACTCATCTTTATTACCATAGAAATAGGTGAGTGTACCCTGCAGCACAGCTGGTGCCGTTCCTTTTATTTCAATAATTGTTTCCCATACTGCTTCCCCTTCGTACACTTTTACAGTGGCATTATCAAAAGTTGGATTGGCAAATGATTTTGCTTCACCACTCTCTGCGAATTCCATTCTGGCTGTTATACTTGAATCTGGAAATTCCAGCAAAACTGTTTTCACTCCTCCAAGGTCCTGGTTAGGCGCATATAGTTGCCAGCCGGGTGAACCGGCAGTTGAAAAGACCAGTTCATACTTGCCATTCTCAATTTTATTGCTTGAAACAGTCCATTTATATAAAGAAGCAGTTGTATCCTGAGAATAAACACCTGATGAAACCAGAAGAACAAAAGCAAGAAGAAAAAATCTGTTAAGCAGCCGAAACATGATATTGTTTTTAAAAAACAAACGAGTTCTCAAAATGGGAACTCGTTATATAAGAAATTATTTCATGATTAGTTCAATGCAACTCTGAAATTCACCGTTTTGGGTGGCAAACATTTTTCATCATCACAGGTCTGGTATTCCACATTTCCGGTAACACTGGTTTTTACATTCCCCTTCATTTTAATGGTCTGAACAAAAGTGACTGTTTTTGAATACTGGTTAGCTGACACTCCCAGCGTCTTATCAGTATACTTTTCGAGCTTTCCTATTTCTTTTACCTTACCCTCAACAGTAAACAGCGGGTTAGGGTTAAAAGTAAAAGCTGTGGGTATGGCTATGGCATCATCCGGTTGTGATTGAGAATACAAGTGCCATTTATTCTGGATAGTGGCCACGAGGTATACTTCATAAATTTTGTCAGATATCTTTTTTGAGCTAAAACTCCAGGTAACAGGATTTAATTGAGCCTTACAGCCGAAAGAAGAGGCTAAAATCAATGCTATTGCTAAAATTCTTTTCATATATGCTGATTCAATTACGTAAAATTCTACTTTTTTGATTTATCAGTTCTGTTAAAATACTCAGCAGTAAAATTAACATCCCATACGATACCGGTTTGTAACAAAAGTGACAAATCCCCAATTATTGATTACAAGATGGCCTTCAGGCTAAACAAGTTGCTCTGCCATCAGCAGGCTTTTTAGTATTTCTTGCCCGTCTATATTGCCCAGGGCTGGCGAGCAAGCCCTCTCCGGGTGCGGCATCATGCCAAATACATTCCGGTTGGCATTGCAAATACCGGCAATGTTACGGATGGCTCCATTAGGATTAGCCTCAGCTGTTTTATTGCCGTTTTCATCGCAGTAGTAGAAGATTACCTGGCCGTTAGCCTCCAGTTGATCAAGGGTTTGCTCATCAGCATAGTAACGGCCTTCTCCATGTGCTACCGGGATTTTATAGGCTTTGCCAGTTTCATTAGTGATAAATACATTCTTACAAACAAATTGCTGGTTAGCATTCCTTAATAAAGCACCTGGCAAAAGATGTGACTCGCAAAGTATCTGAAAACCATTACACACTCCAAACACTTTCCCGCCAGCATTCGCAAACTCAATCACACTCTGCATCATCGGGCTGAAACGGGCAATGGCGCCGCACCTCAGGTAATCGCCGTACGAAAAACCACCTGGCAAAATGATGCAATCTTCGGTAGTAAACCGGCTCAGATCTTTGTCCTTATGCCAGAGCATAGTAACATCCTGTCCCAGATCATAGCTTAATGCATCATACATATCCCTGTCGCAATTAGACCCGGGAAAAACAACAACGCCAAATTTCATAATGGAGATTTCGATTAGAAAAAGCAAAGATAAGACTTCGAAGAAAAGCCCTGTACGGCAAAGCCATAAAGTTGTTACCACCCCGGACCTGCGTACTGATAGGCAAGTATAAAAGCTACTGATAACCAAAATATCAATACTGGAATGATCCTGAGTGTAGAGTATAAATAAGTGCAGGCATGGAATGCGGCAAATGGAATGGCCGCCATTACCCAATTCTCAAAAGTCTCGCTGTTGTTTACAAATGGAACCAATATGGCCCCCAGCAAATAAAGCAGCAGCAAACTCCAGCCCTTTCTTACCTGGATAAGCATTTTTCGAAGATTATCCTGCACATAATAACTACCGGATAAAAAAGGCACAGTGAGCAAAAAGACGCTTCCGGCCAGCCAGGCGGATTGTCTCAATGAAGGCAGGCGGAATGAAAAATAAGGCAGGATATTTTGCCAGCTCCACTGGTTGTTGATAAAAAGATATACGGCATAAAAATAATATGGTGCCGTGATACCCAGTAGACAGAGCAGCCATTCATTCAAACGAAATGGCCGCATAACCATCAATGCGAGTAATATCCACACAATAAATGTAAGTGAGGGAAAGAACAGAAAAGAAGCAATACCAAGACCAAGGCCAATATTGAATATTGTTCCTTTAGCGTTTGACTGGTTGTATATTTTAAATAGACCCGAAAGGATAATAAGCAGGATCGTATTTATTATTAGCGGAGCTGTAAAATAATTCCACTCAGGAAATAAAGAAGTGACAAGCAGATAAGCCATTCCCGGAAAATAGGTAGACCGGCTCATCATTCGCTGTGCTGCCATGAAACGGGTTAAGATGATAGCCTGGAGAAATAATAAAATGAAAGCTAATACGGGATACAAATAAGGAGAGGTACTGCCGGCAGATTTTATTACAGTGAGTATTCCCTTGAAAAGCACTCCATCTCCTTCTCTTGCCTGGCTTACATGCGGATGCATGAACATCGGGAGTTTTATCAAAACTCCGAAAATAAGGAGCAGGAAAACGTTGGCCGGGTTTTTCTGTTTGAATATACCGATCACAGGTAATGGACTGAATTACGGGTTAGTTATAATCGATTTTTGCAAAACAAATATAGTTACGATACAAACAAGGCATGATCATTTGTTTGGCGCTGACCTGTTTTCCAAACTTGGGCATAAACTCATACCCCTTATCAAGGTTCTTTAGCGTTGGATTCCGTGTCATTTGCCCTTCTGGTGTAATGCTGTAATCGGTCAATAAACTATTTCTTCTCTCCTGGTGATTAAAAAGAAAATGGATCTGCCCGCCGGTATTCATCAATTGATAAGAGAGCATATCATCCGATTCATCATCAAACTGGTTTTTACCCATTACATTACTCCATTCCAGTTTCCCTTTATCGCTGAATGAAAGAACAGTGATATTATCGGCATGATGCCGAACCGACTGATTACCGGTTGAACGGCCTCCACCCCACCAAAAACGGTCATAGTAAGGTGAATAGTAATTGCTGTTAAACCCGGGTGACCAATAAGGAGAACCATACAGGTAATCCCAGCGGTTCCAGCTATTGAAACGGGAAGTGGTATAATAGGCTTCGCTTCCAATTATAAAACCACCATCCCTGCGGGTAATGATATTACGGATGAAGTAATCATTGAATGCCATTTTCATGCTGGCATCACCCCTGGATTCTTTTCTGATTTCATCAGAAAATATACATACATCCTCCACAACCGGTTGCTGGCCAATTTTATCCCAGATATAAAAGTAAAATCCGTCAATATTTCCCCTTCTCTCTTTGTAATAAAACGATGTAAGAAAATATCTCTTATTATAATTATCTACTTTGATATGTATCTCATCCAGCCAGGTTTTTTCTATATTCAGCGGTTTTACGATTAATGTATCTTCCTGTGCCTTTTTAATAATAAATGAGGCTGAACTGATATTATCGTTTCCCGTGCGGAGAAATTTAGAAAAAATAATATCCCCTTCATTGTCCAGGCTAAAGTCTCCGAGGTGTTCATTCCGCTCTTCCATGGCAATTTCCAGCCGGTTCTTTTTCAGCAACTCAAGGTTCTCATTCAGAAGCAGCGTTGTCATAAGATAAAGTCGTTTGTTGCGGCTGTTTATCTTAAATATCCCTATTCGCTTTTTATCCTCACTGCTTAATACAGAATATATCCTGTTATTAGCCGCAAAGCCAATATGGGTCGTATCCAATTCTATCACATCACCCACTTTTTTACCATTACCATCTATTTTGGAGGCCATACAATACACGACATTTCTTTTCTGGTATTGATAGATCATCCAGGCATGATCGCTATAGGGGAAAAAGTCTGCATTTATCATTCGGTCGTTAATTGGCACATAATCCTGCTCTTCTTTACCAATTTGCTTCATGTCGCTATCCAGCACGACAATCCAGTTCTTGTTTCTTACATTCTTGTAGATGAGAAAATTCCCGTTTATTTTACCGACGATCTCAAAATTCAAACGGCGGGTATCATCTTTATCCGGGTCGGAATAAATAATTCTCTGGGCGGTGGCAGGTATTAGAAAGCAAACTGCCAGCAAACAAAAGATCCCTCTTTTTCCAAACATTGTATTCATAGTTTTTCCATATTAAAGTTACGCCATAGCGGCCAAACCTGTGACCGTATTTTCATCGATGCAGTTGCCGGTACTATTACACTCAGGAGACGGGTGCAGGGTCGATTTTCGCTGCATTGCTTCAGGTTTGCGGCAATAAACGGAAAGTAAAGTTCGCCAGGTTGTTCTTTGTATTTATATTTTGCCTATACCTTTGTAGTTCTGCTCTTACAGAAGTAAAATCTGTACCTGTATACCCGGATTTGACCGGATACCGGCGGGCAGCCCAAAAACCAAACCACAATCCCAAAAGTGAAAGCATCGACAAACAAGGTTACCGGCGCAGGGTTACTTATTGCCCTCGGAATTATTTATGGTGATATTGGAACTTCACCTCTTTACGTTTTCAATGCAATTATCAATGGCAAACAAATCAGTGAAGACCTGATTCTTGGAGGGCTATCCTGCATAATCTGGACACTTACTTTACAAACAACTATAAAGTATGTCATTCTTACTCTCAGAGCAGATAACAGGGGGGAGGGCGGCATTTTCTCTCTTTTTGCCCTGGTGAGAAGACGAAAAAAATGGCTGGTAATACCAGCAATGCTTGGAGGTGCTGCACTGATTGCTGATGGAATGATAACTCCGCCCATTTCTGTAACATCAGCTGTAGAAGGGTTACGTCAGATACCTGCTCTTAATAATATTGAGCTCTGGACAATTGTTTATATCGTATTGGGTATCCTCACTGTGTTGTTTTTTATGCAGCAATTTGGAACCGCCTCGATTGGCAAAATGTTTGGCCCGATAATGACTATCTGGTTTCTTATGCTGGCATTACTTGGTATAATACATTTAAGCGATGATCCTGGCATCTTCAAAGCCTTCAGTCCGCATTACGCCATTAATTTACTTACCCAATATCCTAAAGGTTTCTGGATACTCGGGGCTGTCTTTCTATGTACAACTGGTGCGGAGGCTTTATATAGCGACCTTGGACATTGCGGTAAATGGAATATCCGGTATTCATGGATTTTTGTAAAATCTTGCCTGATCCTTAATTATCTCGGCCAGGGTGCATGGTTGTTAGCACATCATAATGGAACGGTTTTCGACGTTTCGGCTGGAAACCCATTTTATGGCATTATGCCGGATTGGTTCCGTTTATTTGGTATAATAATAGCCACAGCTGCAGCCATTATCGCAAGCCAGGCATTGATAAGCGGGTCCTTTACATTAGTAAGTGAAGCTATCAGACTTAACCTATGGCCTAAAATGAAAATTAATTATCCCACGGAGGAAAGAGGTCAGCTTTATATTCCTGGTGTAAATCTCCTTTTATTTCTCGGCTGTGTTGGAATAACACTCTATTTTAAAAAGTCTACTAATATGGAGGCGGCCTATGGTCTTGCTATCACACTCTGTATGATTGCCACTTCCATACTATTTGCCAATTTCCTGGTATTACTTCGGGTAAAGCCCTTACTCATATACATTTATTTGCTGGTTTACTTCTCCATTGAATTCAGTTTTCTCTTTGCCAATCTTGAAAAGTTTCCGCATGGAGGTTACGTTACTCTTATTGTAGGTGGTGTTTTATTCCTGGTAATGTATGTATGGTACAGAGCAAGAAAAATCAAGAACCGTTATGTGGAGTTCGTACGCCTGGAACATTATATACCCAAAATACAAGAGCTGAGTAATGATAAATCTGTTCCCAAATATGCCACCCACCTGGTGTATATGACCAGCGCCAATAACCCAAAAGAAATTGAGCATAAAATCATCTACTCTATACTCAACAAAAAACCCAAAAGAGCTGATATTTACTGGTTCGTTCATATTGATACAGTAGACAATCCCTATACCTGCGAGTATGTAGTTGAACATATCATTCCAAATGATATAATCCGGGTTGATTTCCGTCTGGGATTCCGGATGCAACCGCGGATCAACCTTATGTTCCGCAAAGTAGTGGAAGACCTTGTAGCCAATAAGGAGGTAAATATCATCAGCCGATACGAAAGTCTTGCCAGCAGCAATACGGTAGGCGATTTCCAGTTTATGGTAATGGAAAAATACCTGAGCCAGGATAATGAACTGCCTTTCTTTGAAAGGGTGATCATGAAGTTCCATTTCTGGTTGAAAGATCATAGTCTGTCAGAGGAAAAAGGGTTCGGACTTGACCTTGCCAATGTAACTGTAGAAAAATTCCCGTTGATTGTGGCACCTGTAACTAACCTGAAATTGAAAAGAGTGGAAGAATAATAAAGAACTGATTTTGTGGCTTCTTCCTTAATTTCAGCTTATAAACCAAAACAGGCTTGCCCACTTTTATCTGGTATATCATTATCGGCATTGCTGCACTTTCTGTACTTGCTTACTTTCTGCAGGAGAAATTAATATTCAAGCCAGAAAAATTAAAGCAGGATTTCCAGTTTAAATACGATGTCCCTTTCAGAGAATATTTTTTTGATATAGAACCGGGTGTCCGCATCAATGGGCTGCACTTCTTCCGGGAAAATCCAAAAGGATTGATACTATATTTTCACGGAAACACAAGAAGCATAAAAGGCTGGGCCCGCTATGCCAAGGATTTTTACCGGTACGATTATGATGTAGTGCTGGTTGACTACAGGGGCTTTGGCAAGAGTACTGGCAAACGGAGCGAAAAAGAAATGCTGAACGACATGCAATTTGTTTATAATAAATTAAAAGAAAAGTATGCTGAAGATCATTTGATCGTTTATGGTCGCAGCATGGGAAGCGGGTTTGCTACCAAGCTTGCTTCCGACAACAGTCCCCGCTACCTTATCCTGGATGCTCCCTATTTTAACTTTTTGAGAGTAATAGAACGTTTTTTACCGATCCTGCCTCTTCGTATTGTACTCCGCTTTCATCTCCGCACTGATAAATGGCTGCCTAACGTAAAGTGTCACACTTACATTATCCATGGCACCAAAGACTGGTTGATCCCTTTCAGGCATAGCCAGGCGCTGCAGAAGATAAACCCCCAAAAGATCACTCTCATACGCATACATGGTGGAGGACATAACAACCTGCCTTCCTTTGATGAATACCACAATTTCATCCGCGACATTCTTAAATTCTGATCCTGCTGTTCATTATTTGTTAATGATTATCTAATTGACGGCACTTGCTGTTAACTGGACTGCAATTTGAACGTACTACATGAAAACGGAGGTATTTATGAAACTAAAACTCTACACTCTATTCTTTACCGGGATCAGTATACTGGCCATCTCCTGCAAAACAGCCAGTAAATTATATGAAAAAGGTAATTATACCGAAGCTGTTGAATTGGCTGCAAAAAAATTGCAGAAAGATCCGGATGATCCCAAATTATTAAACATCATCAGGGAATCTTATCGTTATGCAGTAAACGATCATGAAAATCGTATCCGTACCAATTCAGCTAGTACGAATGAACTAAAATGGGAATGGAACTATAATGAGTATGTTTCATTGCAGCGGATGTATGATGCTATTTACCGGGTACCTGAGGTTTTTGCTATTGTAAATCCTGTTGATTACTCCTCCTACCTGGTAACCTACCGTGAAAAAGCCGGTGATGTTCGTTATGACAGAGGTATTGCTTTTATGCAGCGGTATAACAAACAAAGTTACCGCAATGCCTACCGGGAATTCCAGGCCGCCTTAAAATTCTTACCCGGCGACCGGGATGTCATGCAGAAGATGAATGAAGCATATGACTATGCAGTTACGAATGTTGTGGTATTACCCATGCAACAACAGGTAGGCTTTGTATATAGTTCATATACAGTTGGAGAGAATAATTTTGACGATCAGTTGATCCGTAACCTTCAGTACAGTAGTGGAAATGAATTTGTAAAATTCTACTCCGGCTGGGATGCCCGCAGCCAAAACATCCGGGTGGATAAAGAAGTCGAAATGAGAATGGCCACCGTTGATATTGGCAGATACCGTGACGACAGAAGCAGCAGAAAAGTATCAAAAGAAATTGTAGTAAAAGAAACCGTTTACAAACCTGATTCAATAGTAAAAGAATATGCAAAAGTATTTGCTACTATTACTACTACCAGGAGGACCATGCATTCTGATGCTGTACTGCAGGTAAACGTAAGAGACGAAAATGGCCGTTGGTTATGGAGCGACAATTTTGCAGCCAACCATGACTGGAGTACTGAGTTCACCACTTTTACCGGAGATGAAAGAGCCTTAAGCGAAAGTGAAAAGCAATTGGTTAACCGCAGGAAAGAATTTTCGCCTACCGAATCAGAGATCATGAGATGCCTGATGGAAGAAATAAGTAACAATGCTCTTTACAGGATAAGAAATTACTTTAACCAGTACTAAATAAAGTTAAAAAGGACATGAAGTTCATGTCCTTTTTCTTTTCATCTTTGCCCGGATGAACAAGAAAAGAATAATCAAATGGGCAAAGATTGTCGCTATCATTTATATATCCGGAGGGATTGCATTATTTTT
Source organism: Chitinophagaceae bacterium (assembly GCA_016786885.1). Lineage (GTDB taxonomy): Bacteria > Bacteroidota > Bacteroidia > Chitinophagales > Chitinophagaceae > JJ008. The sequence goes on along the minus strand of JAEUVO010000010.1, from coordinate 32,576 downwards.
TTTGCAGGATGCCGTGCTTTTCCATCCTGTTACTTTGAACAGAACCCATAGTTATAATTTTCCTGAACCACATAAAGATATCAGCATCCCTATAGATTCGGAAGACACACTAAATCTTGTTGATTTCGAAAGTAGTGGTACTGTATCAAAAGGAATTGTACTTTACTTCCATGGCAACAAAAGAAACATTTCCTGGTATGCTAAATACATTCCTTATTTCACCCGGCATGGGTACCAGGTGCTGATGATAGATTATCCTGGCTTTGGTAAAAGCACTGGCAAGCTGACTGAACAAAAGCTGTATGATTGGGCTATGCAGGTATATAAGATTGCCCGTAAGCGTTTTTCAGCTGATAGTATCATCATCTATGGTAAAAGCATGGGAACCGGAATCGCTGCACAACTTGCTTCTGTCCGTGACTGCCGGAGGTTAATTCTTGAAACCCCTTATTATGATTTTCCCGCTGTAGTGAAACATTATCTGCCCATTTATCCTGTAAGATGGATGTTGCATTATGAAATACCGACCTGGCAATACCTGCAAAAAGTTACTGCCCCGGTATCTATTTTTCATGGTACCAGGGACAGGATAGTTCCTTACAAGAATTCTAAACGACTGATGCCCTTTCTCAAACAAACAGATGAGATCATCACTCTGAAAGGAGGAAGTCATAATAATCTCTTTATGTACGGGCAAACAATTCAGAAGCTGGATTCAGTACTCAAACTATAATTCTACAGGCACTACATTCGGTGTTTTATTCTTTCTTATTTTTTCCGGAACTGTATGTAATATTTCCTGCCGCAATACATCAATCAGTTTCTTCTTCACAAAATTCCGATGTACCACCAAACTTACTTCCCGCATGGGGGATGGTTTTTTAAAATGACGTATGAGTTGTGTTTGCTTCAGTGGCATATCAAGTGTTGCCAGCTCAGGAATGATCGTTATACCATCGTTCATCTCCACCATACGCCGGAGTGTCTCAATACTGCCTGCTTCATAATCAAAATGACTAGCTTCCCGGCTAATTTTCTGAAGCTCACATAAATTGACGATCTGCGAACGAAAACAATGTCCTTCTTCCAGCAACCACAATTTATTCGGATCAATATCCTGCGGCAACACATATGTTTTTTCATACACTGCATTCTTACGGGATACATAAGCCATCAGTTCTTCATAAAAGAGCACATACTCTTTTATTCCTGCCTCCTGTAAAGGAGTGACCAATATCCCTGCATCAATCTTGCCCTCCCGTAATCTTGAAATAATCAGTTCAGTCATCATTTCATGCACCACCAGCCGGACTTCAGGATACTTTTTAGTAAATGGCTGGATGAACAATGGCAGCAGGTAAGGTGCAAGAGTAGGTATGATCCCAATTCTTAATTCACCAGTAAGAATTCCCTTTTTGTCCTGTATAGTCTCCAGCAGATTATTTCTGCCAGCCAGTATAGCCCTTGCCTGTTCAATGATCTCTGCCCCTGTTTCAGTAGGAACCACTGGTTGCTTACTACGGTCAAATATCTTAACGTCCAGTTCTTCCTCCAGTTTCTGGATCTGCATACTCAAAGTTGGCTGAGTGACAAAGCAATGTTCTGCTGCTGTGGCAAAATGACGCCAGGTATCCACGGCAATGATATAGTCCAGTTGCACAAAAGTCATATTAATAGATTTTATCTATGAGAATATAAAATTAATCAATCTTAATTATAAAATTTTTATCACACTTTTGTTACCCGTAGTAACATAAAAAATCAAAAGAATGGAAAATCAATCTAACGACATCAGCAAGTGCCCTGTTCACAATGGAGCATTTAAAAAACCCGTTGGCGGTGGTGGTACAAAAAACCGTGACTGGTGGCCAAATCAATTAAAGTTAAATATCCTGCGTCAGCATTCTTCCCTGTCTAATCCGATGGAAAAAGCATTTAATTATGCAGAAGAATTTAAAAGTCTTGATTTTGATGCATTGAAAAAAGACCTGCATAAATTAATGACGGACTCACAAGACTGGTGGCCGGCTGATTTCGGTCACTACGGGCCTTTGTTCATCCGCATGGCATGGCATAGTGCTGGTACATACCGTACCGGTGATGGTCGTGGTGGGGCTGGTGCTGGTCAACAACGTTTCGCTCCTCTAAACAGTTGGCCTGACAATGTTAGTCTTGATAAAGCCCGCAGGCTTCTTTGGCCGATCAAACAAAAATATGGCCGAAAAATATCCTGGGCAGATCTTATGATTCTCGCCGGAAATGTTGCGCTGGAATCAATGGGATTCAAAACTTTTGGTTTTGCCGGTGGTCGTGAAGATGTGTGGGAACCGCAAGAAGATGTGTATTGGGGTTCTGAAACAAAATGGCTTGACGATAAACGGTATTCCGGTGAAAGAGATCTTGATAACCCATTGGCTGCCGTACAAATGGGATTGATATACGTTAACCCTGAAGGGCCTAACGGTAACCCTGATCCGATTGCAGCAGCGAAAGATATTCGTGAAACCTTTGCCCGCATGGCTATGGATGATGAAGAAACAGTGGCATTGATTGCAGGTGGGCATACTTTTGGTAAAACCCATGGTGCCGCTGATGCAGGCAAGTATGTTGGCCCTGATCCGGAAGCAGCAGATATGGAAGAGCAGGGCTTCGGATGGAAGAACAGTTTTGGTTCAGGCAAAGGTGGTGATACTATCACCAGTGGCCTGGAAGTTACCTGGACGAGCACACCAACCAAATGGAGTAATAATTTCTTTTGGAATCTGTTTGGTTACGATTGGGAGCTTACCAAAAGCCCGGCAGGTGCGCATCAATGGCAGCCAAAGCATGGAGCTGGTGCTGATTCTGTGCCAGATGCTCATGATAAGTCGAAACGACATGCACCTATGATGCTCACAACTGATCTTTCATTAAGGTTCGATCCTGTCTACGAAAAAATTTCACGTCGATTCTTCGAAAATCCCGACGAGTTTGCTGATGCCTTTGCTAGGGCATGGTTCAAGTTAACACACCGTGATATGGGTCCTGTTACCCGGTACTTAGGTCCTGAGGTGCCAAAGGAAGAATTGATCTGGCAAGATCCGGTTCCGGCAGTTGACCATAAGCTAATTGATGACAAAGACATTTCTTCATTGAAAGCTTCAATTCTCAATTCAGGCCTGACAGTGTCTCAATTAGTATCTACAGCATGGGCTTCAGCCTCTACCTTCCGTGGTTCAGATAAACGTGGTGGCGCCAATGGTGCCCGTATTCGCCTGGCGCCTCAAAAGTATTGGGCAGTGAATAATCCAACTCAACTTGGAAAAGTGTTGGATACTCTTGAGAAGATTCAAAAAGATTTTAATGCTTCACAATCTGGCGGCAAAAAAGTTTCATTGGCAGATCTTATCGTACTGGCAGGTTGTGCCGGTGTTGAAAAAGCTGCGAAAGATGCCGGACAAAACATTACTGTCCCTTTCACACCCGGACGTATGGATGCTTCGCAGGAGCAAACTGATGTGGATTCATTTACAGTGCTTGAACCAGTTGCTGATGGTTTTCGCAATTATCTTAAAACTAAATATACTGTATCAACTGAAGAGCTGTTGATTGATAAAGCACAATTAATGACATTGACCGCTCCTGAGTTGACAGTTCTTGTAGGTGGTATGCGGGTATTGAATACAAATTATGATGGTTCAAAACATGGCGTTTTCACTAAACGTCCTGAAGTGCTTACCAATGATTTCTTTGTCAACCTGCTTGACATGAGTACAGTATGGAAAGCTACCGATGAACATAAGGAATTGTTCGAAGGAAATGACCGTGCAACAGGCAAAGCTAAATGGACAGCAACCCGTGCAGATCTTGTCTTTGGTTCAAACTCAGAGCTTAGGGCACTTGCCGAAGTTTATGGAAGTGAAGATGCCCGGGAAAAATTTGTGAAAGATTTTGTGGCGGCATGGACCAAAGTAATGAACCTTGATCGGTTTGACCTGGCCAGCTAAGAAACAAAAACGGCAACGAAAAACCCCTAAATAATCATGGTTTGAGGTTAATGGTTAACGTCCCGCCTCTGGCGGGACATTTTTTATTCTTCTAGTGTAACTTTTGATTTCCCAACTTTCAATTTATATCCCACACCAATTTTCAACGCATAATTTCTGTCGGTATGACTGACAGGGAAATCAAAACATACAGGATAATCATATTCCTTTACAATATCCCTGAGTATTTCATGGACTGTCTGACCGAAGGGTCTTTCAGTATCTTTTGTCTCTGTAAATCCGCCCAGTACCAACCCTGCCAGCCGGGCAATCTTACCACTCCTTTTCAACTGGTACATCATCCTGTCAATATTATACAACTGTTCGCCAACATCTTCAAGAAACAATATTTTACCACGGGTTTTTATATCGGAATCAGAACCTACCAAATGAGCCAATAAAGCAAGATTACCTCCCACTAACTCTCCTATCGCCTCTCCCTTCCTGTTAAACTCATGCACATCACACTGGTACCTGATTTTTTTTCCTTCCAGTGCATTACGCAAAGAGAGAACAAACTCATTAGCACTGCCACCATCATTAAATGCTCCTGCCATCGGCGAATGCAGGGATGATATATAATAATTAGTATAAAGATGGCTATGTAATACAGTGATATCGCTATACCCGATTATCCATTTAGGTTGTTTCTTGAATTTTTTGAAGTCGATCCTGTCTATGATACGGCCCATACCATAACCACCCCTGGCGCAGAGCACCGCTTTTACTTCATCATCATCAAGCATTTGCTGAAAATCATTCAGCCGTTCTTCATCTGTTCCAGAAAAATAGGTTTGAGAATCGCTTCCCACTGTTTTTCCAATTTTAACCGCATAGCCCCATTGCTGTAATGCAGTAATGCAAGCCTGTACTTTTTCCGCCATCATAAAACCGGCAGGGCAAACCAATCCGATTGTATCGCCCCTCTGTAAATAGGTGGGTATTTTAATCATAAATTAAAAATATCATTTCTTTCACTAATTTTCTAAAATGGAAATGTTACAAAAAGCCATTCTCAAAATATCTTCTTTGTCACCACAAAGCATGATCAGTTTTTTGGCAGCCTGGAAATACTGGTCAGTTCCCAAAGATCATTTGCTGGTAAGAGAGCAGACTGTTTCGGACTACCTTTACTTTATCCAAAAAGGAGCAGCCCGCATATATTATTACAAGAATGGAAAGGAAATCACCGAATGGATTGCCCTGGATGAGCAATTCTTTCTATCTATCACCAGCTATTTTCAACGAACACCCAGCCACCTTATTATTCAAACACTGGAGCCCTCAGAAGTCTATGGTATTTCTTATAACGACTTTATGGCACTGGCTGATCGGCATCATGATATAGAAAAACTACTCCGCAAAATGATAACGGCCTCACTTATCCTTTCACAGGAAAGGATGGATTCCATCCAGTTTGAAACTGCACATCAACGGTATGACCGTTTGTTAAAAACATCCCCGAATATCATTCAACGGGTGCCGCTTTCGTACATAGCCTCTTTTCTCGGTATAACACTTGAAACATTGAGCCGAATCAGGTCTTCCAGGTAATTATTATTTGACAAATGTCAAATCACCTGGTTACTATCGCACGGAACTTTACATTCTAAAACGGTTGTATATGAAATGTTTTGTTTCCTTCTCTCTATCATTCCTTTTTATCTCCACACTGTCTGCACAAACCAATAAAGCCAAAGAACTGGTGTCAAGAATGACACTTGATGAAAAAGTAAATCTTGTTGTAGGTATGGGAATGGAAATTCCTGGAATGAACCTGGGAAACGGAACAGGCATTGGTCAAATAAAAGCTAAAGTACACGGTGCGGCGGGAACCACTTACGCCATCCCCCGTTTTAATTTGCCAAATACTGTGGTGGCAGATGGGCCAGCAGGCTTACGTATCAGTCCAACCCGTGATAATGATACGAAAACCTATTTTGCCACCGCCTGGCCAGTAGCTACTTTGCTGGCATCAACCTGGGATACCAGGCTGGTAGAACAGGTTGGCAACGCAATGGGTAATGAAGTAAAAGAATACGGGGTGGATGTTATACTTGCCCCGGGCTTAAATATTCAACGAAACCCATTAGGCGGAAGAAATTTTGAATATTACTCCGAAGACCCGTTGATTTCAGGTAAGATGACCGCTGCCATGGTGAATGGAATACAAAGCAATGGTGTAGGAACTTCTATCAAACACTTTGCAGCTAATAACCAGGAAAAAAACCGGAATACGGTGAATGTAATTATGAATGAAAGAGCTATGAGAGAAATTTATTTAAAAGGATTTGAGATAGCAGTAAAAGAGTCGAACCCCTGGACCGTGATGAGCTCTTATAACAAAATAAACGGCACCTATACTTCAGAAGAATATGATTTGCTCACCACCATTTTAAGAAAAGAATGGGGCTTTAAAGGTTTGGTTATGACAGATTGGTTTGGAGGCAATAATGCGGTGGCTCAAATGAAAGCTGGTAATGACCTGCTGATGCCCGGAACACCTGACCAGAAGAAAGCAATAACAGATGCCGTGAACAATGGTACATTAAACATTGAAATAGTTGATGCCAATGCTGAACGTATTGTAAACTATATTTTAGGCTCACCAGCTTATAAAAAATATGCCTTCAGTAATAAGCCGGATTTAAAAGCACATGCGGTCATTGCCCGTAATGCGGCGGCTGACGGAATGGTTTTACTTCAGAATAATAGCAGCACATTACCTATTGCTGCATCTATTAAGAAAATTGCTGCATTTGGAGTTACTTCTTATGATTTTATTTCCGGAGGCACAGGCAGTGGTGATGTAAATGAAGAATATACTGTTTCATTAGTACAGGGATTATCTAATGCCGGCTATCAATTAGATGAAAGCCTCAGCAGTTCTTATCAAAACTATGTTACAGCAGAAAAAGCAAAGCAACCCAAAAAAACCTTCTTTGAAGAATTCTTTAATCCGACTCCAAGAATTGCAGAAATGCTTGTTGATGCTGATATATTTACTGCAAAAGCCAATAGCACAGATATTGCCTTAATAACCATTGGCCGGAATGCAGGTGAGGGCAGTGACCGTAAAGTGGAGAATGACTTTAATTTAAAACAATCAGAAATTGATTTGATAAACAAGGTAAGCGCCGCCTTTCATGCACAGCATAAAAAAGTGGTGGTGATAATAAATGCAGGTGGTGTAATAGAAACTACAAGCTGGAGAGATAAAGTTGATGCAATATTATTAGCCTGGCAGCCGGGATTAGAGGCCGGCAATTCAGTGGCTGATATCTTAAGCGGTAAAGTAAACCCCAGCGGCAGGCTTGCAACAACTTTTCCGGTGAAATATGGCGATGATGTGACTGCAAAAAATTTTCCTGGCAAGGAATTTCCTGAGCAGGCAACAAAAGGAATGATGGGGATGCCACAAATTCCGGCAGAAGTAACTTATGAGGAAGGCATCTATGTTGGTTACCGGTACTATAACACTTTTAGTGTAAGACCGGCTTATGCATTTGGGTATGGATTAACCTATACCAATTTTGAATACAGCAATCTCAAAATAAATTCTCCCACATTTAATGGCAAACTCGTTGTGACTGTAGATGTAAAGAATACAGGTAAAAGGGCGGGCAAAGAAGTGGTACAATTGTATATCACCGCCCCTTCACAACAGATTGAAAAACCCTCTATTGAGCTAAAAGCTTTCGGCAAAACAGGCTTACTGCAACCTGGTCAGCAAGAAATGCTTCGCTTTGAACTTACAGCAAAAGATATTGCTTCTTTTGATACAGGATCAACATCATGGGTAACTGAGGCAGGTACCTATACTATCAAAGTTGGTTCCTCTTCCGAAAATATTTTACATACCCTAACTTTCAATGTTCCGAGAGAAATTGTGACAGAGAAATGCAACAAAGTACTAGCACCACAAGTCTCAATAAATGAATTGAAAAAATAAAATAATGCCAGGCTATGGAGTTTCGGTCTTAATTTTTCTTCTCTTTTCTTCAGCTGAGATCAGTTGTTGTAACTCTTTTGAGACATAATAGTCAGGAACTGTTTCCTGTTTTAATGCCGGATCAGGAATATACCAGTTATATTTTGAGAAAGTTCTCTTTAGTGTTTCATCTTTAAAATCATATCCCATCCGGGCATAGTTCAGGTTGCGGTACAGCCTCAGTTCATTATCAGTTAACTTACTGACCGCAACTTGTATTGAATCACCCCAAACCAATTCCATAACATTTGCGAAATCATTTTTTATACCTTTTTCGCACCACAAATTAACTTCATTGTGTAATTGAAAAATAATGAGTGAAAGATCTCTTTGTGGTTTAAAGTTAGCCATTCGCAATTGCAGTTTTCCTTTCCTTATATACGCCATTTTCAGGTTAGCCCCACCTTCTGCTTCACCATAGGGATTGAACTGCATAGTGTTACTAAGACGTCCGATCCCTACTGCCGCCCAGTTAACAGGAGATCCTCCAAAACCAGCCGGTATAGCAAAATAACTATCGTCTCCCATATTTATATTCAGTTCAAAGTCTTCTATCGCACTATTGGCCCAGGTAGTGCCGGTGGTAAGCCGGTAATCAAAATCCTGTTTAGCCTCTACTGATCCGCCTCCTTTATATAAATAGCTATGGCGGATTATCGTTACTCCTTTTCCGAAACGAACAGTGAAATGATAAACAAAATCATAACCTTCTGCAATTTTTGAATTCACTTTAAAACCTGTCTCCTCCATTTTGGCAATTTTATATGGCAAGAGTTTGTCCCCCACCATTACCATAAAATCTTTAATGAAGGGGTGCTTTGCTTCCTCATCTGACACATCTCCCACAGCAGGCGGGGTCACAAAACCAACAGTCAATTCTCTTTCAGCTCCGGGATTAAAGAATTCAAAGTAAATATCTACCTGCATCCAGTCTCCTTTCCTCTCCAGGTTGAGTATTTCTTTCTTCAGGCGGATGGTAGTTTCTTTCAAGGGAACTAATGTATTTCCTGTGGCATAAAAAACACCATCATTAGCCCTGGTCTGCTGCAGGAATGTAATAGCAAAAAATATCATGAATTTTCGCATACTGTGTGGTTTAAAGGTTCAGGTGCTAAAGGTATCTGAAATCGTCCTTTTGGGCAATGATTGCTATTCCGGTATTTTTGCAGGCTAATAAAGACAGGATCTATACATGACCAATCCGAAAAGATATTTAGTTACATCTGCCCTCCCTTATGCCAATGGACTGAAACATGTGGGTCACCTGGCCGGCGCCTATATACCAGCTGACATATATGTCCGTTACCTGCGGGCACAAAAAAGAGATGTGGTATTCGTATGCGGCAGCGATGAACATGGTACAGCAATTCCTATCCAGGCAACAAAGGAAGGAACAACACCAAGGGCTATTATTGATAAATATCACGAAGCGATGAAGCAGGATTTTGAAGACCTTAGTATGAGCTTTGATATTTACCACCGCACCAGTGAACCTATCCATCATGAAACAGCACAGGAATTCTTTACCCGGTTGAATGATGCCGGCGAATTGGAAACTAAAGAAACAGAGCAATACTTTGATGAAGAAGCTAAAACATTTTTAGCTGACCGTTATATAAAAGGAACCTGTCCAAATTGTGGAAGCGACCGGGCCTTTGGTGATCAATGTGAAACTTGCGGCAGAACATTGAGCCCGGATGAACTGATCAATCCAGTGAGCACTTTGAGCGGGAAAACACCAATCAAGAAAAAAACAACTCACTGGTATCTTCCTTTAGGAAAACATGAACAGTTTTTAAGAGAATGGATACTGGAACAACATAAAGATGACTGGAGAGCAACCGTAGTTGGCCAGTGCAAAAGCTGGATCGAAGGTGGTCTGCAGTCAAGAGCCGTAACAAGGGACCTTGACTGGGGAGTTAAGGTTCCATTAAAAGAGGCCAAAGGCAAAGTATTATATGTGTGGTTTGATGCGCCAATAGGATATATCAGTGCTACCAAACAGTGGGCTATTGACAACAAGAAAGATTGGAAACCTTACTGGCAGGATAAAGACACCAAACTTGTCCATTTTGTTGGTAAAGACAATATTGTTTTCCACTGCATCATCTTCCCTGTCATGCTGAAATTGCATGGGGATATATTACCCGAAAATGTTCCGGCCAATGAGTTTTTGAATCTTGAAGGCGACAAGATGAGTACCAGCCGCAACTGGAAACTGGATATGCGGGATTATATAAATGATTTTGTAAAAAAAGAAAACCTGCCTACCGGGCAGGCAGGTGGCGGCGGGCAGTGTGTGGATATGCTGAGGTACTACCTGACACAAATTGCACCTGAAACAAAAGACAGCGAGTTTATGTGGAAAGGGTTCCAGGATGCGGTGAACAGCGAACTGGTAAGCATATTTGGCAATTTTGTGAACAGAACCTGGGTTTTGATGCATAAACTGTGTGGAGGTAAAGTACCAACACTGCATACAGGTATTTTAGATGATAATGATAAGATACTGATCGGTGAAATTGAAAATGCAAAAGCTAAAATTGAAACTCTGTTAGAGCAGTATAAATTCAGGGAAGCATTATATGAAGTGATCGACCTGTCGAGGAAGGGCAATCAGTACATGCAAAAAAAAGAACCCTGGATAGTTGCCAAAAAATTGGCCGAAAACCCTGAAGCCCAAAAGAGCATTGATAACACTATGTATTTGTGTTTACAATTGACAGCTAATCTTGCCATTTTTATCAACCCTTTCCTGCCTAACACTGCCAAAAGCATGTTGCATATGATGAAAGTGGTTGACAAACTGCTTGATTGGGAAAATGCAGGCAAATTAAAGCTGCTCAGCACAGGATATAGTTTAAGAGAACCACAACTATTATTCAGGAAAATAGAAGATACTGAAGTAAATGAACAAATTGAAAAACTTAAAACCGGGTTGAAAAAAATGGAAGAACCTAAAAAAGAAGAAACAAAAACTAAATCGATAGTAAAACCTGAAATACAGTTTGATGATTTTTCTAAAATAGATTTGAAAGTCGGCACTATCATTTCTGCTGAGAAAGTAGAAAAAGCAGACAAGCTTCTTAAACTGTCTGTTGACCTGGGTTTTGAAACAAGGACTATTATAAGCGGCATCGCCTTACATTTCAAACCAGAAGATATTATTGGTAAACAGGTAACAGTAGTAACCAACCTGGCCCCCAGAAAAATGCGTGGCATTGAGAGTAATGGAATGATACTGACTGCAGAAGATAAAGACGGAAAACTGCAATTGCTGAAGCCGGAAAATCTTGTTTCACCGGGTTCAAACGTTAGTTAAATCGTAAAAATCACTAAAAGCCCTCCTCGTTCATCACAAAGCGGGGCTTTTTCATTTGCTGCACATTTTTATTCGGTAAATTCACTGCTAAATCTTATCGGTTGGCCGTACGTTACATCAGGAGAACATTAAGGATAACAGGATTCATTATCGGTATCCTTGCGGCCTTACTTTTTGGATTCCATCTTTGGTTCAGGGCCCATGCCAAAGGAATAATTGAAGACCTTGTTGAATCCCGGTCAAAAGGAAAAATAAACCTGAAAATAGAAAAGCTTCGTTTCGGTTACTTTAGCAACAAAATTGAAATAGAGAAAGCTGTCTTTGTTAATATCGACACCAGCACTTCTTCCAGGTCTTATCGCTTTAGCGTTGATAAATTAAAAATGAAAGGTAAAGGGCTTATTCCCCTTTTGTTCAGCAAAGAATTGCTGATTGATACTTTGTCATTGTCAAACCCGGTAATTGAAGTAAACAGGATTAAGGAAACTGATATTGCCCGTAAAAGAAAAGATATATCCATTCCGGAAGAAATGGGAAAGATCTACTCATCCATCCAGGATGCGATCGAAGTTCTCCAGGTAAAAAAATTTAAGCTTGAAAATGCCACATTCATTCTGGCCAATAAAGCAGAACCCGGGCAAAAGCCTGTTTATATCAGCAACCTGCAACTTGATATTGATAACCTGAAGGTAGACAGTAGCAGGGCACGGATAAATGAGAAAGTTTTTTTCAGCGACAATATTGTATTAAAAACAAACAACCAGGATATCACTTTCCCCAACGGACGGCATAAGCTAAGCTTTCGGAGCTTCCGGATAAATCTTAAAAACAAATTGGTAGAGTTTGACAGCTGCACTATCGCTGCTACCCGAACAGACAGCACTTCTTCTTCTTTTAACATTTTCTTTGATGCCTTGATAATGACCAGTATTGACTTTGATACTTTGTACAGACATGAAGTGATTAAAGCCGATTCTGTTTATTGTGTTAATCCAAAGTTTAATCTCGAAGCTGTCACCTATACAAAAAATGGCCTAAAAAAGAAGCCTCCAAAACTGGAAAATATCATACAGCAACTAACAGGCGATCTTGATCTGAACCATGTTGTAGTAGCTAATGCAGATTTCAACATTCTGACCAAAAAAGATGGGGTACCCAATACATTTGTATTTAGTAAAAATAATTTTGAGATGAATGGCCTGAGCATTAACAAGAATGCTGAAAAACCATTTAGGGTTGAAAGCTTCTCAATGGCCATCCGCAATTATGAGAACTTTATTAAAGACAGTACATACAGCATACAATTTGACAGTATTCTTTTCCGAAATGATAATTTGATACTAAGCAGGTTTGTATTTAACAAATTGAACAAAGGAAAAATTGCAAACACATTCAGCATTCCCCAGTTTAATCTGTCCGGTCTCTCATGGGACGACCTTGTGTTTGAAAGAACATTCAAAGCTGACGCAGCCACCATGTATAATCCTTATATACATTATACGATAACCCCGGAATTCAAAAAAAGAAGAACCTTGTTTCAGTCTCTGGCGGCTGTAAATGAGTACATGGACTTAAAGAAACTGGATGTAGTAGACGGAACAGTTGATTTGACTTTGAAAGATGATTTAAAAATACAATTACATAAGGCCACATTCTCTGTCAGCAGCCAGTCATTACTTTCTTCCACTAGATTAGCAGGTATTAGAAATTCCCTGGGAGGACTGTTCTTTAAATATGGAAGTATTCAATCAGGAAAGATGAAGATAAACCTGAAAGGCATCAAGTATAATGGATCTGATGGAAGTTTCAGGGCAGGGAATATTAACGTAATGTCAACAGACAAAGATCTCAATATTTCACTTTCAGATGTGCAGGTTAAGGAATTACAGGCCAATGAATTCACCGGCAATGTTTATGCAAACGGTGTTAGCTGGGAAAATGGTCTGGTGAACCTTAGATTTGATTCTTTTTTAAAAGATCAAAAAAAATTGAGTTCACTAATTGACATCACTAATGTTGATGGCAAAAACACAACTATAAAACTGCTGACTGGTAACAAAATCATACAGGGAACATTAAACAAGTTATCCTTAAAGGAATTGATCAGCGCTCCTGCGAATAAACTTGTTTTAGGAGGCTTCGCTTTTGCCGGCAATGAGCTTCAAATCAGCGGAAACTCAACAAATATAACAGTTCATGACTATGATTTTATCGACGAAAAAATATCTGCTGCCTCCCATGTGAAGGTTAAGTATGAATCAGGCAAGCTGGCAACAGACATTTCTATACCAGAAGTAAAATTCCTTACCCGCATAAAGCCCTTATTGAATAATGAGCTGGTGATTGATGAGCTTCACTCAATCAGGCCTGTAATAATAATGCAGGTTCTTGACAAAGAAATTAATACAAGTAACAGAAATAAGCCGTTCACCCCAATTTTCATTAATGATCTGAAGATAGAGCAACCGGAAGTGCTCATTCTTAAATCATCCGAAAAAAAAATTCCTTTATTCGAATGGAAGGGCAAAAAAAATGAGGAAAATAATATTCAGTTAAAGAATGTAAAAATTTATGACAGCAATGCTGCCATTGAAAATTTATCTTTAGTTGCTTCCGGCATCAAATTTATGAAAGCCGGCAACAAGTTGTTTAGTTCGGGAGATGCCTTCACTTCAGGCAATGCCGGTAATACACTTGTAAACTATAGCAAAGGCAAAGCCTTTGAATGGTCAACTTTATTGAATAATTTTTCCTGCTACAATCTTCTGCTTGATAGCCTCGGTAAAAACAACGGTAAACTTTTCATTAGTTCGATTTCGTTAAATAATCTGCAGGTAAGTTCAGGTTATTTAAAAAAGTTAGGCGATTTAACAGCCACAAATCTGCATTTTGGCATATCACAATTTACTGGTAGATATTCATCAACAAATGATGAAATAAGATGGCATAACGCAGGTTATAACAGAAATACAAAAGCAGTAACGCTTGACTCTGTTTCGTACAAACCTGCAATGGACAGAGATTCATTTATTGCCAGTCAAACATACCAGGTAGATTATATGAAAGCCGGGTCAGGTGCTATCAGCATCGGTCCCGTAGACATTAACAGGTTTATCGATAAAAACGAACTGGTAACAGGCAAAGCGACTATAAAAGATTTTTATTTCACAGATTATAAAGACAAGAGATTGCCGTTTAATGCCGGCGTAATCAAACCGCTGCCAGTACGGTTACTGAAAACTATAGGTACACTGATTGCCATCGATACTGCTATTTTTGAAAATGCAGCTGTTGAGTATACTGAAATAATGGATACTGCAAAAAAAACCTTGATTGTGCCTTTAACCCGAATGGATGCAAGAATATTGAACCTTAAAAATTTTGATGTAAAACAAGGTGATAGCCTGTATATAAGAGCTACCGGATACTTACTGGACACAATGTGGGTAAAATTGAATGTAAGACAATCTTATACTGATCCGTTGGAGGGTTTCCTCATGACTCTTAAGGCAAAACCTGCTGACTTAAGATTATTGAATTCCATTTTTATTCCTGCAGCCTCCATGAAACTTGAGTCTGGCCATCTTGACACAATGCTTCTCCGGATTACCGGCCGTGAATACATTGCCCTTGGAGAAATACAATTGCTTTATCATGATCTGAAAATTAATCTGCTTAAAGACGGTCAAACAAGCAAAAAAACATTCGGCGGCAGCATAAAAAATTTTATTGCCAACAACTTTGTGATCAGGAAAAACAATAAGTCTCGCACAAGCCCTGTAATTTATATAAGAAACCGTGACAAATCTGCTATTAATTACCTGGTAAGGATCGTGATGACCGGATTTCAATCCAGCATCGGGGCTAAAAATTTCAAAAAGCAGATGAAGAAACACAGGCATGAACTGCAGAAACGTCAATTACCGCCTTTAGAAATGGATTAATTTGAAAGAAATCAGTATAAAAAGTCAGGTTTCTGTATATTAAAGTGAAATTAATCCTTATCAGTAACCATGCACTTCAAATCACTTCTTATTACTTGCCTTATATGTGTTGTTGAATTATCATCTTTTGCGCAAACACAAGATGATTTCAATAATAAACTATCGGACATCTACACAAATGCAACGGATAAAAAAAAGGCATTGATCATTGCTAAAGAGCTTTTCGCTATAGTAGAAAAGAAAAAAGAGCTCCAGACCTATGCTAACTATTACTTACTGAAATCTGTTTTTGAGAATCAAGCCCCGGATGCCACACTGGCAAAAACTTGTGAAGAGAAAGCCGACAAAATAATGAATGCCCAGGTAGGCTTAGCTACTGCCGCTCCTGTAGATACTACAAACCCAACCATGGCATGGGCTACCTACTATTTCCCGGCTTTATTCACCAATACTGATCCTGATAATGCCGCAAAAGCGTTGCAGTATGTTAGCAAAAATCCGTCATTGAAAAATTTTACGAATTATACTTATATCGCTTATTCCTTTGAACGCAATAATGATTTTCGAAAAGCCAAAGAAAACTATGAATTAGCCATAAGCCTGACAGGAAAAGAAAAAGAAGAATATCATTCCTATCTTTTTTATACTAATTTCTTAACCCGCAGCGGTGATTACCTGAAGGCAGAAGAGTATATCCGGAAAATGGAGTCATTATCTGAAACAGCATCTGAGTATTTTAAAACCGGGTACAAGGCTGAAGCCATGTCGGCAAAGATTGTTTATTATCTCACTATCGGGGATTACCAGTCATATGTACAGGCTTCAGAAAAAAGTTATGATTATTTTTCAGCGAACTGGCAACAAAATAATAAAACAGCATGTGATCCATATCCCGGTATTCGCTTTACTAATGCGGCTTTTGGTAAAGAAATGCTGAGAGATTATGCTGCAGCTGAAAAACTCTGGAAAAGCCGTGACTCTGTAAATTATATATGGGTGAACTGTTATAACAAAACCTATCCCAATAGTCGCTACTACCCTATTTCCATGTACCCTGTTTTCCTCGCCAAAACAGGAAAAATTTCAAAGCTTCCAAAACCTGCTTCATTCTATATTAAAGAAATTGAAGATCATTACAACAGCTATAGTCAGTATGCAGATATCAGCGCCTCATTTATGAAAGCCATGCAACTTGGTTTCCTGGGCAGTTCCAAATATCCTTCCTTGTTCAAACCGGTGATGCAAGAGGTAAGGGAAACACAAAATTTTCGGGAATCAACAGAACCATTTTCCAATTATGCTTATTTCAGTGTACGAGATAAGAAATATGAAGAAGCTGCAGAAACCTATAGTGAATTATTTAAGATAAACGCAGGCTGGATCAATGATATTATTTTTTCGTTTGGAGAAAAAGCTTTTGCTACCTATTACAACTCTAAACTAAAAGAAGGATACCAGAACTACCATAGTTTTGTGAAGATCGCCAAGGAAAGAAAATTGTCATTATTCCCGCAATTATCCCAACAGGCTTACAATAACCTTCTTTTTATTAAATCCATCTCATTAAAAGGCACACAAAAAAGAAAAGAAGCTTTTTTAAATGCCAATGACCCCAACATTACAAAGCTGTATGATCAATGGATAGATAAAAAACAGTTGCTGATCAGGCAATACCTGAAAACAGCTGACCCGGCCGGGGTGGATACAGTCAACAAGATAAATACGACCCAACTTAATAAATTACAGGAAGAAGTAAATCAACTGGAAAATGAACTGACCATTAAGTCAAGAGATTTTAAAAAATACCTGACCCTGGCCCCAACCGACTGGAAAGCGGTAAGAGACCAGTTAAAAGAAGGAGAAGCAGCTATTGAGATGATCCGTTTTCAATGGAGAGATAAAATTTATTACTCAGACACTGTATATTATGCTGCATATATCATCAAAAAAAACAGCCTGTACCCGGAGGTGATATACCTGGCAGATGCGGCTACAGACCTGGAGAACAAATTCTACAGAACCTATAAAAATAATATCAAATTCAAACTCGAGGATAAAGAATCATACGATCATTACTGGAAACTCATCGGAGAACAACTAAAAGGAATCCGGAAAGTTTATTTTTCACCCGATGGTATTTATCACCTGATAAACATATCGACGCTAAAGAACCCGGAGAACCAAAAATTCCTGCTGGATGAAACAGAGATTCAATACACCAGTTCCGGTACTGATATTAATAACGATGCAGCAAAGGATATCAGCACAGCAATACTCATAGGCAGACCTACTTATAAAATGAATGCTATTCCGGCAGCTGGCACCGGAAAAGATGAAACAAGATCTTATGTCAGGAGTTTTAGGGATGAGAACATACCCGACCTGCCAGGTACCGAAGAAGAGATACTGAGTATAAAAAAAGAAATGAACCAACAGAAGATTGCTGTATATCATTACCTGAAAGAAGAAGCCACAGAAGATAAACTCTACAAACTGCATAGCCCCGGCATCCTGCATATTGCCACACATGGCTATTGGTCTTCTGCCGGAGAAAATGCAACAGAAGGATACCGGGTGTTCAATGCAATGGCTAATTCAGGATTGTTGCTCTCCGGGGTAATTAATTATTACAGCTCTGCCAGTTACCCGGATACATATGATGGGATACTCACCGCATACGAAGCACAAAATCTTGACCTGGAGAATACATCGCTGGTTATTTTATCAGCCTGCGAAACGAGTTTAGGTCACCTGGATGCAGGAGAAGGAGTATATGGTTTACAACGGGCATTCCGGGCTGCCGGTGCTGGTAGTGTTATGACAAGCCTTTGGAAAGTAGATGACAAAGCCACCAGGGATTTTATGATCCTGTTTTACCAGCAATACCTGAAAACGAAAAATAAATCAGCCGCTTTCATCGCAGCACAAAAAGCAATTAAAGAGAAGTATATACACCCCTATTTCTGGGGCGCCTTTGTCATGATGGGGGAATAGATCCGCATATTATTTGCACTTTTTCCTCTTTCCCAAAAACTCTTATCTTCGATTACAAAATAGTTGCATAACTAACTAATTTTGCTTTATGTCAAAACGTATCATAAAAAAAGTAGCCGTTTTAGGAAGCGGTGTAATGGGATCAAGAATAGCTTGTCATTTTGCCGGCGTAGGGGTACAGGTATTGTTATTGGATATTGCGCCCAAGGATGTGGCTGCTGATGCTAAACCTGCCGAAAGAAACAAAATTGTAAATGATGCCCTTGCTGCGGCAATAAAATCCAACCCCTCTCCTGTTTATCATAAGGATGTCATCAAAAAAATAACCACCGGCAATTTTGAAGATAATATGAAAGACATTGCTGGTTGCGACTGGATCATTGAAGTGGTGGTGGAAAGGCTTGATATCAAGCAAAAAGTATTTGAGCAGGTAGAAAAATTCAGGAAACAAGGAACATTAATTACATCTAATACCTCCGGCATTCCCATCCACATGATGGCTGAAGGCAGAAGCGATGATTTTAAAAGACATTTTTGCGGTTCTCACTTTTTTAATCCCCCGAGGTACCTGCGATTATTAGAAGTAATCCCTACACCCCATACTGATCCGGAGGTAGTTGACTTTCTTATGAACTATGGTGATTTGTACCTGGGAAAAACAACTGTATTATGTAAAGACACCCCGGCTTTCATCGCTAACCGCATTGGGGTATTTGGTATGATGGCAATAATGAATGTAAAAGAAAAATTGAAGCTGAGTATTGACGAAATTGATGCTCTTACCGGTCCTATCATAGGCCGTCCCAAATCAGCCACTTTCCGCACAGGTGATGTGGTAGGTCTGGATACATTGGTAAAAGTAGCAAAGGGAGTGGCTGATAATTGCCCGGGTGATGAAGCAAAAGATCAGTTCAAAATTCCTGTATGGCTGGAAAAAATGATCGCTAATAACTGGCTGGGTGATAAAACAGGACAAGGTTTCTTCAAAAAAACAAAAGGGGCTGGTGGTGAAAAAGAGATACTGACGCTGAATCTCGACACGATGGAATATGGTCCAAGAGTAAAACCAAAATTCGCTACCCTTGAAGCAGCCAAACCCGTTGATGATTTATATGCAAGATTAAAAATGCTTGTAGCCGGGCAGGATAAAGCCGGTGAATTTTATCGCCTCTTTCATTATGGCCTGTTTTCTTATATCTCACATCGTATTCCTGAGATAAGTGATGAACTATATCGGGTAGACGATGCAATGATGGCCGGCTTTGGCTGGGAGATCGGTGCATTCGAAAGCTGGGATGTGCTCAGCGTTACCAAAACAACCGAAGCAATGAAAGCCGCAGGTTATAAAGTAGCTGCATGGGTGGATGAAATGATAGCCGCCGGTAACAAATCATTTTACAAAGTAGAAGCTGGTAAGAAATATTGCTATGATCCTGCTAGTAAAACATATAAGGTTCTTCCTGGCGGCGAAGCTTTTATTGTAATGAGCAATTACAGTGACAAGCAGATATGGAAAAACGGAAGTTGCCGGCTGTACGATTTAAGTGACGATGTACTCGGCCTGCAATGGTTTACCAAAATGGGAAGTATTGGTGGTGATGTGTTAGCCGGTATCCAAACAGCAATAGATAAAGCAGAAAAAAATTATAAAGGATTGGTGATTGCGAATGAAGGCGCCAATTTCTCAGCCGGCGCCAATGTAGGTATGATCTTTATGCTGGCGATAGACCAGGAGTATGATGAGCTCGATATGGCTATCCGTATGTTCCAGAATACTATGATGCGGGCTAGATATTCTTCTGTTCCTGTTGTTACAGCTCCGCATGGTCTGGCATTGGGCGGAGCCTGCGAGCTGAGTCTGCATTCAGATAAATGCTGCCCTGCTGCTGAAACATACACCGGCCTGGTCGAGTTAGGTGTAGGATTAATTCCAGGTGGCGGTGGTACCAAAGAATTTGTACTGAGAGCTTCTGATGAAATGCATGAAGATGAACCGGAGACAATTACACTAAAAAATCGATTCCTTTCTATTGCTACTGCTAAAGTGGCTACTTCTGCGCAGGAAGGTTTTGGGCTGGGTATATACAGAAAAGGACTTGATGAAGTGGTAATGAACCAGGGCCGCCGGATTGCTGAAGCAAAAAAATCAGTGATTGAAATTTACGACAGCGGTTACACAGCTCCCGTTCAACGAAACGATATAAAAGTATTAGGACAAACAGCTCTCGGAGCATTATATTCCGGTATTCATGCTATGCGTACCGCTAACTATGCCACCGAACATGATTCTGTTGTAGCAAAGAAACTGGCTTATGTAATGTGCGGTGGCGACCTGAGTGAGCCCACTTTGGTTTCTGAGCAATACCTGCTTGACCTGGAAAGAGAAGCATTCCTGTCTCTTTGCGGTGAAAAGAAAACACTGGAAAGGATACAGAGTGTACTGAAAAGCGGAAGACCCATCAGGAATTAACTTGTCCGGCTTTTAATAACAGCCTATGCGAGAAGCAACGACTAAGCAAACGGTCACTTTTATTGTTTTTATAATTGTTGTATTTATTTGCTTTTCGATAAAGGCTCCCTTAGGCATTATGATTTTTTCACTGGGTATGCTGATTGCGTTACTTTACGGATTGACGGATGCCCGAAGAATTAGAAAAAAGGGGGAACTGGTTTCCGGGTATATTGTGGACTACATGTATGATAGAGATGGCGACGCCACTCCAATAATTGAATTTGAGACAACCTCAAAGGAAAAAATATCAGGCTCACCATATATTAACAGTAATTTTCATTTTTCCTCTTCCCTCAAAAAAAAGGAAAAGCCTTTAATAGAAGTCAGGGTCGTTTATGATAAAAATAATCCTTCAGATTTCATTCTTCCTGATTATCAAACAACAAACAATCTCGCCTTCGGGATAATAGGGCTCTTTGCCCTGGGTATGTTGGCCCTAAGTATCTACGACATAGTGACCGGCCGCCTTTCCAATAATTAATAATCAGATTTTTAGTTACATTCATTTACACAAATCAGGCCTGCCAATAGCGCCTTGACAATACCGTTAAATAATTTGTATGAAAAAAAGAGTTCTAATTGCCGTGGCAATGATTTTGTCATCTTTATTCGTTATTGCGCAAGCAAACTATTCCGGTGCTTATGGCTATTCTTTCCCCCCTATTGGTGATGCACCTGCAAATGAAAAAGGCGCTTCCGGCATGCTTGTTTTGTTGAAAATGGAAGGAAACAAGTATCGTTTCTGGCTGGATGTAACTATCGGGTGGCCTTCTTATAATATTGGTGAAACGGATGGCACTGTCACTTTTGTAAATGATACAGCCTCTTTTGATAATAGCTTTGAAGATGCCGCTGCACCTTGTATTTTAAAATTTAAGATCAAAGGAGATATTATATATATCAATAGCCAGTCAACTTCATTCAACTGCGGATTTGGTAATGCGGTAAATGCTGACGGAGAGTATACAAAACTGAAGACCCAGCCGCTGCTTGACAATAACTGGCTGAAAAAAGAATATAGTCAATCACCAACTATTACTATTGCCGCTGACAAGGCTACGGTGTATGAAGACGAGAACTGCATCCAAGCCAAAAAACAATATTTCGTAAAAGGGGACAAACTGCCCTCTATCGCAGAGACTGAAAAAACAGTATACATTGAATACATCCCTTCTCCCGGCAAGTTCGTCTATGGCTGGATCAAGAAAACAATGATAAAAGAAACCAGCTCCGACTAAAAAAATGGGCACAGCAGAGATAAATAATCATCAACTTATCATTCATTCCCATATCATTACCTATGGTAATGCGGCCAATGAAGAATTGTCCGAAATGATCCGTGAAGAAATTGAGACCATGTGGAATGAACCGGAAGCAAGTTTAATGTTTGACGGTTTGAAGTTTAAAGTTGTATTTCGTATCACTGCAGCTTTCATTCCCGGGATAACTGATCTCGATATCTACCAAAACCTTGACCCCCGCAATAATTATTTTCGCATCGAAGAATTTGCCCATGGCAATATTTCCTTTGTAGATGGGCTCGGTTGTAATAGTGGTTACTTCAAACTGGAAAATTTGTATAAGGGATCGACAACTGCTGCACATGAATATGGACATACTTTAGGGCTGGACCATCCGGACGATCTTGATATCAGGGGCAAGGGTGTGCCGGGCATAATGTATCCAAGGGGAACATTGGTTGATCCGCAATACCAGTACGATCCGTGCAAACCGGCTGGCACCACAGGTGGCACCATGCACCCGATGTACAGAAGAGTTTTACAGGAAGATATCAGCATGCTAAAATTGCAGCAACTGAATTTTGAAAATGGCAACGCCATAATGGGTGAGTTTACCAATGTCTGGCATCCCAACCATTCAGATATAGATTTAAATAGTTTCCTGGCCTGAATGATCAGCTATTCTGCAGTGCTGTCTTAATATCAGGAAATCTGAAGTGGAAACCTGCCTGCTGGATCTTAGCACTGCTTACCGCTGCACTCTTTAAAATTTCAACGCTCATCTCTCCCAGCATTAATTTCAGGATAAATGAAGGAACATAAAATGGGAAATAGAATTTCATTCTTGATTTTGCCAGTTGCAATACCAGTTCTTTATTCGAAACCGGGGTTGGAGCCACTGCATTATAAACCCCGCTGATATTTTCATTCTCAACAGATGTAATAAACATACTGACTAGATCATCAATATGGATCCAGCTCACCATTTGTTTACCATTACCTAAAATAGCTGCTATCCCGAATTTCAACGGCTTAAAGAATTCTCTCAGCGCCCCGCCTTCTTTGCTGAGCACAATGCCGATTCTCAGTTTAACTAATCTCTTCCCCAATTGATTAACCGGCTCTGTACTTTGCTCCCATTGACGGCAAGTATCGCCCAAAAACTCTTTATCAGCAGGTGCATCTTCTTTAAAAGGATCGGGATTGGGTATAACAGGATCAGCTCCATACCAGCCGATAGCTGATGCAGCTATTACAGCTTTTACCTTGTTAGGAATATTCCGGAGGCTTTCAACTATCAATTGACCACTCCTTACCCTGCTGTCAATTATCTCCTTTTTTCTTTTTTTTGTCCATCTTTTTTCGGCTACTCCGGCCCCGGCCAGGTGAACGATGTAATCAGCTTTAGCTATGGCATCCTTATCGATAGTTTGTGTATCAATATTCCATTCAGCATATTGTATTCTATCTTCAGGTTGCTGATTGTGAGCAACCGGTTTACTCTTTCTTGTAAGTATAATAATATCGTATCCTCTTTCCTGTAAAGCCTTGCACAAAGCCCGGCCGACAAGTCCTGTTCCCCCGGTTATTAGAATTGTTGCCATAAATCAATACAAGTTAGTTTCAAAAATAACATACCAGTCAACATATTGTTGCTGGTAGTACTTAAGAATCTTTTATCTTGAGGTCTGAAAAATCATAAACATGAGTACTGTTCTCTCCGTTAACAACCTGGCAAAATCATATGGACTTGTCCGTGCACTCGATGGTGTGTCGTTCGATGTTCCGCAGGGCAGTGTTTTTGGCATACTTGGCCCAAATGGAAGTGGAAAGACCACTTTGCTGGGTATCATTATGGAAATCCTAAAAGCTACAGGGGGCAGCTATAGCTGGCAGGGCCAGCCAGCTACCAATGAACACAGACGACAGATCGGCACCTTACTGGAAACGCCTAATTTCTACCATTATTTAAGTGGTGAAAAAAACCTGGCCATAGCAGCTGCCATTAAACAAAAAAGTAAGGCTGACATTCCTGAAGTATTGAAAACAGTAAATCTTTATCAGCGCAAAGATTCAAAATTCAGTACTTACTCACTCGGGATGAAGCAAAGACTAGCTATCGCTTCTACATTGATCGGCAATCCGGATATACTGGTATTTGATGAACCAACCAACGGTCTTGATCCGGCAGGTATTGCCGAAATAAGGGAATTGATAAAAGAACTGAACCGTAAGGGTAAGACCATTATTATGGCAAGCCATATTCTTGATGAGGTCGAAAAAGTTTGTACCCATGTAGCCATTATTCAAAAAGGAGTACTTAAAACATCCGGGCCAGTTTCAGATGTACTGAACACTTCTGCTGACAGCAGTACTACTATAGTGATCTCGGCAGACGATAATGCTACATTGAGTTCAGTGATCAGCAATATGCCCGGCATTAATTCGGTGACCACACAGGATAATTTGCTTGTGCTCAACTGCAACGAATCAGTAACTTCTACTGCTATCAACAGGTATTGCTTTGAAAAGGGAATCACCCTGAATCAACTATTAGTAAAGAGAAAGACTCTGGAAACAAGGTTCCTTGAAATAACTGGCGGTCAAAGTGACAGATAAACACAATTCTTAAAAAGTATAACTATTTATATGCTGCAATTATTAAAAATAGAATGGCTGAAAGTAAAAAATTACCGGGCCTTTTGGATACTGCTGATATTGTATATCATCGCTATCATCGGAGCCAATGTCATTGCTTATACCATTAATAATCGTGTAAGGGCAGAAGGTGCTGGTGTTATCGTACCTTCCTTGTACAGTTTTCCAACAACCTGGAACATGGTAACCTATGTTTCCACTTTTCTTTTCCTGTTCCCTGGTTTACTGATGATCAATCATGCAGGTAATGAATTCAGCTTTAAAACCAGCCGCCAGAATATTATTGATGGCTGGAGCCGCAAGGATTTCATTTCAGTAAAATTAATGTTTGCTGCTATTGTCAGTGCCATAGCAACCCTTGCCGTTTTCCTGACGGGTCTTGTTTTAGGTAAGATGGCATCAGAAGGAAGCACAGAACCAATTACTACCGACCTGCATTTTATTTTATATTTCTTCCTGCAAACCTTGCTGTATTGTATCGTAGCAGTCTTTATTGTAGTATGGATCAGGAGATCCGGGCTGGCCATCGGTATCTACTTTGCTTATAGCCTGATCATTGAAAATATAATAGCCGGGGCAGTTTTTTATTCGCTAAAAGATACCGGCAATACAAAATTCAGCCAGGCACTGCCATTACAATCTTCTGACTCATTGATACGAACACCAAAGCTGGAAGAGATATTACCGGGGCAGAATTTTTCAGATACCACTCTGCTGGTAATTGTAAGTTTTTATATCCTGTTCTTTTCCTGGCTCAGCTTCAGGAATTTCACCCGGAGAGACCTGTAATAGTTGTTTACCGGGATCGCTGTGCACCATAATTTCTTCGTTGACCATTGCCTGCCTGCGAATTAAAATTTCGCCGCGGTTTAGACGATTGTTGCTGCCTGGCAACCGGCGCTGGTGCCGCAACATGTGCATTGGCAGCAAAAGGATGCTCATGTATCACCGAAATAGTTTTATCGATCAGCTTCTGTATATCTTTTAATTCTGTTCTTTCTTCTGCACTGCAGAAAGAAATAGCTGTACCAATATTTCCCGCCCTGCCGGTACGGCCAATACGGTGAACATATGTTTCAGGAACGTTTGGCAGATCATAATTTATCACATGGGCCAGTTCGTCAATATCAATTCCCCGGGCAGCAATATCTGTCGCAACCAATACACGGAGTGTGCCATTCTTAAAATCCGTAAGTGCTCCCTGCCGGGCATTCTGTGATTTGTTACCATGAATAGCAGCAGCTCTTATATTATGCCGCTGCAGGATCTTCACTACTTTATCGGCGCCATGTTTGGTACGGGTAAACACCAGTGCTGTTTTAATTTCTTTATTCTCTAACAGGTGAAGCAGCAATTCCGGTTTTTCCATTTTACCAACATGATAAAGGCTTTGCCCGATCTTATCAACGGTAGAGGATGGCGGCGTTACTTCCACTTTTGCCGGATGTGTTAACAATACATTCGCCAGTTTTTGAATCTCCGGCGGCATAGTGGCCGAAAAGAAAAGTGTTTGTCTTTTTGCCGGCAGCTTTGCAATTATTTTTTTTACATCATGAATAAAGCCCATATCAAGCATACGGTCCGCTTCGTCCAGTACAAATATTTGCAGTTTATCTAAATGAATAAACCCTTGCGACATCAGGTCGAGCAGGCGGCCCGGTGTGGCTACCAGTACATCCACTCCCCTGCGCAGAGCGTTAGTTTGATTTTGTTGTGATACGCCGCCAAAAATAACCGTATGACGTATGCCGGTATATCTTCCATAAGCGGCAAAGCTTTCATCGATCTGTATCGCCAGTTCCCTGGTGGGAGTTAATATCAATACTTTGATGCCCACCGCCAACGGTTTTTGCTCATGCAGAATCTGAAGGATGGGAATGGCAAAAGCGGCTGTTTTTCCGGTACCTGTCTGGGCGCAACCCAGCAGATCTTTTCGTTGCAGCACCAGCGGAATGGCCTGTTGCTGAATGGGTGTGGGAATAGTGTATCCTTCTGCGGCTACGGCCTTAAGGATAGGTTCAATAATTTCTAATTTGCTAAAAGCCATGATAGGTTTTTATGTTTAAATCGCAGATCATCTGCGGATGGAGCTGGCTAAGATGTTGTAGGTTCTGAATCAGCGAAAGTTTGTTCTGTTTTACCCGCCGAAGCATTAGCGAAGGAGGGGTTACCACCGGCTTACAACCTGCCGTGTCATTTACGTGGAGTAGGATGCGAAGATAGGGTTTTATTATTTGATGGACGAAGGATACCCTTAACAAATAGATTCTTATAATTAATAGATGCAGCGAAACGGGGTGTTTCTTGAATTGCAAAAATCTCTTTTATGTTTTGGGGAGGCCAGATACATTTTATTATTTTCCTTAAAAAACTCTATATTCATATTAAAGTAAACCAGAAAAAGAACCTCTTGAAAGTATCAATCATTTCTCTAATTGTTGGATTTACTTTAGCTGCCAATGGGCAGACAAACAAACCCATTTTACGGATTGAAACGGGTATGCATTCTGCTTACGGATTGAAAGTTTCTACTGACAAAGCCGGAAAATTGATATTAACCTGTGCAGTAGATAATACTGCCAGGCTTTGGGATGCCAGTAACGGTAAACAACTGCAGGTGTTTCGTGTCCCCATTGATACATCCGGTAAGGGGTATATCTCTGCTTGTGCCATATCACCTGATGGAAGTATCGGGGTTTTATCCGGCATTACAGAGTCGGAAAATAAATACTTCAGTACTATTTATGTCATATCCATTCAAACAGGTAATATCTTACAACTAATTAAAAAAATACCTAATTATACCTATGATATTGAATTCTCACCTGATGGAAAATTTATTGCCATTGGGATGAGCAGAGAAAGAGGAGTTCTTATTTACAGTACTACTAACTGGAGTTTATATAAACATTTAGAGGGCTACAAAGGCAGTGTCAGAAACCTGGCTTTTGATTCCAGATCCCGGCTGGCGACTATTAGTTATGATGGCACTATTCGACAATATGATAATAAGTTCCTTTTGTTAAGTGAGGAAAAAAAATTGAACGGGAAAAAACCCCTTTCCATATGCTATAACCCCGCAGGTACTATACTGGCAATAGGCTATGAGGATGTTCAAACAATTGAATTGCGTGAGGCAGGTAGTCTACGATTGTTATCAACTCCTGGTACTGAAAATCTAAATGGTACCGTTTCCCATTTATGTTTTACTGCTGGTGGTACCCGCCTGATAGGAAGCCGTTTTGCTGATAAATTAGTTGACACTACTGCTGGCAGATGGGTAAAAATAATACGTATCTGGGAAGAGGGGGGAAGAGGAAAGTATACAGATATCAAATTATTACCGAAAAATATCGTTGAAGATATCAAACCCCTGCCTAATGGAAATTTGGTAATAATGGGCGCCTATCCTCACTTGATAGTAGTAGATTCACTAGGTATCCCTGTTTGGCAATATGAAGCTGGAAATAATGATTATTATGCCGGAGTGAATACAAAACACCTTAAGGTCAGCCAAGCCGGGAGCAATATTAGTTTTACACCCCAATTCGAAACACCTCTCACTTTTGACTTAAGTGACCGCTTACTTCATAATGAAAATACTCTTTTCCCATCTATGACCGATAGTGCTAAGGGGGTAAAAGTCACAAAATGGAATGACCAGGGCCGGCCAGTCATTAATGGTGATACCATTGATTCATGGGAGAATAACAGATCTGTTGATATTAACAGTAATGCTACTGAAATAGTTTTTGGCGCAGATGGAGGACAAATATTTAAAACAGATAGTTCAGGAAATATCCTTTGGGCTACAAAAACAAGTGTTGGTGGAGTATGGGCTGTTAATATTAGCGGAAATGATAAAGTTGTAGTTGCTGCATTAAGCGATGGTACAATTCGATGGTTCAGGATGGAAGATGGCAAAGAATTGCTTGCTTACTATTTAGATACTGATAAAAAAAGATGGGTATTATTTACTCCATCTGGCTATTACGATGCTTCACCGGGTGGGGAAGATTTCCTGGGCTGGCATGTAAATAATGGAGTAAATAAATCACCTTCGTTTTTTCCAGTATCGAGATTCAGGGAACAGTTTTACCGTCCTGACATTATTGACTGTATTCTAGAAACGTATGATGAAAGCAAAGCCATTGCGCTAGCAAATCTTCGCAAAGGTGAAAAAAAGGAAATAGCAAATATTACTGAAAAATCACCTCCCACAATTACCATAAACAGCCCGGAAAATGGCAGCACAGTAAGTAGCAATATAATTAGCATTAATTACAGTATCAATAGTCCCACTGACGCACCTGCAAAAAGTATTAAAGTATTGGTAAATGGAAGACCAGTTGCAACTGAACGGGAGGTACTGACAGAAACCACTTATAGTAATAAGATAGAAGTGCTCATCCCAAAAGAGAACTGCATTATCACTCTCTTGGCAGAAAATGAAAACGGCACCAGCCCTGAGGCTAACCTATACATTAAATGGAAATCCTCAGAAACCATCCAAAAAGAAGTTATTGTAAACCCCAACCTATTTATTCTAGCAATAGGTATTAGCAATTATAATAAACCAGAGTACAGGCTTACTTTTGCTGCGAAGGATGCTGAAGATTTTTCATCGGCATTAGTGCAGCAAAAAGGCAGGCTATATAATGAAGTTGTTGTGAAAAAAATAACCGAAAAAGAAGCCAACAAAGTAAATATTCTCAATGGTCTTCAATGGATACAAGAAAAGACAAGTAAAAAAGATATAGCTATAATCTTCTTTGCAGGTCATGGTGTAAATGATAATAATGGTATTTATTATATGCTCCCTGTGGATGCAGATGTCAGATACCTGAGATCAACCTGCATTAACTTTGAAGAGCTCAAACAAACACAAAGCACCATTGAAGGAAAAGTAATCGTCTTTATTGATGCCTGTCATAGTGGAAACATAATGGGTGCTGGAGGAAATTATATTAATGGTTTAATAAATTTACTTACAAGTACAGTTAAGGGTGCTGGTGCAATAACAATTACAAGCAGTACAGGTAAGGAAACGTCGCTTGAAGATCCTATTTGGGGAAATGGCGCATTCACTAAAGCCCTGATAGAGGGTCTTAATGGCGCTGCAGCTGTGGGAGAAGAAAAGGAAATTACCTATACCAGTTTGTCCCTCTATATCTCCCGGCGTGTAAGAAAGATAACCGGTGACAGGCAGCATCCAACTCTTGTACCAACACCCAATACGCCGGATTTTGCAATAGCTATAACGCAGTAAAAAAACCCTCCGGTGGAAACCGGAGGGAACAACTAAAAAACACTAGCTAAATGCTCAGTGGCTTCATTGGAACGAACGAGGGTGGCGGATTGTCTCTTTTATGATCAATCAGGTTTTTTGCCGTCTAAAAATGTATTGATGGTGCTGATATGCCCCTGGTTTTTGTCGTCAGATTTGACTTCGTAGCTGCTGTAGAAATTTTCGACCTGGGTATTACTGTTATACAATTCCATATTGCGGCGGATATAAGCCGGCACAGTCTCAAACTCATTATTGGGGTCAGCAGCGTTAACATTGAAAGACAAGTTTCTCAACTTGTGCAATCGTTCCGCCGCCCTACGTTTTTGCTCTTCAGTTTCGTTCGCCATCGGCGAATCCTCAACTTCGGTGGACAAAGGTGACTGAGCCTGATGGGCCATCGGCATATCCGCCGCTGGAATGTCATCCCTTTCTATTATTTGCATTTGCAATTCAAGGAGTTCTTCCTCTTCATTGCTGGCAAGGTTAGAAGGGATCGGTTCTTCGGCAGAAGTCTTTGAGGTAACGACCTCTGGTTTAGATTCTGCGTAGATATTGGATGGTCTGGCCAGATAACCTCCCGATGCTGCAGACACCGGTGTTGTACTACTAGTACTATCTTTAATACTGAGGATCAACTCAGCATCTGTTTCTTTAATTGTCGGGGGAACGGATTGCGATTGCAGTGCCGAATGTATTCTATCAGCATCTTCCACAGTTGACATTTTGCTCACAGTAGATGTACTAACCGATTTGTCCGTAGTCTTACTAAGTATTTTTTCCTCCGGTTGTAACTCCCAATGAATGATCACCGGCACTTCCTCCTCTTTAATATCGCTCAGATCAACAACAGGTGCGGCCACGGGAAATTCTTCCACCAGCCGGGGCATTAAATAATCATCTTCCTTTGCCACCTGCAATGGATTATTCATGGCAGCTTTTTCTTTTTCCAGCAATGCCTGTTGTATTTCCACTTTCTGATTGATAGGAATCACCGGAGCTTCTTCTGTTTGCCCCAATATCATTACAATCTTCTCTTCTGGTTTTGGCTCTTCCTTCCTCGGTATTGGTTTGGCAAACGGATCCTTATGTTCAAATCCCGTCGCAATGAGTGTAATACCTATCCGGTCGTCCAATGTACTGTCATAACCCATACCCAATATCACATCTGTGTTCTCACCAGCCTGTGTCAGCAGGTAATTCTGAATAATCTCCACTTCATCCATGGTAAATTCATGTTCTCCCTGGGCAGAGTTAATATTTATCAATATCCATTTGGCTCCCTGGATATCACTATCATTCAGCAACGGAGAATTCAATGCTTCTTCGATTGCTTTCTGCGCCCTGTTCTCTCCTGATGCTTCTGCATTACCAAGGATTGCCACTCCACCGTTTCTCATTACAGTACATACATCTGCAAAGTCCACATTGATCTGGCCGGTGCTGTTGATCACATCAGTGATACATTTAGCCGCGGTAGCCAGTACATTGTCTGCTTTTTCAAATGCTTCCCGCATTTTCAGGTTACCAAACTGGTGGCGTAATTTATCGTTACTGATAACGAGTAATGTATCTACATACTGCTTCAGTGTTTTTATCCCCTCTTCTGCCTGTTGCTGTCTTTTCTTTCCTTCATACGCAAAAGGAGTGGTGACTATACCTACTGTCAGCACACCAAGATCTTTACAGATTTTTGCGATGATAGGTGCTCCACCTGTACCGGTGCCACCACCCATTCCGGCGGTAATGAAAGCCATCTTGGTATTTACTTCCAGTATTCTTTTTATTTCTTCAAGAGATTCTTCTGTTGCCTGACGTCCGATGTCGGGATTAGCACCAGCTCCTAACCCCTGTGTAAGGTGTGGCCCCAGCTGAATACGATTAGGAATGCCACTATTGGCCAATGCCTGTGCATCTGTATTGCATATAACAAAGTTTACGCCGTCAATCTGCTGATTAAACATGAAGTTCACCGCATTGCCACCTCCGCCTCCCACACCTATCACTTTCAGGATGGATGATTTCTCTTTAGGCAGATCAAAATGTATCATAGTGTTGAATTTAAGCTGGCTCTCAAAAAGCCGTTGGTAATTGGGTTAGTACTTTCTTATAATTTTATAATTTTTTGTCTTCTTCTTCTTTGAACAGGTCGATGATACCATCTTTGAACTTGCCCCAGAAGCCGGTCAGGTTTTTTCTTCTCTTCACTTCTTTTTCACTTACTTCCTCTTCTGTTGCCACTGTTACTTCTTCCTGTGTATTATTCTTTAATCCATCAGGAACTTCCACTTTCCTGTATTCTTTTTCAAACTGCTTGCGGTTATGCTCATAGTCATCATACCCTTTCAGGATAAGACCTATACAGGTGGAGTAAGTTGGCTTTGCCAGTTCCTCAATATGACCACCGGCAAGATGTTCGTTGGGGAAACCAATTCTTGCAGGCAAGCCTGTTACATATTCCGTGAGCTGGATAAGATGTTTTAATTGTGACCCGCCACCGGTAAGGATGATACCACCATTCAGCACGCGGTTTTCTAAACCAACTTGTTTCAGATGATAGGTAACAAAATCCATGATCTCACTCATTCTCGCCTGGATGATG
>JAEUVO010000058.1 GCA_016786885.1 Chitinophagaceae bacterium | reverse complement strand
TACTTCACAGCACTGTTTTAATTTTTGTTCAGTAAGCAGCTGCAAAGATTGAATAAGCAAATATTTTATCTTTTTTTTAAATAAAACAGATTCAGTTTTTGTATTTTTGACTATATCAGATTATTTAACATATGAGAAAAGGGAATTCAGCTACTGATGATCACCTGTATTTGCAGGTGGCCGGCGGATTAGAAAAAATGATCGATGACGATGTATTAAAGATCGGCGATAAACTTCCTTCTGTCCGGGTGCTGAGTGATGAATATGGCATCAGCATGGGTACTGCTTTCCAGGCATACTATCACCTGGAAGGAAAAGGACTGATCGAATCAAGGCCCAAATCCGGCTACTATGTTCGCTTTAATCAGAAGCGTTTTCCTGAGCTGCCCAAAATGACCCAACCTGATCCTCTGTCACATGATGTAAGTGTGAAAGAAATGATCGCTTCCATTTACTCCGATATTGCTTCACACAACGCAAGGATCATCAATTTTGCTTTGGCTGTACCCGATCCTTCTTTATTACCTGCTGCAAAAATTAATAAATCAGTAATGCAGGCTTTGCGCAACAGTAAGGACTCCTGCATTAGTTATGAACATACACAGGGGAATGCCGAATTAAGAAAACAAGTGGCCAAACTCGCTTTTAACTGGGGAGGCAAAGTAAAACCGGATGATATTGTGATAACCGGAGGTTGTCTTGAAGCAATCACACTCTGTATAAAAGCTATTACTCAGCCGGGGGATACAGTGGCAGTCGAATCGCCAAACTACTTCGGTATTTTCCAGGCGTTGGAGAACCTGGGGTTGAAAGTAGTGGAAATATCTTCTTCCCCTGTTACCGGGCTTGACCTGGAAGGTTTGCAGCAGGCCATTAAAAAATATCCCGTTAAAGCTTGCATAGTGATCCCGAATTTCAATAATCCTCTTGGAGGCTGTATGCCTGATGAAAATAAAAAGAAACTGGTGGAGATGATCAGCCAGAAAAATATTCCACTGATAGAAGATGATATTTATGGTGAATTATATTTTGGTAAAACCCGCCCCCGCACCTGTAAGTATTATGATACAAAGGGCCTGGTGATGTATTGTTCATCTCTAAGTAAGTCCTTGTCTCCCGGTTATCGGATTGGCTGGACCATCCCCGGTAAATTCCTGGAACAGGTAAAACAGATCAAACGTATTAACAATATCAGCTCCCCTACTCTTACCCAGGCAGCAATGGCGCATTACCTGCAGCATGGCCGTTATGAATACCATTTAAAAACTATAAGGAAGGCATTGCACACACAATGTCTCCGGTATATGCAGGCCATTATTGATCATTTCCCCGAAGACACTAAAGTGTCCCGTCCTCATGGTGGTTTTATTCTTTGGGTACAATTAAATAAAAAAGTGAACACTTTCAAACTACGGGTGGAAGCTATGAAACATCATATTTCCATCGTTCCAGGTAAGATATTTTCCGCCAGTTGCAATTATAATAATTGTATCCGTATCAGTTTTGGCAAACCATGGGATGATGAAGCAGACTACGGGCTGATGATATTGGGAAAACTGATAAAAAAAATGCTGTAAGCATTTAGCTTACCGGCTTAAAGAGATTCCCAAAGAAAATTTATCCCTCTTTGTGTCTCTATGGGCTATACTGCTTTGAAAATTGCGATAGAAAAAAATTCTGTTTTTCTTTTTCTTTGTCTCGTAAACGGTGAGCTTCCTGAAGCCTGTTTCATCCGGCTTATCCCATTCAATATGCCAGCCATTCTTATTAGCCCTGTCCACCAGGCATTGATGCACTGTAGTGTAATTTGTCATATCAACATCAAAATATATAGTCTCCCAGGTAATATCTCCCGGATCGTCAAACAATTTTAGCTGCTTGTAATTTTCCCTGAAGAATTTTTTGATCTCTGCAGTATCATTCCCAAGTGCTGATCGCCGTACATTCAATTGATGAATGGTATCTAACAGAGCGTCAAGTGAAGGACATCCTGCCTGCGTAAAAGCAACATGGGTCAAAAGGATGCAACTGAACACAAGCATATATTTTTTCATTATCCTTAATTAAAGATGTCTGTTGAAAAGAATGAACATTATAAAGTTATTATTTTATGAAGAGACTAGAATACCTTCAAGAGGGTATAAAGGTGCTTTTTAGTGTCAATACCTTTATAAAAAGCTTACATGAAAAAGTTGCCGTTACTGGTAATTCTTTGTATGGGGATATTCCCGGCTTCAGCACAGCTATCATTAGCTCCCCCCGGTTGCCCGGATTTGAAAGAAAAACTTATATCCATCCGGCAATCTTATGACAAATTACCGGGGGTTTATATAGTTAAAGAAAGCGGGTCATCCAATTATCCTGTCACCTCTTCTTCTGACTTCAGCATATGTGGCAAAAAAGGAATACTGATAAAAGACAGCGTTGCCGGTAGCGGTAAATTCCACTTTTCACTCAATTTTGAATTTGAAAAAAAACAATATACCATTGAGCAAACCGGGTTTAAACGCTGGCACCAGGATATACTGGATACTCTAAGACAAGTATTTCCGGAATGGGAATATGAGTATGATTCTGAAGAGAATGGCAGCATGGTGTATCACATCTTTTCTGAAACGAAAAAAAAGGAGCCCGGGGTTATAAAAAAAATACAGTTGTATATCCGTAACGAAGGAAATAATTCTTCTTTTACTCTGAGATTCCTGGTTTACAATTATTAACCGGTTATCTCAGAAGCCTTTTTCCTTCGGAAATAATAATACAGAGGCACTCCCAAAGCCGTAATAGCTAAGCCCAGCACAGAATTTATGACTGGCTGTTTATTCGCCAGATAATTGGATATATCATTATAGACGGTAGTGATAAGATAGAAAGCAGAGAAAAGAATAAATAAGATAGTAACAACGGGGTGTCCCCAAATTCTATAAGGCCTTTCCGCATGAGGCAGTCTTCTTCTTAACATAAAAATGCCAACAGCCCCTAAACCATATGCTATCCAGGTAATAAACACAAACATATCTGCCAGCATATCAAAAGACCCGGTAATAATAAACATACAGGTCCAGATACCATGCAGCCACAATGCATTCCCAGGTGTTTGAAACCGTTTGTGCTCCCGGCCTGCCCATGGGGCAAACACAGCATCTTTACCCATTGCATAAGTAATTCTGGAAGTTGCCATCACATTACCATTGATGGCGCCGAATGTGCAAATAACGATCATAGCTGCTACTATAGCTTCACTGGTCCGGCCGAGAGCAATACTAATTGCATCTGAAGCCACTAATGGAGATAGTGCTATACTTTCTACAGGCAACACATAGAGATAAGCCTGGTTGACCAATACATAAACGATGATACATATCAGTACACCCAGCCATAAACTACGGGGAATATTTTTTTGCGGTTGCTTCACTTCACCAGCCATGGAAGCAATATTGATCCAACCGTCATAGGCAAAGAAAGCTCCTGTCATAGCTGCAATGATCCCGCCTAATAGCTCCCCGCCTTGTTTTGGATTTTCTGCCTGCACAAAATTTTGTACTGACCCTTCACCAAATACAAAAATGCCGATCACCAGTGCTGCAATGACCGCAATCTTCAAAAAGGTAGAGATGACCTGGAAATAACTTCCAGCCTTCACACTTACATAATTTAAACCGGAAAGTAATGCTACCAGCACAACAGCCAGCATTTTTACACCAAAGTCCTTCAGTGGATACAGGTCACCGATGAATGGGATATGCCATTTGTTGGCAAGAACTGCGGCATCGCTAAAGCCGGGAAGGTGCAAAAAAAAATCAGCATAATATGCACAGACAAATGCAATAGCTGCCACAGCAGCTGTATTAATAACGGAGAAAGCTGCCCAGCCATAAAGGAATGCAACAAAATCGCCGAACATTTTCCGGAAATACACATAGATACCACCTGTCTCCGGCATCATAGCTCCCAACTCAGCATATACCAATGCACCAAACAAGGAGAAGATACCTGCAATGATCCAGACAAGTGTGAGCCAAACCGGCGAACCCAATTGCGCAGCCATGCTGGCCGGCTTCATAAAAACACCCGACCCGATGATACTACCCGCAATGATGGATGTAGCAGACCAGAATCCAATCTTTTTGGCAAGGGTTGATGTGGCGGACATAATCAAAAAAGGAAGATAATAAAAAAGCCCTGTCTTTCGACAAGGCTTTCAATTCATTTCGTTTCCTCTGGTTTCAACCCGAATATTCGCCACCGCGAACATACCTCCCGGCCGGATACTAATTTTTCCCGAAAGGATTAACAGGTACGGTAGGCATGGATCTCCGGAAATAACAGAAAGCAATTGGTTTTGCTAATGCGAATTTAGAAAGAAGATACTTTTCCAGCAAGAAACAAAAACCATTTTTCAGTATATAATGTATAGGAAATCTACGATTTTCATAGTATTAGATCAATTGGACCGGCATTTCATTACTAATGAACGGAAACTTACTATTTTCTTCCACTATCACTATCCAATCATTATATTATTTATACATCTCTTCTTTTAATGCTTTCACCCTTTCATCAACCAGGTATTCATCAAAGGTCATCAGGCGATCGATAATACCTTTCGGAGTCAATTCGATGATTCGATTGGCCACCGTTTGCATGAATGTATGGTCATGGCTCGTTAACAATACGATACCCTTGTAATCTGTACACTGTTCATTGAAGCTTTGTATACTTTCCAGGTCAAGATGGTTAGTAGGCTGATCCAATAAGATAACATTAGGGCTTTGTAGCATCATCCGGCTGAGCATACAACGTACCTTTTCTCCTCCGCTGAGTACATTTGTCTTCTTCATCACATCATCACCACTAAACAACATCTTTCCTAAAAAACCTCTTAAGAAAGGTTCATCCACATCTTTTACATGATCCGGTACATATTGACGCAGCCAATCCATCAAATTGTCTTCACCGGTAAAAAACTGGCTGTTCTCCTGTGGAAGGTAAGCATGGGTAACGGTGCTTCCCCACTCATATGAACCGCTATCGGCCATCATTTCCGCAGTAATGATATTAAAGAAACTGGTTATGGCCAGCGGGTCACGACTCAATAAAGCGATCTTATCTCCTTTATTTACGGTGAATGTAACATCGCTGAAAAGTACCCTTCCATCTACCGATTTCTTCAGCTTCTCCACATTCAGTATCTGGTTACCTACTTCTCTCAGTTGCTGAAAGATTATCCCGGGATATTTTCTGTAACTGGGTTCAATCTCCTCTATTGTCAGTTTCTCCAGTGCTTTTTTCCTTGATGTGGCCTGCTTGCTCTTTGAAGCATTGGCACTGAAACGGGCAATGAAATCAAGTAAAGCCTGACGCTTCTCTTCTGTTTTTTTATTCTTATCATTTATCTGGCGGGCCATCAGTTGAGATGATTCATACCAGAAAGTATAGTTACCGGTAAATATT
>JAEUVO010000068.1 GCA_016786885.1 Chitinophagaceae bacterium | reverse complement strand
GCACCAGTTCTTGCGCTTTCAGGCAGGCCGGGCATACGCCACATGAATCGTTTAATGGTTTCAGATTTAGGGTTTCAGGTTCCGGCTCACCGAATAACGAAGCTGTGGCACTTGCATTTTGCTTTCTGGGATTTGCCTTTTCACAAACTATGTATTGTGCAAAGGCAATAGCCAGCGATAGGGCGCCGCTTCCTTCTTTTCCTAAAAAGAGAAGGGCATGACTGAGTCGGTTGTGCTGTACCAACTCTGCCAGTTGGGTTTTTACTTCGGATTGGCCTATGATGTCGGAAAATTGCATGAATGGCGAAAGTAAACTTTCTGCAAATAAGAAAGCGGTTCAGCATATCCTGAGCCGCTTTCCCAATAATTTAATTCGACCAAATAGATAGCAGGTCCTTAGTTGAGATATTTTAATATCTCCTCACTCATCGGTGCTGTCCTCGGACTGAAAGTAGCGATCAATTCGCCTTTCTCATTGATGAGGAATTTACCGAAATTCCAGGTCACCGGATCGGTAAACCCTTTGGCGGCTGCCTGGGTTTTCAGGTAAATGTATAGCTCGTGGGTGTCGTCTCCTTTCACAGATATCTTTTCTGCCATGGGAAATGATACGCCATAGTTTTTTTTGCAAAACTCTTTGATCTCTGTGTTGGTCCCTGGCTCCTGTCCGTTGAAGTTATTAGCTGGAAAACCGATCACCACCAGTTTCCCTTTATACTGGTTGTGTAACTTTTCCAATCCCTCATATTGCGGTGTTAACCCGCATGCAGAAGCGGTATTGACAATCAGAATTTTTTTGCCTTTATAATCGGCAAAGTTGATGTCACTGCCATCCAGCCCTTCTACTTTAAAATCGTAGATGGAGCCGCCGGTGAGTGTAGTGGCGAGGAGCAGGGTTATTAAGAGTGTTTTCATTTCTTATATGATTTAAAGAGGAATACCAAAGTTAAGTCAAACTTTGGTATTGGTAAGGAGGATCACTCTTTTCTTTATAAGCTATATATTTTCACCATCAGTATTTATATATTGATATTTCATAAACCCGGGTTCAAAAAAGGGCTGTGTTGTGCGAGCCTTAATGAAGTCTTTTAGCTAGCAAGTAGATAAATGAAAACCAGTGAAATAGCTTTTTATCAGAACAGAAGGGATTAATTATTTGAACTTAGCATGAGATAAAAATTGCTTTTCAAGTTCAGTTATCTTTTGCTCGCTTAAAACAAGTTTTTTACCTTGATTTTTCAAGACATGATCTTCAAACTCAGGATCAATTCTTAGCCCAGAATATTTCTCGAGGTAGTTGGTAAAATAGGCGGGCCAAAACCATTCTCCGTCCGTTAACACAGAAATAGCCCCCATTCTGGTTTCATCTTCATCTTCGGCAATACCCATAAATGGGACGCAAAGCACACCGGATTTGAGGTAAGCAATGACCAACTCACGGTAACTACTGACGGAAGTTTCAGACAAGTAGTATTGTTTCAACGGCCTTGAAAAAGGGTATTCATCAATTTCAGCTATAAAGCCCGTGTACTTCATTTTCTTTGGTATACTTACGGGTACAAAATAAAAAAGATTCGTGTGATTCACAAACCTTGAATTTGATACACCCGGATCAATACATGATTCCAACCGTGATAAGTAAGATTAAAAAATCACGGTTTCAGCATCGTAATATTTTTCCAGGAAATCAGAAAAACTATCGCTAATCTTTTTGAAAGACAATTGCTGGTCGTCTTCCCTGTAATAGTATACCGGCGGATTAGGGCCCTCTGTTAATTTAAAGAAGACAAAATCACCACCTTGCGAAGAATAGAAAACAAAGTCATCATTGGATAATGTCAACTTTGATTCGTCTTCTTTCAGTAACGCCGAGGCTAAACTTTTCAACTGTGGGATATATTGATAAAAAACATCGATGCCTGTTAAAAAGCCGGGATGTGATTGATCTTTACGTGACATTTCTTTTCCCATGGCTAATAAGAACTCTTCGTAAGCTTTCGGAAGGGCTGAGGTTGCTAATGCTCTGATCTTTCCCAATTCTTGTTTTGAGATGCCTTGGTAATGGATCGCTTGCGGATCCATTTTTTTGATCAGGTTATTTAAATAAGTCATACAGTTTATTTTTATAAGTGAATACGAATGATTTTGATATTAGGAAATTCTTTTTGAAACTGATCCACGATCCATTTACAATTGTTGCAAAACTCACGCACTGATAACAATTGAATTTCGCCGGACACCGTTTTATTATTAAGGAATTTCTTACGCAAATATTCGATAATTTTTTGTTCCATGTGTTCGACAAAATCCTGCATACTCATTCTCGTCCTCTCCATCGAGGTAAGCGCAATAGTAATATACTTTGGAATCATCGCCTTCATCAAGATAAAAGAAGTCGAACTGTTCCGGACCAAGATCGGCGAATACCCAAATATCTTTTTCAACCGTAACATCTTCTTCTTTCATATTTTCAGGGCCGCTTTCCTGTCGCTCTTTCCAATACTCTTCTCCATCCTGGTAAGATAATACCTGGTGATTAAGGTCTGCGATCATATTCGCTCCTTTGCCTCCCAGGAAAAGAAATTCCTTATAGGCAGCCGGGAAGGTTTTTCCCGACCGGTTTTCCATAGTACTTATCTCCGCTTCTGTCATGCCAAGATCTTCTTTGCCATCTATTTCGACGGTCGTTTGCATTTTTTTAGATATTTTATTTCCATAGTTATTTGAGTTGTTTTAATAATTAAAGAATGACATTTTGCTGAGAGATTAGCCGATATGTAAAATAAAAAAGGTTCGTGAAATTCACGAACCTTGAACGAGTTATAAATTTGCAACTCATGATGCCTCAGAAAAGGCTTTCCATTCTTTAAGCAGATCTATAACTTCTTGTAAGGGCAGTATTAAGGACTCATACCTGACGTCGCTGGAAGCATCCAGATAGGCAGTGTCCTTATCGCATTCAAAACTTCCGGAGAAGTTACCAAAGCTCCATTGAATATTAGGCGGCTGAATGTCAGCAAAGCTTTTTTCTCCTGAACGGACAGATTCGAGGTTAGCGATGTTTCTTGCTGTATCGTCAGGATGCCAAGACTCCTCCACGAAATAAGCTAATAACATCCATTTATCATCAACTGGCTTTGTGGTGCAACTTCCCGTGGGTAATTTCACAAATTCTATTTTTTTCATTTTATCTTGGTTTAAAATAAATATAAGCTGTTTCTATTTCTTTGTTGATTTCATTTATATAAAACTCTATCTCAACTCCATTGTCGG
Source organism: Chitinophagaceae bacterium (assembly GCA_016786885.1). Lineage (GTDB taxonomy): Bacteria > Bacteroidota > Bacteroidia > Chitinophagales > Chitinophagaceae > JJ008. The sequence continues at coordinate 6,385 of JAEUVO010000068.1, read as the reverse complement.
TAATACCCCTGCATTTGTTTCCCTTCTTATACGTAATATTCCGGGCGGCTTCTAAGACGCTTTGCTTTATTTTCTCCATCGACCAGTTGACAGGCCAGAAAGTATGCTTGTCACTTTTTAATACCCACTGCCCAAGTTCTTCTACCCAGTATTCAATTTTTGCTATGCGGACGGTTCCTCCAGGTATTTTTCTTGTTTCGATTTTTTCAATTATTTTCACTTTCCTGTTATCCAGGTTTTTTAGAAAGTGCGATCCGCCTGTTCCGTCAAGCCGGAAGGAATATTTCTTATGTATCGTATTCTTTTTTCGACCTTGTCCCGGCAAATATTCGTATTGTTCAATGATATAAGCTGGATTCGGCTTTCTGTTAGGCAATTTTTTTGGAACAGAACCGTCAACTACTGTTATACGAATATGTCCATGCGCCATATGATCTTCAAAGCGGCTTGAAAGTTTGAGTACTCCTATTTCCGCAAGATTGTCAAGATGCCGTAGCAAATCATCACCTGTTTTTTTGAAGATTTTGTCAAGATAACGCTTAATATCATCTACAGTTCCTTCTGCTATGATCTTTCCCTTATATAAAAGTATTTTTATATCTCCTTCTTCGACCTTACCCATCATGACACCGACACTATCCATTGACTGCACCATTTTTTTTCCAAGCCACTGAGCGACCAGAGTAATAGGGTCAAAGGCACATAGGATCGCTTTTCCATAGGAAGCAACATACAGTTCAACTTTGAGCGTTACAATGAGCTGTTTGAAAGCGGCGGCAAATTTTTTAGCCTGATCGGCTGTTTCGGCAATAAGGTTTTTAATAATGGCCGGCCCTTTTTCAATAAGCCCTTTCAAAAGTATTGGCCCCATGATACCTATTCCCAAACAAAAGTTTATTTCAGTCCAGTTGTCCACGAGCCATTCACCGACATCCGTTTTCTTAAGCAATTTTCTGACGTCTTCGAACATAAGTGCCAGGTCTGTCAAAGCGACCCCGGCATCTGCCAGAGCCAGGATCATTGCCAGTCCCCTGGCGCCTTTTAATACCACCCCTACACCGACTAATAATGAAATGATGTCAAACGTTACGTTTAGTAGTTTTATGATTGTTGCCCAATCTTCCTGGTCGGAGAGATACTTTAAATAAATGACGGGGACCAGTCTCGAGTTCTTTGTTTCCGGATTGAAGTACTCTACAATTTGAAGAGGATGAAGATCGCTAATATCAAGTATAGCTCTTTTGGGATCATCTCCAAACATTGAAAAAGGACTAGGCATTATTTCGTAATCCGGAGATGCATCGGGATCTGGAACAAGCACCCGGAGGTGAACGCTATCTTCTGAACCAGAGAACAGGCCGCTATGAAGAGAATAATTTTTACCGTAGGGAACCCTGATCTCTTTTCCAGGTTTCGGTTTGAACTGATCGCTTGCATATAGCTCGCTAATAATGTCAAGAAATAAACAATAATTTCCTTTGCTTGTACCGTTGATCGTTTTGTATAGCGACATCACTACCATTGGATCCTGCTCAAGTTTTTGATACATTTTTTGAAGGTCATTGAAACCTCCTAGTATTCTTACCATTGCTTTGCTTGCGTCTTTATGCCAGCTACTCCTGTCGTACTCAATCAGTACCTGCAGATCATGCCATAAAAGATCATCCCCTCGTTGCTTAAGAACATACACCGGGGCCCTGTTGTACAGGAATTTGCGCGCCCCTATCGATCTTGTTTCCAGGAAAGCAGCATTATAGCTTTGGATGATACCTTTATTGCTATAAAGTCCGAGATATTCTGATAGCAAGAGATAATCTTCCATGTCATTACAGGTAAGTTCAATCGCAAGATGTTCTTCTTTATTACTTCCTTCGAATCCCGCATAGTAGAATAGTTTTGTATAAGATTCTTTCTCTGAGTTGCCGTTTACCACAATTCGATTGTACACTGTATACTCAGACACACACCCATCAAGCATGTTCAACCGACCTTTCAACGAAATAACTTTTGTTTGCCCCAGGCTATCGGTAAGTGTAAGATCCGTATCAACTACTGTGTCCGTTTCCATGAAAGGAGAGGGCGTCATTGAATAATCTGAAGCAACTTTTGTGCTTATAAAATTTTTATGGGAGTAGCTGAAGTCCGATCCGTTTTGATATTTGAGCACAGTACATAAAGTCTGGAAATTGATAGGTCCTGTATAGAATTCTACGTCGTTGAATTGAAGACCATTATTCGTGGACGCAAATCCATTTTTATAGTCTACAGAATCGCCAAATTCAAAGACAGTATTTTGATTGCAGAAATTTCCCTTCTTGCTATCCTGCCTGATTGAATCTGGAATTGTTTTCTCTATACTTTTCTCTTCTACATCCCAGTTTTTCCCAAATGGACTGTTGCCAAATGCGTTTATAGATTCCATTGCTATCTTTTAACTTTTTTAAAAAAAGGGCCGGCCTTACAGGGCCGGCCCTGGTTGCAACTGCCGGTAAGGATACCGGTATTTATGTGAGAGGCCTTACTCTCCTCCTTCAGGATCAGGTAAAACGGGAGGTACGTCTCCGCCTTCAGGATTTGATGGTGGTGTGTAGGGAAATTCAGGATTTCCTGCACCTCCTCCATCACCTTCCGGGTTTGGGTCTTCTCCTCCCTCTTCTTCAGCAGTCTCATCACCTTCACCTACAAGCACAGTATCCAGTTGTACGATCTCTGTTTGTGTATCTCCACAATCGCATGGTAAGCCTTGAGTATTTAAACCGATGCTGCCTGCCTGAATAACAGTAAGTGTTGTCGGTACTCTTGTTTCCCAGGTATCTTCAATATAGTATTCAGGGTTTTTCAACTCTTCTACTATTGAGAGATATAGTTCATCACCGATTACCGGTACCTGGCCACCATTCCATACCTGTCCTGTGGCCATGTAGTGCATTACTGCTTCTTCAAAGCCCGGGCGAACAGTTACTATCACTCTTGCTAACCCTGCCTGCAGGAAGGAGCGGAATAATGGATCATTTACTTCTGCCTGGTACATATTCTGCCATGCAGCTTTATCACCCCAGTAGAAGGGATAGAATGAATAGCTCATCAGTTCCCATTCAAATGCCTGTTCCATGAATTTGGCACGGGCAGAGTAACGGTCCATACCTGCCGTAATCTCTGGCAGCAAAGTATCTACAGTGCTTCCGCTGTAGAACTTCTTGCCCAGATTGTCTTTACCTACCAGGTAAGTGATACAGTTTTTACGCAGCACGGTATTTTCTATCAGGCGGTAGAATCCGGGGTTAGTGCCTTTACTGCCTGCATCTACCTGTATGGCAGCTAAGGCATCATTATATTTTGCCAGCTTGTTTTCATAGCTTTTAATGATCTCATTAAAGCAACTGATCTGCCACCTGCGATACTCTTCTGTTGTACGCCGGCAGTTAGCCATTACATTAATGTTAAGGCCACCAAGGTCTCTTACTTCCGCAGATACGGCCAGCTCTTTGCGGATCGGCGAACCGAATGATACGGCCTGGTTCAGATTGTTATAATTCCAAATAGAGAACCATGCATCACCTACACGGATATTAGTGTGTGACCATTCATCTTTATCAGGATGGAACTGGAAAGTAGCTGTTACTTTAGCGCCAGTAGTTTCATAGCCATCTGGCAGATCAAGTTTGAATGATTTAGCGCCAGTATAATTGTGACCTGTTGCGTCAGTGGTGATCATATGGAATGCCTGGCTCACTGTTATGTATTCATCCAGCAGGGTTTCGATCTCCGCTCCGTAAGCTGCGGCCCATTTGGCGGCTGTGGCTTCTGAAACACTGCGGTAATCAGGCAATCCTGCTGTACGGGGGTCGATGGGTTTTTCCAATACCTGCGTGGTAGCGCCTGTTACAACATTGCGCATCGCTTCATTATGGAATACGGCGGGCTGCGGTATCATGAATTCATACATAAGCCGCTTGCCATAGTTGTACACCTGGTTCTTGTAGATCTTATCGATCCAGCGATATACGCCACTTACATGGACATTACCTTTACGATTATCAAAACCATGCTTGTTCTGCTCTTCAAACTCTTCTACTACCTTAAGCACCCGCTCTTCCCTTACTTTCTGTATCACCCTTTCCATCGCCCTTTCGGTTACATCCTTTGCAAGCGTAACTGCCTGTGAGTTGGAGTTTTGAGTAGAGGTATTGAAAGCGAAATTGGTCGTCAAGGTAGTTGAACCCATCAGCGGTATCTTAACATTGCTGCTGGTGTTGATATTTGATGAGAAGTCTTTGTTAATAACCTGCGCTACTTGCTGGTTCATCTCGTAGCGGTCGGTACTGGTAGTATCGGTCAGTTCTTCTTTCTCTGTTTGCTTTTCAATTGTAGTGGTTTCTTCGGAACGTCTCAGGCGGCGGCTGCTCTTCTCTTTGTATTCTTTGGCCATTATATTTTCAATATGGCTTACCTCACCCGGTACATAGCAGCAAGTGGTTTGTTCTACCCTTCTGTAATCTGCAATACCCAAACGCTTAATGCCAAAACCCAGTGGTACATAATCTTCATCGCCTGTTGGTTCTTCCATACCAGCGAGAGTCATTCTTCCGAAAGCACCTTCTTTTACGTCTACCTGCGTATCAAAAAGCAACTTATCGCCATTCACCAACCTTATTTCACCATGTAAACGGAAGCTCGTTACATTGTTACCAATTACAAAGCCGTTGGGATAAAACTGCAGTACCAGGCTGTTACCGATTGCTGTGTCAGTAAACGCACCATTGGTATTAGTACCGGATGGAGTTACCGAATGGTACAAAGCATATACAGCGTCTGCATTGGCATAACCCATATTAATGGCAACTACCACTTTGCTTAATGTAGCTGACAAAGGCACTACCTGCATGGTGAATGTGTATTGCTGGCCAGGTAATGTAATACGGTCCTGTACCGGCAGCAGTACATTGCCAATGTTTATTACTTTGCTGGATAACCCATCAGCATTAAAGGTGAGGTCTGATTGCTTTTTTAACTCTTCTGAAAGAAGGGCGAACGCTTCCTCAAAAGTCTCCTGGTCAAAAAGACCGATCTCATTTGCAAGTGCTGTATGCTTCTCTGAAAGTTTGCTGGAGAAATAAGATGACTCCTGAAGTGGTGTAAATTCGAAAGGCTGTACATCGGTTGCAGGCACTTTAATTGATCTGTCATTAATAGGATCCGTACCTTCCTGCTGTTCTCTTTCTCTGAATGATTCATCATCGTAATTGGCCCTTTCTTCGTTGTAACTACTCATATTTGCCTTTGAGTAGACTTCCTGTGATCTTTTCAATTCTGCAATGATCTGTGTGATAGCCTGCACTTTTTCGCCTGCCACCACCTGATCGATCTGTTGTTGCAGTTCACGGGTATAAACCGGTTCTTCATTTTGTCCGCCATCTTCTGGCAATGAAGCAGTACCATAAAACTCCTGCGGTACCACCACTCTTGAAAGAACGGTCTTGCGCTGATCTTCCAGTCCTGCTGATCCGAGGTAATGATTTGCTATCAGTACATTGATAACAAGATCCCTTACATACGGCGATTTGTCGGTAATGAGCTGGTAGAAAAGATTATCCCAGAGGCTGATCAATTGGCTGTTGGAGAGTTGTGACAGGCCTGAGAAAGGACTAGCCACGGGTTCACCATTTTCACTTACTGTCTTTGCATTTTTGGCAAGCCAGTTGGCAAAATCATAAAAGGACTGACCAATAAAACTTTTTACCTGCGGAGCTGATTGAAAAGCACTGAATGAAGCGGCCAGGTTTTTCCAGGCAAGTATCCTTGCAGTTTTATCAGCTATAGGTGTAGCCACAAGGCTATGAAAGTGCCCCTCCACAGCCGGATTTGGATGATAAACAAAGAACTTTTCTTTGTTTACATCGGAAATGAGTTCCGGGCTTCGCATCGTGGCGAACCGGAACAGCGTGTTTGTCATTTTTTCCATTTGTTTATTGTTTAGTTATTGAAAAAAGAGGTCCTGTACATGCGCAGGTGTTTACTATGTGTTGTATCTGATTTGTATTACTTCAGCAAGTAATGGGTGGTAATGCCGGCTGCAATAATGGTGAGGCCCGACAGTAATTTGCTTTTGATTCGCTGTCTTTTTAATTGTTTTTGAAATAACTTATTTTGATCCAGCAATGACCGTTGCTGTGTAATGCTTTCATCGAAAGAATTCTTTAGCGATATGTATTGCTGCCGGTGCAATTGAATAGCGCTGTCTTTCTTTACTATTTGCTGTTCTTGTTTTTCTATCACCCGATCATACAGGCTGTCTTTCCCGGCATTGGAAACTGTAAGCTGTACTGCTTTTATTCTCAGCGAATCACAATCCACGAGCATTGATAAAGAATCGTTGTACACAGGT
>JAEUVO010000030.1 GCA_016786885.1 Chitinophagaceae bacterium | reverse complement strand
TTGCGGGTCATAATAGCCGGCAAAACTAAATGTGTGAAAAGAGTTCAACCATCCATGGTTAGCATGACCTCTTGTATCTGCTTTGTGAAGTATGGTTTTCATATATGCTCCTTATATTTAGGCAGTAACTTTTTCTGTTACAAGTTTTTCAGACAGCCACAGGAATTCGGTTATAAATGTATGTACTGCATTTTGGAAACTTTCATCCAGCAGATCTCCGTCCGGGCTGAATTTTTTATCTACAGCCGGGGTGATCAGCATATTGGGTGATGCAATACCAAAGAGAGCAGGAACCAATAATAGTAGTTGCTGTGAAGCCCTCATACCACCCATCGCACCCGGCGAAGCTGTTACAATACCAAAAGGCTTATGTAACTGCTTGGGAAAATGATCCAGCAGGTTCTTCATCGCAGGTGAATAGCTGCCGTTGTATTCAGGAGTAACAAGAATAAAAGCATCAGCATCAAAAATTCTTTTAGCAAGGGATTGTAATTCATGTGGGGCTTTATCCACTGTTGTCCAAACGGATTGAACCGGGGGGACCGACCAGTCTTTCATATCAATTATATCCACATCATGAGAGGTATTTTGTCTCATCCAATTCTTCAGGTGAAGTGCGACCCGTTTGGTAACACTGGCACTGCGTGGGCTTCCTGAAACAATTTCGATTTTCATTTTCTGGTGTGTTTAGGATGTAAAAGTACAAATTCAATGTTTAAACATCAAATTTTATTTCTTATGGTTTAGTTAAATCAATTTTTATCATTTATTGAGGCCGAAACCATTAATTTCGAAACCCTAACGATGTAAACAATGGTCAACAGAAGAAAGTTCATTCATGCATCCGCATTTGGTTCCCTGGGAATTTTGTTCAGTAAAATTGCAGCAGGCAATCAGGTTCCCTTTACTATAAAAGGAAAACCTGTGGTAATATCTACCTGGGATGCCGGTCTGGAAGCGAATAAAGCTGCCTGGGAAATTTTACATAAGGGCGGCAGGGCAGTAGATGCAGTGGAAAAAGGTGTAATGGTGACAGAAGCTTCTCAAAATTGTTGTGTCGGGCTTGGAGCAAATCCTGACAGGGATGGATTTGTGACACTGGATGCATGCATCATGGATGAGTTTTCTAATTGTGGCGGTGTGGCTTTCCTGGAAAGAATCAAACATCCTGTAGCGGTGGCAAGAAGAGTGATGGATAAAACACCTCATGTGATGCTGGTGGGAAGCGGTGCTCAGCAATTTGCCATTGCAGAAGGATTTCTGTTAGAAGAACAAAAGCTTTCTGAACAGGCACAGGCAGCATACGAAGAGTGGTTGAAGAACTCTCAATATAAACCACCGGTAATTAATATAGAGAACCTCCCTGTTCGGCAGGCAGGCAAACAGGGGCATGGGCCTTTTGCACCACATAAGCTTAGTAATGGTGAGTGGAATCATGATACTATTGGTATGGTGGCAATGGATACTCATGGAAATATGGGTGGCAGTTGCACTACCAGTGGAGCTGGTTTTAAAATGAGGGGACGTATCGGAGATTCTCCCATTATCGGTGCGGGGTTATTTGTGGATAATGAAGTTGGTGCTTGTACTGCTACCGGCCAGGGTGAAGATGTGATAAGGGTGGCCGGTTCACATTCGGTGGTGGAATTAATGCGGCAGGGTTTATCTCCGGAAGTGGCCTGTAAAAAGGTAATTGAGCGAATTGTAAAGATTAAGAAAGCTAAGGCAAAAGATATACAAGTGGCTTTCCTTGCATTAAACAAAAAAGGCCAGGCGGGTGCGTTTGCATTACACCCTGGTTTCAGGTATGCAATTAAAAGCGGCGATAAAGAAACCCTGGTAACTTCTAAAAGCTGGTTCAATGAGTGAGGTAAAGTACATAATCGAGATAGCTACTTCTGATTTTATAACAACTCAATCGGCAGTACAGGGTGGTGCGGACAGAATTGAACTATGTGCTAACCTGGCTGAAGGGGGAACAACTCCTTCTTATGGTACTATAAAAAAATGCAGGGAAGTTTTCCCAGTTTTGCTATACCCGATCATACGGCCAAGAGGAGGAGATTTTTTATATACTGATGAAGAGTTTGAAATTATGTTGCAGGATGTGAAGTTGTGTAAGCAACTTGGTTGCGATGGTGTAGTGATCGGTTTATTGAATACAGATGGTAGTATTGATGTTAAAAGAACCGCTCAGTTAGTGGAAGTTGCTTACCCGCTGGGAGTCACTTTTCACCGGGCATTTGACCGTTGCAGTAACCCCTTTGAAGCATTGGAGCAATTAATTGAAACGGGCTGTGAAAGAATACTGACTTCCGGTCAGAAACCTGCAGCACCTGAAGGTCTGCAGTTGATCAATGAATTGAACCGGGAGGCCAATGATCGTATCATTATAATGCCGGGAAGCGGTGTTAGGAGGGAAAATATTAAAATGCTCGCACAAGAAACCGGCTGTACAGAGTTTCATTCTTCCCTGAGAGGGAAGGACAGAAGCAAGATGGATTTTATTCATCCTGTATTTGCAGATTCAGCGGATAGTTATTCTAATAATGCAATAAGCCCTGACGAGGTCAGAGCTTTGCGTACTTCTTTATACTAGCTATTTAGATTTTTAATCCTTTCATATATTCTGCATTCACTTTCGATGCTTCCAGAGAAGTACCATTCGGATAAGCTTCCTGCTCTACAATAAAATATTCCATGCCATTTGCCTTTGCTGTATTTAATATTTTGCTCCAGTCAATACTTCCGGTACCAAGATCTACTGAATTTTTACCATTATCAGGTCCTGGTGTTTTGCTCCGGTCTTTTACATGGCAAAGGCGGAACCGGTTTGGATATTTCTTTACCCAGTTTTCAATATCTTCTCCCGCAGCCACCACCCAGTACATATCCAGCTCATAATCTACCAGTGATGCATCGGTGGCATTCATCATTACATCCTGCGGCACCTGGCCATTCATTGGCTTGAACGAATAATCATGGTTATGATAGGCAAACCTGATCCCATTCTTTTTACATATTTCTCCTCTTTTGTTGAACTCATCTGCATGACGCTTATAATCATCCAAAGATTTTTGAGGACCAAGCCAGGGACAGATAAGATATTTCATACCGATGGCAGCAGCCTCTGCCGCCTTTTTTTCAAAATCCTTATTCATGTCACAATGTGAAGAGACGATACTCATCCCGAGATCGTTCAAATATTTTTTGAACTCGGTATTACTCATACCCCAGAACATACCTTGCTGCCCTTCATAACTTTCAATTTGTGTATAGCCAAAAGAAGCCAGTTGTTTCAAAACTCCTTTTGGATCTTTAGGCACTGCATCCCGCAAAGTATATAACTGGATACCAAATTTTTTAAGCTTACCTGTTTCTTCACAGGAAGAAAAATAGGATAAACCGGAAAGTCCGCTTAATGCAAACCCAGTGCTAACTCCACCTGTGATCTTAATGAATTTTCTTCTGCTGTTGTCCATTGCTGCTTTTTTAATAAGGGTTACAAAATTATTCAGCCCATGCTTTATCGCCTTTTGCATAGGGAAGAGCACCATCATATTTGCCGGGCACCGGA
>JAEUVO010000077.1 GCA_016786885.1 Chitinophagaceae bacterium | reverse complement strand
TGTTATCAATGCCCTGGCAAAAGTATCCATACCTCCTATGAGTGCATAGAACAGATCTTCCGGGTCTGTTGATTTGCGACGGATCTTTGCATCAAAGTTTATTCCACCACCTTTAAACCCACCTGCCTCGAGTATTACCAGCATAGCCTCGGTTAATTCATTCAGGTCATTGGGAAATTGATCTGTATCCCACCCATTCTGATAGTCACCACGATTGGCATCAATACTACCAAGCAAACCGGCATCAGCAGCCACCTGTAGTTCATGAGTAAATGTATGTCCCGCTAAAGTGGCATGATTTACTTCAATATTCAAACTAAAATCATTTAACAGGTCAAACTGCCTTAAAAATCCTATCACAGTTTCGCTATCATAATCATACTGGTGTTTTGACGGCTCGCAGGGCTTCGGCTCGATAAAGAATTTTCCTTTGAAGCCATTCTTTCTCGCATAATCCTTAGCAGTGTGAAGAAACCTGGCCAAATGCTCCTTTTCTCTTTTCATATTTGTATTCAGAAGACTCATATATCCTTCCCGTCCTCCCCAAAAAACATAATTCTCACCACCCAAAGTAATAGTAGCATCTAAGGCAGCTTTTACCTGTGCTCCACCATGAGCCAATACATGAAAATCAGGATTAGTGGCAGCGCCATTCATATATCTCCTGTTTGAAAACAGGTTGGCGGTTCCCCATAAAAGCTTTACGCCACTTGCCTTTTGCTTCTCACCAAGATAATCAGTAATCGCCTGTAATCGCCTGTCATTTTCCTTTATATCATTGGTATAATCCACAGCATCCACATCATGAAAGCAATAATAAGGAAGTCCTAGTTTAGAAATAAATTCAAATGCTGCATCTGCCTTATCCTTTGCTCTTTCCACGGCATCTGATTTTTCATTCCAGGCAAATAAATGTGTCGGTTCACCGAAAGGATCAGCACCACTGCCGCAGAAGCTGTGCCAGTAGGCACAGGCAAATCGCAAATACTCTTTCATTGTTTTACCTGCCACTACTTTATTTTCATCATACCACCGGTAAGCCAGTGGGTTATCTGACTGTTGACCTTCATACTTTATTTTACCTATTCCCTTAAAGTATTCCTTACTACCTGTAACTACTGCCATACTATTATCATTTAAAATTATTGAATCAGTTAAGTTGCTTTTCTAAATGTAGCAACCATTTGTCATAATGCTCATCGTACCTCTTGTTACCATCCGGTTTTACAAGTTGTATTGGTTCAAAATACCTGAAAGCTTCTTTTGCATCTGAATAAATTTTAGCTCCTAGCCCGCATCCAATTGCCGCACCAACACTTCCATCACAATTATACAGTTCGACCGGTACATTCAAAATATTTACAAAACACTCAGTAAAAACATCACTCAGGAACATATTTGTTTTTCCCGCCCTGATCACTTGCGGATGCATTCCATTTTCCCGCATAATATCGAGTCCATACCGGAAAGCAAATGCTATACCCTCCTGGGCAGCACGGAACAAATGTGCCTGGCCATGTTTGTTCAGGTCAATATTATGAATATGAGACTGAACAATTTTATTCTTCAGCATTCTTTCAGCACCATTGCCAAAAGGCAATATCATTAATCCTTCACTGCCTGGCTGCACTAATTTTGCAGTATCATTAATTTGCTGGTATGACAATGACCCGCCAGCAATATTTTTAATCCACCGGTTCAAAATACCTGTACCATTTATGCAGAGTAAAACACCCAGTCTTTTTTGCTCCTTAGTATAATTAACATGGGCAAAAGTGTTTACCCTAGATTCATTATCGTAAGTAAGTTGATCACTTACTCCATAAATAACACCAGAAGTGCCAGCCGTTGCAGCAACTTCCCCGGGTTCAAGTACATTTAGTGATAAAGCATTGTTAGGCTGATCTCCGGCCTTATAAGTAACCGGTATCCCTTCTTTTAATGATAGTGTAGCAGCAACATTTTTTGACACTCTTCCATGCTCAGCAAAAACCTCTCTGACTTGGGGAATTAAAGAATGACTAAACCCATAATACGTAAAAACATCTTTTGATAATTCATTTTCCTTAAAATCCCATAACACCCCTTCTGATAAAGAAGAAATACTTGTAGTGATCTCCCCAGTCAGTTTCATTGAAATAAAGTCACCGGGCAGCATTATTTTATCTACTCTCGCATATATATCCGGTTCGTTAGCTTTTACCCATGCCAGTTTTGATGCAGTAAAGTTCCCGGGTGAATTCAAAAGGTGCAATAAACATTTCTCCCGGCCAATATCTTCAAATGCCTTGTCACCTGTTTCTACGGCCCGGCTGTCGCACCAAATAATACTGTTGCGTAAGACTTTTTGATCTTTATCGACCATCACCAAACCATGCATCTGGTAAGCAATCCCAATTGCGGCTATATCCTTTGGATCATACCTGCGTTGAGCATTCAGTTTAAGTATAACAAGTTGTACATGCTCCCACCACATATCAGCCGATTGTTCAGCCCAGCCCTGTTTTGGTGCTATGATTTCTGATTCTGTTTCAGGGTATTGTGCTGCAGCAATACACTGTCCTGTTGAGGCATCCACCACAGATGCTTTTATAGAAGAAGTTCCAATATCTAATCCAAGCAATAACATTGATACTATATTGTTTAGCTTTTAAGTTACTGATTAAAAAATAAAAAATGGGTTAATATGCTAAAGGGAGCAGTAGATGGTAAATTCTTAAGTACCGCAACTGCTGGTGGTTTTGTAGGAAGTGTGTTTGCCCTTTACGCTACTTCAACGGGAAAAGAATGTAACAATAAAGCCTTCTTTGACTGGTTTGAATACAAAGGGGATGATGATATATACAAACAATAAGACCTGTAATATTCTATTACAGGTCTTATACTCTTTGTGGAGGCGACCGGAATCGAACCGGTGTCCAAACATATTCTTCAAAAGCTTTCTACATGTTTATTTTGTTTTATTATGTCGGGAATCAACTGGGAACAAACAACCGATTAATTCCTTAGCTGTATAGTCTTAAGCAATCAGCACAGCCTTTGATTGCAGCAACCTGTTTTGTTTTTAAGTCGGCGGCGGGGCATGGTAACAAGTCAACCGGCCCGGCGGCCCTAATGACTACTTAATCACTGATTAGGCAGCCATGGCATACTGAGTATTGCCATTTATAGTTTTCGTATTCAGATTCAACTGCTAATTACGCAACGCAGTACATGCTTACACTTTCAAAGAGCTACGCTGTCAAAACCAAACGCCCCCGTTATGAAGAATGAAGCCGGAAGTACGAAGTAAGAAGCCTCTTAACATCGAACTATCCTACACTTCATTTTATTGATTCTAAATACAAAGGAACTTTCTACAAATTTTAAACATTAAACCATCAAACTTTTCAACGTTATTTTCCCCAGCCAAACCAGTCATTTCCGTTTGCATACAACATCAATCCTAATAACAATACCATACCCACCACCTGCGCATACTCCAGGAATTTTTCATTGGGTTTGCGGCGGGTTATCATTTCATACAGTGTAAACATCACATGGCCTCCATCAAGCGCCGGGATAGGCAACAGGTTCATAAATGCAAGTACGATTGATAAAAAAGCTGTAATTCTCCAAAATTGTTCCCAATCCCAGCCATACTTTGGAAAAATAGATCCCATAGCTTTAAAACCACCTACACCTTTGTAGGCCCCGGTTTTGGGATTCAATATCTTCTTGAACTGATCGATATAAAACATTAATTCATTACCTGCTTTTTTCACTCCGGCAGGGAAAGCTGCCAAAAAACCATACTTTGTCACATTTAGTTTTACCCATCCCAAGCTATCCATTTGCTGATAATTATAGCCATAAGGAGCAAACCCGATCTTTCCATCGTTGCTTATCGGAACAGGAAAACTGATCTCCTGACCAGCTCTTTCAACTGTTAGCTGAACCATTTTATCTTTTTTCAGGTTCAACTGGTTTTGTAATTCGTCATAAAACTCAAATCGAACAGAATCTATTGCTATTAATTTATCATCTTTTCGTAACCCAGCTTTATATGCATTTGCAGTATCAGGTACGAAAAATACGATGGCGGGTTTCCTTACCTCCACAAAACCACTCACTTCTTTATTCCTGTTTTCCACTAACTGCCCGATCAGGTCCTCGTCCAGTGTCAGATTCACTTTTTGACCACCCCTGTCAACAGTAACTGAACTACCAAGCAATAAACTACGCCGCAATTTTTCATAATCTGCCACTTCCTTTCCATCAATCTCCAAAATTTTATCGCCATTACGAATACCCATTTTGTACATGGTACTGTCTACTACATGTACTCCATATTTCATTGAAGCTGCAGGAATTTTCTTATCTCCCCAGATCATTAAAATAAAAGCGTAGATAACAAAGGCAACAAGAATATTCATGATCACTCCTCCAAGCATCACAATCAAACGCTGCCATGCCGGCTTGCTTCTGAACTCCCATTCCTGGGGAGGTTGCTTCATCGCTTCTTTATCCATACTTTCATCAATCATTCCGGATATCTTCACATATCCGCCCAACGGTAACCATCCAATTCCGTAAACAGTATCACCTACTTTCTTTTTTACCAGCGCAAACCAGGGATCAAAAAACAAAAAGAATTTTTCCACCCGGCACTTGAACCATTTAGCTGTGATGTAATGACCGAACTCATGTAAAATCACAAGTATAGATAAAGCAAGTAATAATTGACCTGCCTGCAAGCCTACATTTGACCAATTAATCGCTATTATATTCATAAATAGTTCTAAAATAAAAAATCTAAATCCGAGCAGATTTAGAATTGGTTTTATAGTTTAATTAAATCAGCGGCAAAGTTACGGGCCTCGCCGTCGCTGTCAAAATATTCCTCCAGCGTAGGTTTCTCAACAAAAGGTATCTGCTGCATTGTTTTTTCTATAACATCCGTCATATCCAGGAAGTTGATCCGGTTCCTGAGAAAGGCATAGACTGCAATTTCGTTCGCCGCATTCATAACACAGGGTAGATTACCACCCTTACCCAGAGCTTCCTGTGCCAGTGCAAGGTTTCTGAATGTCTTAATATCAGGTTCTTCAAAAGTGAGAGTGCTTACCTTTTTGAAATCATAACGGGGAAAACTGTTGGGTATCCTTTTGGGAAAACCCAATGCATACTGGATGGGCAATTTCATATCCGGTAATCCCATTTGTGCTTTGATACTTCCATCTTCAAACTGCACCATACTATGAATAATACTCTGGGGATGAATGACCACCTGGATTTGCTCTGGTTTCAGGTTAAACAACCATTTAGCTTCGATCATCTCCAATCCTTTATTCATCAACGTAGCAGAATCAATCGTTATTTTGGCCCCCATGCTCCAATTGGGATGCTGCAAAGCATGTTCCCTTTTTACATTGACGAGATAATTAGGTTTCCGCCCGATAAAGGGCCCGCCTGATGCGGTTAAAATAACTTTATCGATCCTGTTCCTGGTTTCTCCCACCAGGCATTGAAAAATGGCGGAATGTTCAGAATCAACCGGGATGACCGGCACCCGGTTCTCCACTGCTTTACGCATAATGATATCACCCGCTACCACCAATGTTTCTTTGTTAGCAAGGGCGATGGGTTTACCATTACTAATAGCATTTAATGTGGGCTTCAAACCTGCATATCCAACAATGGCGGCCAGCATCAGGTCATAACAATCCATGGCAGCTACTTCCTCTAATGCCTTCTCACCAGTAAATACTTTTATATCTGTAGACGAAAGGGCTTCTTTAACCTTGGTATATTTTTTTTCATCGCCAATCACCACCACGTTTGGATTGAATTGCAATGCCTGCCTGATCAGCAAATCATCATTGCTTTGCGCAGTTAATACCTCTGCAGAAAATTTATCCGTATTGGCGGCAATCACATCCAGTGCCTGCGTTCCGATGGAACCGGTAGAACCAAAAATGGCAATTCGCTTTATAGGTTGTTCTGCATTCATTATACTGTCTTTGGAGTTTCAGTCCATTTTATTAATTCATCGGCAATTTTTCTATCATTACTCAGCCGTGGTACTTTATTCTGCCCGCCTAATTTACCAATAGATTTCATGTAATCGATGAATCCATTCCTTCGAACAGCAGTTACTTTCAGTGGTTGAAGAATATTGCCGCTGATCAGGTCATCATAATATACATTCTTTTGCCGCAAGACCATGTCAAGCCTGGCGGTGAATGCTACCATATTCAAAGGCAGGGTTTCAAACTCAATGAACCACTCATGATATGATTTACCTTCATCACTGCTTACAAAAGGAGCCACTGTAAATTCTGTGATGCGGATATCTTGTTCTTCCGTTACTTTTTTCATGCTGTATTCTACTTCTTCACCGATCACATGTTCACCAAATGCAGAAATGAAATGCTTTGTTCTTCCAGATACGATCAGGCGGTACGGATCTGCAGAAACAAATTTCACGGTATCCCCGATATTATATCCCCAAAGTCCTGCATTACTATTAATGATCAACGCATAATTCTCTCCCACTTTTACATCCTTTAATGACAATCTTGTGGGGTTCTCATTCAATATCTCGCCAGCCGGCACAAATTCAAAAAAAATGCCGCTATTTGTA
The DNA here is from genome assembly GCA_016786885.1 of Chitinophagaceae bacterium. Taxonomy (GTDB): domain Bacteria; phylum Bacteroidota; class Bacteroidia; order Chitinophagales; family Chitinophagaceae; genus JJ008. Next base: position 14,756 of record JAEUVO010000077.1, on the reverse strand, counting down.
TTCAATAACAGCCCCTCCGCTTCCTGTGAGTCCTGGAAAGCAAAAAAACCTTCACTAGCAGGAAACAACTCAATTGTATCAACCTTTCTGCCGATACTTTCAAACAACTTGGCTTTATATGGCTCGAAATTCACACCTCCTTGTACCATCACACTAAAGTTGGGAAATAAATCACCTACCTTTTTTCCGCTTCTTTTGATCAACTCATCAAAGTACATCTGCATCCATGGTGGTATTCCGCTGATAAGGGTCATATTCTGGCTGATCGTTTCATCCACTATCTTATTCAGTTTGGTTTCCCAATCTTCGATACAATTCGTTTCGTAAGAAGGCATCTGGTTAGTACGGAGATATTTGGGTACATGATGGTTCACAATCCCGCTTAAGCGTCCGGTGGGTATGCCACCCACTCTTTCCAGTTCAGGAGAGCCGGATAAGAAGATCAGTTTGCCATCCGCAAATTTGGTATTCCCGGTTTCGGCCATATAACAAAGCAGGGCATTCCGGGCTGTATTAATATGATTGGGAATGGAATCTTTGGTAATGGGAATATATTTGGTGCCACTGGTGGTACCTGAGGTTTTGGCAAAATAAATCGGCTTCCCTTTCCATAATACATTATGCTTCCCCTCTTTTACACGTTCGATCCAGGGTTTTAACTGCTCATAATCTCTAATAGGCACTGCTTGCTTAAATCCTTCGTAATCAGTGACCTTATCCAAGCCAGACTCCCTTCCGAAATCTGTATTTCTCCCCACTTTCAAGAGCGACCTAAAGATATTTTCCTGGTCGGCTACAGCTGTAGCCATACCTTTTCTGATACCTTTATATATATATGAAGCAAACGGTTTAGCTAAGAAAGACTTGATTTTCATACTCAAAGTAAATGGGAACCCCTTGGGGGCTACAAATATAGCAGATGCCCGGCCAAAACAGGGTCATTTAATGTTCATAAATCTTTGATTTTCCGTTTGCGACTTCAACTTTTCCCCTTACCTTTGCCGTCCTAATTTTAAGAGTATGATAGCAGTAATAAAAGTAGCCGGACAGCAGTTCAAAGTGGAAAAAGACCAGACTTTGTACGTTCCCCATGTGGAAGGTAATGCCGGCGATAAACCGAACCTCGAAGTTTTACTGGTTGATACAGATGGTAAGCTTTCTGTTGGTTCTTCAGTAAGTACAAAAGTACAGGCTGAAATAGTAGACCAGGTGAAGGGCGATACTGTGATTGCTTACAAGCAAAAAAGAAGAAAAGGTTTTCACAAAAAGAAAGGTCATCGTACTGCTTATACAAAAATCAAAGTAACCAGTATTGCATAATGCAATCAAGTTAACTAAATCATTAATTTTAAAAACATCCTGATATGGCACATAAGAAAGGTGAAGGTAGCGTAAAGAACGGCCGTGACTCACAAAGCAAACGTCTTGGTGTAAAGATCTTTGGTGGTCAGGCTGCTGTTTCCGGAAACATCATCGTTCGTCAGCGTGGTACAGTTTATCATCCTGGTAAGAATGTTGGTGTTGGAAGAGACTACACATTATTCGCATTAACTGATGGTGTAGTTGAATTCCGTAAAGCAAGAAACAACAGAACTTACGTTTCTGTAGCAGTTGCCGAAGCATAAGCCTTTTTATCCATTTTGAATTTTGTGGAAAAAAAATTTGGGTAGTATAAAATAATTGTTATTTTTACTACTGTTAACCCATTTTTACTAAACATTAAATTCAAACAAAATGGCTACTAAGAAAAAAGCTGCTAAAAAAGCTGCTCCTAAAAAGAAAGCTGCTAAGAAAAAAGCTGCTAAGAAAAAGAAATAAGTTGAATACATTTTCAACGACTACAAAAGTCCTCCGGCCTCCGGAGGACTTTTTTATTACCCCGGTAATAATGGACTTTTATAAATTGCAGGTATGGATAATGCAGCTATTGCCGAGAACTTCTCCCTCCTCGCTAAACTGATGGATATTCATGGTGAAAACTCCTTCAAGTCGAAAACCTATGGAGTTGCTGCTTTTAATATAGAAAAACTCCCGGTATCATTAAAAGACAGCCCGAGAGAAAAACTCTTTAGCATTAAAGGCATCGGAGAAAGTGTTGGTCGCAAAGTGATCGAAATGCTGGATACCGGAAAATTATCAGCACTTGATGAATATATCAGCAATACTCCCCCGGGAGTAATCGAAATGCTGAATATAAAGGGTATTGGTCCAAAAAAGATCAATACGATCTGGAAAGAGATGGGCATTGAATCTATCGGGGAACTTTTATATGCCTGTAATGAAAACCGGCTGACCCTTTTTAAAGGTTTTGGTGAAAAAACCCAAAAGAACGTTCAGGAATCAATTGAATTCTACTTCCAGAACCAGGGGCATTTCTTATATGCTCAACTGGAAGAAGTTTTCCCGCAAATTGACAACTATCTGAAAAAATTATTCCCCTCGGACAAAGTACATGTAACAGGAAGATACCGAAGGCAGGAGCTAACTATTGATGAATTGGAATTTGTAATCCTTGAACCAAACGAAATAATTAAACCAAAATTTCAGACGGCACAACCACCTGAATTACTGGAAGAAAACTCATCAGGCCTTTTATTTAAGTTAAGGAACGGGTTAAAACTCCGGTTACATACTGGCGGAACAAATATGGCAGAGCAGCTTTTTAAAACAACCGGTAATGCAGAGTTCGTAGCCGCATTTAGCAAAACATTTAAGAATATTAATTATGCTGCGGCTGGAAGCAATGATGAAAGTGTCTTCAAACAAGCGGGTATTCCCTATATACTCCCCTGCCTGAGAGAATCTGCTGGCATTATCGATAAAGCAAAACAAAATCAATTAGCAGAACTCATACAACCCGTCGATATCCGCTCCATTATCCATAGCCATAGTAACTGGAGTGATGGCAGCAACACCATTGAAGAAATGGCCAATGAATGCATTAAACGGGGTTATGAATACCTGGTGATCTCTGATCACTCACAAACAGCCTTCTATGCCAATGGCCTGAAAGAAGATCGTATCAGGGAACAGCACCGGTACATCGATGAATTGAATAGCAAACTGTCACCATTCAGGATATTTAAAAGTATTGAAAGCGATATACTGAATGATGGCAGTCTTGATTATCCCGATGCGATTTTAAAAACCTTCGACCTGGTGATTGCATCTGTACATAGCAACCTGGGGATGCCCGAAGAAAAAGCCAATGCCCGGCTAATAAAAGCTATCGAGAATCCGTATACCACTATCCTTGGGCATATGACAGGCAGGCTACTACTCAGCCGCAATGGCTATCCGGTCAATCATAAAATGATCATTGATGCCTGTGCTGCAAATAATGTAGTGATAGAATTGAATGCTCACCCAAGACGATTAGATATCGACTGGAAATGGATTGACTATGCCCTGGAAAAAAATGTGCTGCTTTCAATTAATCCGGATGCCCATGCTTTGGATGGCTTTGATGATGTGAAGTACGGGGTGCTGGCAGCACAGAAAGGAGGATTGACTAGAGAAAATAACCTTAGCAGCTTTTCGTTGCACCAATTTCAAAATTTTCTACTCAATAGAAAAAGCTAAATAGCCTTATGGAACTTTTGTCATTTCTTAAAGAACTTGTCACCACCTGGGATCAATCAACCATCTCCTACAAAGCATATCTTTCATCTGGCAAAATATTCCATTTTGCACAACAACTAAGACAATACAATAATAAAGCACTGGAATTGCTGATACAGCATAAACAACTACTTCCTGATAATATGCAACAAGATGCAACAACATTGATCAATCATTACAATATATGGACCGAAAAATGGGAAGGATTGGTAGCGGAATTAAGCCCAGCCCCTGATGATGAATTTGTTTTTGCCAATTCCATTACTTTCCCAAAAGAAGCCGTCAGGAACCTGGAAACGCTGTATGAAGAATTAAAACAGCGCTAGTCTTGTGGCGACCTTTCTCTTCTTCGCTGTTCCTCTACTTTTATGTTGTGACGGATAACATCCCAGTATTCTTTGCCATAGTCAACCAATATCTCCGCCCCTGCCGGAATATCTTTAGTTGATTCGATGAATACTTTCAGACCATCTTCTGTATACTCAGCATTATTACAAAGACCTTTTACCCTGGCCAGTCCCCTGGCATCATTCGCATAGCGGGCAAGTGCATCAGTAGTACGGCTGGCATCAATCACATGGTTTCTCTTTATATAGTAGATATAACCATTTTCCCCATCATTATGCTCCACCTCCTTCCATGTAGTAATCTCTCCCTTATATTCAACAATACGGGTGCCTTTAGGGATAAATCCCCTTGCAAATAGACCTTTACCTGCGTTGGGAAGAGATGATCTTTTTACAACCACTTTTTTTTCTAATAATGCCATATAATAATCAATAGTCTGGTGTAAAGAAGCCGCAAATATAACAGATATGCCGAAAGTGAAGGTTCAATTTTCTGCATCACACGGAAGCAACTACATTTGCAGCACACCCGTCTGCAATATCATGAAAAGAGGTTTCTTTACATTATTGACATTTTTACTGCTTATAAGCCCGGTATATAGCCAGGGGTATATTAATCTGAAAAGAACTGAAGTAATATCCACACTGAAGAAAAAGTTTCAACCGGCTGGTAATAACCAGGCTACTATAAGCCTCTTAAAGGATACTGTAAAAGTAATACCGGCCGATAACAGGGCTAATGAGCCGGTTTATATTTACTTATTTGATGAATCAGGCCGGTGCAAATCGGAGACAATAATGACCCGGTGCGACTCCTGCCTTACCGGGTTGCTGCAAGCTGCACTTGCACAAAAAAAATATGAGTGGAAAAAGATCAATGAGAATCAATACATCTCAAAATTCGAAGACAAGCTGATGATCGAACTGCCACCTGAAAACCCGAATCATTCTTTCTCCTTTCTCCGGGTCGAGTGGACAAGGAAATTATATGATCTGCTGATTAAAGATTAAAATCTTCTATTTTTCCAACAAACCGTCTGCTCTCCATTGCTTAAATACGGCAATAGTGCTATCACTAAGTTTTGTCATCTTACGAAAAGGCATGAATCCCTTCTCTCCCGGGTTGAGTTCCATACGGCGGATCATCTCATCAATATCTGTTTTTACATTTGCAAAATTATCATAAGCCTTCTTATTACCCCCTTTAGCTGGTATATGACAGGGGGAGCAGTTATCAGCAATCAGCGTCTTCAAATTAGTTTCATAATTTGATTTAGGAGCACTGGCGGTAGCTTTTTTCGATGATCCGCAATTCGATACAATTATTGTAAAGGCTGCAAGGACGGTGAGAATGAAAAATTTCTTCATGTTGGCTAAATTTAAAATTGAATATACATTGATTATGTAAAACAGGGAATAAAAATCTTATTTCCTATCGAATTAACGGTATCAACGGTTGCTTTCCTGTCAGCACTTCCGGTAACTTTGTCGCTATGTTATCAGCAACAGCTAACACATATCGTAATGCCTATGCAGGGCTTTCGAAGGAAACATGGCTGCTATCACTGATCATGCTGATAAACAGAAGCGGTACTATGGTAGTTCCCTTCATGACTCTTTACCTTACCAGCCCCGAAATGGGCTACTCAGTTGGTGAAGCAGGTTTTGTATTTGGTTTATTTGGTGCAGGAGCTTTCAGCGGTGCCTGGCTGGGTGGCAGGTTAACAGATAGAATTGGATTTTATCCGGTACAGCTATTTACTCTTTTTATTGGTGGTATCCTGTTTATGGTGTTGGGGCAAATGAAAACCTATCCGCTTATTTGCACTTTTACATTCCTGCTCAGTTTTGTGAATGAGGCTTTCCGGCCCGCCAATTCTACAGCTATCGCTTTTTATAGTAAACCAGAAAACCGTACCCGTTCTTATGCACTTAACAGACTGGCCATAAATATTGGTTGGGCGGTTGGCAGTGGTTTAGGTGGCTTTCTGGCGGATGTTAGTTATGAACTATTGTTCTGGGTAGATGGACTTACAAATATTTCGGCAGCCCTGGTAATGTGGCTCTTCTTAAAACCGGTTGCCTACAAGCCTGCACTGCAAAAAGATAATAAGCCAACAACATTATCCGCCTATAATGATAAAAAGTATTTACTATTTATTATTATCACTATGCTTTTTGCAAGTTGCTTTTTTCAATTGTTTACCAATTTGCCTGTTTATTTTAAAACCGAGCTTCATTTTTCTAAACCATTTATTGGTATACTGATGGCCTCCAACGGTATCCTGATTGCGATAATAGAAATGGTGCTTATATACCGGTTGGAAGGGAAAAGAAATATACTGTATTACATTACTATCGGGGTATTTATGGTCGGTGCATCTTTTCTTATGCTGAATATTCCTGGTATTGGTCCTTTACTGGCATTTGGAATGATCATCATGGTGACGCTTGGAGAAATACTTTCCATGCCTTTTATGAACAGTTACTGGATCAGCAGAACACAGCCATCTAATCGTGGAGAATATGCTGCGCTTTATACTATGTCATGGTCAGCAGCACAGACACTTGGCCCTATGGGCGGGGCTCAATTAGCAGAATATTCCGGCTTTGACATGCTATGGTGGTCTGTTGGCGGGCTATGCATCATTACTTCTTTCTTTTTCTGGAAATTAAGAGGCTGACCTGCTAAAACCTATCTCAATTTGCCTGCATATAAACTTCACAATTAGTAAATTTGATGTTTATGAAAAACATAGCTATACTTAGTATACTGTTTCTCCTCACCTTAACAGCCTGCAAAGAGGAAGAGAATCTTACCCCTGAAGAAGTAATGGCGGTTATTAACCGTTTTGATGAAGGCTGGAAAAATAAAGATGCCCGGGTAGTAGACTCTGTTCTCTCCCCGCAATACATTTACTTTACACAATCGGGAAGTACATTTGACCGAAGCAGTCTTATTCAAACAGCAGATTCATCCATTTACCAACTGCAAACAATGGAAAGGCAGGAATACACTATGCAATTGGAAGGTAATACGGCTGTAGTAAATACTGTTTGGAAGGGTAAAGGTTCTTACCATGGGCAAGCATTTGACGATAACCAGCGATGCAGTATTACTATTGTAAAGAATAAGGGCCAGGTGAAGATACTATCGGAGCACTGTACTCCCATTAAAGAGGTTACTGCAAAGCAAAATTCACTGCTGCAGTAGCGTGTAACAAAGTGGTATCAAGTAAAGGGACAACACTATCATCTTGTTTGATCAGCATAGGTATTTCTGTGCATCCCAAAATAACAGCCTGTGCTCCTTCGTCAGATAATTCTTCAATCAATTGCAGAAACTTATGCTTTGTTTCAAGCAAAAACTTACCCTTGCCTAACTCATTATAAATGGCACTATTCACAAACTCAATTCCATCGGCACCTGGTATTATTGTTTCAATATCATATTCTTCAAGTTTGTTCCTGTAAAAATCGAACAGCATAGTATACTTTGTACCCAGCAAAGCCACTTTTTGCAGCCCTTTTTCCCGGATAGCCTTCGCCACTACGTCTGCAATATGGATCAGCGGGATATTAACTGATCGCTGAACTTTTTCGGCAATATGATGCATGGTATTGGCGCCAAGCAGGACACAATCAGCACCCGCCTTTTCAGTGTTTTGTGCAGCGTCAGAAATTATTGTTGCGATAGCATCCCAGTTGCCAGCATGGGTTAGCTTGACGATCTCTCCATAGTTCACGGAATACAAAACAATTTTGGCGGCTTCATTCCCCCCTAACCGCTGGTTTGTTAATTCATTGAACAGGCGGTAGTAATCCAATGAAGAAACCCAGGACGTTCCCCCGATAAGACCAATTGTTTTCATCTGCTAAAAGTAACGGAAAGACCTTGATTTAAATCTAATTTTCAGGGCAAAAGCATCCTTAATATATCGGTTTATCGTCATTTGTTAGTAACAATTACAAAACCTTCAAACCCTTACATTTGCCAAAACAAAATTGTATGCAGCGTTTTTTTGCAATCATATTATTTCTGACCGCATTTAGTACTCTACAGGCGCAGCAAGAACTTAAGCGTCCCAAAATAGTAGTAGGACTGGTAATAGACCAGATGCGTTGGGATTATCTCTATCGTTATTATGACCGTTACAGTGAAACAGGAGGTTTTAAAAGAATGCTCAACCAGGGCTTTACTTGTGAGAATACCTATATACCTTATACCCCAACTGTTACGGCTTGTGGTCATAGTACAATTTATACCGGATCAGTACCAGCTTTAAGCGGCATTACCGGCAATTTCTGGTGGGACAATGAACAAATGAGAGGTGTCTATTGTACAGAGGATAAAACGGTAAATACCGTCGGCAGCAATTCCACCCAGGGCAAAATGAGTCCCCGGAATATGCTGGTGACCAGTATATGCGATGAACTTCGCCTGGCTACTAATTTTAAAAGTAAGGTCATAGGTGTTGCTATAAAAGATCGTGGTGGCATTTTGCCAGCCGGACATAGTGCCAATGCAGCTTATTGGTATGACAATAGTGCTGGGAAATGGATCACTTCTACTTACTATATGAACGAATTGCCAAAATGGGTTGCTGAATACAATAATCAAAAAATAGTTGATTCCTTCTACGAAAAAGGCTGGGCACTGCTTTACCCGGAGAATTCATATCTGCAAAGTACAGCTGATGAAAAAAATTATGAATCAAAACCCTTTGGTTCTAAATTTCCTTATGACCTGAAAAATTTCATCGGCAAAGATTATGGAAAGATCTCAACAACTCCGATGGGCAACAGTTTGACCTTTGATTTTGCAAAAAAAACACTTATCAAGGAACAATTGGGTGCAGATAACATAACAGATTTTCTCGCTATCAGCTTCTCGTCTCCTGATTATATAGGTCATACATTTGGCCCCAATTCGATTGAAGCAGAAGATGGATTCCTGAGACTCGACAGGGAGTTGGGAGAATTTTTTGATTTCCTGGATGCTACAATTGGTAAAGGGCAGTATACAGCATTTCTTTCTGCAGATCACGGAGCAGCACATGTTCCAGAGTTTATGCAGGAAAATAAGCTGCCGGGAGGCAGGATATTTATGGGTACCGTCACAGGGAATCTAAACAAAGCATTAAACGAAAAGTATAAGATCGCTAATATTATTGTTAGTGATGAAAATTACCAGGTCCACTTGAATCATCCTGCACTCGACTCGGCCAAACTTGATAAATCAGAAATTATTGACTGGATCATACAAAAACTATTGGCAGAGCCAGAAATTGACAGAGCTTTTTCATTAAAGGAATTGAACAATATCCCATTACCTGCCACCGTCAGAAAAATGCTCAATAATGGTTATTATCCAAAAAGAAACGGGGATATACAATTTATTCCGAAACCTAATTATATTGATGCCTGGAATAATACCGGCACCACCCATGGTTTATGGAATCCTTATGACACTCATATTCCGTTGCTATGGTATGGCTGGGGTATTAAGCAAGGTAAGACGAACCGTGATACGTATATGACAGATATTGCGCCAACACTGGGGGCATTACTTCATATACAAATGCCAAACGGATCAATCGGGGAAGTAATCACAGAGGTTTTGAAATAACCTCAAAGGGCATGATGAGTATCAGCTGTCTTTTGTAACTTACTGTATCCAAAATAATCACCCATTAACATATCACAATATGAAAAAAGCTATCCGGATATTCTCAGTATTTCTGCTGGCAACATCAATTGTTTCCAATGCACAAACCGGAACAGTTGATAGTATTAAATTTTTTACAGATGAAGCATTGATCAGTATGACTCTGACAACAGATATAAGGCAGTTACAAACAGAAAAGAAACAGGATGTTTTCCAACCAGCTACCGTATCAATGAAACTTCCTGATAGTTCAGTCATAGAAGAATCCATTTTGGTAGGTGCCAGGGGAAAATTCAGGAGAAGTTATTGCCGGATACCACCCATGATGCTGAATTTTCGGAATACCACTTCCCCTCGTCTTAACCCATTGGGAAAATTGAAGCTGGTGATCGGATGCGGCATCAAGGAAGAAGATGAAGAGTTATTATTGAAAGAATTTCTTGTATACAAAATTTATAATATCCTGGAAGACAGAAGTTTTCGGGTACGGTTACTCAATGTGAATTACAATGACTCAAGAGGGAAAGTAAAACCATTCAGTCAATATGCTTTCCTGATAGAAGACGATGGTGATATGGCTCGCCGGAATGGTTGCCGGAAAAAGGCGGATGCAAAGTTTTTAACAGAAGCTACCAACCGTGATATGATGACAATGGTAGCCCTTTTTCAGTATATGATCGGAAATACAGACTGGGCTGTGCCAAACAATCATAATATCAAGCTTATCTATGAAAGGAGTAATGAAGCCGCCCCTCCAATCGTTGTTCCATATGATTTTGATTATTGCGGGCTTGTAAATGCGGGTTATGCTATTCCCAATGAAATAATCGGCACAGAGAAGGTCACTGAAAGGGTGTACCGCGGCTTTCCAAGAACATTGGAAGAAATACAGATAACACTTGATATCTTCAGAAGTAAGAAAGATAGCATCCTTTCCCTTGTAAATAATTTTCCGCTGCTTGGAAACAGGGCTAAAAGAGAGATGATTAACTACCTCGAAGAGTTTTTCAGAATGATCAATAATAAAGGAGAAGTAAAATCAGTCTTTGTCGACAATGCAAGAACCAGTTGATTTTATTCGTTCTTGTAGCCTTTACAAAAAACAGAGTTACTATACATTCGTAACAACTTAACTTAACCCAATGGATCTGAAAGAACAATTTGAAAAGGCCGTTGCAGAAAGCAAAAGCCTCCCGGAAAGACCGAGTAATGACACTTTACTTCAATTATACTCTCTTTACAAACAAGCCAGTGAAGGTGATATAAATGCTGATCCCCCTTCTAATCCTTTTGATTTTGTAGCAAAAGCAAAGTATGAGGCTTGGGCAGGCCTGAAAGGCAAATCATCAACTGATGCAATGACTGAATATGTTGAATTAATAAAAAAATTAAAAGGCTAAGCAGGTTAACTATGAACGGTAAGCCGGGAGTAGACTTCATCAAATCTCCTCCCTATTACTGAATAGCTGAATTTGTTTGATGCCTCTTCTGCTATTTTCTTCCTGTCATAGGCAGCATAACCGGTCATTATTTGTTGCATGGCTGAAGTAAGCGCTGTTTCATCTTTTGGTTTTATTAATACCGAATTAGTTTCATTTACTAATTCAGGCACCCCGCCTACGTTTGTGGCAATAACCGGCAAACCGCAACACAATGCTTCCCCTATCACACAAGGTGAATTTTCTATATTGCTGAATAAAATAAGACAATCAGCTTTCTGCATTTCTGCTGCCACCTCCTGGTATGGCATTTCCCGGCGGAAAGAAACCGTTTTGCCAGGCAGATTAAGTTTCATAGCATACTCCCTGATTGAATTGTCAGTGTCGCCAACTATTACCAATTCAACATTACTGTTTTGAACAAGTAGTGACTGAAAAGATCTCAGTATTCCCTCTGCATTCTTCAGGGGTACCATATTTGATACATGGATGAAACGAAAAGTATTATTCTCTTTCTCCTTATAGTAAAAAAAGTCTGTATCTGTTGCGTTAGGAATGATATGGGAATTTATCCTGAGCACAAGTTTATTCACACCGGCTGCAAGGAAATAACTGACACTGTGAAAAATATCAGCATTTTTAAACACATTCCTTGTTAACTGCTTAAAAGCTCTTGATCTACTGGCATAATTATTTACCTCTATACTATTATAAATTCCCCAGTGCTCTGTAATAACATAAGGAATCCCATACTTTCTTTTTAACCATAATGCAAATAGTCCTGCTTTTACCGGGACGTGTACATGCACAATATCGGGTTCTCCATACTTGTTCAGGTAGTGGTTAATTGCTTTTTTAAAAAGGAAGAACCACCGGTAATGGGACAGTAGCTTGCCCGGGTAAGAAGAAGGTCCTTTGTAGTACAAAATATGCTCTGTCAATCCCCAGGATGTATTTATTTCCTGCTCAGTTCGACGGATTTTCCCAGTATCATCACCAGCTACATGAATGACGCAAATATCATTATATAATGCTGCGGCACGGGCATGACGCTGTACAAAATCGCCGTTAAAAGGTTCCGTTTTGCCGGGATACCAACTACAAAGCCAAAGTATTTTTTTCCGTGACATGCAATAAAAATAGCCCTTTAATTTGTAACAGGTACAAGGCGAATGAACTCCTTCCGGTTCATATAGTAGAACATTAATAAATAAATTACAGGAAAAAAACTGAATACTTTTAGTGCTAATACTCCTGTATAGAATCCAGAAAGATATAATGTCACCAGTACTGCAAAACCAATGATCAGTTGCGTATCATTAATAGCACAAACAACTTTAAAACAATATGTATGCAGATCCTTATACACCAGCTTTAGTGGTTTTGTAATGTGATATCCATCAGTAATTACGATCCGCGGGTTATTAGCCTGCACAGTTATTACAACCGGTTTACTATCAGGCAAAGTATATATTTCCTTCCCATTAATAACAGCTCTTATTTTCAGGAAACTGAGAAGTACCTGATTCTTCCGCTGCAGCACTATGTGATAAGGATTCGCTATAATTAAATAATTAACAGGTTGAAATACTACGGCTCATGACCCCGGTTTATTTCAATGACTTTATAATCTCAATAAAATCAGCAGCAACCAGCGAAGCACCTCCTACTAATCCTCCATCCACATCCGGGCAACTGAATAATTCCTTTGCATTATTTGCCTTCACGCTACCACCATAAAGAATAGGAATTTCGTTAGCGTTTTCCTCCCCATATTGAGCAGCAATGACTGAACGAAGAAACTGATGAATTTCCTGCGCCTGCCCGGTAGAAGCTGTTTTGCCTGTCCCTATGGCCCAGATAGGCTCATATGCAATAATAATCTCCTTGATCTTATCGGTTGGCAAATGGAATAATGATTCCTTTAACTGGGCTGCTACAAAATCATTCTGTGTACCCGCTTCCCTGATTGCCAGCGGCTCACCACAACAAAAAATAGGTACTATATGACTATCATAACACAGGTTAACCTTTTCTGCAAGCATGGCATTTGTTTCGGCACTATACTCCCTTCTTTCACTATGCCCAATAACACAATAGTTAACTCCGATAGAGTGAAGCATTTCCACAGAGACTTCACCAGTATAAGCCCCTGATTTTTTGTGATGACAATTTTGCGCTGCCGCATGATAGTTTTTTGCATCCTCCACTTCGCTACGGGTCATTAATAAATAAGGGAAGGGAACGGCAAAAATTGCATGCTGGTGAGCAGCCAGGCCAATTTTAGCATCAAGAATGTCATCCAATAATTTTTCTCCTTGTTGATAAGTAAGATTCATCTTCCAGTTAGCTGCCGCTATTTGTTTCCTCATTGTACAGTTTTAAAATTTGTCAAAGATATATTTCAATATGCTTTTTTCATCATCAGATAATTCCTGCCCCTTTAGTTTTTTCCAATCCTCGATATCCAGTACAGCTTTTTCAAACTCATACCGTTTTACCCCCTCGCTTCCCCATGAATAATTGGGAATATATTTAGGTGTAAGCCCGGACCCAAAAACATTACAACTTACTCCGATAACAGTACCTGTATTTATAGCAGTATTTATTGCAGTTCTTGAATAATCACCCATCATAACACCACATTTTATACCGGCATTCATTTCTCCTTTAGGCGTCCACACTTTTACGTCACTTGCATTATTTTTCAGGTTAGAATTAGAAGTACCTGCTCCCATATTACACCATTCCCCAATTACTGAATCCCCAAGATACCCGTCGTGTGCTTTATTACTATACCCGAATAAAACAGAATTTTTAACTTCTCCACCTACCACTGATTGAGGCCCCAGCGTAGTAGCTCCATAAATCTTTGTCCCCATCTTCAGGCAAGCATTTTCACACATTGCAAATGGACCACGGATGATACAGCCTTCCATTACTTCAGCATCCTTGCCAATGTAAACAGGTCCCGCCGATGCATTTATGATACAATGTTCTACAACAGCACCTTTTTCAACAAAAACCTGCGAAGGCTTTATCACTTTATTTGTTTTGGAAAGGGTTTGTGATTTTCGTTTAGCTGTAAGTAGCTTGAAATCCTGGCGAATGGCCCAATCATTAAGCTGAAAAATATCCCAGGGATATTGAATTGTTTTTATATCATCCTTGAATTGAACAGCCTGGCCAACTTTAATTTTGTATTTATCAGCTATCTCATTTTTTGAGATCCGGAATGCAATACTATTTCCACCGGAAGTAGCGATAAATTCACCATTTTTTATCTGCTGAATTGCTCTTACCAATTTTGGAGCAGGTAATACATTTCCATGTATCATATAGCAAACATCATCGCCAATCACCTCATCTATATTAACCGAACGCTCAAGATCTTTATAATCATCTTCCTTCTTATCGAAAGAAGTCAGCCCGAGCATTAGTTCCCATTTTTCCCGTATAGTAAGAATGCCAACACGAATGTCTTGTATTTGCCTTGTTAAGGTAAAAGGGTGAAGGTTTTCCGGCTGGCAGAATTCTTCGGTAAAAATGATCTTGTTCATGGAGTTTTGAATAGGTGTAAAAATAAACAACCTCCCGGAGAACCGGGAGGTCTAAAGTATAGCCATGAAAAACAAAACTCCTCGCTTTCGCTCAGAGTAGTGTCACAAGTTAATATTATTC
>JAEUVO010000059.1 GCA_016786885.1 Chitinophagaceae bacterium | reverse complement strand
TGGATTTGACGAACTGGCTAATGGCAATTATATCGGCCGTGCATTTGACAATCGTATCGGTGGTTTTATGATAGCCGAAGTAACCAGGTTATTGAAAGAGAACAAAAAGAAACTTCCTTTCGGGCTTTATGTGGTAAATGCAGTGCAGGAAGAGATCGGTTTACGTGGTGCAGAAATGATTGCCCGCAGAATAAAACCTGACATAGCCATTGTTACTGATGTTACACATGACACTACCACTCCCATGATCAGTAAAAATATCGAGGGGGATGTAAGTACCGGTAAAGGACCATCATTATCCTATGCCCCGGCAGTGCATAATAAATTACTGGCTTTAGTAGAGAAAGTAGCTGCTGATAAAAAAATTCCAGTCCAATGGAGAGCATTAAGCCGGAGTACCGGTACTGATACTGATTCATTCGCCTACTCAAATGATGGTTGCCCGTCTGTGTTAATATCGATCCCGCTGCGATACATGCATACTACAGTTGAAATGTTGCACCGGAATGATATTGAAAACACTATTAAGCTGATGTACGAAACTTTACTGACCTTATCACCTAAAACCAATCTCAGCTACCTGTGATGTCATTACTCTATATCGACCCCGGCAGCGGCAGTTACCTTGTGCAGGTAATTATTGGCGCCATATTGGGTATTGTTATGTTCTTTAAAAACATCAAGCTTTTTATTTTGTCTCTTTTCAGGCGATCTCCCAAAAAGCAGCAGGATGAATGAAAGCAACCACCCTTTACCTTCTTCATACAGGGATCCGGCCGGATTCATTTTTCAATATGAAAATGAAGTATACAGGCAGGTGAACGAATCAGGCCGGAAAGACTACGAGCTTTTGTTGCAAAGCGGCCTGTACGATTTAATCACAAAAAAAAAATGGCTTATCCGTCACGAGGAGATGCCGGCCGGCTTTCTCAACAAGAATGCATACAAGATATTGAAGCCGGAACAAATTCCATTCATCTCCTTCCCGTACGAATGGCCCTTTTCAATGTTAAAAGAAGCTGCCCTTCTTACATTACGCATCGCTAAAGCTTCGCTTGGTCATGGGATGATGCTGAAAGATGCCACCCCATTCAATATCCAATGGCACAAGGGTGCCATGATCTTTATTGACACATTATCATTTGAGGAATACAAAGATGGATCTCCCTGGATCGCATACCGGCAGTTTTGTGAATGCTTTCTCAGTCCTCTGTTATTGATGCACTACGGAAGGGCGTCGCTTCATGCAATGCAATTAGCCTATGCAGAGGGTATACCTCTGCAGCTAACGAGCAGATTTTTGCCGTGGAGAAGCCGCTTGTCAATTCATACCTATCTTCATATTCATCTTCACGCTAAAGTGGCCCGGAAAAACAAGGGAACAGATCAAAAAGGGCTATTAGTACCAAAAAATAAGCTGATAAATTTACTTGGGAGCCTTGAAATGCTGGTCCATTCGCTTTCACTGAAAGATAATGGTACAGTATGGGGAGATTATTATGCTGAAGTGGCTAACAGAAATGACTACCTCACGCAAAAGAAAACTATCATTGCAACATGGGTTGAAAAACTACCCGCATTGAAAACCGCCATTGATTTTGGGTCTAATGAAGGCGAATTCTCCCTGCCACTGGCGGCCCGCAGTATCTATACGATTGCTGCAGATGCCGACCCGGTGGCTGTCAATAAACTTCATAAAACGATCAGGGAGACCAATATTCAACATATCATTCCCCTGATCATTGATTTTACATATCCATCACCTGCAATTGGTCTTGCTAATAAAGAAAGAGATTCCTTTTTAAGCAGGATTAGTAACACAGACTTAGGGTTGTGCCTGGCATTGATCCATCACCTTTGTATTGGTAAAAACATACCATTTGCCAGTGTCGCTTCTATACTGGCAGAAAGTTGTAAGCATCTTATCATAGAATTTGTTCCTGCAACAGATGAAAAATCAAAACAATTGTTGTTGAACAAAAAGGATATATACCAATGGTACACACAATTGGAATTTGAAAATGCATTCGGTCAGCACTTTGACACCAGTAAAAAGCAGCTTATACCCGGCACTGAAAGAGTATTATATTTAATGAGAAGATCTCATCACTGATGACCTGTAAAAGAATAAAATCATTTTATTTTCTGTTACTGCCGTTATTCTTTGTTTTCAACGGTTACAGGCAGCATTACCCTGTTGTACCCGTTATGGATATTCTGCAGCTATTATTAGTGTACACATTTGCATCGCTGATCATTTTTTTTCTTTTATTATGGCTCTTTAAAAAATCAGGCAAGGCAGCATTTGGAACCTTTATCCTGCTTTCTGTTCACTTTTTTTTCGGATCTGCACATGATTTTCTAAGAAATATCTTCACAGGCTCTTTCATACCCCGCTACAGTTTTATCTTGCCGGTTCTTATACTATTGATCATTTTTTTCTTTTACCTGCTAAAACGAAAAGACTGGCAGCTTACAAGAATTTCTTTCTACCTCACTGCACTGCTTACTATACTCCTTGTTATTGAAATACCACTATTATTTTTTACAATCAAAAAACAGCAGCAAAAAAAATTATTAAGTGGAAATTTTAATTCTTCCTTTTGTGCCGATTGCCCCAGACCTGATGTCTATTTAATTGTAGCAGATGAATATGCCGGCAATGAGACCCTTGGCAAAAATTTTGGATTTCAAAACACTTCATTCATTGATGCCCTGCAAGAAAGAGGATTTGTTATAGTACAAAACAGTTCGTCAAATTATAATTCAACCCCTTTTTCGGTGGCTTCTTTGCTCAATATGGATTACCTGAGCGATATTAAAGGCAATCACCGGGTTAAAAAAGATGTGCAACAATGCTATGAGCTGATCAACGAAAACCGGGTAGCCCGGTTCTTTAAGGGACATGGATATGCGATACACAACAACTCTATTTTCAGGTTCAGCCAACAAGCGGCTGTTACAGACGAAACTTTTATACCCTCTACAACCAGTTTTATCACTTCCCAAACATTGCTGAACCGTATAGAAGAGGAATTGGGCTATCACCTGGTACATTCCTTAAACCTTAAGAAGTTTCTGAAAAAAATAAATCTGAAGGACCTGAAGAATAATGAAAAAATCATTTCCCTTACCACAGAGATTGCGTCACAGAAAAAAGGGAGATCAAAATTTGTCTATACGCACCTGATGATGCCCCACTACCCCTATTATTTTAATAAAGAAGGATTACCCTATGACTGGCAAAACCTGGAGCAGTACAATGCTGACAGGGAGAGATATATCCAGTACCTGCAATTTTGCAATACCAAGTTCGTCGGGCTCATTGATCATATCATAAAAAATTCGCCACTCCCCCCAATAATTGTCTTCATCAGTGATCATGGATTCAGGCAAACGAAAAACCCCTCTTCCATATCGGAAGTATATAATAACTTTAATGCTGTTCTGCTGCCAGATAGAAATTATGCAGGTTTTTACAGTAATATATCATTGGTAAACCAGTTCAGGGTGGTATTGAATACTTCATTCAGGCAACAGTTTCCGATGTTAAAAGATTCAACTGTCTTTATTTCTAATGAATATGAGAAGTAAATAATCACCGGGGCAGGACACTAAGAAGCATGCTGAATATCATAAAAAATAAACCTGTTTTTCTCTACCTGTTACCATTCTTTTTTGTATTGCATGGGTTTACCGAAAATTTTGATTTTGTGCCTGTGAAAGATGCCTTGTTACTGACTGCAACCTATATTGGGGCTGCAGTTTTACTTTCTTTTACCGCCTGGTTACTTTACAAAAATTTTACAAAAGCTAACCTGCTGGCCCTGGGGATTATGGCACTTCACTTCTTTTTTGGAAGCATGCATGATTTTTTGAGAAATGTATTTCCTGCTTCATTCGTCAGTAAGCATACATTCGTTATTCCACTCTTCTTTTCACTGCTCATTGTCCTTGCAGTTATTTTAAAAAAAATAAAAAAAGAACCGGTTAAGGTCACCCGGTTTTTAAACACTTTCCTGTTATTGCTAATATTGATTGATTCTGGCATATTACTAAGTAAATCACTAACCAAAAGAAATAGTCAGTCCTCCCTTCCTGCAATTTTCGATGCATGTGATTCATGCTCAAAGCCGGATATCTATTTCATCCTAATGGATGAGTATGCCGGTAATACAGCACTCAAAGACCTTTTTGTTTTTGATAATAACAATTTTACTGCAGAGCTGGAAAAGAGAAAATTTCACACTATTCCCCAAAGTTTCAGCAATTATAATTACACCCCCTTTTCAGTTGCATCAATCCTGAATATGAATTACCTGGATCTGCAGGGAAGAGAACGGGGAAAGAAAGATCTTACCTACTGCTATGAAACCATCAGGGATAATCAACTGCTGCAATTTCTAAAACATCATAATTATTCATTCTATAACTACTCCGTTTTTGATTTTGAAGGCCAACCTGCCCGAACAAGAGAGACATTTTTACCTGCCAAAACCCGGCTGATCACTTCACAAACACTGCTGAGCCGTTTTGATAAAGAGATCCGGTTTAACCTGATTACCCGGTGGAAATCGAAAAGCAACCTGAAAACCCTTACCTATTACAATAAAAACAATAATGAAAATATTTATACCCTCACCATGAGATTGGCAGAAAAAAAATCTGTACAGCCAAAATTTGTATACACACACCTGATGATGCCACACTATCCTTATTACTTTGACCAGAACGGGAAAGAAAGACCATTTGAAGAACTAACTGAAGGTAACCAGACAAATAAAGCCACCTACATAGAATACCTCCAATAT
The DNA here is from genome assembly GCA_016786885.1 of Chitinophagaceae bacterium. Taxonomy (GTDB): domain Bacteria; phylum Bacteroidota; class Bacteroidia; order Chitinophagales; family Chitinophagaceae; genus JJ008. The sequence goes on along the minus strand of JAEUVO010000059.1, from coordinate 36,596 downwards.
ACCAATACGCAGATCATGTCATTGGTTGATCATATTTTGAAATCATCAGAAAGGCCACCCATCATCATTATAATGGGAGACCATGGTTTTCGTCATTTTACTCAACCAGTTGATACAAAATATCATTTTCTGAATCTGACAGCTGTTCATCTGCCATCCGATAATTATACAAGGTTTTACGACAGCTTATCTTCCGTTAATATTTTCAGAACAATCCTAAATACAGAGTTCAGGCAGCAATTGCCCTACCTCAAAGATTCCAGCAGTTATTTAATTGATTAATACAATTTGAAAGGCCATTTATAAAGATTATTTTTACTGACTTTTATGTTCAATCCACAAAAAATACTAATACTGGCACCACATACTGATGATGGTGAATTGGGCTGTGGCGGCACCATAGCCAAATTTTGTGCTGAAGGGAGAGAAGTTTTTTATGCGGCTTTTTGTCTTTGCTCAAAATCATTACCTGCTGGCCTGGCAGCAGATACCCTGGAAAAGGAATGCAGAAAGGCAACAAGTGTACTGGGAATTAAACCCGCTAATCTCGTACTTTTTAATTATGAAGTAAGAGAACTTCCCCAATCAAGACAACAGATACTGGAAGAATTGTTGCTATTAAATAAAAAGATCACCCCGGATATGGTCTTATTGCCTGCCACTTCTGATGTGCACCAGGATCACCAGGTTATTCACCAGGAAGGATTGAGAGCTTTTAAGAATACAACCTTTGCCGGTTATGAATTGCCCTGGAATAATTACAGTTTTCATACCAACTTTTTTATCCGTTTGAGTGAAAGTGATCTGACAAAAAAAACAGAAGCACTGAAAGAATACCAATCACAGGCCCATCGTAATTATATGCAGGAAGATTTTATCCGGTCGCTGGCCAAGGTAAGAGGAGTACAGTGTAATAGTGCATATGCTGAGGCTTTCGAGCTTTATAAACTGATCAGCTAGGTTTACCAGCCGATTCTTTCACCAAATTTTCCCAACCCAAAATACTGGTTCAGTTTCATATTTAACCCAAATTGATTAAAAGCAGTATTACTTTGATAATAAGCCCTGGCATAACGAATGTTTAGTTTGCCAAGCATCACCCCTGCTCCTATAGAAAATCCGTTCATCCCATTACCTGCATTGCCTATATTAAGTTCTTTTCTCCTGAGAAAATTATATCCGGCCTGTACTTCTACTTTATCCCCAACATAAATAGTTGTTGAAAGAACAAGATGGCTGAGCAATTTACCAAACGAAAACTTACCAGCATTGGTGTTTGCATAACCATTCTCATTATTGAAGATGGTGTCATTGTACAAAATATCGAACTGGTGCAATCGTTGTGCTGTTAGCGAAAACCCAAACGGTGCTTTTGCTAATCTTGTTGTGATTCCGGCCTGCAGGTCAAAAGGCAATTCTTCCTGTTCCGCATTATACTTTTTTAGTTGGAAACCAAGATTTTTGATCACCACTGAAGCTGAAAACAGTTTTGCAGTATCAGTAAATAAAACGCCGATATCAGTTGCAATACCATTGGACCGGTATTGTCCATAGTTTGAACTAATAAACTTCAATGTTACCCCGTAATTCCATTTTTCTAAATAGCTACGGGACGCTGCTACTTGCATCACCCAATCCACCGGCCTGAATTTTCCCAATATATTCCCTCCGGCATCCGTTTCGGCAGTACTTCCATAATTGAAATAGTTCAGGCCCCATAGAAAATTAGTATTCAATTTTTCACTGCGATAGCCCATTGATAAGTGAAAGACTTTGATACCTCCATAAAAATTATTGAACACAGCGTTCATCTGAGAATGCATTGATGCTTTCAGTAACGCAGGATTATTAAAGCCCATCCCAACATCATCAGTAGGTTGAGAAATATTCACACTTCCCAGGGATGTTAATTGCGGAGTATTGGAAAGCCGTAAAAAGTTAAACACAGAATTGCCACCCAGAACCTGTGCATCACTGCCGATACATATAAAAAATAATAATATCGTAAACCCTTTGTTCAAAGCATTACGAAAATAAGTGTTATAAAAAGAAAATCCCTCCTGCAAACAAGAGGGATTTCTTTTCCGCCATGCGGAACTAACCTTAAACAACCAACATGCAAATAACAACAACAATCATAAACCTGGTTGGTTGACAAAAAATGAGATTATTTTGAAACAAGGGCCAATTCAAGTACCTGGCTCATCGTTTTTACATAGTGAAATTTGATACCCTTTATAAATTCAGATTCAATTTCCTGTACATCTTTCTCATTCTGCCAGCATAAAATAATCTCTTTCAAACCGGCTCTTTTAGCTGCCAATACTTTTTCCTTGATACCCCCAACAGGTAATACCTGCCCCCTCAGGGTGATCTCGCCGGTCATTGCCAGGAAAGGTTTTACCTTTTTACCTGTCATGGCAGAAGCAATAGCCGCCATCATCGTAATGCCAGCGCTGGGTCCATCTTTTGGCACTGCCCCTTCCGGTACATGGATATGAATATTCTTCTTTTCGAAAAGCCTGGGATCCAGTTTATATTTTCTGGCATTTGACTGCAGGTAAGTCAACGCAGTGCTTGCACTTTCTTTCATCACATTACCGAGGTTACCGGTAAGTTTCAATTCACCTTTACCATCGCTCAGGCTGGTTTCAATAAACAGGATATCTCCGCCAACATAGGTCCAGGCAAGGCCAACAGCCACCCCCGCCATATTTGCTGTTTTATAAATGTCATTGCTATACCTTGGCTTACCAAGAATAGTTTCTATATCATCTGGCCCCAAAGACGTTTTCACTTTTTCATGCAAGGCCAGTTCTTTGGCCTGGTAACGCATAATAGAAGCAAGTTGTCTATCCAGCTCCCTCACACCACTTTCACGGGTATAATCCTGTATGATTTTTTCGAGCACCTTATCATTGATCCTGAAATTGGTATTCTTTAATCCATGCAGCTCTTTCTGCCTGGGAAACAAGTGACGTTTTGCTATCTCCATTTTCTCTTCTACGGCATAACCACTCAGATCAATTATTTCAAGGCGGTCTCTTAATGCTGGCTGAATGTTCTGAATATTATTAGCCGTAGCAATAAACAATACTTTGCTGAGATCGTACTCCAGTTCAAGATAATTATCGTAGAAAGTATGATTTTGTTCAGGATCCAGTACTTCTAATAAGGCAGAAGAAGGATCGCCACGAAAATCACTGCCCACTTTGTCAATCTCATCTAATATCATTACCGGGTTTGATGATTTTACTTTACGAATTGACTGAAGAATACGACCCGGCATAGCACCTATATAAGTTTTGCGGTGTCCCCTGATCTCACTCTCATCATGCAATCCACCCAAACTTAACCGTACATATTTTCTGCCTATCGCATTGGCGATACTTCGTCCTAGCGATGTTTTACCGATACCAGGAGGGCCTACAAAACAAAGTATCGGGCTTTTCATATCCCCCTTCAGTTTTAATACTGCCAGGTATTCTAATATCCGTTCTTTGATCTTATGCATACCATAATGATCATGATCCAGCGTCTGTTTTGCTTTTTTTAGATCGTAATGGTCCTCCGTATAATCTTCCCACGGCAGATCAAGCATCAGGTCAAGATGATTGTACACCACGGAAAAATCAGGAGTGCTTGGGTGCATCCGTTCCAGCTTTTCAACTCCTTTCTTAAACAGGTCTTTTGCAGCAACAGGCCATTTTTTGGCTTCTGCCTTTTTCTGCATTTCTTTAATTTCCTGCGAATTACTGTCGCCCCCTAATTCTTCCTTAATACTCTTCAACTGTTGCTGCAGAAAATATTCCCGTTGCTGTTTATCAAGTTCAGTTCTTGTTTTTGTAGTTACTTTATTTTTCAACTCCGCAAACTGTAACTCTTTCTGCAGTAACTGCATCAGTAAGTCGGCCCGCTGACGGATCTGGTTCAACTCGAGTAAACGTTGCTTGTCTTTAATATCTGTATTAAGATTACTTGAGACAAAGTGAATAAGAAAAGAAGGGTTCTCTATATTGCGAAGTATGATAGAAGCTTCTGTTGGGATATTGGGTGATAGTTGTACAATATCAGCGGCCAGGTCCTTGATGTTGGCAACATAGGCATTAAAATCCTCATCCTTTGGTGATTCTTCTTCTTCCAGTTTTTTGATCTTTGCCCTGAAATAGGGGTCATCCTCAAAAACCGATTCCACCAGGAACCTGCTTTTACCCTGAATAATGATCGTGGTACCTCCATCCGGCATTTTGATCATTTTGACGATTTTGGCAACAGTGCCTACTTTCTCCAGGTCTTTTATTTCAGGGTCCTCCACATTGCTGTCTTTTTGCGCTATTACGCCAATCAATTTGTCAGTCTTATAAGCGTCATTAACAGCCTTAATGCTTTTATCCCTGCCAACCGTGATGGGCAACACCACCCCGGGGAAAAGAACCGTATTACGAAGAGGCAAAAGTGCTATTTCAGCAGGAATCTCAACCCCATTGGGGTCTTCCTGGTCACCTTCATTAAGTGGAATGATGGGCAAAAAATCCATTTCATCTTCTGATCGCAGCAAAAATTTTTCAATATTCATAGCCAAATCTTCTTTAGACAATCTGTCATCCGCAAAGCGGGAACGGTAAAAATATAGTGTGAAATCAGTATTGCCAAGATTCGTGCCTGCCAATTAAAGACTGCCAAACTATGTAGTTGAAAAGTAGTTGTTTACAATAAAAAAGGCCTCCCAGATAGGAGGCCCTTTTCATCAGGAATACGATTTTACAGGGCTAATCCAACGGATACCTGGAAACCCTGGCTTTTCCATTTGTTATCATCAGGGATATCGCTGATATCATTCAGACCGATTGCATAGCGGCCATTTACTCGGATAGGGCCAAGTCTTACCAGCACACCTGCAAGCATAGAAAGGTCTCCGCTCTTAAAAGCATTGCCTCCGTTCTGAAGTAATGTCTTATTCTGGTCAATCAAAATGCCGAATTGTGGCCCGGCCTGGAGAGAAATAAAATTTCCGACTAATTTATAATTCAACAAGACAGGAATCGACAAATAATTGAGCTTAATATTGCTGTTGCCGTCAAAAATGTCTTCATACACATTCTTGTAGCTACTGTCAAGTTTGGTGGCATACTGGTTGAAAAGAACTTCAGGCTGTAATACCAATTTGTTACCTAACCTGATTTCTGCAAAACCACCCAGGTGGTAACCATACCTGAATTCATCCTTAAAAGATTTTCCATCCACTTTAGTGATATTGGCACCGGCCTTGACACCTAGATGAAACTGGGCCATCATGGCCTGGGAGAATAAAACAGCTGCAAAGAGCGAAAGGAGTTTTGTTTTCATGATTTAATGTTTTAATTGTTTTTGCGCCTGCATTAGAGGACAGAAAAATTTTTCAAGTTTAATGCCAGTAACCCATTCTGCCTGTTAAAGTTCATTAACGACAAATAAGTAATTCCGTAAACATAATATGTAACTATTGTATTGCAGAAAAATTGTGAAGATTTTCTAAATACTCATGCATCAGAAAAAGAAACCGGCATTCAACGAGAACAGTACATTAAAATTGTCTGAAGCGACTGGAAAATAATAATCAAGCACTACTTGTGGTTGGAGAAAGAATTTACCTATAGAATATTCGCTGCGGAGAAACAGCGAAAGTGAAAGTGGTTGAAATTTTATCTCATCATCGAGATACACATTATCAGTGTTGAAAAGAATATTGTTACCTGTTCGTATAGCCGTAGCATATGTGGAAGAAGTCTGATTAAATCCAAATTTTTGAGTCCCGCTGGTAAAAGATAGTTGTGGCGTAAAACGGATATGATCTTTCAGCGAAAAAATATCAAGCCAATAAAAGTCATGCCGTACAGAGGCCATCACTGAAAAATCGCTTACTGTTTCCTCTGTATTAATATAAGTAAACCCTCTCCTTCTTAAACGAAGATCCTGGATCAGTTCTTCTCTTTCCATATAATCGTTGCGGCTGCCCCAGCCATAGCTTGCTGCGAGAGATGGTTTTATCCACGATTGCCTGTAAATAAAATAGGCATACAATTCATTCTGTAATGGTGTTGTATAGAACGGCAGAGAATCTTTAGTGAAATATCTTGTATAAGAAACCCCTGTTGCAAACTTCCTGTTTTGTAAATAATCGTAAGAGGGACTGATACCTGACTGATAAAAGTTCATATTCTGTCCATCATCAACTATATAGCCGATACCGGTGATTCCAAGTCCTCCTTTATGGTAGTACCCAATTGTTGGAGAGTAGCTTAATTTTTTAGTTGTCGTAACTGTAAAATTGCTCTTATTAGAAAAATTATAGTAGCCCTTCCCTACGGATAAACTGCCCAAAAAATAACTGCGGGGAGTCAAAATAGAGTCCATGAAAGAGTCAAAATCCCGGAATAATTCATCATAGTCAATAGTAGTATCCAATAGCGCAACAGTGCTGACAGGTGCAATAGAAGAATCAGCATTGCTGGCCTGCGAATAGGCAGCAACACTGCCGGTGAAAAAGGCAATGAGTATGAACCATTTTTTAAGCATCAGGCAGTTGAGGTCAGCTCTTTAAACAGGTGATGAAGCCCTTAATGTCGGTTTAAGACTAAAAGGCTAAAAAAAAGTTTAATAAAGCACCCCTGAAAAACGCTGGGGAAGAGAAAATATTGAGCAGAATGTCAATAAGTTAACCTTTGGGAGGCCAGTTTAAATCAGGATTTCCATTTTAAGCCAGTTCCAGTACTGTAATCTCAGGCAAAATACCTACCCGGCCAGGGTAACCTATAAAACCAAAACCCCTGTTTACATATAGCTTCTGGGCGTCTTTCTCATACAGGCCTGCCCATTCATTGTACACATACTGCACCGGACTCCATTTCAAACCAGGGATCTCAACGCCAAACTGCATTCCATGTGTGTGTCCGGAGAGCATCAAATCAATATCTCTGTAAGATTCACACACTTCAGCTCTCCAGTGTGAAGGGTCATGGCTCATGAGTATTTTGAATGTATGATCTTCTGAACCTGTATACGCTTTTCTTAAGTCGCCATATTTGGGAAATCTTGCTTTATCGCTCCAGTTTTCGATACCGAGCAGTGCAATTTTTTGGGAATCTTTTTCCAACACAACATGTTCATTCATCAGTAATCTCCATCCCATTGCTGCATGTACCTGTTTCAGTCTTTCCAGGTTAGCAGATTTTTCAGCAGGGCTGCCCCACTCTACATAATCACCATAATCATGATTACCTAAGGTGGAATAAACACCTAAAGGGGCACTCAATTTATTAAAGACATCCATGTAGTCATCCATTTCTGAAGCAACATTATTTACAAGGTCACCGGTAAAAAGTATCAGGTCAGGTTTTTCATCCATGATCTTTTGTACCCCTTTCATCACCGCCTGTTTATCACTAAAGCTTCCTGAATGAATATCTGATATATGGACAATTTTGGCTCCCTTGAAGGCTTCCGGAAGATTAGGGTAATTCAGCTTCATTCTTTTTACCTGGTAACGGTGTTTGTTTCCAAAACCATAAACAAGAGTTCCAAAAAGTCCGCTTCCTGCCAGCATACCTACCCAGCTCAGAAAGATGGAGCGGGATATTGTTTCTCCCGTACTGGCAACATCACCGGATTTAGGGCTGAAAAATAATTTTGTACCAGCCCATTGAATACCCCGCCGGACATCATCAATCAAAAAGAATAAGGAAGCAACAACTTTGGCAAAAAACAAGCCTGCAATCAGTGCGAAAATGGTACTCTTGGCCAGTTTCGCCTGCTTTTCAAAATGCAGGTATGGCAGCAATAGCAATATTACTATAGCACCTATCGATAGGACCCAGTAACCAGTATGGATAAACAGTCTTGTCCTGGCAGATGCATTAGTTGTAATTACTTTCAGGACATGAAAAAAATACACATCCAATAGCACCATAAAGCCGATAAAAATCCACCAAAAAGGAGAGTTACGCATAAATAGACTTCAAAATTAAGCTGGTAATCATAATAGGCAGTCTTTTGTCGAACGCTTATTTTTGCCGGAATGCCCTTAAATGGGCAAAACTTAATTTTGCGTTCTTAGTTTCAGTCGGCAATTTTACCACTAACATTAACTTAATATCAAGGAGTTTTCGGCAAAATGGCAAGAATAATCGGTGTAGCTAATCAAAAAGGAGGCGTAGGAAAAACGACTACCGCTATCAACCTGGCGGCAAGTTTTGCTGTGCTGGAATACAAAACATTACTGGTGGATGGGGATCCCCAGGCCAACAGCACCACCGGAGTGGGTTTTGACCTGCACAATGTTACGCAGAGTCTGTACGACTGCATGGTAAACCAGGCAAAAGCCAAAGATGTGATCCTGAAAACGGAGATACCCAATCTTGATCTTATTCCTTCACATATCGATCTGGTCGGCGCTGAAATTGAAATGATCAATTACCCGAACAGGGAAATGGTTATGAAAAGCCTGCTGGAATCAGTACGTAATGACTATGATTTTATCATTATTGATTGTTCTCCTTCCTTAGGTTTGATCACTGTCAATGCACTGACTGCTGCCGATTCTGTTGTCATCCCGGTACAAGCTGAGTTTTTTGCATTAGAAGGACTTGGCAAGTTGTTAAATACTATTAAAATTGTACAAAGCCGGCTGAACACGGCACTGGTAATTGAAGGAATACTCATGACAATGTATGACGGCCGCCTCCGGTTATGCAACCAGGTCGTAAGTGAAGTGCGCCGGCATTTTGACGATATGGTATTCAGCACTATCGTACACCGTAATGCAAGGCTTGCAGAAGCACCAAGTGCCGGCAAACCGGTAATTTTATATGATGCGGCCAGCAAAGGCTCTATGAATTACCTTAATCTTGCCAAGGAGATCCTGCAAAAGAATGATATGACGAAAATAAAAAATGAAGAAAGAATTTTAGAACTGTAAGATCAATGTCTACTCCTAAACAAAATAAAGAATTGCTGGGTAAAGGAATTCGTTCCTTATTACAGAGTATAGATACAGATTTAAAAACAAGCAGCGGGCATTTAAAAACAACAGTCGTTGAAAATGCCACTGGTACCAATCGCATACCTATTGATGAAATTGAAACCAATCCCAAACAACCCCGCCGTGATTTTGATGAAAAAGCATTGCAGGAATTGGCAGAATCTATTAAACTGCACGACATCATTCAGCCGGTTACTGTTTCAAAATTACCAAGTGGTAAATACCGGCTTATTTCTGGTGAAAGAAGATTAAGAGCAGCAAAACTGGCAGGCATAAAAGATATTCCTGCTTATATAAGGCAGGCGAATGACTCGCAGCTGCTGGAACTGGCCTTATTGGAAAACCTGCAGCGGGAAGATCTCAATGCTATGGAGATATCTCTCAGTTACAAACGGATGATGGAGGAACTGGATTACACACAGGAGCAGGTGGCAGAAAGAATGGGTAAAGACAGGAGCACCGTGGCCAACTTTATACGTTTACTCAAACTTCCGCCTGATATTCAATTAGCAGTAAGAAAAGGTGAACTAAGCATGGGCCATGCAAGGGCATTGGTTAATGTAGACACCATCGATAAACAACTTTACATTTTTAAAGAAATAAAAGACAAGGGGCTATCAGTACGTCAGACAGAAGCGCTGGTCAGAAACCTGTACAAACAAAATGGGGCTGTTAAAAAATCTTCAAAAAGTCACCTGGCCCCTGCCTTTCAGCGAATAGAAGATAAATTAGCATCGCATTTCAGCACCCGGGTCAAGCTCAGGCACAGCCGCAACGGAAGCGGACAAATCATTATTGATTATTATTCGCAGGAAGAGCTGAACAAAATACTGGGACAAATGAATGCACCGCTTGACTAAATCATCATGAGAATAGTTTTCTCTTTTGTCTTTTTTTTGATTTTGTTTTCTGTTGTATCTCTTCATGCACAGGAAAAAGAACCTGTTGTAATATCAACAAAAGACTCCGTTCCGGTAATCAAAAACACAGTTGCATCGGGCAACCGGTACGATTCTGCCATCAAAGCCCATAGCCCCAAGAAGGCGGCTCTCCGGTCAGCCATCTTACCAGGGCTGGGGCAGATATACAATAAAAAATACTGGAAGCTTCCAATCATTTATGGTGCATTAGGTACATGTACCGGTATCTTCTTTTATAACCTTGGCAATTACAAAGACACCCGTTTTGCCTACCGTGTAAAATATAACATGCGGGTAAATGGCACTGATTCTGCATTATTCTCACAGATCAAATCCAAACTTAAACCGTTGGATGAAGAATCATTACGGTACTACCGCAATCAATTTCGACGTGATATTGATTACTCAGCATTGTTCTTCATCTTGCTTTGGGGATTGAATGTAGTGGATGCCACCGTGGATGCCCATCTCAAAAGCTTTGATGTAAGTCCCGAGCTCAGCCTTCAATTCAAACCCGGTTATAGCGAGTTAGCCAGGACCAACGGCCTCAGTATAGTGATGAAAATCGGTAAATGATATATCCGTACCAGTACGGGTAGCTGCAAGGGGCATTAATAATTACATTTGTATTAATAAAACTTTCAGCATGCGAATTGCACTAATCGGGTATGGAAAAATGGGAAAGGCCATTGAAGAAGTAGCTATCCAGCGGGGCCACCAGGTAGTAATTAAAATAGATCAGCCAAACTTGAATGAGTTCACCAGGGAAAATATGGTCAAAGCAGATGCAGCGATTGAGTTCACCAGTCCGCATAGCGCTTATGATAACATAAAAAAATGTCTTGCCTTTGATATTCCTGTAGTATGCGGCTCCACCGGCTGGACCGGCAAACTGGATGAACTAAAAAAAATGTGTAATGAAAGAAATGGCGGCTTTGTTTATTCCAGCAACTACAGTGTAGGAGTTAATATTTTTTTTGAAGTAAATAAAAGATTGGCGACTTTAATGGCTCCCTACAAGGAGTATGAAGTGATATTGGAAGAAACTCATCACACACAAAAAAAAGATGCTCCCAGCGGCACAGCCATTACTATTGCGGAACAAATACTAGAACAAATAAAAAGAAAAAAACAATGGGTGAATGAACTGAGCGATAACCCCGAAGACCTGGAGATCATCAGCCAGCGGGTAGATCCTGCACCAGGCACACACAGCGTTAAATACTCATCGGTGATTGATGACATTGAGATCATTCATACAGCACATAGCAGAACCGGTTTTGCGACCGGCGCTGTACTGGCAGCTGAATTCATCAAAGACAAAAAAGGTTTTTTCACCATGAAGGATGTACTTCACCTGTAAATCCTATATGAAGTATACGGCAACTTTCATCACAGCACTTTTTTTAGCTGCATTTGTTTACGGTCAATCAACTGTGGACAGTCTTCGCTCTGTCATAGATACTAAAAGATCGTACAATGACCAGATAAATGCTTCTTTAAAATTGCTGGAGACTTTCCAGTTAAAGAATTTTGATACTACCCTGATGGAAGGAGATAAAGCCCTGCAACTGGCTAGAAAGAACACTGACTCGGTAAGTGTTGCAGAAATAAAACGTCACATCGGGGTGGCCAGTTATTTCAAAGGCAAGTATGATGTGGCAGCTAAGAATTTTTATGAATCGATTGCCATTCTTGAGAAGGTAAATGAAAAGAAGAAACTGGCCCCGGTTTATAATGACCTGGCAAAACTCTATCGCAAAACAAGAGATCTTGACAGGGCATTACAAAACTATAATAAAGCGGATGCCATTTACCGTCAATTAAACGATACTGCAGGCATTTCCATGATACTAAATGAATCCGGTGTGGTGTTTGAATACAGAGAGGACTATACAGAAGCCATCAACCGCTATACATCTTCTATGAAACTGGCCGAAGCAGCCGGGGATTCACTCAGTGTATCATATTCGCTCAGCAATATTGCCGGAGTATATGTGATCCAAAAAAAATATGAACTGGCCGAAAAGAATTTATTAAGAGCACTTAATATCCGGCAAATACTGAGAGACAGTTTTGCCATAGCACTCACCTACTCCGATCTTGGCGTGGCCATGAACGGCAAAGGTGATTATAATAAAGCTGTCGAGTATCTCAGTTTAAGTAACCAGATGGCAGAACACCTGAAGTACCCGGAACTGCAATCAAATAATTACAATGAACTTTCCGCCGTAGCCCAGAAACAGGGTGATTTTCAAAAGGCCTTCCAGTACTTCATGAAACGGTCAGCGCTTCGTGACAGTCTCTATGCGCTGGAAAAAACCAGGCAGATAGAAGAACTGAATACAAAATATGAGACCGCACAGCGGGAACAGCAGATACAAAACCAGCAAAACAAAATAAGATTGCAGAATTTCTTATTTATCGGAATAGCAGGCTTGGTTTTACTTGCCGGTTTACTCATCTATTCACAATACAAAAGATACCGGCTGAGAAAGGAAACACAACTGCAGGCTGAAATAATGAGACAACAGGAAATAGCAGTAAAAGCAGTGATGGAAGCAGAAGAAAATGAAAGGGAACGCATTGCCAAAGACCTGCACGACGGAGTGGGGCAAATGATGAGTGCTGCTAAAATGAACCTGTCTGCATTTGAATCAGAAATACAATTCAGCAATACTGAGCACAAAGAATCTTTTGAAAAAATCATTTCACTGGTGGATGAAAGCTGCAAAGAGGTAAGAACAGTTTCCCATATTATGATGCCGAATGCTTTGCTGAAGAGCAGCCTGGGTGCTGCTATCCGGGAGTTTGTAGATAAACTGAACAATAAGACACTCAAAGTACATGTGTACACAGAAGGCCTTGATGAACGACTGGATTCCAATGTGGAAACAGTCCTCTACCGTGTAATACAGGAATGTGTGAACAATACCATCAAACATGCGGGAGCAACCACTCTTGATATTTCTTTAATAAAAGATAAAGATGGCATCAGCGGTACTATTGAAGATAATGGGAAAGGCTTTGATACCACCGACAAAGAAAAATTTGAAGGCATCGGGCTTAAAAACATAACCACCCGTATAGAATATTTGAAAGGGACTGTGGATTTCGATTCTGCTCCCGGCCGTGGCACAGTTGTCGCCCTGCATGTTCCCCTTCATTGCTGATCATATCTTTAGAAAGTAAGCCCTGCTCACTGTTCCTTTCTCTCTTTAACAATTTACAAACAGAAATTATCCCTGCACCTGCATCTGGCTGTAAAATCTTGTATATGTACAGCACCAAACCCAATTTTGACCTATCTTACAAGCCATTACCACTGATGAAAAGCGGAAAGATCACACTGGCTCTGGTTGATGACCACCAAATTGTAATTGACGGACTGATGAGCCTCTTAAAGGGCCATGAGAAATTCCGTTTTGCCTTTGCCACTACCGATTCTACCGAAGTAATCACCAAACTGGCTGAAACACCTGTTGATATCCTGCTCACCGATGTAATGATGCCAAAGATGCCGGGCAACGAACTGGCCCGGAAAGTAAAAGAAAAATTTCCTGAAGTAAGAATTCTGGCTCTTTCAATGAGTGGCCAGGGCGACCTGGTCAATGAAATGATCAATGACGCTGATATTTCAGGCTATGTGCTTAAAAATATCGGCAAGCAGGAACTGGTAAAGGCATTAGAAAAAATCGCCACCGGTGGTATTTATTTCAGCGAAGAAGTGATTGATGAATTACAGCGGAGCAGCCAGCGCAAAAAACAAAAAGAGGAAGCTCACCTTACCGACCGGGAAATAGAGATAATCCGATTGATAGAAAAAGAATATAACAATAAACAAATAGCCGAAGAATTGTTCATTTCCGAACGCACCGTAGAAACTCACCGCAAAAATATCTTCCGGAAAACGAATATCAACTCCGTCATTGGCCTGGTGAAGTATGCCTATGAACACAAGCTGATCTGATCTGCACGGGTGGATTGTCGCAACTCCTTTTGGACGGCAAAATCTTGCATAAATAGTCTAAGCTGCTGAAAACCAGACCGGCAATTTTTTAAGGGCCTAAATAAAACACTTCGTAGTTTCGCTAATACATATGTTAGCTGCCATTCTATATGACCATTCACGGAACGATAACATCATTAGAAGATTTCAACAAAATAATTTCTGAAATTAGACATAGGCGTGCCATAACACAAGCCTACGGTCTTCCCTTTCGACAAGAATTCTGCCGTGGACAATTAGATGTAAACTGGTTAATTAAGCCAAGCTTGACAAGAAATTTAAAAACACCAGAGATTGTTGAAAAAGCAGAAAATGAAATTTTGGAATTATTCAAAAAAGAAATTGAAGCTAATAAGTGTGCCCATAGAATTTTTTTACATAACGATCCTTATGCTTTTCAAAATGACTGGGCATGGCTAAGCCAAGCACAACATTATGGTATTCCAACAAGACTTCTCGACTGGACACTGAAACCCGAAGTTGCCTTATATTTTGCCGTCGACAACTCCAAATTTGACGATACAGATGGACAGTTTTTAGTTATGTATGTTCCAATTAACGAAGTAAAAACGGAGAGTTCCAAATTCAAACAATATTTTGACACACATCCAAAATCAATTTCTGAAACTTGGTTTTTAAATCCAAGCTTTTACCAACATGACAATCACGATGATACAACTGCAGAAGTTAGAAGAGCCAGACAACACGGAAAATTTACTATGCAGACCTTTGAAAAATCCTTGTTAGGACTTGATGAACAAAAGGAATTCCATATTCCTTGGCATGAAAATTTAGAAACATTTACAATTGAAAAATATATTATTCCAGCAAATGCAAAACCTCAACTAAGGTTAGACCTTATATCGGATGGCTGGCATGGAGAATTTTTGTATGCAAATGATGACCCCATAATTAATAGTATTCAAGTCAAATGTAAGCAACTGCTTAGTGACATAGAAAAGAACGGCAGCTAACATTGGTATTGCCAATAGTGGGGCTGGACATTTGAGCAATCAGCAGCGGTAATTCTGCTGTGCTGCGGTTCGGGGCTTGACGAATAAAGCCCAGTTTAAGTTCTTAATATTTAACTTTATCAAAAAAATTCAGGCAGCGGTTCCGGGCGGACGGATATAAAATTCCCCACCATCGGCAATACCTGCTCGTTGTGCGAAATTCTATTTAACCCCTTATGTCGGGAATAAGATTATATAGTTTTAGAGAAGGCGACAGGTCAGAATATTTAGCAAACTATCTTTTGTCCGGATTAGGACTTGTTACCGCAGTCCCCAGACAAGAAGATATAGGATTTGATTTTTATTGTCAACTTGCAAACGAGGAGACTGGCAATTTATCTTTTGGATTTCCTTTTGTTATTCAAGTGAAAAGCTCAGGAGAAGAAAAGATAGTTTATGGTGATTCTGACTTATCCAAATGGAAAGCTGAAAATTTATCTTGGCTGTTTAGATTGGAAATTCCGCTTTTAATTGGTGTAATTCATAAAAAGGAAATGAGATTAGATATATACAATACTTCGGCACTAAATTTCATTTTCTTCGAATTTCCAAATCCTACCTTATTGGAGTTAACGCTTAGGAACAACCCAGACAGAAAAGACTTGCATGGGGTAGTAAAAGAATCACTAGAAGGTTGCCCATCTGATAAAGGCGATGGCAATAAATATATTGTTGACTTGGGAAACCCAATAATCACCCTCACAAATGACGATATCTATGATAAGGATATTTTGAAAAAAAAGAAGGAAATCTTAAGAGCTGTGCTTTTTTATGAGCAACAAAGTTTACTATATAAAAAATTAGGCATACCGCATTTCTATTGGACATTTAATATCGAAACGGACAAAGGCGTTACACCTGCGTGGATGCATCAGACAATTCAAGGACAATCAATTGAAAGTCTTTATTCAGCCCTTGCCCCCTCGCTAATTTCTCTTGCTCTAAACTTAAAAGCCCGGGGCCAAATGAATGATGTGGTAAGTTTGAAAACAATATTTACAAGTATACCGGGTCATCTAGTTCCCGATGAGATAAAGAAAAGTCTCCCAGAGATATTTCCATGAAGAACTTCGCACAACACAAACATAGGATGAACTGTGTAAAAACGAAATAAAGTTTGGCCATTAAATATATCTGCAGAGTGCACCCGTTACGCTGCTTCCTAATCTTCCATCATTACAAAAGCACCCCAGTAAAAAGGTTCTTTGAATTTCGTCATCAATTGCAGCTGTGCCTGCTTGAAGGCTTTTTGTTTGTCACCTGTCTTTGTCAAGTTGGTGTAAAAATTATTCATGAGCTGTTGCGTGGCAACATCATCCACTTTCCACAAACTCATTACGATTGCATCAGCTCCTGCTACCAGGAAAGCCCGTTGCAAACCATACACACCTTCTCCTGCTTTTACTTCTCCCAACCCGGTTTCGCAGGCACTCAGCACTACCAGGTTTGTGCCCTGCAGATCCAAATTCATGGCTTCATAAGAAGTAATAACACCGTTGCTTTTGTTCTCCAGGCCGGCTGATTCTCTGTCAGCTTCAGATGCACCGCTCAGCATTAATCCCGAACGGAGCAATACATTCTCCCTTGCATTATCAGCATGTACTCCAATTGGCCAGCTGGCTTTTTCCACATCCTTCAAAAAATAACCATGCGTGGCAATATGCAAGATGGAAATCTTAGTGGTGGATTTCAGGTTGATCTCCGTTGCATCATTTTGCATAAATTCCGCCACCTGGTAACCGGAAGATTTCAAAACTTTATTGATAGCATCGACTTCTGCTTTTGTACCCGGCAATTGAGGGATAGATGATGACCCATATGCCGGGAAACCGATCAGCGTTGCTTTTTTTGCCACAGACGAAGAAATGTCATTACCATTGAGAATGTCCTTTGCATTACCCAGCAACACAATATCATATTTATTGATCAGGAAATCGGCACCGGGTTGTTTCAGTGTATACAGGTTGATCTGGCTATACACCCCATCAAGTGATACAAATATCTTCTTCTTATCTTTTACCAATGTCTCAAATGGCTCCCAGTAGTATGAATAAGATTTCTCATCACTTACTTTATTCTTCATTGACAACCGGTAAGCCTTGGAATGTTTGCCTTCCAGGTCTGTACCATTTGACAATAACACTATCTGTGGCTCAGGTTTTTCTTTAGTTACTACCAATGCAATATACCGGCAAGAGTCAGTAAGCACCTGGTCGTAATTTCTTATCCTGATTATTTCGATCAGTGCTTCCTCCGGTTTCAGCCTGCTTCTTATTTCGTCATAAGTGATCTTACTCGTAAAGTAGAATTGTGAAAACTCTTTTGAACTCTCTGAAAGTCTTTTCTCCATTGAGTTAGCTACTGCCTGCAACGAATCAAGATTAATACTTTGCTCCTTTAACTCCTCTTTCGAATAAGCATATAAAGTTGTCAATTGTTCCTTGAGATCGATCCAGCTTATATAGTCATTTACCAACTGCTCATTACCGCTTTTTAAAATACTTTCACTTACTTTTCTTACAGAACTAAGCAGTAGTCCTTTGGTAGCCAGCCTGTATTCGAACAGGTCGGTAATTATTTTTTTATCGACGGTTGCTGCTTCAAGCGAGAAGTTATAAAACCGCTGAAACCTCATTGAAAGAATATCCCAGTATTTTGCTTTCTCCGCTTCGCTCATCGGCGGAAAATACCGGTTGATAAATTCCAGCGATTTTTCCATCACTTCCCTGTATAACGGGTAGGCTTTAGCATATTCTTTTTTCTTCCACCATAAAATAGCAAGGTCCTCCTTCGACTGCACATACAAAGGATGATCTGCGCCTAATGTTTGCTCCCTGTTTTGCAATACACCTTCCAGCATTGGTGTTGCTTCAGCATAACGGCCTTTGTAACGCAAAAAATTCCCAAGGTCGCTGACCACTTTTGCATAGGCCGGGCTTGTTTCACCTATTGCTGTTTTATAGATATAAGCTGATCTTTTCAAAAGATCCTCCACCTGGTCATCTTTTTTCATAACCAGGTAAAGAATGGCCAGGTTATTCATCATATTGGCATACTCAGGCTTGCCCCTTTCCAGTCTTCTTTCCAATCCCTGGTATATCCGTTCTGCTTCAGCATGCTTACCCATCTGCTGGTATAACAATGCCAGGTTAGAAAAAAACTTCAGGTGGTTCTTTGCTTTTGATACTTCCAGCTGCCCGGCGAGGCGAAGTGCATCTTCCAGCAGTTTTGCACCTTGTTCATAGCGGCCCATCGATTGATACAGAATCGCTTTGTTGTTTAAGACAATAGCATAAGGCATCGCTTCTTTCAAATTATTTGCTGCTATGACAGAAAGCGCTGCCTCAAATTCTTTTTCCGATTCGTTATACTGCCCAAGATTATAATGCAAAACCGCATAGTTATTCAAGGATGCAGCCACACTCATATTCTCCTTACCCATTTTCTCCTGTCTCATATTCAGTGCATCAGCAGTATATTTTTCTGCCTGGACGAAACGTCCCATAGCTGTGTACAATAACCCGTGACCGGATATAGTTTTGAGATATCCCATGTCACTGGTGAGGTATCCTTTTTCAAAATAACTTTTGGCAGCGGTCAATCTTTTCTCCGCATACACATATTTTCCTGTAGCATAGGCTGATTGCCCCAGTTGAAGATTTAATCTTGCATTCTCCTCATCAGTAAGATCAGCATCTTTGATCAATGAATTAGCTATACCTGCCAGGCGGATAAACTTAGCGCCAAACTCCCCTTTACCTCTTCCCCCGAACACACCGGCATTATCACTAAGCAGGATGGCATAATCAAGATCGGTGGAGTCGAACTGTGCATTAAAGTCATCCAGTTCTTTATGGGCTGCTTCTCTTGCTTTGTTCTTCGCATCGTATTTTGCGTTGCTTACTTCCGCCCTTGCTTTGCCTTCAGCCCTGTTCTTTAACTTATTCAGAATTTGTGCAGGCAACTGCAAAGAAAAAATGACCAATAAAAATCCGAATAGAATTTTCATGATTGGCGGTTTGGTATGCTTGCGATAAGATTCTTGCTTTAAGGTACGGATATTTCGGTATTCAAAAATACCGTCCTGCCTCATATCCTTTCTGGCTGCAACTCATCCACACTATTTAACATTGGTAATATTCAGCAACTTACTTTGAATTAACTGGTTAGTTTGGCAGTATAAAACTCAGGTTATGAAAAAGATATTGACTGTATTATTCACTGCTGCACTCTTTATTCCTGCCCTTGCGCAAATACCGCTGACTGTTTTGCCAAGCGGGGGCAACAAAAAAGCATCTGTAACGGAGCGGGTCGGGTTAACCGATGTCACCATCCACTATGACCGGCCGGGTGTAAAAGGCCGTGAAGGAAAAATATGGGGGCAACTGGTACCCGTTGGTTTTACTGACCCGGGGTTTGGCAGCAGCAAATCAGCTCCCTGGAGAGCAGGGGCCAATGAAAACACGACCATAGAATTTACAACAGATGTGAAAATACAGGGACAACCATTATCCGCCGGCAAGTATGGATTCTTCATTGCGTATGATCCCAATGAAAGTACACTGATTTTCTCCAGGCATTCCGGATCCTGGGGTCATTACTATTATAGCGAAAAAGAAGATGCCCTGCGGGTGAAAGTAAAACCTCAGCCACTTGATAAATCAGTTGAATGGCTGAAATATGAATTCAGCGATCAAACAGAAAACTCAGCTACCATTTCATTACAGTGGGAAAAATTATCTATTGCCTTCAAATTAGAAGTAGACTATATAAAAACACAGATTGAGTCATTTCGTAACGAATTAAGGACTGAAAAAGGATTTATCTGGCAAAGCTGGGACCAGGCAGCCGGCTGGTGTGTGGAGCGAAATGTGAACCTGGAAGAGGCACTTCGGTGGACTGATTCTTCTACCAATAATTTCGGTGGCGAAAAGAGTTTCACCGCCTGGGGTACCCGTGCACAAGTACTTAACAAACTGGGACGAAATGAGGAAGCTGCTGAAATAATGAAAAAAGCATTACCGCTTGGCAGTATGAATGAGATACATCAATACGGTCGCCAGCTTCTTAGTTATAAATTATTTAAACAGGCCTTTGATATATTTAAGTTGAACTATGATAAAAACCCGGACCAGTTCACCACCCTGATGGGATTAACAAGAGGTTATTCTGGCCTGGGAGATTTTAAAAATGCTTTGAAATATGCTAATATGGCAATAAACAAAGCACCTGATGAAGCAAATAAAAAATATGTGCAAGGGCTTGCTGATAAACTGAAAGAAGGAAAAGATATAAACTGACTATAAAAAAACCGGGATCTTTTGATCCCGGTTTCATTTAAAGAAAATCAATATTTAGTTACAACCTAATATTTCACACAGTTTTGCTTCAAGTGCAGGGCCTCTCAGGTTTTTGGCAATTATCTTACCATTCGGGTCTACCAGGATATTCTGGGGGATGCCTTGTATTTTATACATCTTGGCCACCTCATTATCCCAGAACTTAAGATCACTTACATGTGTCCAGGCGAGTTTATCCTCTTTAATGGCATCGAGCCATTTTTTCTTTTGCCCGGGTCTGTCTAACGATACTCCGAGTACAGTAAAGTTTTTAGCATTGAACTTATTATAATTCTCTACTACATTCGGGTTCTCCTGGCGGCAGGGGCCGCACCAGCTGGCCCAGAAATCCACCAACACATATTTACCACGGAAAGAAGAAAGAGAAACAGGTGTTCCTGTTGTATCCGGTTGTGTAAAATCCATTGCCATCGTACCGATGGCCCCTATTTTATTCTCAGCGATCTGCGCCGCCAGGTCTTTTCCTGACTGCGATGCACGGACGGTCGCATCCAGTTTATTAAATCGTTGCTCCAGCATAACAGGATCTTCATTAAAACCATACGTAGCACTTAAGATAAAGGCCGTTACTAATGATTTGGGTTTATCCTTTACTGTTTTATCAATGGCTTTCTGAATATTTTCCTGTAATCCACGATAGGTGACCATTAAGCTATCCCTTCCAGGGCCTGGCATAGTATAATTGATAGTATTACCCAAAGAACTTAACTGTTGAGCCATCGGTACGAAGTCCTTTACAAAATCGGCAAAATCCTTATGGGAAGCAGACCCTTCGATTTTGTACTCACCCGGTTTACTTTTATCCCCTTTGAAAGAGATCATTTTATTCTCTACATATACCTCCACCGGTTTTGGCTCATCCCCGATGAACAAAAAACAAAGAACCGCTTCCGGTACAGCACCTTTCAGTACAAATTTTGTTTTTTCCAGTTTGGCAGAAGTGAGTTCGGTATTCTCCCCGTTTTTTATCAGCCGGATTTCTGTTCCATCAGGATATCCATCCAGCTTGCCATCGATACTAAAACCTGCCGGTTGGGCTTGTACTGCCACAAAAAAGGGTGCTGTAAATAAAAGAAAAAGAATTTTTTTCATAATTGGTAATTAGTTTTCATAAACGATACAGGTATGAAAATAGTTTACAAATTTAAAGAATGATAGCGGATGGAGAAAACCTTCTCAGCCCAATATGGACGAAAGGAAGGATTTTGTGGATGCATTAACATCAGTGCTGTTTTCCAATGCTTTAATATAGGCGCTGCCGATAATGGCCCCGTCAGCCAGCTGACAAACGGCATCAAAAGAAGCTTTATCTTTTATGCCAAAACCTACCAGTACCGGGTTTGCAAGCTGCAGGCTTTTCAGCCGATTTAAATATGTTTCGATGCTGTCAGATCTTTTTTCGCTACCTGTAGTGGAAGATGACGAAACAGCATACAGGAAACCAGAACTAAGGCTGTCCAGTTTTTTAATTCTCTCGTCTGAAGTTTCCGGAGTAACAAGAAATATAAAATCAAGACCGTATTTCTTAATAATAGAACCATATTCTGTTTCAAATTCATACTCCGGCAGGTCGGGTAAGATCAACCCGTCGATACCAACTGCTGTTGCATCGGCACAAAATTTTTCAAAGCCGTATTGCAGCACTGAATTCATATAACCCATCAAAATCACCGGAACGGAAATCACTTTGCGAAAATCTTTTAATTGCTCAAACAATATTTTAATTGTCATTCCATTCGCTAATGCAACAGAACTACTTTGCTGAATGACCGGACCATCTGCCAGCGGATCACTGAAAGGCATACCGAGTTCGATAATATCGGCACCATGCTCCTGCAGTGCTTTCATTACTTCAATAGTTGAATGCAAACGGGGATATCCTGCGGTGCAGTAAACGTTCATAACGCCGTTAGTCTTCCTTTCAAATAATTCCTGTATCCTTTTCATTCAACATTATTTTTCCATCTCTTTCATATAGGTTGAAAGGTCTTTATCCCCCCTTCCGCTCAAACAAACCACCACGACCGCATTCTTATTAAAGTTGATCATCTTCAATGCATGTAAAGCATGTGCCGACTCCAGTGCAGGGATAATGCCTTCCATTTTCGCCAGTTCAAATGCTGCATTCAATGCTTTTTTATCAGTAGCACTCATGAACGTAGCCCGGCCGCTTTCAAACAAATGTGCATGCAGGGGGCCGATACCGGGATAATCCAAACCCGCTGAGATACTATGCGGTTCTACTACCTGGCCATCTTCTGTTTGCATCAGCAAACTTTTACTGCCATGCAAAATACCCGGAGTACCAAGTTGTGTTGTAGCCGCACTCTTTCCGCTGTTGATCCCTTCACCGGCTGCTTCCACAGCAATCAACTGTACTGAAGGTTCATCCAAAAAATGATAGAAAGCACCGGCGGCATTACTGCCACCGCCCACACAGGCAATTATATAATTGGGTAATTCATTACCCGTTTTTTCCAGTAATTGTTTCCGCATCTCTTCACTGATCACACTCTGGAACCTTGCCACCATATCGGGATAAGGATGAGGGCCAACTACGGAACCAATAATATAATGAGTATCATCCGTATGATTGATCCAATCCCGTATCGCTTCATTCGTTGCATCTTTTAATGTCTTGCTGCCGCTGGTAGCCGGTATCACCGTGGCTCCCAGCATTTTCATCCTGGCCACATTCGGCGCCTGCCGTTCAATATCTTTTTCTCCCATGTACACAATGCACTCAATGCCCTTCAATGCACATACCGTAGCTGTAGCAACTCCATGCTGACCGGCGCCTGTCTCTGCTATGATTCTTTTTTTCCCAAGTCGCTGTGCTAGTAAAATCTGCCCAATCGTATTATTGATCTTATGTGCCCCGGTATGGCAGAGGTCTTCCCGCTTCAGATAGATATTTGCTTTGTACCGGTTACTTAGCCGTTCAGCAAAATACAAAGGTGTTGGCCGGCCCACATAATCCCGCAATAATTGCTGAAACTCCTTTTGAAAATCTTCTTCGTAGATGATCTCCAGGTATTTTGTCCGCAGTTCTTCCACATTGCGGTGCAGCATTTCGGGAATGTAGGCTCCGCCGAATGATCCATAGTAGCCCTGTGAATTTGGTTGTTTGTATGTTTCTTTCTCCAACATGTTATTTATTTCAATCCCATTTTCAACTGCAGCACTTTGCTCATATCTTTCACACCGGGTGATGTTTCAAATTTGCTGTTTACATCCACACCAAAAAAATCAAGATGTTTAAAGGCCTTTATTTTAGCTATATCTTCCACACCAATGCCGCCGCTTAAAAAGAATGGCTTTTCTATTTTGGCTTTATTTAAGATACTCCAGTCAAACTGCTGGCCGGTACCACCAAAACTTTCTTTCAATCCGCCAGTATCAAATAAATAATAATCACAAACTGCATCATAAGGCGCTACCAACTTATCGATATTCTCTTTGCCGGTGATCCGGAATACTTTTATCACCTCCACTTCACTGCTCAGGTCTTCGCACATCTCAGGACTTTCATCACCATGCAGCTGCACCACTTCCAGTCCGTAATCATCAATGGCATCCAGTACATCAATCATCTCAGGATTAACAAAGACCCCCACTTTCTTTAAATCAAAATCAGCCTTCTTCACTTCCTTCTTATCCAGTTTACCACCAACATAACGGGATGATTCGGGATAAAAGATCAGTCCGGCAAAATCAATATCCAGCCCGTCAAGCTGCTGCAGTTGTTTCATTTCGGTGATACCACAAACTTTTATATTCATACTTGAATTGGTTGTGGGGCTAAAGCCCCGGATTAATTTGATTATTACGTTGCCCCGGCCTTAAGGCCGGGGCAACTATTTCATTTACTAAAGGGACTTTAGTCCCGCTACAAATTCTTCAAACGCCTTGCCCGGTTGTTCTTCTTTCATAAAATTTTCGCCGATCAAAAATCCCCTGAAGCCGGCATTTCTCAAAGTTACAATAGTATCAATGCTGCTGATACCACTTTCGGCGATCGCCGGCTTGCCGGCTGGTATCTTATCAAACAGTTGCAACGAAGTATTGATATCCACTTCAAATGTCTTCAGGTTGCGGTTGTTCACTCCCACCATACTCACTTCATCGCAACAATGACCTAATTCTTCTTCATTATGTACTTCCAATATCGACTCAAGCCCGATGCTGTTTGCATACGCAGCAAATTCTTTTACTTCGGCAGGAGTAAGACAGGCTGCAATCAATAAAATAACATCCGCCCCAAAGGCCTTCGCTTCCGCTATCTGCCATTTATCAATGATAAAATCTTTGCGCAGCACGGGAATATCTGTCACTACTTTGGTTTGGATCAGGTCATCCAGGTCGCCACCAAAAAACTCATGATCGGTTAACACTGAAATACCTGCTGCATGCTTATTATATGCCGTTACTACTGGTTCCACTTCCAGTTCTTTATTCTTGAACCACCCCTTACTCGGACTTTTTCTTTTGAACTCGGCTATGATACCTGTACTGCCGGGCTGCAACAAGCTACTGACCAGCGACCGGTTGCTTATCTGCCAGAAAAAGCCATCCCTTTCAAATCGTTCTATCGGGCTCTTCATTTTGAATGGCTCAATTTCTTTTTTCTTAGCTGCTACTATTGTGTCCAGAATATTACTCATGGCTGAAGCCTGTTATTTTTTCTTTCATCATTTCTTTTCCCAGGGTTAAAACCCTGGGCAACTCATAAAACCCTGGGCAACTCACAAACTCGACAACTCATACAACTTTGACAATTCATAAAACCCTTGGCAGTCCATAGCCCCCGGCTATTGAATTGAGATCAGCTTTGCTAATGCTCTATTCGCATTTCCACTCTCCAGGCTCTTCACCGCTTCATTATATGCTTCGTCATACGATCTGTATCTTCCTGTGCAATGTAAGGCCATTGCCGCATTGGCCAGTACTACTGCATTCTGTGCCCAGGTGCCTTCTCCTTTTAATATAGTAGTAAAAATCTTTGCCGCATCTTCTACACTATTGCCGCCGCTGATATCCTGTGCCGACACCATTCTTTTTCCTAGCTGCTCTGGTGTCATGATACGTTCGCCTTCATTCGTTATCACTTTAGTGTCATTGGTCAGGGATATCTCATCATAACCGTCCAAACTATGAATGATGGTAAATGGTTTGCCTTCCAATTGCAACAGGTAATTGTATATCCTCGCCATTTCCAGGTTATACACCCCTACTAACTGGTAAGAAGGATTGGCAGGATTGGCCATCGGACCTAGCATATTAAAAAAGGTCCGCATGGCCAGGTTTTTTCGTATCGGCCCTACTGTCTTTAATGCCGGGTGAAACAATGGCGCATGTAAAAAACAAATACCAGCCTCATCAATCTCTTTTTTCAGTTTTTCATTATCATTTTTGAATTTATAACCCAGTTGCTCCATCACATTACTGGCTCCACTGACAGAAGATGCACCATAATTTCCATGCTTGGCTACTTTTTGTCCTGTGCCTGCTACTATGAAGCAGGCCAGTGTAGAGATATTGAATGTATTCTTTCCATCACCACCGGTGCCAACAATATCCATTGTTTCGTAACCACCCAGATCAACCTTTACCGATAATTCCAGTAATGCATCCCTGAAACCCTGCAGCTCTTCAATGGTAATGCTGCGCATCAAATAGACGGTCATGAAAGCAGTTACTTCATGTTCGTTGTAAACTCCTTTACCGATGTTTACCAGCACATCTTTTGCGACTTCTCTTGTCAGCGTTTTATGTTCAAATAAATATTGAAGTATCTTCTTCATTGTCCCATTTTCAAATTTCCTAATTGTCAAATTAATTCTTCAACCAGTTTCTTAATATCCTTTCCCCATCCGGTGTCAGCACACTTTCGGGATGAAACTGCACTCCCTGCACATCATAGGTTTTATGCTGCAATGCCATGATATAATTATTCTCATCCCTTGCTGTTATTTCCAACTCACCTGGAAATCCTTCATCACTCACTATCCAACTGTGATATCGTCCTACTTCAATTATATCTGGTAACTCTTCAAATAAACGACTTCTGGCATCAGGCTTCTTACCTCCTACTTCAATTTTCGTAGCTACTCCATGATACACTGTTTCCAAATTCACCAGTTTCCCTCCGAATGCTTCCCCAATCGCCTGGTGCCCGAGACAAACCCCCAGGATAGATTTAGTAGTCGCATATTCTTTTATCAATGGCAATAACAAACCTGCTTCTTCCGGAATACCCGGCCCGGGAGATAAAATGATCTTATCATACTCTTTCACCTTTTCCAAAGCAATCTGGTCATTGCGGTACACTTCCACTTTAGCATGTGTTATCTTCTCCACCAGGTGGACAAGGTTATAAGTGAAGGAATCGTAATTATCAAAAACCAGTATGTTCATATAAATTGATAAGTTGAAATGCCGACAAGTTGATGAGTATCATACGTATCAACTTGTCAACCCGTTAACTAATTCCTGCCGCTATCTCAATCGCCTTTTTCAATGCCCCTAATTTATTGTTTACCTCCTGTAACTCACTCTCCGGGTTGCTGGCTGCCACCACACCGGCACCCGCCTGGTACGTCAACGTATTATGCTGACTCAAAAAAGTCCGTATCATAATAGCATGATTGCAACTGCCGTCAAATCCCATAAAGCCGATAGCGCCGCCATAATAACTTCTTGCGGTCGGCTCATATGCATCGATCAGTTCCATTGCTTTGAACTTTGGCGCCCCGCTTAATGTTCCGGCCGGAAATGTTTTTGCCAATAGTTCGAAGGGATTGCTTCCTTTTCTTACTTTACCGGTTACTTCACTCACCAGGTGAATAACATGAGAAAAATATTGTACCTGCCGGTAATGTGCTACCTGCACCTCATCGCATAAGCGGCTGAGGTCATTTCTTGCCAGGTCCACCAGCATCACATGTTCTGCATTTTCCTTGGCATCTTTTAATAATCTTTCTGCTGCTGCTTTATCTGCTTCATCATCTCCTGTCCGTTTAAATGTTCCTGCGATCGGGTGTACCACTGCTTTTTCATTTTGTATCACAAGTTGGGCCTCCGGCGAAGAACCCATCAACTTATAATCACCATAATCAAAGAAAAACAAATAGGGAGAAGGATTGATACTCCGCAAAGCCCTGTACACATTGAATTCATCGCCTGTAAACTGTTGCTGAAATCTTCTGCTCAATACGATCTGGAACACATCACCCCGGTGACAACTGGCAATTCCCTTTTTCACCATTTCCTTATAATCCTCATCCGTCATATCAGAACTCTCCTGCCCTTTTGCCGCAAAAGGATAGACGGGAACATCTTTGCTTTTTATCAGTGATTCCACCGCCGCTATATCACTTTCAATATCCTTTATTTTATTCTCACAGATGAACAATTCATCCCTGAAGTGATTAACAGCAATAATATACTGGTATAAACGATACCTCATCAGTGGTATAACAGGCAACGATTGACGGCCGGTAAGCTGAACGGTGTCAAAAAACTGAATGGCATCATAAGCCGTGTAACCAAATAATCCTTGCGCAAATTTTTCTTCTTTTGTTTCACCACTGGCAATCTCAAAGCGCTGCATAAAATCCCACAACAGTTGCGGTACTTCTCCGGGATTTTTCAGCGAGATATTCTCCGGGTTTCGTCCCGGTAATTTAAATTCAGCAAAATCTGTTGAACTGATTTCCATTCCGCCAATTGCATTGACACAGATAAACGACCAGCTGTCCGCTGATGAATGATGATCCGTACTTTCCAATAATATCGTATCCCTGAAACGGTCACGCAGCCGCAGGTAAATACCAACCGGTGTGTACACATCAGCCAGCATTTTTTTACATGTAGTTATAATTTCAATTTTCTTCATAGTGCCCTAACAAAAAACCCCGGAGTAAACCGGGGCCTGAATATAATTGTACAAATACAGTTATGACATTACAGCCCCTTAAGAGTTGTATGCCACCACCATGTATTGTTATGCTTTCTCATTACCAGACAAATATAAAATCAAAATTGACATTGGCAAATTCTTTTTAGATTTATGACATAATACATACACAATGCTGGTCCAACATAAACAGGTGGGCGGTAAGGGGATGTTCTTTGTACAGCAGGAAGGTAATATCCTGGCCGAAATGGTCTACACCATGGTATCGGCTGAAAAGATGATTATTGAACATACCGAAGTCAGCGATGAACTCAGGGGCCAGAACACAGGCAACCAGTTAGTAAGTACTGCGGTAGAATATGCAAGAACACATGGAATAAAGATCATTCCGCTCTGCCCCTTTGCCAATGCCGTTTTTAAGAAGAAACCCGAATTTGCAGATGCATTGTATGTGTAACACTGGTTAATAACCCTTTTTTCTTTAATGTATTACAGAAAAACATAATCACCTCCTTTCTGTGCGAAAACCTTAATAAGATTTTTACAATTAGTAGCACAACGAACATTTTGTGGCGTAACTTTCTTCCTGTAAAATCTTACAGTATGTCAACCAAACGCCTTCTCCTCTGCCTTTTACTCATCCTATCTGTTACAATATTACCTGCGCAGGATATCGGTGGTTATAAAACACCGCCCAAAGATGTGGCAGATATGCTGCTGGCAAAACGTCCTCCCAATGTAAGTGTGGATGATAAAGGAGACTGGATGCTGCTAATGGAAAGCAGCAGTTATCCCTCAGTCGAAGAACTGGCCAGGCCTGAATTGAGAATAGCCGGTCTTCGTATCAACCCGGCAAATTTTGCACCCAGCCGGCAGAATTTTGTTACCAACCTCTATTTAAAGAATATAAAATCGGACAAGGAATTTAAGATCACCGGACTGCCTGTTCCATTATACGCCGGCAGCATCAGCTGGAGCAGCAATAATAAGAAGATCGCTTTCACTCATACCACCGCCAGTCGTGTTGATCTTTATGTAATAGATGTGGCCACACAAAAAGCAATGAAAGTAAATAAGACGGCGCTGAATACTATCACCGGTGGTTACCAGTGGTATGATGATAATACATTACTCTACCGAACAGCATTGAAGCCTGCCAGTGCAGCCCCTGCCAGGCCGGCTGTACCGGCTGGACCAACGGTGCAGGAGAACTATGGAAAAGCTTCTCCCCGTCCTACTTTCCAGGACCTTATCAAAAACCCGTATGATGAACAGCTTTATGCATTTTATGCCACCACACAACTGGTGAAGAATGTAAATGGCATTGAAACAAAGATTGGCTTGCCTGCTATTTATAGTATGATCAGTATATCGCCTGATAAAAATTATATGCTGATCCGCACATTAAAAAAACCATTCTCTTATACTGTGCCTGCCGGTGGCTTTCCTTCTGTGGTAGCCATTACTGACATGACGGGTAAAGCAGTAAAGGAACTCGCCGACCTGCCTTCTGCTGAAACAGCCCCGGCTGGTTATGATAATGTGCAACTGGTACCAAGAGCATTTGAATGGAGGGATGATGAACCGGCCACCGCCGTTTGGTGTATGCCGCTTGACAGTGGTTTTATCAAAAAGAATGTGGAGTACCGTGATGCGGTGTATGCTTTGTCAGCACCGTTCAAAGGAATGTCCAAACTGCTGTTTAAAACAAAGATGCGCTATGCCGGCACCGTGTGGGGTGATGCCAACCTTGCTATCGTAACCGAAGGATTAAGAAGCAAACAGGTAACACAGATCGATCGCTTCAATTCAGTAACAGAAGACCTGGAAAGACTGATCACCCGGAATACTACTGATGCTTATTCCAGTCCCGGCTTCCCGGTTACACAACCCAATAAATATGGTAAGGAAGTATTATGGACGATCGATAACGGAAATAAAATATTATTGAACAATACCACCGGCAGTTCGCCCAAAGGCGATCTTCCTTTCCTGCTGGCTTATGATGTGCATACCAAAAAAGCTGATACGCTGTGGCGCTGCACAGAAGGTTATTTTGAAAATGTAGTGAAAGTGCTGGATGCAGATAAACTGCAACTGCTTACGTCGAGAGAAAGCGAAAAAGAAGTTCCTAACTACTGGATCAAAAATTTACGGCTCCGCATTGCCGACAGGCAGCTGACAAAATTCAGCAATCCTTATCCGCAGATGGAAGGAGTAACGCAGGAAAAAATAAAATATAAAAGAGCCGACGGAGTGGATCTTACCGGCGATCTGTACCTGCCCAAAGGATATGATCCTAAAAAAGATGGCAAACTGCCGGTGATACTCTGGGCCTATCCAAGGGAATTCAACTCAGCGGCAGATGCGGCACAGGTTCGTGGCAGCGAACATCGTTTTACCATGGTAGGTGGTGGTTCACCGGTGTTTTATGTTACGCAGGGCTATGCTGTATTGAATAATGCAGAAATGCCGATCGTGGCCACAACTAAAGATGCAAAACCAAATGATAATTTTATTGAGCAATTAACGATGAATGCAGAAGCCGCCATTCATGTGCTTGACTCATTAGGTGTGGCTGATAAGAACCGGGTGGCGGTGGGCGGCCACAGCTATGGTGCCTTTATGACGGCGAATTTACTGGCCCATACAAAATTATTCAAAGCTGGTATAGCCCGCAGCGGTGCCTATAACCGTTCGCTTACACCATTTGGTTTTCAGAATGAGGACAGAACCTACTGGCAGGCGCAGGACCTCTATACCAAAATGAGCCCTTTCAGTTATGCAGATAAAATAAAAACACCGATACTGCTGATACATGGCGAGATGGATAATAATACCGGCACTTTCCCCATACAGAGTGAAAGACTCTTTAATGCCATTAAAGGACATGGCGGCACGGTAAAATATGTAAGCCTGCCTTATGAAAGCCATGGCTATGCCGGAAGAGAAAATGTATTGCATACCCTTGCTGAACAATTTGAATGGCTGGAGAAATATGTAAAGAATGCCGGGAAGAAAAATGAGAAGGAAGAGAAGAAGGCGTTTTAGAGAATTTGAACAGCATTGTACATAATTAAATTGTTTCTGGCATAAAACAGCGCTGGTTATCAATGGAAATTTATGCCAGGAGTGGCGTATATTTATGAGTTGCCTGCAATAGACATTTTAAATAACAGAGCTATTATGAGAATTTATATTGACCACTTCCCCGAACAAGATGAATTGGCAAAAACTCTTGCTTCAAGAATTAAAAAACAAAACAGTGATGTAAATGTAACAACATATTTTGAACAAAGGGCTATTAGCAAAAATGTAGGAATCGAGCACTCAAAGCTTATTGAAGATACAGAGAGAAAAGTAATTAATTTAGTTAACGAATCGGATATTATTATACCTCTAATTTCCTCTTCATATGTAGAAATCAATTCAAGTTCGTTAAATGCACTGTTTAATGATACTTCAGAAAGAAAAGATAAATTTATTTTTCCTGTAATATGCAATGAGTCAAATTGGTCATCCGTAAACTGGATTGTAAGAAGCAAAGTGTTCCCCCAAGGAGGTCGACCGTTAGATGAACTTACCGTTTATGAACAAGAAAAATCAATTAAAGAGTTATTACAAACTATACAAAATATAGCCTATAATAAGCCTCAGCAAGATTCAGAATTAAAAGTGGTGCATAGAACCGAAAAAATCGTTTTTATTTCGCATGACCATGAAGATGCTGATTTTGCAGAACTTCTCAAACTACAATTAGAAAAAAGCAAGATCACCGGGTGGATAGACAGTGAAAGATTAAAAATCGGTCAAGATTGGAGAGAGGAAATAGATGAAGGAATATCTAAATCAATTGCGGTTATTGCAATAATGACTCCTGAAGCAAAAAAATCAGAATATGTTACTTATGAGTGGGCATATGCTTGGGGAAAAGGGAAGAATATATTTCCTATTATGTTGAAACAGACACCGCTTCATCCAAGATTAGAATCACTTCAATATTTAGATTTTACAAACAGAGCTACAAGACCTTGGGACAAACTAATACAGTCAATAAAGGACTTATTATAATAATCGTAGACTACTGCAGGCAACATGGGGTTTGGCGTTATGGCGGCTTTACGAATATATCCTCATCGATATAACATTGTTCGGCTACATATCAATCTGACGAATAAAGCCCAGCTATAGAATATATTTTCATCTTCATATCTTTGATCAGCTTCAGTCCCAGCTTACGTAACACGGAATATCGCCACGTCGCCAAGCCCTAACGTTGGTGGCAATTAATTCCGACACCCTAAACTTCTGACCTTTCATTTATGGATTCGACATTAACAGAAATAGAAAAGTTATTTCTTGACGCAAGAACTACAAATGAATTTGAGTTTGTCCAAACCTTAATTAACAATTATGGTATGGCAGAAAATCAGACAAACACAAATTTATTTGAATGGTTTAACGCAATAGAGCAATATAAAATTTTGTATAGCCAATTATCTTCTGTAGAAAAAGCAAGGATTGGGCTGCTCTTGTATTCAACATTTTTTGAAAGCAGCGACTTGTATAGGATACTTGGAAACCTTTCTTACAATAAACTAAATTTAAGAGGTTCGCCAATTTTATATTGGAAAACAAAGAAAGGAGACCGATTATTAGGAACAGGAGAAAAAGTCAGTAACCTAACAATATTATTTGAAGAGTGTAAACTAAATCTCTTAACAAAATTCTTTGATGAGACTCATTTTCAAGAATTAAGAAATACCTTTTTTCATTCTGCTTATACATTTTATAATGAGGTTTACTTTCTTCTCGACTCAGACCCGATAACAGTAAACAATAGTAGAGTTAACCAAATTGACATTAATACTTTTCTGTTTCCAGCTATCGACAGAGTTATCCAATTTTTTGACAAATTGAAAGAACAATATTATTACCATTTCAACTCTTACACAGAAGACAAAAATATTTATGGAAATTTTCCTGATAAGAAGGAAGTAATAATCTTAGGTTCTGAAAATGGCCTTAAAGGTTTTGTTGTAAAAAACACAGCTCAATTCTATGGCGAATGGGTGGATTCAATAGTTAGTTTTGATACTACATACAAGTTTTGGTTCACTAAAAACATTGAATTAAATTATCCTCGAATTGAGGATATTATTACTGACGAACGATTAACACGATACGAAAAGATAGATGACGTCAGAATTACAGATGAAGATTTCAATAGTCTGACAGATCTTATTATAGAAAGAGGTCGAAAAAATGAAATGGAAAGACTTATTTCTCTGTTGATAAAGTTTGGTGACAAAAAATATTCGACAATGGAAAATGAAAGCAACCCGTTTAAGAAAAAAGGTTTTGTAAAAATTATTCTGCATTTTTATCAAAGAGTAATATCCATAAATAGGCATTTAAATTTAAAATACATCACTGAACGAATTTCTCAGCTTGAAAAACTTTAACTGCCACCAACATTGGTATTGCCAATAGTGGGGCTGGACATTGGAACAATCAGCAACGGTAATTCTGCTGTGCTGCGGTTCGGGGCTCGACGAATAAAGCCCAACTTTAGTTCTTAATATTTAACTTTATCAAAAAAGCCAGGCAGTGGCTCCGGCGGACGAATATAAAATTCCCCACCATCGGCAATACCTGCTCGTAAGCGGTAATTTTAACACGACACTACTCTACAACAAGCAGACATAAATGGCACTCTCGTTAAACAAGCAGAAAGAAAAAGAATGGGACAATATTATAAAGCAAGAAGCTAAAGCCAACGGATGGAAATTTAAAGGATGGTTTGCCTATAAAGCAGTGAAGGATTTTTTTTACGAAGCGACATTTTACACTTCAGGCTTCGACAGTTCCGTTTCCGGCTCACTTGAATTTAAACCCCTGATAATTGACGACACATTTTGGGAAATCGTGGATTTGAATGACAATAGGAAAACGCCTTTAAGTTTTAGAGGAAACGGAGCGTTTGTAGTTTGCTCAAAAGACGTTTATGACTACAAGTTAAAAGTTGTTCCTGAAACGCTAAAAGCAGACATCAGTAACCTGTTGCACAAAATAAATTCGAAGGTTGATGAGCTTTCTTCTACCGTTAGCAATATAGACAACTTTGTACAATTCGTTGAACAACATCCAAGCAAAAGAAGTGAATGGTTTGACTCCGACTTACTGATTGTTTCTTCCATAGTTCAGAAGAATTACGATAAAGCTCTTTCATTATTAGATTATGCAAAGAAGACAAGAGGGATGTGCGGTTGGAGTTTTGGTGACAAAGACTTTTACGACTTAGCTATAGAATTTTGTCAAAAGCACCAGTGACAAAACTACCGCTTACATGAACTGTATAAAAAATCAAATAAACTTTATCTTCTAATAGTTATGTCGAATAACATACCTTCTCGATCTGAGAGGTTAAAGAAATATAACAACGACTGAGAAGGACAATTTTCGTTTTGAAGAAAAGGCTCTTCATTTATAGCCGGACCACCTTTATCACTTCTCTTGCTTTTGTTCCTATTGTTACTTCGATGAAGTAAATCCCGTTGATAAAGCCTGTCATATCAATATCTTTTTCGGTAGTAGCCTGGTTTCGTAACATTTGCCCTTTATAAACAATATTGCCTGAAACATTGTATATAGTTATCGCTGTTGGTTGGTTAAAATCTGCTGCGGTAACAGACAGCTTAATCAATCCTGTCACCACGGTTGGATAAGCCTTAACAAGGATATTTCCATTCGATGGAAGAATAGTGACTGCGGTAATCAGGTTTACCGTTACCTGTACGGTGTCCTTATTTGTTGCTCCGTTATTATCAGTAACCGTTAACTCAAACTGATAAGTTCCCTGAACCAATCCGGTTACAGAAGTTGTAACAGAAGCAGCATTGGTTATTGTTCCCGCCACTGGTCCGCTGATCTTTGTCCAGGCATAAGCTGCAATCGTTCCATTAGCATCAGTTGAGGCGGAACCGTCAAGTGTTGTATTATCAGTAGGTAAAGTAACAGTCTGGTCAATGCCTGCATTGGCAACAGGCGGAACGTTCGGCGCAGCGTTCACGGTTACCTGCACCGTATCCTTATCTGTTGCTCCATTATTATCGGTAACGGTTAACTCGAACTGGTACACACCCTGCACTAAACTCGTTATTGAAGTTGTGATGGAAGCAAAATTGGTTATTGCACCCGCAGCCGGCCCGGATATTTTATTCCATGCATATGTTACAATCGTTCCGTCCGGATCATTGGATACCGAGCCGTCAAGCGTTGTATTGCTGGTGGGTAAAGTAATACTTTGATCTATGCCGGCATTGGCAACCGGTGGAACGTTCGGTGCAGGATTCACCGTCACCTGCATAGTGTCTTTATTGGTCGCTCCGTTATTATCAGTTACTGTGAGTTCAAACTGATACACACCCTGCACTAAACTCGTTACTGAAGTTGTAGCAGAAGCAGGACTGGTGA
This sequence comes from Chitinophagaceae bacterium, assembly GCA_016786885.1. Taxonomy (GTDB): domain Bacteria; phylum Bacteroidota; class Bacteroidia; order Chitinophagales; family Chitinophagaceae; genus JJ008. The sequence continues at coordinate 884 of JAEUVO010000059.1, read as the reverse complement.
TGGTTCCTGCAGCGGGCCCGGATATTTTAACCCAGGCATAAGTTGCAATCGTTCCATCCGGATCATTGGATGCTGAGCCGTCAAGTGTTGTATTGTTCGTTGGTAAAGTAATACTTTGATCTATGCCGGCATTGGCAACCGGCGGCACATTCGGTGCAGCATTCACTGTTACCTGCATAGTGTCTTTGTTCGTTGCACCGTTATTATCGGTTACTATAAGTTCAAACAAATAAGTTCCTTGGACCAGTCCTGTAACAGCCGTGCTAACTGATGAAGGACTACTAATTGCTCCCGCAGCCGGGCCGGATATTTTATTCCATGCATAGGTTACAATCGTTCCGTCCGGATCATTGGATATTGAACCGTCAAGCGTTGTATTGTTGGTGGGTAAAGTAATACTTTGATCTATGCCAGCATTAGCAACAGGCGGAACGTTCGGTGCGGCGTTCACAGTCACCTGCATCGTGTCTTTATCCATTGCGCCGTTGTTATCGGTTATTGTGAGTTCAAACAAATAAGTTCCTTGCACAAGTCCAGTCACAGCAGTAGTAACAGAAGCAGGATTGGATACTGTTCCCGCAGCAGGGCCTGATATTTTTTGCCATGCATAAGCTGCAATCGTCCCATCCGGGTCACCGGATGCTGAACCATCAAGTGTTGTGGTGTTGGTGGGTAAAGTAAGAGCCTGATCTATGCCTGCATTTGCAACAGGCGGCACATTCGGTGCAGGATTCACTGTTATCTGCATCGTGTCTTTATCAGTTGCACCACTATTATCAGTAACGGTTAACTCGAATTGATAAATTCCCTGAACCAGTCCGGTTACTGAAGTTGTAACAGAAGCAGGACTGGTGATTGTTCCTGAAGAAGGTCCGGATACTTTA
>JAEUVO010000049.1 GCA_016786885.1 Chitinophagaceae bacterium | reverse complement strand
CTCCTTAAAGGAAATATAAGCCTTCAGTTTTTTGTTCCCTTTGTTCCATTTCCAGTCTTTATGAAGGCCAATATGTAATACACCACTTTTTACTTCTACTGTTATCATATCCCTGTCTTTGGTACTGGCTGCACTCACTGCTACTGCTTCCTCATTACTTTGATTGAGGTAAACATCAAAGGCATTAGATACGCTGATACCATGAAATTTTTTTGCTTCTCTTACCTGGGCATTGGGGTCATTTATCTGGGCAAAAAGGCCAAGACTGAAAACTAAGCCGGTCAGCAGTAATGTTATTTTTTTCATATTGCTTAATTGAAAATGATTTAGATTTTTGAAACAGATCCGCCTGTGTTGGTCTTTATTTCTCTTATAGATGCATTCCCTTTATACTTTACTACCCCGCCAGTATTTGCTCTTACTTGCAGCTCTTTTTCTGCCATCACTGAAATTATAGCTCCTGTGCTAACAGATACATTACAATTGGTAGTCGACATATCTTCTCCTTTGAATTTGCTGCCAGTATCACCATCAATATCAAGCTTATCAGCTTTTCCTGTAAGTGTAATTTTGGAACCTGTATTTTGACTTACCTTAAGAGAGCTAATATCTACTTTGCCATTTACCAATCCACCGGTATTTGCTTTGAGTTCAAGAGAAGAGGACTTAAGTACTCCATTTATTTCAACCTCAGCACCAGTTGTTACATGTAAGCGATCAAGCATCTTGTAAGACACATATGCTTTTAAATCCTTACTTTCTTTTCTTTTATTAATTGCTCCCGTTTTACTGTCATAATGGATTTTAAGGATACCGCCTTCCACCTTCGTAACAATTCTGCTCCGGAATTCAACGGTAGCGGCACTAACTGCTACTTCCTCAGAATTTCCTTCGGTCAGAATTAAATGAATACCAGTTGCCACATCAATACCGTGAAATCCGCTTACATTTCTTTTTTCAGCATTTCCATCATTAATTGTTTTTTGTGCTAAAAGGAATGAGCTGGTGCTGGCTAGCAATAAAAGCGATAATAATATCTTCTTCATAAACTATGGTTTAGAGTGATACGAAGAACAGCGTAGAAATGTTACATCCCATAAATATTTTCTTCCTATTTTTGTATCAGTTCTTGGCCTATTAACCAGAAGGCTTTGATTTTCAATGCCTGCCAGATGGCAGGCAGGTTTCCCGGGGTGTTTCCGGCCTATGGCCGGAATCTGAGATTATACCCGTAGAACCTGGTCAGGGTAATGCCTGCGAAGGGAAGGAGTTGAGATATGTCCTTTCTCCAACAGCGTTTCCCTCTTATTTTTTAACTATTAAATGTAAAAAAATGAAGAGGATTATCATGTACGGCTGTTTTTGTTTATCAGTCGTAAATTCCATTGCACAGCAAAAAGAAGAAAGTAAAGACAGTTTTTACACTTTATCTCCCGTCGAGGTAAAAGCTGTCCGGGCTGGCGAAAATGCACCATTCACTAAAACGAATCTCTCAAAAAAGGAAATTGCTAAATCAAACCTTGGACAGGATATCCCTTTTTTGCTGAACCAAACACCCTCAGTGGTCATTAACTCTGATGCAGGAAATGGCATTGGATATACCGGTATCCGTATCCGCGGTACCGATGCAACAAGGATTAATGTAACGCTCAATGGAATTCCGTACAATGATGCAGAAAGCCAGGGAACCTTCTTTGTCGACTTACCTGACTTCTCGTCTTCCACAGGAAGTATACAGGTGCAACGGGGTGTCGGTACTTCATCCAACGGTGCAGGAGCTTTTGGTGCCAGCATTAATTTCAGTACTAACGAATTGAATAAAGAGGGATATACTGAACTTAACAATAGCTTCGGTTCATTTAGTTCGTGGAAAAATACTTTGAAATTTGGAACAGGCCTGAAAAATGGTTTTGTAACAGACATTCGGCTTTCAAGAATCAGCAGTGATGGTTTTATTGACAGGGCAAACAGTAATCTTAAGTCATTCTACTTTTCTTCTGCCTATATTGGCAAAAAAGCTTCATTAAGACTCAATGTTTTCTCTGGTAAAGAAAAAACATACCAGGCCTGGTATGGAATAAGTGAAGCAGATTTAAAATCCGGTAACAGAAAGATTAATTACGCAGGAACAGAGAAGGCCGGTACACCTCATGATAATGAAACAGATAATTACACTCAGACTCATTACCAATTATTTTATAATCAAACAATCGGAAAGAGACTGTCTTTCAACACTGCAGTTTTTCTGACAAAGGGGAAAGGTTACTATGAACAATACAAAGCAGATGAGGATTATGCAAATTATGGCATGACCTATCCTGTTAACGGACCTGATACTATATTCAATTCAGATTTTATCAGGCAATTATGGCTGGATAATAATTTTTATGGCAACATTTTCTCCCTTCATTATAAAGATGGTAAAACGCAAGCTACTTTGGGTGGTGGTATTACCCGGTATAATGGAACCCATTTTGGTAAAGTGATCTGGGCATCAAACGGTCTGACCGGGATTGACACCTGGTATAATCTTGATGCACAAAAAACCGATTTTACAATTTACCTGAAAGAACAAACACAACTTGCCAGTAAATGGAGCTTATTTTATGATCTGCAATTCAGGCATGTAAAATACAATATTGAAGGATTCAGAGATAATCCTTCCCTGAATACAAATAACCGCTATAATTTCTTTAATCCAAAAGCAGGTATCAGCTACACTAATAAAGGCTGGAAAGGATATTTATCCTACAGTATAGCCAATAAAGAACCAAACCGTGATGATTTTGAAGCAGGAACAACCCAACAACCGAAAGCTGAAAGGCTTAATGATATAGAGCTTGGAATAGAAAGAAAAATAAACAAGTTCAACTGGGCTGCCACATTCTATTTTATGAATTATAAAAATCAACTGGTGCTGACAGGAAAAATAAATGATGTAGGTGCCTATACAAGAACAAATATTGCCAAAAGTTACAGAGCCGGTATTGAACTGCAGGGGGGTATAAAATTCAATACATGGCTGACTGCTGTAGCTAATATTACCTTCAGCCGGAATAAGGTATTGGATTTCTCCGAATATATTGATGATTATGATAATGGCACCCAGAAACTAAACACTTACTCGTTATCTGATATAGCCTATTCTCCTGCTGTTGTAGGAGCCTCCACACTGAATATTCTGCCTTTTAAGAATACTGAACTTAGTTTCCTGAGTAAATATGCCGGCAAGCAATATCTTGACAATACCAGTAATAAAAGCAGGATGCTAAATGCATTTTTTGTACAAGATGTAAGGGCAATTCATACAATTAAAATGAAGTGGCTAAAAGAAGTAAACCTGATTGGCCAGGTAAATAACATATTGAACAAGAAATATGAGCCAAACGGCTACACCTATAGTTATATCTGGGGAGGAGAAACCATTACTGAGAACTATTATTTTCCAATGGCAGGCATCAATTTTATGTTTGGTGTTAATATCAGCTTGTAGATATTCGGATTTAAGTAAGAAGGCCGGTTTTCAAACCGGCCTTCTTACTTAAATAACTATTTCCCAAATTTTTCCTGCCAGGCCAAAACACCCCCTTCCACATTCTTAGTATTTTTAAACCCAAGCGTCTCCAAAAACATACAAGCCACCATACTACGTTTGCCACTGCGGCAATGGATAAGCACCTCCTCTTCTTTCAAATTTTCTATCTCGTCAATCTGCATGGCCTGTATCTGACCAAGCGGGATAAGTTTTGCTCCTATATTAAATTCAGCATACTCACCCGGTTCCCGGCAATCAATTAAATTAAGCTTTTCGCCGGCATCAAGACGTGCCTTTAATTCTTCTACTGTGATTATTTGCATATATTAATACCGGTTGTTATAGTTCTGTATTCTTTTTGACGCTGTCAGCAACAGGTTTATCAGCCTGCAGCCACACATCTATTAATTGACCAGAGCGGATCCGCTGAATTCTTTTTTCCTCATCAAAGCGTTCGGGACTTTGCCTATATATCCAGGCACTTGCCGTATCTGTAATATTTGCATCTATCACTATTGCGCCAATACCCACACCGGCACTTTCAAGCATTTCTTTTGCTTCTCCAAAGGTCATTCCTGTTATGACCGGCACTGCAAAATCAGTTTTACCCACACCATCTCCCAATACAAGTGAAATGCTACTACCTTTCCTGATTTTGGTACCCGGAATAATTACAGCACCGTTATGCCATTGTTCCAAAATCGAATTTTTAGCAAAGTCTGGTTTAAAAGTGGTATCGCCTACACGAAGATCGAGACTTTTTAATACCATTTCAGCATTCCGGTAACTGTAGCCAATAAGGTTTGGCACCTCCACCAACGGCGGGACAGCCCTTCGTATAATCAGGTAAACAGTACGATTTGATTTTACTACTTCATCTGCTTCCGGAATTTGTTTTATAACTTTTAAAGGAGAAATTGTATCTACATAAATTGAGTCTTGTACCTCAACATCAAAGCCAGCCTTTTTTAATATGCTTTTTGCTTCTTCGTAGTTTTTTCCTGCTACAGAAGGCACTGTGGCATACTTTCCGTGATCGGTGAGCCAGTTCAACGAAAGAAGAAATAAGGCAAAAATTCCAATGGCCATTAAAACACCAATAATGACATTGATCCACAGAGGACGATGAGTGATAAATTTGAACATTAGCCGGTTAATAGGTTAAAAATATAGGTTTCAGGCATCAAAACTTTCCTGAACCAATTTGGTATAAAATTCTTTTAAACTCCAGCCCATTGATCTTACCTGCTGGGGCACAATACTTGCTTCACTTTGGCCTGGAATGGTGTTTACTTCCAGCATATAGGGTTTACCCTCTCTCTCATTGTAAATAAAGTCAATTCTTACTATCCCCCCGCAGTTAAATACTGAATATACTTTTCTTGCCATATCCCGTATTTTATCAGCTATAACTTCATCTACTTCTGCGGGAGTAGTTTCATCCGATTTTCCCTGGTATTTAGCTTCAAAATCAAAAAAAGCTTTATCCGCATGTGCCTTTACTTCTGTCAGGGGAAGCACAATTATATTTCCGAGTGATTTAAAAACGCCAACAGTAAATTCTCTTCCTTCGATCATTTCTTCTACAAGCACCTGGTCATCTTCCTGAAAAGCTTTTTCAATAGCCACCCCCAGTTCGTCGGATGGATTATTCACTTTAGACATGCCAATACTGGATCCTCCATTATTGGGTTTAACAAAAACAGGGAACTTCAGGTTCGCTATCACTTCATCCGGGCTGCCAAAACTATTTTTTATTAATATTACTGATTTTGCTACAGGTACACCAGATGCTCCTGCCACTGCAGTAGCATATCTTTTATTAAAAGTAATAGCTGAAGTTGCTGCACTACATCCTGTATAAGGTATTTTGAGGGTATCAAAATAGCCCTGCAATTTTCCATCCTCTCCGGGAGTACCATGCATGCCAATAAATACCGCATCAAAGCTTATCTTCTCATTATCCATCTGCAGGGAAAAATCATTCTTATCCACTTCCACTTTCCGGCCATCAGTAAGTTCATAAAACCATCCCTGGGGATTTATATCAATTTTGTAAACGTTAAACAAATTTCTGTCAAGGTTACTATCAATGGTTATTGCGCTTCTGTATGATATTATGGCCTCTCCTGAAAAACCGCCTGTAACAAGGGCTATATTCTTCTTCATCTTTAAGTCTGGTGGGTTTTGCTCCCGCTTCAACGGGACGTATTATGCAAATATTGCAGAAAAAATTAAGATGCCCAACCTCTTGATCAGTTAATCATCAGGGATTAACAATTATTACAGTAAAACCCCTGAAATCTTTCTGAAGACCCAAAAAGTAAAATCAGGTCATTAATTCACCTGGGCAAATAATAAAGGTGAAGGCCGTTTCTCCTTCACCTTTTTACGACGGGAAATATCACCCGCCACTGAATGAGCAGCTTTCGCTGCTGTATATCTTGAGATATGTAATAAAGTTACAAAATTAATCCCCAGCCGGTACAAAAACTGGCAAAAATTATGCACAGGCAAAGCACAAATTAAATGTGTAATTTATCTTTTTTGGCTATCAACTGGTCCACTGTCTCCTGGTACATTTCATCAGGAACACAGCAATCAACCGGGCAAACAGCAGCGCATTGGGGCTCCTCATGAAACCCCTGGCATTCAGTACATTTATTAGGCGTTATATAGTAAGTATCTACTGCTACAGGAGCATTTTTTTGCTCTGCATCCACAACTGTTCCATCAAGGAGAGTATAAGAACCTTTTACCGTTGTGCCATCAGCAATTGCCCATTCCACACCACCTTCATAGATAGCATTGTTCGGGCATTCTGGTTCGCAAGCACCGCAATTGATACATTCTTCTGTAATCTTAATAGCCATAATAATTAAATTAATGAGTTCAGAGTTACTTTTGTACCACAAAATTAGTTGACAGGGATGAATTTACAACATCGAATTTATTTATTATCAAGCCTGGGAGAATATATTTTATCAAACGACCCCCAGTGGCAAAACGCAAAAGAACAAGCCAGCCTGGAGAACGGGTGGTTCATTCCTGAATTCGTTGATCTGGCTTCAAAAAATATTGCGCTGTCCTTTTTACAAAAAGATATACTTGAAAAATGGGCTACTGCTGGTCAAATCCCCGATACCAGCCCTGATGCAAAAACCATAGGTATCGTAATGGCAGGAAATATTCCGCTTGTTGGCTTTCATGATTGGCTTTGTGTTTTTATACGTGGCTACAAGGCCAAAATCAAGCCTTCATCCAAAGACCAGGCACTTATTAAACACTTGCTTGAAAAACTGGCCGGTTGGGATGAGCAGGCTGGTAATGCTTCCAGGATATCTGATATGCTAAAAGGGTGTGATGCTTATATCGCCACCGGCAGTAACAACTCTTCCCGGTATTTTGATTATTATTTTGCAAAGTATCCAAATATCATACGCCGCAACAGGACGTCAGTGGCCATTCTTACGGGTAAAGAAACAAACGAGGAGTTGGAGAAGCTGGCTGATGACGTTTACCTGTATTTTGGTCTGGGTTGCCGTAATGTGACAAAGATTTATGTACCTGCTGACTATGATTTTATCCCCCTGCTCGCAGCATTCAAAAAATATCAATACCTGTCCGATCATCACAAGTACAAAAACAATTACGACTATAACCTGGCACTTCACTTATTGAATAAAAAGTACTATATGACAAACGGAACGATTCTGCTTGTAGAAGAAGAATCTCTTTTCTCCCCGATCAGCCAGCTAAACTATGAGTATTATAGCGACACGGACAAATTGACCGAAAAACTGAAAAATCATCATGAATTGCAATCTATTACGGGCAAGGGACATATACCATTTGGACAAAGCCAGTACCCGGCTATTACAGATTACGCTGACGGGATCAATACACTTGAATTTTTGAACTCCCTGTGAACCATAAGTTAGGGATAACCCGTAAATAGTAATAAATTTACAACAGAAGAGAAGTACGAAGCCTTTAGTAAAGATTTGTTAAACTAATTTATTGGTAACCAAAGATGAACTGACAGTTTGTTATTTTGTAAAGCAGAGGCATGTAATTTGTAAATGAACCTCAAAAAATAACCTATTAAAGTAAAAGTATAAATCACTATGAAACTTAAACAGCTATTCCTGATTATCGCCGTAAGTGCAGTTTCTGCTGTTACCAGTGTTTGGATTTACAGCAAAGTGGCTGCTAAGCAGCAATCCTCCATTTTCCCACAAGCCAGTGATGGTAAAGTGCCGGTGAACTATGCAGGCTTTTTAGACAATGCCGCTTCTCCCGTTGGAGAAACTATTGACTTCACCAAGGCTGCTAATGCAGCTGTACCTGCCGTAGTGCATATCAAAACAAAAATACCGGCTAAAAAAGTGACCAATCAATTACCGGGCAACCGTGGTGGGGTGGATGATTTTTTTGAACAATTCTTCAATTTTGGTCCGCAGATGCAACCTGAACAAAGAGCTTCGGGAAGTGGTGTAATCATCAGTGATGACGGGTATATCATTACCAATAATCATGTTATTTCTGATGGCGCACAGGGTGTGGCAGACGAGATAACTGTTACTTTAAGCAACAAAAAAACGTATAAAGCTAAAGTTATCGGGAAAGATCCCAGCAGCGATATAGCTGTATTAAAAATTGACGGTACCGGATTTCCTTTTCTCTTATATGGTAACTCGGATAATGTAAAATTAGGACAATGGGTACTGGCTATCGGCTACCCTCTTACATTGGAAACAACTGTTACTGCCGGTATTGTTAGTGCTAAGGGCCGCTCCATTGGTATTAATGGTCGTCAAAGCCAGACACCGATTGAGTCTTTCATACAGACTGACGCTGCGGTGAATCAAGGGAACAGTGGCGGGGCTTTAATAACCACCGATGGGCAACTGATAGGAATTAATTCTGCTATCTATGCTCCCACAGGCACCTACGCAGGTTATTCATTTGCAATACCGGTAAATCTTGCAAAAAAGATCGTCAACGACCTTATCAAATTTGGTGATGTAAAAAGACCTTACTTAGGAATTGCAGCAGATCAGACAAAGTTTAACTCAACCGATGGGGCTTACATTGGAACAGTGGCGAAAGATGGTGCTGCTGCTTCTGCTGGTTTAAAAAAAGGCGATATCATCAAAAAAATAAACGACGTAACTATTAGTTCATGGAGTGAGCTACAAGGCACTGTTGCATCTCTCAACACTGGAGACAAAGTGAATATCACTTATAAAAGAGATGGAAAAGAATTTACAACTTCTGCTACACTTAAAGCTGAGACAGGAACTTACGATAACCTGGCAGCGACAAATTTGGGAGATGTATTGGGTGCAGAACTCGAAAACCTTGATAAGAAAACGGCTCAAAAAAATGAAGTGGAAGGGGGTATCCTGGTAAAGAAAATAAAAACAGGAGGGCCATTTAGCAAAACAAGGATGCAGGATGGCTTTGTTATTACAAGTGTGAATGATGTACAGGTAACTAATATTGAAGAATTAAGCCGTGCTATTGCAAGCCTCAGAAGTGGCAGCATGAATCTTGAAGGATTTTATGACGGCTTTGATGGTATGTACAGGTACCCTGTGAATCTTCAATTAGAAGATGAATAATTCTATATTAATCTGATAAACAAAAAGCCGTTTCAGTTCGAAACGGCTTTTTTATTACTGCTTCCTGGTCGTTAGGTTATTTCTCATAAACCAGATATTCCCACGGCTGCATTTCAAAGCTTTTTTCTTTTGTAAAATCATTTGCAGCAGCAGAAAATACATTCTTATATGATCCGGTCACCCTGTCATCAATAATATCAAAACGAAGGTTCTTCTCGCCAGAAAGATTGAGGACAACGAGTACTTCCCTGTTCTCCTTTTTTCTGAGATAAGCAAATATTTGCTCTGGGGCATTTGTTTTGATACGATAAGTCTTTATTGTAGTATCGCCGGCTTGTAAAGAAGGGTTGTTTCTTTTTAAATTCAGTAGGGTTTTATAAAAAGAAGTCAGCATTTCTGCATTTGCAGAAGCCACAATGGTATCCTTGTCGAAAAATTTAATTCTTTTGGTATTACCTAGTTCCTGACCGGAATACAACAGGGGCACTCCATTCCAGGTAATGCTGAAAACAGCTATAGCTTTTGCCATTTCCCCATATTTTTCATACTCTGTCCCATTCCAGCTGTTCTCATCGTGGTTAGTTGTAAACCATGCCCTCATAGTATGATCTCCTAAATCATCATACCGTTTCAGTACATCATACAAAGAATCAAGCGGTTGTTGCTTTTTGTAAAAATCTTCCGTTTTGTGCATCCATGTCCAGCTATAACTTGCGTCAAAGGCTTCCCCATATTCTGGCTTTTCTAACTCATCAAACTCTCCCAGCCACAAAAGAGGCTTAACGGCATCAAGTTGCGGCCTGGCCTCTTTCCAGAAATCGAACTCTACCCAAAATGCAAGATCACAACGAAATCCGTCAATATCACATTCATCCACCCAGAATTTCATAGCCTCAATCATTGCTTTTCTTAACCCCGGATTGCTAAAATCAAGTTCGATAATATCATCCATACCAGACGCAATCTGAAAATCATTAGTAGTTGAATCTTTTAAGTAATACTCAGGATGTTGCTTTGTCCAGATATGATCCCAACCCGTATGATTAGCTACCCAATCAATAATCACTTTAAAACCCATTTCATGGGCCTGTTTTACCAGGTTCTTAAAATCTTCCAGCGTACCAAACTCCGGATTTATAGAAGTGTAGTCTGAGCAGGCATAGTAACTGCCCAATGAGCCCTTCATATTTTTTTGTGCAATGGGGGTGACGGGCATAAACCACAGTGTCTCCACTCCCATTTCTTTTAACCGTGACATCTCCAGTGCAAAAGCATTGAATGTCCCTTCGGTAGTGTATTGTCTTACATTCACTTCATAAATATTGGTGCTATGCACCCAGTCCAACGGCTTAAAACGGCCTGTCATGCTATTTGTTTTTTTTGTTTCAGATTCATCTTTTTTCTTCATCAACTTGCAGGAACCCGACAAGGCTATAATCAAAACGGCAAGCAAAAGAAACCGCATATGCTAAGTTTTTGGGAAGATAAGAAGAACATTTGAAGTGATAGCCTGTTGTTACAGACAACTACCTGAGTATTGTTAACTTTGATATATGAAAAGCTTTGATGTCCCCATTATTTACCGTAGTCCATTGATTTCTGCTATTAAAAAGAAGCGGAAAGAGATGGATAAACTGAAAAAGGATTTTACACCCACCCTCCTGGATTTTGGCCCTGTTCTTATTTACCTGGCCCGCCATTTCGGTTTTTGTTATGGTGTGGAGAATGCTATTGAAATTGCTTTTAGAACAGTGGAAGAGAATCCAGGTAAACGGATTTTCTTATTAAGCGAAATGATCCATAATCCCCAGGTGAATGCTGATCTGCAGGCACACGGCATCATTTTCTTACAAGATACATACGGCAAACAACTTATCTCCTTTGACGAAATAACGGCTGAAGATATAGTTTTGATCCCTGCTTTTGGAACTACATTAGCAATAGAGCAGCAATTACAGCAGATAGGTATTAGAACCGAAAAATATAATACAACCTGCCCCTTTGTAGAAAAAGTTTGGAACAGAAGTGAGGCCATTGCCAAAAAAGACTATACCATTATCATCCACGGTAAACCGAAACATGAAGAAACAAGAGCCACCTTTTCTCATGCTGCTGCTAATGCCCCGTCGGTAGTGGTGAAAGATATGGCTGAAGCTAAAGCACTGGCAAAATATATTACCGGCGAAAAACCTGCCTCTGCTTTTTACGAAGAATTCAACAATCAATGCACAACAGGATTTGATGTAACAAAGCACCTGAAAAGAATTGGGGTGGTAAATCAAACTACTATGCTGGCCAGTGACACCCAAGCCATTGCCGACTATCTGAAAAAAGTAATTATCGAAGCATCGGGAACTGAAGATAGTTTTGCAGACACCCGGGACACTCTTTGCTATGCTACTAATGATAATCAAACAGCTGTAAGCGGCATGTTAGAAACAAAAGCTGATCTGGCAATCGTAGTTGGAGGTTACAATTCATCCAATACTTCTCACCTGGTGGAACTTTGCGAAGAAAAGCTTCCAACCTATTTTATCAATAGTGAAGAAAATATCTTATCTCCCAAGGAAATACTTCATCATAATTTTCATACAAAAGAAGAATTGCTGACAGCAGATTTCTTACCAGCAAGGGATCCGGTAAAGGTCCTTATTACCAGTGGGGCTTCCTGCCCGGATGCATTGGTGGAGGGGGTGATAAATAAGCTTACCGGATTTTTCCCGGTAATAAAATCGGTAACCCAGTTAACGGCAGAGTTGCAATAAAAATACCCCCTGCAATTGTCAAGGGGTAGTATTCATTCGTTTAGTTAGTTCTTACTTATACAAGAGATCATAATACTCATGCGCCATCCTGTTACTGTCAAACTGGAAGCGGACATCCTGCATTCCATTCTTCATTACCTGGCGCCAGGTACTGTAGTTTTCATAGTACAAAGGCAGTATCTCCTTCTCGAGTATGTCGTACAATTTATTAAGATCATACTGATCTTGTTCATGCACAGCCATGCTGGCATAATCTGCTTTTGGCACTACAAACCCATTGTGACCATGGTTGATGAACTCCGGTATCCAGCCATCATCAGTAGAAAAATTAACTGCCCCGTTCATGGACGCAGTCATTCCACTGGTACCAGAGGCTTCTCTGGGTACTCTTGGATTATTAAGCCAGCAGTCTGCCGCTTGCTTCATTCTTTTCGACAAGCCAAGTTCATAACCAATAAGTACGGCAACATTTTTATACCCTTTGCTTAAATGAACCAACTGGTTGAACTCGCTGATAGCCGGGTGATCTACCGGGTATGGTTTACCTGCCCAAATGATCTGGACGGGGAATTTTTTACTATTAATAAGTTTTTCAAAACGTTCCTCATCAGTTGTAATAAGCCCTGCTCTTTTATAACCGGCAAACCGGCGGGCCCAGACAATAGTAAATATATCCGGGTTAAATATCTTGCCCGTTTGATCAGCAACGATTTCAAATGCCCTTTTCTTCAAATATTTTTTCCTGTCATCAATACCATAATCGTCTCCGGCTTCCATAAACCTGTATAGCTGTTTATCTGCCCAATAACGCCAGTTTTGTGCATTGGTAATTGAAATGATCGGGCAGATATTTTCATGTTTTCCCCACATGGCTCTTGAAACATGTCCATGTAATTGGGAAACCCCATTTGCCAGTTTTGCAAAGCGTAATGCAGCCAATGAATGATTGAACTGATCACTGTCATTCCCATAAAGTTTTTTTACCTCATCAACTGACAGGCCACAGAAATAACTCATTTTATGGCATAGGTAAATATCATGTTTTTCATTCCCTGCTTCCTCAGGTGTATGAGTAGTGAAGACCAGACGCTTCCTTACTTCCTGGATATTATTGCTAAACTTCTTATACAAATAAAAAGCAGATGATAATCCGTGCGCCTCATTGAGATGATAAAGTTCCGGGTTGAAACCAAGCAGGTCAACCAGTTTAGCGCCACCAACTCCCAGCAGAATAAATTGTGCCACTTTGGTAGCTACATTAGCATCATACAATCGATGTGTGATCGTTTGCGACACATAATCATTCTCCGGCAAATCCGTAGATAGTAAAAATAACGGAGCCGTCTTAAATGTTTCCGGGTTCAGGTAAAGAGCCTTTACCCAAACCGGGTGCTCATGAATAGTTATTTGAAATTTAATACCGGTATCTTCCAGAAAACTATATTGCTTTTCATTCCAGGCCACATCCAGCGTTTGATCCTGGTTGCGCTCCTGGTCATAATAGCCGTATTTCCATAGAATACCAATCCCAATCAAATTTTGCCTCAATTCATAAGCACTTCTTAAATGTGATCCGGCCAAAAAACCAAGACCGCCACTATAAATCTTAAGGGGTTGATGTGTAGCAAATTCCATTGAGAAATATGCCACTTTTTTACTGTAGCGTTCTTCTACAGGGTACGGTACGGAAAATTTAGTAAAGTTCATAATGTGTTCTATTTACACGAAGCTGCAATATAAAGTTTAATCCTGAATTAAACTAAAGCTCTCATTTTCAGGCTTATTTATCCACATGGTTATGTTAAAAAAATAACTAAAGTAAAATTAGAATGCATTCATTTCAATTTACTTCTTACCAGCCTTTTTAGCTGGAGCAGCTTTGTTACCCGCTTGTACAGGTTTAATATATTTTTTTCGTGGAAAACTACCGTCAAAGGAACAATTCAAACCTCTTCTTGAACCACAGCCTTCTTCCTTTAATGAGACAGCGATAGACGAAAATGTAAATTGTAAGATACAAGGATCTCCTCCCTGACGGTACTCTGCTTTATTAGATGATATCCAAACAGCCTCTCCTTTCAATTCACCTGTACAATCACCATTATTTTTCTCAAAATGAACAAAGAAAGTAACTCTGTCGCTTTTTCTGCCATCACGAACAGATACTAAATTCATTTTTCCCGATCCATAATCCGCCGCATACTTATGCTTCCTGCCTAATGTATCGATCGGGTTGATCAGCTCTGTCACCTTATCTTCTAATGCTTCTGTCAATATCAGCATAAAACTTTTTGCATCAGTATTCAGTACATATACGTCTTTTCCCTCACTGATACTGGCATCGGTATTTTTCCGTTGTAGTGTCTTAGTTATTGTATATCTCTTATCAAAAGTGACCGATTGTGTTGTAGCTTTCCGCTGATCGGGCACCAGGACAGGAAGCGCAGCAATAAATTGTTCTTTTTTATCAAATGCAATAACAAAAAGCACTTTTTTCCCCGCTGTAATTCCTTTCACAAAAAGATAAGTTTCAGCTTTAGGTACTTGTGCTTTTCCTACTGCATATATCTTTGGCTTTACTCCTTTTCCAAAAATTTTCCCTGTTACTGAATCCGGAACAAATTGTGTAAACACTTTATAACTGATCAGTAAGGAATCCTTATCCTTTTTACCCAGTATAGTATCTCCAACCTGGTAAGAAAGTGTAAGGGGCTGGAAAAACTCAATAAAATCAGATACTTCAACAGGATCTTCTCCAGAAAGTGATGGCTTTTTCTTCTGCTTACATCCTGCCAGTACTGCTACACTTAATAACAGCAGCATCATTTTGCTAAATACAGACATAGGAATTATTGAGGTACCGAAAGTAAGTGTTTCCCGGATCACTGTCAACAGGTGATTTGGAGATAAAAGATATTTAATTTAGATTTATCTAAACCCATTTTTAGTCATGCTGAATTATTCGACCAGCGAAGAGAACTACATCAAAGCCATCTTTCATTTGCAAAAACAGGACGGCACTGTAACGACGAATGAACTTGCTAATGAATTAAAGACAAAACCTGCCTCTGTTACCGATATGATGAAAAAATTAAAGGCCAAGAAACTGTTGAATTACCAGCCTTACAAGGGTTTCAGGCTAAACAATGATGGGACCAGGGTAGCATTAGGCATCATACGGCGACACAGGCTATGGGAGTATTTCCTGGCAGAAAAACTAAAATTCAGCTGGGATGAAGTACATGAGGTAGCAGAAGATCTTGAGCATGTTAGTAATAAAAAACTGATTGATAAACTCGACGAATTTCTCGGTTTCCCGAGAACAGACCCGCATGGTGACCCTATACCTGATGCCAATGGTAAAATTGAGATAAGCAGAAAGATCTGTATAACCGAATTACCACTACATACTGTTGCCATTGTAAGCAGTGTTAGTGACCAGTCCAGCGAGATACTTGAACTACTTGAACATAAAAAAATAACTATCGGTACCAAACTGGAAGTAAAAAAGAAATTTGATTTTGATAAGTCAATGGAGATACGAATTGGCCGGCACCCTGTGTTTACTATAAGTGACAGGCTGGCGCAGAATATTTTTGTACAGAGTAATTAATAGCACACAAGATAAATATACTACAGCTCAGCACTTGCTTTAACACAAGGTTTCCTGTAATGATGATATTCTGTATTACCCTTGCTAATTTTAATGTACGGGAGCTTTATGCGTCCGGAGCAAATGTTTGAAGCGGCTAAAGGTCTCCGGTTTGATATTGAGATAAGAAGCCAAAAATTTCTGTGGCACCCTTTGCATCAGTTCCGGATTTTTGGTTACAAAATTCAGGAACCTCTCTCTTGGTGTCATTTTCACCAACTGTATTTGCCAACGATCTTTTATTACCATAGAGTAGGTAACAATCAAACGGCCAAGCCTTTCCATCCGTTGTGAAGAAGCAAATAATTTCTCCGTATCATCATAAGTAATAGACACAACAGTTGTAGGTTCTATAGCCTCAATAAAATATTCAGAAGGAAGGCGACTGTGAAATGATTCCTGGCTGAGCAACATCTGGCCCTCAAAAGATATTTGTGTATTTATTTCATGATGATTTTTCCGGTAATACTTACGGGCAAGACCTTTCACTATAAAGTTGAAATGATTTTCTACTTCCCCGGCCTTTGTTAAAATCTCTTTTTTCCCAAATCTTCTCACCTTACATACAGGTAAAAGATACTTGTTAAACTCTTCTTCTGTGATATCAGAGAATTTTTGCAAATAGTGGAAGAAGGCCTTGATCGAGTCCATACTGTAATTATGCACCATAAAAGTTACAACATTTATACTTGATTGAGATCAATTCTGAAAAATTTAATGAACCACAAAAATATCTGCCTGAGAAATTGCAATCTATGATATAAGTCACATTCCATAATATTGTAAGTTTGCACCAGCCTGATAACTATCAGGTTTTCAACGTAAACCCAAATATCTGCATATGACACAAAAGATCAAAGTTGCTAACCCGGTGGTGGAACTGGATGGTGATGAAATGACCCGGATAATCTGGAAATTCATCAAAGACAAACTGATCCTCCCCTACCTGGAGGTGGATATTAAATACTACGATCTTGGTATCGAATACCGTGACCAGACCGATGACCAGGTGACGGTGGATGCCGCTAATGCCATTAAACAATATGGTGTGGGCATCAAATGCGCCACTATTACTCCTGATGAAGCAAGGGTGAAAGAATTTAAGCTGAAACAAATGTGGAAGAGCCCCAACGGTACTATCCGGAATATTTTGGACGGAACTGTATTCCGTGAGCCGATCGTTATCAGCAATGTTCCAAGGCTGGTGACCAACTGGACCGCTCCTATTATTGTTGGCCGTCATGCTTTTGGAGATCAATACAGAGCTACCGATACGGTGATAAAGGGAAAAGGGAAACTCACTATGACCTTTACCCCTGAAGGCGGTGGCGAGCCTCAAACCTTTGAAGTATTCAACTTTAAAGGTGATGGTGTGGCCATGAGCATGTACAACACTGATGAAAGCATAAAAGGTTTTGCAAGAAGCTGCTTCAATATGGCGCTGAGCAAAAAATGGCCTTTATACCTTTCTACTAAGAACACCATCCTGAAAAAATATGATGGTCGTTTCAAAGACATTTTTGAAGAGATCTTTCAAAATGAATTTAAAACTGCTTTTGATGCAGCAGGCATTGTGTATGAACACCGCCTGATAGATGATATGGTGGCCAGCGCCTTAAAATGGAATGGCAATTTTGTATGGGCCTGTAAAAATTATGATGGTGATGTGCAGAGTGATACTGTAGCACAGGGATTTGGTTCACTGGGCCTGATGACATCGGTATTGATAACACCCGATGGAAAGACCATGGAAGCCGAAGCGGCACATGGTACCGTAACAAGGCACTACCGTGACCACCAGGCCGGCAAACCCACCAGCACCAATCCCATCGCCAGCATTTTTGCTTGGACAAGGGGTTTGGCTTTCCGCGGCAAATTAGATGGCAACCAGCCGCTGATCGATTTTTGTAATGCACTGGAAGAAGTCTGTATTGAAACAGTAGAGGAAGGAAAGATGACTAAAGACCTGGCTGTTTGTATACATGGCAATAAGGTAAAACACGGGGATCATTTTCTCTACACGGAAGAATTCCTGACAGCGATAGATGAGAACCTCAAGAAGAAACTGAAATAATATTTCAAGGATATTTTGTAAGCCACTCATTACATGAGTGGCTTTTTTAGTTACAAGCTATTTTTTAAGATACCAAAACCAAGTGTTCGTAAATTCGATAATACAATACGCTGTATGTAATATTTATGCGCCCCCTATTAACTATATTAAGTTTTTTAGTAACAACTCTGACTTTCAGTCAATCACTTTCAGACAAATACCTCCACTATAAGACTGACTATTACTGGGATACAACACTTTATAAATCTGAGCAGAATTATTACTATGAAGTAACCAATGGCAAAATCACACGGAAAACGTATCCGGTATTACAATATTTGTTCACGAAAATTATTAGTGATACCCCGTTTGTCACAGAAGATACATTTGCAAGAGGTGGCTGGTCCAACTATCCTTATAAGTACATCAGGAAAGGAAAGGGCATTTATCTCCAATATTTTGACTTAGGGAAAAAAAGACTGAAATTAAATAAGGAGTATTCTTTGGACCTGAAGGACACTGTACAAGGATTAGCAAATAAGTATACATTAGATAGTAAAAATGGAATCTCGGTTAAAGGCTTTTCTACTTATATTGGTGAAAAGACAATTGAGATCAACGGCAACCAGTTTAAGGTATTTCGTTTTCTGGAAGACCACTACCAATTGAGTTCTCATCCAAGTTATCACACTGAAGAAGTATTTCTGGAGCAATCCACTTTAATTCCAATAAAGTTTATTTTTACTATTTATGACTACAAAACGAGAAGAAAAGATTTATATAGCAGCGTAACTGTATTGGCCTCGACAAGCAACACTTTAGGAGATTATACGAATAAGACAACAAAAGACTTAATTCTTTATGAAAACAAAAGCACCTTGTGGACAGAAAAACAAAAACAAGAGTTTTATAGCATGTTTGCTTCCGGCTTGAAGGAGTATGCAGATTGCCTCTTGAAAAAGTTAGATGGACATATCAGTTTCTTCCATTTTAAGCGAAGTGTATATTTCAGAAGCCTTGTGGTTAGCAAAGAATGCGAATGACAAATGCTGTCTGCAACAGTGCATTAACAAAAACCATATAAATTTATTAGCTTCTATGAACACAGATACCCAGGCATACAATAACTCTTTATCTAATCCCGACAAGGCCATTTGTAATGTGCTGGCTAATGAAATTTCAAAATACTTACCAGAAGCAGAAAATAAGATCTGGCATAGGCATCCGGTATGGTTTCTGGACGGTAATCCGATAGCTGGTTATAGCAAGCTTAAAGATTGCATCCGGTTACTTTTCTGGAGCGGTCAGTCATTTGATGAACCCTTACTGCAACCAGAAGGTAGCTTCAAAGCTGCTGAAATGCGTTATACAAAAGTTGAACAGGTTAACGTAAAAGACCTGAAGAGATGGGTTAAAAAATCAAAATCGATTCAATGGGACTATAAAAATATTGTTAAGCGAAAAGGAGTATTGGAGAAACTGACTTTTTAGCTTTAAAACAGCTTACATTCAAAGAAACTGCAAACGTACCGGTCTTTCCAGGATGGGTAGATGAACAACGACTTACCATACACTAAGTCCTGCCGGTGGCTATCAATTCCCCTCAATGCCATAAATTCGTACCCTTACGAATCGTTATGAAAAAAAGACAAGATTATATTTCCTGGGATGAATATTTTATGGGAATCGCTTTATTATCAGCCAAACGAAGCAAAGATCCCAGCACACAGGTTGGAGCCTGTATCGTAAATCAAAAAAATAAGATCGTAGGCGCCGGCTATAACGGGCTGCCGATCGGCTGCAGCGATGATGAATTTTCCTGGAATAAAAAAGGTGAATTCCTTGATACCAAGTATCCTTATATCTGCCATGCAGAATTAAATGCCATCCTGAATAATATTGGAATGGACCTGCAGCGTTGTAAAATTTACACCGCCCTCTTTCCCTGTAATGAATGCGCAAAAGCCATTATTCAATCCGGGATAACAGAAGTCATTTACCTGTCTGACAAATATGAGCAGGATGATGTATTCAAAGCATCCCGGATCATGCTGGATAAAGCCGGGGTTATCTGCAGAAAAGTTGAAACCAGGATCATGAATATTGAGCTATCATTCAAAGAAGCTGATGTGTAACTACTTCCCCGGCTGATGTCCCAAAAGAAAAAACCATCCGCCGTAATGACGAATGGTTCGGTGCAATTGTGTGTTGTATCTTTTATACCCTGAAGTGAGCAAAAGCCTTATTGGCTTCAGCCATACGATGGGTATCTTCTTTCTTTTTGAAAGCAGCGCCTTCACCTTTGCTGGCAGCTACGATCTCATTAGCCAGTTTGTCCGACATGCTGCGGCCATTTCTGTCACGGCTGTAGCGGATCAGCCATTTGATGCTCAAAGAAATCTTCCTGTCAGGACGAACCTCAGAAGGAATCTGAAAAGTAGCACCACCGATACGGCGGCTGCGAACTTCCACCGCTGGTGATACATTGGCCAAAGCTTTTTTCCAAACCTCGTATCCATCCTCACTTGTTTGCTTGGCTACTTTATCCAGCGCATCATAAAAGATATTAAAAGCTCCGCTTTTCTTTCCTTCCCACATCAGGTTATTAACAAAACGGGTAACCAGTTTGTCGTTAAACTTCGGGTCTGGTGCTAAGGGGAGTTTTTTTGCTTGTGCTTTCCGCATGACTTATTCTTGAATTACTTATTAAATTATTTTTTAGCCTTTTCTTTCTTGGTTCCGTATTTAGAACGGCTTTGCTTACGGTCTTTTACACCGGCAGTATCCAGTGAGCCACGAACGATGTGGTAACGAACACCCGGTAAATCTTTTACCCTTCCACCACGAATAAGAACGATAGAGTGCTCCTGCAGGTTGTGCCCTTCTCCCGGAATATAAGCAATAACCTCAATCTTATTGGTTAAGCGAACCTTAGCCACTTTACGTAAGGCTGAGTTAGGTTTTTTTGGGGTTGTTGTATATACCCTTGTACATACACCGCGGCGCTGCGGACACTGATCCAGGGCCCTTGATTTGCTTTTGGCCCTGATAATTTCTCTTCCTTTTCTTACTAATTGTTGAATTGTAGGCATTCTTGACCCTTATTTTTGGGAGGGCAAAGGTAAAGGCATGAGCCTTAATCTCCAAAAAAATGGCAATTGATTTTTGCGGTTTTGCCCCTTTTGGGGATAAAACTGACAAAAGCCTGCTTTTACAAAGTTCTATAGCCTTGGACAGGAAAGGTAACGCAATGGTTTTCCGCTTTTTCGGCCAATATAGGTTAATGATATTTCCAGGCTGTTGGTTCCGGGTACTGACTTTCCCATATCAGAAATATTGACATCATAATTTGCGCCAACCACAAAGTTCTGAAACGCCACCCCCACATATGGAGAGATGGCATCACCAACACGATAATTAGCTCCCAGGAGCAAATCCGTATAATCGTTGGCCCTGAACTGCCCAAAAAGGCCGATCATTTTCTCCTGCGCTGTTCCCTGTTGCATAAAGAGCAGATTCGGCGTCACACTAACTGACTCAGATACATTGATCCTTGCCCCGCCATGAAAAACATATCGTACCGGCAGAAATTTCTTTACAGAACTGCTTACAAACGGATCCTGCGGTTTAGTCAAATGAAAAGCGGCGATGCCCCCAAAAAAGTTTGCTTTTTTATCGGGTGAACCATCAAAATATGATAACCCGGTACCAACATCAAGCACAGAAGATGAAGTCTGCGTAATTACATCGGCAGTAGTAGCTCCGGGATTATATCCTGTAATGGGATTCCACTGATCACCAAACTGGAATTTTGCAGGGTCAAACCGACGGCTTAATAGACCGGCCTGTATACCAATAGTAATTTGTTGATTATTATCTTGCCCAAATCGTACACCGCTATAAGCAATAGTAGCATAGGCATTCAGGTATTTATAACCGGCATCTCCGGCAGTTTGGTTCATGAAGTTTGCACCGATGTTCAGATTTTTCCCGGTGGTGAAATCTGCTGAGAACCCCGCAGTATTGAACGGTGTCATTATATCGCTCCATTGATTTCGATAGATACCCGTAATGCGATAATCACCATCCATCACACCAGTCATGCCAGGGTTTAGCCAAAGCGGATACGCATAAAACTGGGAAAAATGAGGATCTACCTGCCCCACTACTCTGCCCGTACTTAAAAAATAAAGCAACAAAAAACAAGTAATTTTTCTCTTCACAGCTACCTGATTAGATTGATCGATCCTTTTTTATTTACCACAGCCCCATCCTGTAAAATCACTTTTAGTACATAAGCATACACTCCTACCGGCTGCGGCTTACCACTATGTGTTCCATCCCACCCTTTGCTGATGTTATCCGAAACAAAAATCAATTGTCCCCATTGATTAAATATCCTCAGTTGAATGGATGCAACATAATTTCCATATACAAACAGTATATCATTCCTTCCATCACCGTTTGGTGTAAATACGTTGGGAACAAAAATTTCTTTACTGCTGAGTGTGGTACCGGATACCGGAACCGACAAAACACTTGTTTCGCATACCTGTACTCCCAATGCTCTTACCTGGATTATGATAGTCGTATTACCTGTCAATCCGTTTATGGTATGAGTGGTACCTGTTGCACCAGAACTTGGTATTTGATAGCTGGCTCCTCCATTTGTGGTTACCTCATATCCTGTTGCGCCGGGCACAGCAGACCATGAAAAGGTCAATGAAGTAAATGTTGTATTGGTTAATGTTACTACCGGTTGCAGTAACTGTTGCAGTAAAGTAATAATAACGGGTGTCCTGGTATTACTGATACAGCCGGCAGCACTTACCGCCTCAACATAATAAGTTGTATTAGCAGTTACATTGTTAGCTGTAAATGATACTCCACTGGCCAGTTGCGTACCTCCTGTTGCATTAGCATACCAATTATAGGTAAACCCTGCCTGCGGATTATTGACTGATAAAACAGCATTGGAACCGGAACATACTGTAGTTCCATTGGCAGCAGGTGCAGTTGGTAATGCGGACACTGTTACAACTACTGCTGTTCTTTCAGCACTCGAACATCCTGCGGTATTGATTGCTTCCACATAATAGGTAGTATTAGCAGTTAATACAGCAGTAGTAAATGTTGTACCTGTTGATAATACCGTACCATTTGCGGCAGCATCATACCAGTTATAGACAAATCCTGCTTGTGGGTTTTGCACCTGCAAAACACCAGTTGTCCCTGTGCAAATTGTAATACTATTTACCACAGGTGCAGTTGGCACAGCGTTTACTGTTACTGTTACTTGTGCAGAAGCTGCGCAACCAATAGCATTCGTAGCATTTACCGTATAGGTGGTAGTAGCAGTTGGGGAAACAGTAACGGAAGCTCCTGACAAATTACCGGGGCTCCATGAGAAGGTTGTTAATATCCCGGTGGTAACATTTGCATTTAGCTGTGCAGAAACACCGGGACAAACTGCTGCAGGATTTGCACTGGCTGTTAGTGCAGCATTATTATTTAATGGAACTACTCCGTTGTAAGTATTGATACATCCATTTGCATCTGTAATAGTACAGGTATAATTCCCAGGAGCAAGACCAGTAGCAGTAGCGCCGGTTTGCACAGGTGTAGTATTCCATGAATAGGTGTAAGGCGATGAGCTGCCTGTTACAGTTAATGCAATACTTCCATTTGGCCCGCTGCAATCAGAAGGAGTAATAACCGGGGCAATATTTTGAGAATAGGCCAAACCGGATATTGCAAGAATAACAGTATTGGGAAAAGGAGCATTCGAGCCAGCCGTAGTTACATTTGCAAACGTAACAGAAGCAATAGGCTTTGAGATATCCGTACAACTAAGCGGTACATCTATGTGATATATCCGGGGATTGGTTGGAAAGCCATCTGCATTGTAAACCGGCCCGACAGATCTGTCACATCTTCCAAAGCCTTGCAGAACTACATTAGTCGTTCCATTAAACCAGTCACTTAAAGAAATATTGGGAAATAAAGCAGTGCTGTTATCAGAAAACGTTATCGTAATATTTAACAGGCTTGTACCTTCTGTACTAAAAGCCAGAAACCGCAATCTTGAAAAAGCAGCAGGTGTTGCGAAGGTCAGGCCAAAAGTCTCATTTCGTTTTACGTACAGTGCATTGTTGACGGTATAAGGAGCCAGTTGGTAAGGAGCTCCACCTCCTGTTATTACTCCGTTATCAGGTAAACCACCTCCACCAATTCCGGCAAATATTCTGAATGCATTTGTATACATTACTTTGTTAGAAGACGCCCCGTCTATTTGTAATGTAGTAGTAACAAGAGAATTTGGCCCTCCTTCTGCAATGGCATCATGATTAAATCCGGTAACATTAACCGGAACAAACTGTGCCGAAAGATGAACTCCCTGCAGAAGAAAAATAATTACTCCGAGTATAATAAACCTCAATTGCATGCAGCCGGTTATTTTGGTTCAAAAATTAATGCAGGCAAACGCCGGAAAGAATTTCAGTATGGATAAAAGGGATAATAAAAAAGGGTCGCAGATCTGCGACCCTCTAAATTAAGTAATTTATGGATTACACTTTCTGCATCCAGCCATGTTTATCTTCTGTTCTTCCTTCCCGGATATCAGTAAGCCATTTTTTTATTGCTGGAGCTGTTTTCCAGCTATCTACATCAAACTTCATAGAAAAGTCTTTGTATCCCAATTCTTTGATGGGAGAAATAGTGGCGGCTGTACCAGTACCGAACACTTCTTTCAATTCCCCGGCCTTGTAAGCAGCTGTTATCTCATCAATACTTAACTGTCTTTCCTCCACTTTAAGACCCATCTCCTGCAATAATGTTATTACACTTTGCCTTGTTACTCCTCCAAGAATAGTTCCCTGTTCCAGGCCGGGGGTAATAGCGGTGTTGCCTATAATAAAAAAGACATTCATTGTGCCGCACTCCTGCACATATTTATGTTCAAACGCATCCATCCATAATACCTGGTCATACCCTTTCTTTTTAGCCTCAGCTGTAGCATACATAGCAGCTCCATAGTTACCTGCTGCTTTTGCATAGCCTACTCCTCCCTGTACAGCCCTTACATATTGTTCTTCTACGTAAATACGCATCGGCGCATTGTAGTAAGGCCCTGAAGGACTCAAAATAATCATGAATTTATAATTATCTGAAGGACGTACACCAATCAGTTCATCAGATGAAAACATGAAAGGACGAATATATAAGGAATGATCCTCTTTTGAAGGTATCCAGTTCCTATCCAATGCTACTAATTGAAACATCCCTTCCATAAATAATTCTTCCGGAACAACTGGCATCTGCATTCGTTCGGCTGAAATATTAAATCGCATAAAATTATCATGCGGTCGGAAGATAAAAGCATTACCATCCCTGTCTTTATAAGCCTTTATCCCTTCAAAAATAGCCTGTCCATAATGCAAAGCTGCTGTAGAAGGGCTAAGCAACAAAGGCTGGTATGGTTTGATCTCAATATTTTTCCACTCTCCATTTTCAAAATCTGCTTCCAGCATGTGATCAGTAAAATATTTTCCAAAAGGCAGGTTATCAAGATTCAAATCCTGTAATTTGCTCCTTTCAATCTTTGTCATTGAAATATCCATTGCTGCAATCATAAAACTTTATTTTTGAAAGAACAAAGAAACGAAAAAAAACTAACACCCATTAGTATAATCGTCAACTAACTTATGGATCTGAATCATGTAGAATTGTCTCCGTCCATGCTTACCAGCCTGTATAAGTCCTCACTTATTGAAAGTGAAATTATACCTGGCACAAAAAAGGCTGGCCAAATCAACGATATAGCTGAAAAATCAGCAAAACCGATACCAGCAGAAACAGCCTCCTGGAAGTGGTTGGGCAATAATTTGAAGCATATTATTATTATCGTAAACAACCGTGAAGTTGTTTATTTACCTGATAATGAACTGACTTTCCTTACAGGCATTCTAACTGCCTGTAAACTTACAATCGCAGATGTGGTAATCATCAACCTGAATAACCATCCACAGGTATCCTACAAAGAATTGACCTCTTTTTTTAAAAGCAGGGTTGTATTACTTTTTGACATTGAGCCAACTTCATTTGGGCTGCCAATTGATTTTCCTCAATACCAGATACAATCATTTGCAAGTAATACTTTTTTATACTCTCCTTCTTTAGAGGAACTAGAAAATGATAAATTAGAAAAAAGTAAGCTTTGGGTTTCTTTAAAAAGGTTGTTTAACCTGTAAATTGAAATTTTATTACTTTTCCCGTATGCCAATCAATTAAAAACCACACATTGAAACTGATCTTTGCCACAAACAATCAGCATAAAGTAGACGAGATACGTTCTGTGATTGACAAAAATCTTGAGCTTATAACACTACAGGAAGCAGGCATTGATATTGATATTCCTGAGCCATACGATACATTGAAAGAAAATGCATCGGGAAAATCAAGGACCATTTTTGACATGACGGGCATAAACTGTTTCAGCGAAGACACCGGGCTGGAGGTAGACAGCCTGGATGGTGAACCCGGTGTAAAAAGTGCCCGGTATGCCGGTGATGACCGTTCCTTTAATGCTAATATTGAAAAACTACTGAGCAAATTGTCGGGAAAAACTGACCGGAGTGCCCGTTTCAGAACTGTTATCTCCCTGTTAATAGATGGCAGAGAAACCTTATTTGAAGGTATTTGTGAAGGCAGGGTAATTGAAGAAAAAAGAGGTGAACAGGGTTTTGGTTACGACCCGGTCTTTACTCCAGCTGGCGCTGACAAAACCTTTGCAGAAATGACCATGCAGGAAAAGAACCAGTTTAGCCATAGAAAGAAGGCTGTGGAAAAACTGGTAGCATTTTTGAATAGCTTATAAACAAACCACTGATTTTGACACCAGGAAGCAACCAAAATATCACCGATAGCGACCTTATTAATGGATGCATGGAAGGCGACAGGCGGATGCAGGAAGAATTGTACCGCCGCTTCTCCCCAAGGATGTATGCTGTTTGCCTTCGTTATGCAGGTAACGCAGAAGAGGCTGAAGATATCTTACAGGAAGGATTTATCAAGGTCTTTAAAAAGCTGGATAGTTTTCGCAGCGAGGGCTCTTTTGAAGGATGGGTACGGCGCATTTTTGTAAATACCGCCATCGAACATTTTCGCCGCAAACGCTACCTGATGCCAGTGACAGAAAAGGAAGAAAATACTATTGAAGGTAAATTTACCTCTGTACTGGATGAATTGGGTGCAAAAGACATAATGGCCCTGGTGCAGGAACTATCCCCAGGCTATCGTACGGTTTTTAATATGTATGTCGTGGAAGGTTACACTCATAAGGAGATAGCAGATATGCTTGGTATTAGTGAAGGTACCAGTAAATCACAACTGTCCAGGGCTAAAGTAATACTTCAGGATATGGTGAGAATATATATTGACAAGCAAAGAGGTGTAGGCACAAAAAAATGAAAAACAGTTTCCGCGATAAAATTTACAATAATGAAGTAACTCCCCCTGTGAGGGTCTGGGACCGTATTGCAGCAGAACTGGATGAAACCGCCAGTACAAAAATTTTATCCACTAAATTGTTTCTTGCTGAGGTTGTTCCTCCTGCAACAACCTGGTCAAAGATTGCTTCGGAGCTGGAAGAGTCGGCTATTGCTGGCAAACTCTATAATATTGAAGTAACCCCACCAGCAACTGCCTGGCCAAAAGTACAATCAGCTTTTACCAACGAAGCTGCAGCAACTAAACCAAAAAAGATTATTCCTTTCTTTCGTTATGCAGCCGCCGCTGTCCTGATAGGTTTCATTTCATTTGCGGCAATAAAAATTTTACAAACCAAAAGAGAAGAGACTAATATCTCAATGAAAGAGACTGTTTCTCCGCCTCATGAAAATGCGTCAGCTACTTTAACAACCGAAAAATTAAATGGCCTTCTTGACAATATAGCTGCAGCATCCGACGATGCAAGAAATGATGCTGCCCTTGAAGCCAGTAAAAAGACATATGCTAGGTTGGATATTACGGCCAGGAATATAACCAGAGATATTTCTAATTTTTATTTCGCTTCTGGTAATAATCCGACAGGGACAACAAGAGGCCTCGATATAGAAGCAACAGCCCCGGCAGAAGAATCACTGGCGGATCGTTACATCACACTAATAACACCTGAAGGAAATATCATCCGCATGTCTAAAAAGCTGAGTGATATGATCTGTTGTATATCCGGAGAGGCTGATGACCAGCAATGTAAAGATCAATTAAAGAAATGGAGAGAAAAAATAGTTGCCTCCTCATTAGGACATTCCTCTGAAAGCTTCATGGACATTCTTCATCTTGTAAACTCATTACAAGATAACAATCACCAGTAGTACTTGTTTTCTTAATTTTATTGAAACGAAATTGCATGGCAAGAATAAAACTTGAATTGCCGGAAACATTCTCTTTCTCATGTGAAATACCCGTACGCATTACAGATGTCAACTATGGCGGTCATGTTGGTAACGACACTATACTATCTATTATCCATGAAGCAAGGATACGCTTCCTCAAAAATCTGGGGTATAGTGAAATGGACTTTGATGGCAAAGGGATGATCATGGCTGATGCAGCTATTGAATTTAAGAACGAATTGTTTTATGGCGATACAGTGCTTGCATCAGTAACCGCAGGGGACATATCTAAAATCGGATTTGAACTGTATTACAAACTCGAAAAAGAAACTGAAGGCATAAGAAGGTTGATAGCTACTGCAAAAACAGGTATGATCTGCTATGATTATGAAAAGAAAAAAATAATCCCCATACCGGAGGAAGCCAAAGAAAGCCTACATCGTTGAATTCTTATTCCAGATATTCCAGCTTTCTTCTGCCTGTATCAAAAGCATTTCCTGGCCATTTATTATTGTGGCTCCTCTTTCTTCTCCTTTCTGAAGGAATAATGTTTTGGCAGGATTATAAGTAAGATCAAATAATAAATGCTGGCTTGAAATATGATCATAAGGGATAGCTGGGCAAATATTAGTTGCAGGATACATCCCCAGGGGTGTGGTATTAATAATTAATTTATGTTGATTTATAATGTCTTCATTAAGCTCCTCATAGATAAATGCAGAACCTGTCTTCATTTTCCGACTTACAACACTATATTTTATTCCCAGCCTTTTCAATACATATACTATTGCTTCCGTTGCCCCTCCACTCCCCAGTATCAGCGCATCTGTGTGATATGGTCTAAGATAAGGTAACAGGCTTTTTTCAAATCCTATTGCATCAGTATTATAACCAACCAGGTTCCCATTTTTAATACTTATGCAGTTGCATGCCTCCAAACCTGATGGAATCTCAGAAGAATTTAAAAAAGGAAGTACCTGTTTCTTGTATGGTATAGTTACATTGAGCCCCTCAAGTCCGGGATTGTCTCTAAGTAACTGAGGTAATTCATGTATTGATTTAATGGGAAATAGCTCATACCTGCAATCCACTAATCCATCTTTCTCAAACTTCTCAGAAAAATACTTTTTAGAGAAAGAATGTGATAATGGATAACCAATCAGTCCAAAAAGCCTCATCAGACGGTCTCTTTTTTATCGAGATACAAATTGAATGTATCACCCCGAAGCCCGATTCGCATTGCTTCGAGTGGTATTACTTCTGTAGGTGCAATATTGCCAAGATTAGCATTACAACCAACCAATTCGATAAAGTATAACTGTTGTGCTTTTTGCGGAGCCTCCCATATGATCTTTTCCGCCGGTATCTGGGTCAGGATTTCCTGTACCAGGCCTTCTCTTACTTCTCCACTGCCACGATAGATACCAACATTTCCTGCTTCCCTGGCTTCAGCAATCACATAACTGGAACCTGCTTCCAATTCTGCTTTCATCAACTCAATCCATTTATAGGGAGGAATGATATGTGCTGCATCCTTGCTGCCCACTTCGCTAAGCACCGTACCGTGCTTGGTTAGTTTTTCTATGTATCCGCATTTCTCGGCATGGGGAATAGTTATAGAACCATCACTTACCTCCATATATGTAATTCCATAATCCTTACATACTCTTATATAGTCCTCAAACTGGTTGCGGATAAGAAATGCTTCAAACAGTGTTCCTCCAAAATAAACAGGAATATCATATGCACGGTATACTTCAAGTTTTTCTCTCAGGTTTGGTGTAACGAAAGAAGTGCCAAACCCAAGCTTTACAATATCTACATGCGGATGCGAAACGCTCAAAAAGTTTTTTGCTTCCTCTATACTCAAGCCCTTATCCATTACCATAGTAAGGCCAGACTGTCTTGGTTTTTGCTTTCTGTCAGGTATCTGAGATAAATTAAAATTCATAGTTATACTATTTGAATGTAATAGCTAATTGTAATGGCGGCAAAAATAGGGAAGAATGACCAGAGAAATGATGATTCCAAATACCTTAAAACCCGTCAAATGGATTTATTTCTTTTAAATCTTGCCAGCAGATCAACTACCTGTTGATTTTGAAGAATAGCCGGGTTCAACTCTACAAACTTCTTTAATAATCTCGGAGCTTTCTCCATCGCCAATTCAAGTTGTATAATAGCTTCCTTTGCCTTTACTGTTGCAAATAGAACTGCAGCCTTATAAAAAATAAACAGAGGTTTGCTGTTAGTGGCATATAAGGCAGATTGTGTTTGTTCCAATGCCTCTTCGTAGAACCCTGCTTTATACAAACAACGTATTAATGCCTCCCATCCCCCGGCATTTTTTGGGCGAAGCCGCACTGCATTTGTAAAATACTGTATTGCATCTTTGAATAAACCCAATTGTATTTTACACTCCCCTGCCAGGAGGTTATACTCCGGTTGCAGGCGATGAATCTTTAGGGCAGTTTCCAACTGTTTGATACATGCCGCCCAATTTCCTTCATTATAATAAGTACAGGCAATTTTGTAAAATAGCTTACTGTCATCCTGCCTCAGGTGTGATGCTTTGCGATAATAGAACCTGGCCTGTGCATGATTCTTCATCCTCTCATAGCAATAACCAATAGCCTCAAAAATCACATCTTCCGGCTTTGCCAGTTCATTTACTTTTTCCAAAGCTTCTATTGCTTCTTTGTACTTCCTTAAACGGATATATGCGTCTCCCATATTCCGGTAGGCATAGTCAAATTTCTCTTCTATTGTAATAGCATACTTGTATGCATCAATAGCCTTCTCATATAATTTCAATCCCTGGTATGCAGCTGCCAGGTTAAACCAGGCTAATTCATTATAAGGATACTCATCAATTATGCTTTGATGCAGTCTTATTCCTTCTTCATTACGGCCGGTAAAGTCAGTCCAGAAGCATATCTTGTATAATGCCTCTTCATTATTAGGATCATCCTCAAGGATAAGCTTAAGGCAATCAAATACTTTATCGAAATCTTCATAATCATCATAAACATCTGCCAACTCAAACAAGAGTTCAATTCTCTCCTCTCCTTCAAAAAGGGAAAGCGCCTCTTCAAGGAGGATAACTGCTTTTTCCTGTTGGTCTAATGCCAGGTATGCATCGGTTTTGAGAATATAAAGGTTAATATCAGTACTGTCTAAAAGTGATGCCTGTTCTAAGACATCCAGGGCTTCTTTGTACCGACGATAAGCCAGTAAAATATCTGCCTTCTTTATCAGTAAAAGTGATGAATATGGGAATTGTTCACTACCAATTTCAGCAGCTTCCATGGCCCTGACGAGGTCTTCCCTTTCCTGATAATGATCTATGATCTTTTCGAAGGCGTCTTCTTCTATAAATGAATGGCTGTGGCCATTTTTAAGATTTTCGTATTGTCTGAGCAGTTCCCGTATCAGTTCCCTGTCTTCCCGGTAAGGATTTTCTTGCATGAGTTCCGGTCATTTAGTGAGCAAACCTTTTTAAAGAGCCTGTCAGACAGCAAAATCCCTTTGCCCCCTGAATTCTGTTATTTCCAACAAGTTAAGCTAAAAAAACTGGCTAAAAAAGGGAGTAGTTTTCCCCATATGTGCAAAATACCGGATTTTTCGTGGACCTGGATGTAACATTTTGACATCTTCTGCGTTAATGAAGTACTAAAGTTCTGGACGAACGGTTTTTTTTATATTCCTTTTTGTCTTTATTTTTGTAAGCGATGAAACAGCCCATACTGACCATATTATGGAAGAACAGTGCAAAATTGTTAGCAGCAATTATTTTGCTTGCTTGCAGTTTCGCAGGTGCTTTTGCCACCTTGGGTGATGGTAACAAAAAATCAGACCTCCCAAAAAAATCTTTGCTCTCAAATAAAACTGCCACCAAACCTGGTTCGTTCTCTCTTCGCTCAGGCTACAATTATCGGGGCAATAATGTTATTAATACAGAGAACGAGAGAAAATATATCCGCCTCAACACTGTCGTTACTGTTCAAAAAGGTAAAACAACTTTCATTGTCCCTCTTAAGAAAAAAGTTATTCTTAATAATGTTAAGATAGATATCGGCAATCGCCAGCTTAAGAGAAACTAATTTCTCCCCCCTTTGCTTTCTTCATAGGTCATTACCCTGTACCCGGACTTGGGCAGATCAAATTTTGCCTGCTGCACCGGATTGAAATTGATACTTGAGACCGTATAAGTAACCAGCATAGTACCAAGAGATGCTTCATACTGCATAGCAAGACCAGGGAGGTTCTTATTCAGGTACTGAAAATCCTTATTTACTGGTACCAGGTCTTTGGTAAAATAAACATTGAAAGTGCTTCCATCAGTAAGTGTGCCAATTGCTTTCTGACAATTATACCCTGCAATTGTTTTGTACTCTTCTGCATAGGAGAATGTTATTCCCTCATATTTTTTGTTTGATTCTTTCCAGTTATCCCTAGTCATTTGAATCATATACTTTTGCTCTCCGTATTCCTTAAGCACTGTTACATCGCCTGTTTTACCATCTACTATAGTTGCTTGTGTACCCAGTGAACTAATCATATCAGAGCGACTGGAATTCCCCTTCAGGTAGATGACACTGGTAGCACCGTCCAGCAGGTCGGCAGCCTGGGGCGTCTTGTTGCTGGTATTAATCACAA
Source organism: Chitinophagaceae bacterium (assembly GCA_016786885.1). GTDB lineage: Bacteria > Bacteroidota > Bacteroidia > Chitinophagales > Chitinophagaceae > JJ008. The sequence continues at coordinate 61,263 of JAEUVO010000049.1, read as the reverse complement.
TATCATACGAGATAGTAGCTTCCGTCAATCTCCTTTGTGCCTGCAGTTCAAAAGAAGCTAGCAGTAAGAAAAATACAGCGAATATGTTATATATCTTTTTCATTGTCTTAGTACAGTTAGTATATAATAAAAGACGTGCCAATTTAGCTAATAAGTTGCTTAAATAAAAAAACCGGGTCATCAAAGGCAAGACCCGGTTCTTCTTATGAATATTTTAACTAAAAATCAGCGTTTATTCTTCTGCTGCATTTCTTTCATTCTTTTTTGCTGCTCCTGCATTTGTTCCATTCTTTCCTGCCACTTGGATTTCGTTTTTGGTTTTTTCCGGTTCTCCTCGATTTTTGCCAGAATCTTGTCATGATCAATAATATAATTCTGAATCACAAACTGTAAGGCCAGTGTAACTACGTTTGAAACTGTATAATACCAGGTCAATGCTGATGGAAGCTTGTTAAAGAAAAATAACAGGAATACTGGAAAAATATATGGCAAGTACTTCATAACCGGGTTGCTCTGATCCGGTGTCATACTCATGCTATACCAGGAAATAAGGAAACTGGTAGCGGCCGCAGTAACGTTGAATAAACTCAGGTGACTGCCAAGTAAAGGGATATTGAATCCAAATTTTATAGGATCATCATAAGCCGCCAGGTCATTTGCCCAGAGAAATTCTGCTCCACGCAGACTAACTTCAGAATTAAAGAAACTGAATAAAGCAAAGAAGATCGGAATTTGTAATAAAGCAGGTATACAACCACCAAGTGGATTAACACCAGCTTCCCGGAAGAGCTTCATTTGTTCCATGCTCATTGCCTGCTGATCTCCACCAAGCTTTTCCCTCAGTTTTGCAATTTCAGGACGCAGTGCCTTCATTTTTGCCCCGCTTAAATAACTAGAATAAGTAAGCGGAGAAATCAAAAGGCGAATAAATAAAGTAAGCAGCGCAATGGCAAGACCCAAACTACTGCCACTTAAACTCCTCATAAAATCAAAAATCGGGAGTATGACAAACTTGTTCAGCGGCCTTACGAATGCATACATACCTTGCCCGAGATTCACCAGCTTCTCAAACTTAAGACCATAGCGTTTCAAAATATGATAATCGGACGGACCATAATAAATACTAAAGTCTGCTTTAGAAGTTGTTGCAACGGGTAATTGCACTTTCATATTAGCAGTGGAGCGGACTAAAGTTTTGGCAGAATCAGGCGGCATCGTCCATTCCATCTTACCAGACGAAAAATTATTTTTAGCTAGAAGTATTGTAAAAAAGAAACGTTGCCTTACACCAATCCAGTTTACGGGTTCATCAAAATCCTTACTGCTTTTACGTCCTATTGTATGATAATCAAAGCTGCCATCTTCTACATATCCAACTTGGGTATTTTGCTTTTCAAAATCAATGTCTGATTCCTGCTGTGCTGCTGCATACTGCCAGGATAAGTTCATATTTCCCTGTGTCAGCAATTTATCAGCGCCAATAAGCTCCACATTAAAATCAACCATGTACTCATTTGGCTTAATAGTAAACTTGTGTGTGATGGCAGAAGAAGCTATACTATCTGATGAGTTTAATGTGAACAAAATACTCTTACTGCCATCTGCATTTTTCGTAGAATCAATCTTTGAGAAATAAAGATCAGCTGTTTGTGCACTTTGATTAGCAGCAGTATTGATCGGATAACTGATTTTGTCGAAATCAGATGCTGCTAATCGCAGCAGATTACTGTCTAGGCCTTTAAACCCTTTTAGTTCCACTTTTTTAACCTGGCCGCCTTTGCTGGTAAAAGTGATTCTCATTAACTCATTTTCGGCATATACCAGTTGCTCAGAACCATTTGCCGCATCTTTGAAACCACCGGCATTGGCTAGTTTCCGGATTGTATCAGCCCGGGCTGAATCAATCTTTTGTGCCAGTGTATCAACTGGCGGCTTGTTGGCATTCCTGATAGAATCTGCCACCAATTGCTCCTTCGCTTTTTGTTTACGATAGGCTGTCTGTTCCTGGTTAGTGTAATAAAAATAGCCAAAGAAAAGAGCGGCTAATACCACAAAGCCGATAACGGTATTACGATCAAACTTCATTCTCAGAAAAAATTTAAAGAGGGCAAAGATAGGGTAAACAGACCGGAGCTCACCTGCTGAAATTCAGCGTACTGCTTTCCGGCTACCACTCACCGGCAATTATATCATTTCGCTTTGTAAAAGAGGGTTTTTAACCTCTATTTTCTTTTCAGCGAAAGCCTTAGCGGCTTTTACAAAATGTACAAAAATTGGTTGCGGGTTTTCTACTGTACTTTTTAACTCAGGATGGTATTGCACACCAATAAAGAATGGGTGCTTAGATAGCTCGATAATCTCAACGAGGCCGGTCCCGGGGTTTTTACCGCTGGCGATCATTCCTGCATTCTCAAACTGATCAAGGTATTTGTTATTGAATTCCCATCGATGACGATGCCTTTCACTTATTGTAGTTGTACCATAAATTCTTTCAGCAAGTGACCCGGCTTTTATCTCACATGGATATGATCCCAACCGCATCGTACCTCCTTTGGCTGTCACTTTTTTCTGTTCCTCCATCAGGTCAATAACAGCTTCTTTTGTTTCAGGGTTCATTTCTGTTGAATGGGCATCTTTTAAACCCAGTACATTCCTGGCAAATTCGATAGCTGCCATTTGCATTCCGAGGCATATGCCGAAAAAAGGTAAGCCATTTTCCCTGGCAAATTTCACTGCCACAATTTTACCTTCAACGCCACGATGACCAAACCCGGGAGCTACTAATAACCCATCTAATCCTGCCAGTTTTTCACCTACATTATCATCTGTGATAAACTCACTGTGTACGTTTACTATCTGCACCTGGCACTCATTAATAGCACCAGCATGTATAAAGGATTCAAGAATTGATTTATAGGCATCCTGTAATTCAATATATTTTCCAATAAGCCCAATCGCCACCTTTCCTTTAGGATATTTTAATTTATCAAGGAATTCTTTCCATTTTGATAATTCGGGTTCTTTATACCCTGTAATGTTCATCTTTTTAAGCACAATCTTATCCAGTCCTTCCCGCATCATTAATACCGGTACTTCATATATTGTTGGTGCATCAGCAGCCTCGATCACTGCCTCCTGCTTTACATTACAGAACAAAGCTATTTTTCTCCTCAATTCAGGTGATAATGTTTTTTCTGTGCGACAAACAATAATATCCGGATGCACTCCTTCCTGGCTCAGCATTCTTACACTATGCTGGGTTGGTTTGGTCTTTAACTCCTTTGCAGCTTTCAGGTAAGGAATTAAAGTCAGGTGAACCACCACAGAATCCTCCTCCGGTAACTCCCATTGCAACTGGCGAACAGCTTCCACAAAAGGTAAGCTTTCAATATCACCTACAGTTCCTCCAATTTCTGTGATCACTATATCATACTCTCCTGCTTGGCCCAGCAATTGCATTCTTCTTTTTATTTCATCAGTAATATGTGGAACTACCTGCACCGTTTTTCCCAAATAAGCCCCTTCTCTTTCTTTATTAATCACCGTTTGATAAATGCGGCCTGTGGTAACATTATTTGCCTGGGAAGTAAAAATATTCAAGAACCTTTCATAATGACCAAGGTCCAGATCAGTTTCGGCGCCATCTTCCGTAACAAAGCACTCACCATGCTCATAAGGGTTTAACGTTCCCGGGTCAACATTGATATATGGGTCAAACTTCTGGATTGTAACCCTTAGTCCCCTTGCCTGTAATAATTTGGCAAGAGATGCTGCTATAATGCCCTTTCCTAAAGAAGAAGTAACACCACCGGTAACAAAAATGTACTTAGCCATTGTATGGTCAATTTTATATTTTAAACTTCAGGAAAGGCAATAACAAAAAACAATTAATTCCGGAAAACCGAAATCAACAAGTACTCAAAAAGTAAATTAAAGACTGAAAATTTGCCCCACCCTATTGACCATCGGAAGTCTGCAAAAAAGAAAAACTCCGGGAGGTCATGTAAAGGTAAAAGAAATTTCCCGGGCATAAAAATTCAATAAAAGACATGTGGAAAAAAGCCGGTATTTTAGTGAGGAAATAAACCATCATGAAAAAATCTGCGCTAATTACTCTTGTATTATTGATTGCCCTCAATCTTCTTTCTCAAAAAACCTATATCTGGTGCGGCACACTGATTGATGGTGTATCTGATGAACACAGAAAGAACATGACAATTGTGGTAGAGAAAAATAAGATCATTGCTGTGCAGACTGGCTTCACTACAGCAGGAGTTTCCGATAAAACGATCGATCTTAAAACCAAAACCGTTACCCCGGGCTGGATCGATATGCATGTGCATATGGAGCATGAAACCAATCCCAACCGCTACCTGGAAACCTACACTTTTAACCCGGCTGATTATGCCTTTCAATCAGTGAAGTATGCTGATGTGACATTAATGGCTGGCTTTACCACTGTCAGGGATCTTGGAGGTTCTGGTGTAAATGTTTCTTTACGAAATGCTATTAATAAAGGGTTGATAAAAGGCCCCCGGGTATATACAGCGGGAAAGTCGATAGCAACAACCGGCGGACATGCTGATCCTACAAATGGGTACAAAAAAGAACTGATGGGCGATCCGGGCCCGGCTGAAGGAGTGGCAAACGGGACTGAAGAATGCAGACAGGCCGTAAGACAGCGCTATAAGGATGGCTCAGACCTTATAAAAATCACGGCTACCGGCGGTGTGCTTAGTGTAGCCAAAAGCGGAAAAAATCCACAGTTTTTTGAAGATGAAATTGAAGCTATTGTGAAAACAGCAAAAGACTACGGTTTTAAAGTGGCGGTGCATGCCCATGGTGAGGAAGGAATGAAAAGAGCAATAAGGGCTGGAGTGAACTCAATTGAGCATGGCACTTTTATGGATGATGAAACAATTGAGTTGTTCAAAAAACATGGCGCATGGTATGTGCCAACCATCACTGCAGGAAAAGCAGTCGGCGATTCAGCGAAAATTCCGGGTTATTATCCCCCGGTAGTGGTACCTAAAGCACTGGAAACTGGTCCGCAAATTCAAAAAACATTTGCCAAAGCCTATAAGGCAGGCGTTAAAATTGCTTTTGGAACTGACGCCGGTGTATATAAACATGGAATGAACTGGCTTGAGTTTGGCTATATGATTGAAGCGGGAATGACACCTATGGATGCTATTAAGTCAGCGACTATCAGCGCTGCTGATCTGTTGGGTGAAAAAGACAAACTTGGAAGTATAGAAGTGGGAAAACTCGCTGATATCGTTGCTGTAGATGGCGATCCGTTAAAAGATCCAAAGGCTTTTGGTAAAGTGGTGTTTGTGATGAAAGATGGGATTGTTTATAAACAATAATAGCATCAATCCTTCACAATCTTATTATAACTTGCTACCAACCCTCTTATCAACGAAGAGCTGAATCCCTGGTGTTCCATTTCGTTAAGTCCGGCAATGGTGCAACCCTTTGGTGTTGTTACTTTATCAATTTCATGTTCCGGATGGGTACCTTTTTCCAAAAGAAGCTCCGCAGCTCCTTTGATAGTTTGTGCCGCAATGAGTGAGGCAGTTGCGGCATCGAACCCGATTTCAATACCGCCTTGAATGTTGGCCCGGATATAACGCATGGCGTAGGCAGTACCGCAAGCACCCAGAACTGTAGCAGCGTCCATCAGCTTTTCATCAATCATCACCGTTTTACCCAATTGATCAAACAGTTGCTGGATATAACTAAGCTGGGCAGCGGTGGCTCCGGCATGTGAAAGGCAGGTCATGCTTTGCTGAATAGCGATAGCTGTGTTTGGCATAGCCCTGATAACTGGTATTGGTTTACCGATTGCTTTTTGTAATTGTTCAATCCACACTCCGGTAATTACAGATACTACAATGTGCTTCTTCGGATTTAAGACCGGTTTAATTTCTCTAACAATATCAGCATAGTTATAAGGCTTCACCGCAAGGATGATCACTTCACTGTCACGAACCGCTTTTTTATTATCGCTGTGTACCATGCAACCTCTCTCAGCAAACCTACCTAGTACTGATAATGTTCTTCTTGTTATTGATAACTCAACAGGGCGACTGAATTCACTTTGTATAAGTCCGTCCGCTATCGATGCTCCCAGGTTTCCACCCCCGATGATTGCTATTTTCTTTGCCATAACTATTTATTTAAAATAAAAAAAGCCAATCCCGTCTCTTACATATACCCGGGACCTGGATGGCAAGCAATACTTTGTAAAAATACGGAATTACTTACCCGTTTGTTGACGAAAGGTGATAAAGCGCTTAGTAATATTTTTTTGTCAGCAGATACTTCTTAACATAGTCTCCCACTCCCTCTTCCAAAGAATAAAAACGATCATTATAACCGGCATCCCGCAGTTTATTCATGCTGGCTTCAGTGAAGTATTGATATTTATCACGGATGTCTTCAGGCATATCAATGTATTCTATCACTGGTTCTTTTCCCATTCCTGCAAAGGTTGCTCTTACGAGATCTTCAAAAGTTCTGGCTTTACCTGTGCCGAGATTATATAATCCCGATGCAACAGTATGCTGCATTAACCAGTAACAAACCTTTGCAACATCCTCCACATAAATAAAATCACGGAGTTGCTGGCCATCTTTGAAATCAGGTCTGTGTGATTTAAACAGTTTCACCTTCCCTGTTGATTTAATCTGGTTAAAAGAATGAAATATCACACTGGCCATTCTGCCTTTATGATATTCATTTGGGCCATATACGTTGAAGAATTTTAACCCTGCCCAGAAAGGTGGTTGGGTTGCCTGCCTTTCCTGAACTTGCCTGACTGCCCATTTATCAAACTCATTTTTGGAGACTCCGTAGGGATTCAGCGGCTGAAGTTTTTCAACAATATCATGGTCGTCTTTATAACCCAACTCACCGCTTCCATACGTAGCTGCAGAAGATGCGTAAACCAGCGGGATGTTTTTCTCTGTACAATAATTCCAGATACTTTTTGAATACTCTACATTCAGTTTTTCATGAATGGAGTAATCAAATTCAGTTGTATCCGTTCTTGCACCCAGGTGAAATACGAAATCAATTTTTGGATCTTCTCTTTTTAACCAATCAAATAATTCCTCCCGTTCAACTTTTGTAGTAAATTTTTTGGAATCAAAATTGAACCATTTATCCTCCTCACTAAAATCATCAACAATAATAATATTCGTATATCCTTGCTTATTCAGAAAGCCGAGCAGGTAGCTACCAATGAATCCTGCTGCACCTGTTAACAAAATTGTTTTGTTTTTTTCCATCATATAGAACTCAATGCCGAGCCAGCTTCCTCTTTTGATAAATAATTCTCAATTGCCGAATCATATTTTTCTTTCCAGTCTTCGATATGTCCCCACTCCATACCATCCACTTCTACTGAGCCATCTGTTACCATACCCAATTCCTCAAATGAATGATTACCCAGTACTTTCTTCACTGCATCCAGTTTCTCCTTTTTAACAGACACCACCACCCTGCTTTGCTTTTCCCCAAACCATTGGGCATCCTTCCTAATATTGTAGTCATTGGCTACTACATCAAAACCAAGAGTATTATTGAAAGATGATTCAAGCAAAGTGATAAATAATCCGCCTTCGCTGACATCATGAGCTGATTCAATCAACCCCTTACCGATCAGTTCAGTTATTTTTTGTTGCAGCGTATATTCTTCCTCCAGGTCGAAATGTGGCAACGGAGAAAATTCAACACCACATATTTTACTCAGGTATTGTGACGAATTAATATCATCACCTGAAGACCCGATCAATAAAATAATATCACCTGTTTCCTTAAAATCCAGTGTCATTTTCTTACTTACATCCTCAAGAAGACCCACCATTCCAATTGTTGGCGTAGGATATACCGGGCCATCAGGATTCTGATTATAGAAACTTACATTACCACCAGTAACAGGTGTGTCGAATTTGCGACAGGCTTCTCCCATTCCTTTGATAGCTTGCACAAATTGGTAATACACTTCCGGATCATAGGGATTTCCAAAATTTAAACAATTGGTAACCCCCAACGGCTGACCGCCACTGCAAACAATATTCCTCGCCGCCTCACTCACCGCTATCATGGTCCCTTTATACGGATCTGCAAAAACATAACGGCTGTTACAATCGGTTGTCATCGCTATTCCTTTTCTTGTGCCTTTTACTAAGACCACTGCTGCATCTGTCGGAGTATTGGTAGAAGTATTATTAGTACCCACCATACTATCATATTGATTATATATCCACTTTTTAGATGCGATGGAAGGAAGCTGTACTATTTGCTCTGCCATTGCTTTTAAATCCTCCGGAACCGGAATCGAATCGGGGTTAAATTTTTTTATTTCAGCAAAATATGCTGGTTCGCTATACTCTCTTTCATATTGCGGAGCTCCACCACCTAATACCAATTCATACGCAGGAATAGAAGCATCGAGCTGGCCATTCATATAAAAGTCCAATTTACCATCATCAGTTACTTCACCAATTACAGAACAGGGTAAATCCCATTTATCAAAAACCTTTTTTACTTCCTCCTCTCTTCCTTTTTCTGCCACCAGCAACATTCTTTCCTGACTTTCACTCAGCAACAGTTCCCATGTCTTCATATGTTTTTGCCGGGTTGGCACTTTATCAAGATCAATTTTCATTCCCACTTCACCTTTAGCACTCATTTCAGCAGTAGAACAAATAATTCCTGCAGCACCCATGTCTTGCATACCTACTACTGCTCCGGTTTGTATTACTTCCAGACAAGCTTCCAGTAATTTCTTTTCTTGGAATGGGTCACCCACCTGTACGGCGGGTAAATCTTGTGCACTTTCAGCTGTAATATCTGCAGATGCAAATGAGGCTCCGCCAATTCCATCCTTACCGGTAGCACTCCCTACAAACATTACAGGGTTACCTTTTCCCAAAGCAGTTGCGGAAACAGTTTCTCCTGCTTTTACAATACCCACACTCATTGCATTCACCAATGGATTAGTATGATAACATTCATCGAAATAAATTTCACCACCAACTGTAGGCACACCAAAACAGTTTCCATAGTGGCCAATACCATGCACCACACCTGACAGCAAATGCTGTGTTTTATCTTCTTCAAGGTTTCCAAAACGAAGTGAATTCAAAGCAGCAATTGGTCTGGCACCCATTGTGAAAATATCTCTGTGAATACCTCCTACACCTGTTGCTGCACCCTGGAAAGGTTCAATAGCAGATGGATGGTTGTGTGATTCAATTTTAAATACCACACCCAATCCATCACCAATATCCATCAGTCCGGCGTTTTCTTCACCAGCTTTCACCAGCATCCTGCCTCCCTCTCTAGGCAATGTTTTTAACCACTTGATAGAATTTTTATAACTGCAGTGTTCACTCCACATACCTGAGAAAGCGCAGAGTTCATTAAAGTTGGGAGTTCGTCCCAGTTTTTGCTTTATCAGTTCAAATTCTTCGGCTGTTAATCGTAGCTGTTGAGCGGTTTTTACTGTTACTTCCATTCGGTTAATTATTGAGACGCAAATTTACAGATTGCCAATCACCAGATACACCAAACTTGTCAACTTTATGCTGACAGTCACGGCAATAATGGCTATTTTGCGGGATAAACCAAGAGCTTTGGAGTATCTTCTTTTTGTTGGCTACCTTATCTTGTTTGCCTGGCTGGTTACCAAAGTAAAATTCTTTACCTTATCAGGACTTAGCAGGCCGCAGCTTGTTATTATTTTTTTACTTAAAATAATAGCCGGGATATTTTACGGCTGGATCGGGATTTATTATGGCGGCTTTGCCCAGATGTGGGATACCTGGCGATTTCATGTAGAAAGTTTGCAGGAATACCAACTGATGCAAACTGATCCGGTGGAATATCTGAGTAATCTTTTCCGTGACCCTTACGAAAGTGGATTCTCCAGGTTTTTTGATACGACAGATTCTTACTGGAATGACCTGAAAGGTAATATCCTAATAAAATTTCTATCACTGTTTAACATACTCAGTTTTGGTCATTATTATGTTAATGTAATTTTTTATGCTTTTGTAACGCTGTTTGGCGCTATGGCAATTTTTAGGGTAATGGATGATGTTTTTCCAGGGAAAAAACTGACCATATTGCTGGCTACATTCCTGATACCATCATTTCTATATTGGACAAGCGGTATACATAAAGAAGGGCTCATTTTCACCGGTATCGCTTTTGTGATCTACAGTATATATTTTGGAAATAAACAAAAAAAATATGGTTTCAAAAGAATAGCGATGCTTTTTACAGGCCTACTGCTTATACTTACACTCCGCAATTTTTTGTTTGTGATCGTCCTTCCCGCAATAATAACATGGGTCATTGCTAATCATTGGCCCAAAAGAGGTCTTACAATATTTGTCTCCCTATACCTGCTTTTCTGTATACTTTTTTTCACAGCCAGGTACATCAGCCCTACACTTGATTTTCCACAAGCTGTGGCTAACAAGCAACAGGAATTTATCAAATTAATTGGCACATCTTCTGTACCCATAAAACAACTTGAATCTACTGCTATCAGTTTTTTGAAGAACACCCCTCAGGCAGTAACACTTTCAGTAATGAGACCTTATCCAAGTGATGTGCGTCATATTTTGTCATTGGCTGCGGCGGTAGAAGTAGGACTACTCTTAATTTTATTTATTATTTTCATGATATGGCGAAAGAATAGTGTGCAAGCAAAGAACCTTATCAACTTCTGCCTTTTCTTTTCTTTCTCAGTACTACTGGCAATTGGATTTAGTAATAATAACCTGGGAGCAATTGTCCGCTATCGTAGCATTATTATACCGCTTCTTGTTATCCCCATGGTCGCTCAAATAGACTGGAACAAGATTTCTGACTATTTATTTAAAAATATTAAAAAAAATAATAATATTTTTAAATTATAGAAAATCACCTCACTTATATACCTAAATATTGATTTAAGCACATTTTTTCCCCTTTCACCTCTTTCTTAGTTATAAAAAATTGGAATAATTGTCATAAATCAGTTGCTTTGCTCAAAATCACATTATATGTCACTTCGATTTAATGCAATTCACAACCTAGTAACCAAAACTGATGTAAAGATTGACGGTTCTGCCAAAATAACCGGGATATTTGGCAGCAATGTTTTCACACTAAAAACTGCCCGTGAATTCTTGAGTGATGAAGCTTACAAAAGTCTGCAGTCCTCTATTAAGGCCGGCCATAAAATTGACCGTGCTGTTGCTAACCAGATAGCGAATGGTATCAGGGCATGGGCGGAATCAAAAGGAGTAACACACTTTACACACTGGTTTCAACCACTTACAGGTACAACAGCCGAAAAGCATGATTCATTTTTTACATTAAAAAGCGATGGCACACCCATAGAACAATTTGAGGGAGATGCGCTGGTACAACAAGAGCCTGATGCATCTTCATTCCCCAGTGGTGGTTTAAGGGCAACTTTTGAAGCAAGAGGTTATACAGCATGGGACCCCTCTTCTCCTCCCTTCATAATGGAAATCGGGCAAGGCAAAACACTTTGTATCCCAACCATATTTGTATCATACACTGGTGAATCTCTTGATTATAAAGCTCCACTGTTAAAAGCCCTTGATGCCTTGAATAAGGCCGCTGTGGATGTATGTAATTATTTCGACAAAAATGTTACAAGAGTTACTGCTACGTTGGGATGGGAGCAGGAATATTTTGTGATAGATGAGGCACTGTTCAATGCAAGGCCTGATCTTGTTATGACTGGAAGAACTGTTTATGGGCATACCTCTGCCAAAAACCAGCAACTGGAAGATCACTATTTCGGTTCTATTCCTGAAAGAGTGTATACATACATGAGGGATTTTGAGAATGAATCTTATAAGTTAGGCATCCCGCTTCGCACCAGGCACAACGAGGTAGCTCCAGCTCAGTTTGAGTGTGCTCCAATTTTTGAAGAAGTAAGTGTGGCCGTAGACCATAACTCCTTACTAATGGATGTAATGGACAGAGTGGCCCGCCGTCACAATCTCCGTGTATTGCTTCATGAGAAACCATTTGCAGGCATCAACGGAAGTGGCAAGCACAATAACTGGAGCATGGCTACAGATACAGGAGTAAACCTTTTGGCACCCGGAAAGACACCGAAGACGAACCTGATGTTCCTTACATTCTTTGTAAACACCATCAAAGCTGTTCATGACTATGCAGATGTCCTCAGAGCATCAATAGCTTCGGCACCAAACGATCATCGTTTGGGCGCTAACGAAGCACCTCCGGCAATTATATCAGTATTTATCGGGCAATACCTTTCGAAAGTATTACAGGATGTGAAAGAAAGAGTGTCAGATAAAATGGATGAAACTGATGAAAGCTTGTTGAAGATCGATATCCATAAGAGCATTCCTGAGTTGCTGATGGATAATACGGATCGTAACCGTACTTCACCATTTGCCTTTACCGGTAACAAATTTGAGTTCCGTGCCGTTGGTTCTACTGCTAATTGTGCTAACCCGATGACGGTACTTAACACTATCATGGCAGCTACATTGAAAAAGTTCAAAAAAGAAGTGGATGCACTGATTGAAAAAGGTGAAAAGAAAGAAATTGCTATCATGCATGTTATTCGCCAATATATTGTTGATAGTGAAAAGGTATTATTTGAAGGAGATGGTTATAGTGAAGCATGGGCGAAAGAGGCTGAAAAAAGAGGACTGCCAAATGTAAAAACTACCCCACTTGCTTTAGACGCCATGGTAACTGAAAAGGCAAAACACCTGTTTGAAGAGAACAATATCTACAGCCACCAGGAACTGGAAGCAAGACATGAAATAGAACTGGAAAAGTATATCAAGAAAGTTCAGATCGAGAGTCGTATTATGGGAGAACTGGCTACCAGCCATATATTACCTGTTGCTATACGATATCAAAATTTATTATCAAATAATATTCGTGGGTTGAAAGAAGCTGGCATATCTGAAACTGGATTTGCCAACCAAAAACAAATACTTGAAAAGATATCAGAACATATCAATAAAACAAGTGACCTGGTAGAAAAAATGATCGAAGCCAGGAAGGTTTGCAACAATATGGATAACACCAGGACAAAAGCTATTGCCTATCAAAGCCAAGTAAAAGACGCATTCTTTGATTCAATCAGGTATCATGTAGACAAACTCGAAATATTAGTAGATGACAGGGAATGGTATTTACCAAAATACCGTGAGATGCTTTTCCTGAGATAATGAAAACCAGATATGTAAAATAAACCCCGGATTACCGGGGTTTATTTTTATTTAAAATTTGCTTTCATCACCCGAAGTACATTATTACCTAGTATTTTCTTAATAGAGCGGTTAGAATACCCTCTTCGAACTAACTCTTCGGTAATCTTTGGATAAGTAGTAACATCTTCCAATCCCACCGGCACAGAGCTTACTCCATCGTAGTCTGAGCCAATTCCTACATACTTATCGCCGACCAGTTTAACAATATAATCGATATGGTCTACCATTTGTTCTAGCGAAGGCCGTACAGCATTCATAGCAGAATCGTAATACAAGTCCCATAGCTTCTTCATGTGCATAGTATCTTCTTCATGCGCAGCAAAAGATAATATCTGCATCAACGAATCCTTCTTCTTTAATAAATACTTTTGCTGCTGATCATACTCCTTACTAATAAAACCGGAGTAAAAATTTATACAAATAACTCCTCCGTTTTTTGCAACTGCTTTTATCTGATCATCCTTTACGTTTCGAAAGACAGGGCAAATACTCCATACAGAACTATGGGAAAGTAAAACTGGTTTCTTTGTTTCGGCTATCGCATCATAAAATGTCTGTTCCCCAACATGAGAAAGATCTACTATAACTCCCAACTCATTCATCCGGCGTACTATTTGCTTTCCAAACTCAGTTAATCCCTTTTGTCTTAGTTTATCAGGATTAAGCGTCTCATCCATAGCACTGGATGCCCAACTGGTGCTATTATTCCAGGTAAGAGTAAGGTATCTCATTCCTTTTGAATATAAACTGTCAAGTTTGGCCATATCCTCCTCTATCATATGGCCACCTTCAACTCCTATTAGCGAGACCAACTTGCCTTTATTAACCCTCTTTTTAACTTCTCTGTAAGTAGTTGCAAAAGTCATCTTATCGGGGTTACGAAGAATAATGTGGTGAAGAGAGTCTATCTCCTCAACAGCGTCTTTATAGAACCCTTCCTTATTTCTTGGTGTTTTATCTGTCCATATAGAAAAAAACTGTACATCAAGTCCTCCCTTCCCCCACTTGTATAAATCACTGTGCCCCACTGTAAGTTTTGATGCTATATCTTTCCCTTCAAGTGTCAAAGATGTGAGGCAATCATTATGAGTATCCACCAGTATTGCGTTTTCATGCAGCTTTTTAACCGATTGTGATTGTGCATCAAACACTCCAAGGAAAAATAATATCCAAAAACTGCTTACCCTGTTCATTTTCATAGCTAAATGTATTTAAAATTCAGGCTCATACTGAATATATGACCTTTCTACTGCATTTCTAAGTACAAAGAAACAATTATTGACATCAGAAGCCAGCACACAGCCTGTTATTTAAATTTAGCAAAAGTTGTTATCTTACATCATAATCCTGCACAACCTTTGTAATTAACCCGGCGTCTGTTAATCCCGGTCAATACAAACCGGAAGTATAGTGATAAAAATATTTCGTATGCTGAAAAAAGGTTTTCTGATTGCAAGTATATTCTGTGTAATTAATACTGTTGCCCAACCTCCCCAGCTTTTCATGTATGGGATTAACAATGTCCCTTTACCGGCCGAGCTTGACAAACAAGTTTGTATTTCCGGAATGAAGTATCTGGACGGCAAGTTATATATGGCATCAGAACGATGCCCGGTGGTATTTGCCTTTGATCCCCAAACAAAAACTGTCTCACATAGTATTTCGATACAGGTTCCACAAAATTTTGAGATGGAAGGAATGACATCCTATAAGGGAAATCTTTACCTGGTATCAGAAAATGTTGCTGCTATTTATTCAGTGAATCCAAAAAATGGGGATACAAAACCAGTGCAAACATCAATTCCTTTGCCTGCAAAATCAAAAAGTGGCGACGGTATGGAAGGGATTGCTGCAAATGAAAAAGATAATAAATTTTATGTTTTGCGTGAACGAAATGAGGATATGTCTACGTCCCAGGTATATACTTTTGCGATTGAAGTAAACAGTGATAGTTCATCCATTTCACTCAGGTATGAGTCGATGATCGAACTGCCATTAGAAAACCCACAGTGGAGATACTCTGATATTTGTGTGGATAGTGAGAACGGAAAACTTATCTGCCTTAAATCTTTCTCAAAGGGCAAACTCAGAAAACAATTCATTGAATCAATAGATATTGACAGTACAGGCAACTTATCTTTTGCCTCATTAAAAAATATCCCTGTTGAAAATTTTTCAGAAACCTCCAACCAGTACAAAGACCTGGATTACAGTATGAACCTCGAAGGTATTACTGTTGACAGTACAGGTAATATATATATCATTAGCGATAATACTTCTGGAAAAGCGCTTTGTGATCAGCCTGCTAAAGAGAAAACAATTCTTCTTGAACTAAAGAAGAAATAAAACTCCTTGTGCCTATTGTTTTTTTATCAGCCTGAAAAATCTTGTATCTTGGTTAAATGAAGCAAAAACCTGTATTCAAAAAGGATATAAGCAGGATTATTATTGCTATAACCGCATGGATTGCTTTGACACAGCAATTCTATCTTATCCTGCAAACGACAACTGAGACAGGCTTCAGTACATTAAAAACAGTTACAAATTTTTTCAGTTACTTCACCATACTTACTAATCTGCTGGTAGCATTATGTCTTACTTATCCCTTAGTTGTTCCTTCATCAATTCCGGGTCGCTTTTTTTCTTCAATAAAAGTACAATCTGCCATCGCAGTATATATATTCATCGTTGGGCTGGTTTATAATCTCATACTCAGAGGCCTTATTTCGCCAAGAGGAATGGCATGGGTAGCAGACAATCTCCTTCATGTAGCAGTCCCTGTCCTGTTTACTTCTTATTGGCTTATTTTTACACCGGGAAGGGTGTTACAATGGAAAAATATACTGTCCTGGCTTATCTTCCCTTCGATATTTCTTATTTATTCGCTGATCCGGGGCCCGGTTGCAGATTGGTATCCATACCCATTTCTTCATGCCGGCAAGCTGGGCTATGAGAAAGTGACTATGAATGCCCTGTTGGTGTTGGGAGCATTTCTTATTACGGGACTGGCGATGATCGCTTATAACCGGAATAAAAAAGCTTTGGATAGTTAAAAGAATCAGAAAGATAGTATCTATACAACTTTCTGGCCCGGCCCTTCGACTTATACTTGCAATATGAAACGGATTCTACTTCTATTGATCTTTACGGCTGCTATTTCACCTCTTTTCTCACAAAAAGTGGATAGTATCTATTTCCACCTTTACACAGACAGTCTTAAAAAAGGTCAACATAATTATATTAATGTAGATGGTAAGTTATCAAACGGACGCTGGCTACCGCTTACAGGTAGAGAAATCCAGTTTTCTTGTTCCACCGCCACATTCCAGGGTAATGAACTCATTATTCCCGCAGATTTTAAGGATGAAAAAGTAACTGTAAAAGCGGTATTGAAGGCAAATCCATCTATTGTAATCGAAAGAACGATTTGGATCAAAAAGAAACCAGATGGTGAATTGCCGACTATTGAAGAAGTAATGAAACCTGCTGAACCTAAACCGAAAAACAAAAAAAGACAATAAAAAATCCCTGGTTTCGGCCAGGGATTTCTTTTATTTTAGAAACTATTCCTTTTTGTTATGCCGTCTTCTTTGCATCCTCAAGAAACTTTGCTAATCCGATATCTGTAAGCGGATGTTTTAACAAACCGAGTATTGAATCAAGCGGGCAGGTACAAACATCTGCCCCGGCTTCCGCACATCGTACAATATGAAGCGCATTACGAATAGAGGCCGCCAGTATCTCTGTTTTAAAACCCTGAACAGAATATATATGTGATATCTGGGAAATTAATTCTATTCCATCCCAGTTACTATCGTCTATACGGCCAATAAACGGGGAAAGGTATGTAGCACCTGCCTTAGCAGCTAATATGGCCTGTCCTGCAGAAAAAACCAACGTACAGTTTGTTCTGATACCATTATCTGTAAACCACTTTATAGCTTTTATACCATCCTTGATCATCGGCACTTTAACGACAATATTAGGGTGAATAGCTGCCAGCTTTTTCCCTTCTTCCACAATAGCGTTAAACTCTGTACTTATAACTTCGGCACTGATATCGCCATCCACCATTTCGCAAATTGTTTTATAGTGGTTCATCACTGCTGCTTCGCCTTTAATACCTTCTTTGGCCATCAGTGATGGATTGGTCGTTACACCATCAAGAATGCCTAATTCATTGGCTTCTTTTATTTGCGCAAGATTGGCAGTATCAATAAAGAATTTCATAATAGCTTATTTGTCCGGAAGGACATGATTTTTGAATGTTTGCAGATTCCTGAAGATTTTTATTCCCCCTTCAGGGAACCAGGGGGTAAAAAAATGGCAGGCTGATTACATCGCACCGCTCAACCACCTACTCTTGCTGCCTTCCGGCCCTGGGAGGGTTCAGCAGGAGCTGGTCGTGTAAGACCTGCCGCCGCAAAGATAAGGGAGCAGCATTTAATGCAGGTCATGAAATTGGAAAAACTGCTAACGCTGAAAGGAAGAATTTATACTCGTATAGCCTATCAGTTCATCTGCTCTTGCACCAAATGACCTGAAGTAAACCAAGATTGTGTAACTGTTCTCTGTTCCCCAATAATTACCTTCTGTATTTTCCAGAGAGGGTATGATATCTCTTTGTTTCTTATCTGAAACAGTTACATAAGAATAGTTGTAAAATCCCTGTTTCAAAAAAAGAGCCTTCTCATACATCCCTTTCTCCTCATTAAATATCATCCTGGAATTATCATCCTGTGTATAATTGGTCAACTCGCCAAATAAATAAACACTCCGTCCTTCATAAGGTCTTTTACCAGCAGGTGCAAAAGTAAAATGCACCCATGCATACTCACTTTGCCAGTATGGATTTGCATTATCAGTATTTTCAATTGTATATATCCCATTTAAATCACGGTAATAAACATATAATTGTTGCCGGCGTTCTATATCCGGGTTAACATATATATCTGTACGATTACTGGAGTCACTATCAATAATCTTCAATACCCTGTCACTGCGCAGGCGCAAGCTGCGGAGATCTATCCATCGCCATTCTTTTCCTGCTGCAAATGTGGTATTCTCTTCATCACTGTATTCATAATAATTTCCGCGAAAAACAGTTGGCCTGTCTATCAATGAAGCTGTTGACCAGATATTGTTTTGCAATACCACTACTTTCAGGTCCTGAGGCGAAAAAGCATTGATCTGGCCCGCAGCAGTACTTATTGAAGCCTGTACCCGCTGGTGCGTTTGAAAAAAACTACCGTTAAATGGCTGCAGAACCTGGCCCGATACTGATGCCTTTTTGTTAACCACCAAAAACCGCTTTGTGAATACAAGTTTCGAAGTGTCATCGTTTAAAAAAACTTTCAAGAGATAATTACCACCACGGATTGGTGCAGAATTTCTTTCCGGCAAAATGGCCTGGTAATGTGTGTAGCGGGTTTGTACAATAGATGAGGTACGATATGTACTGATCCGGTTACTTTGGAACCCCCGGATATAATCAAACGTTTGAATGTTGGCAGGTGTCCAGTCTGCGTTACACAATTGAAAACTGTAATAGTAATACTTCACATCTCCATCCATATCGTCAAAATGCAACTCCAGTTGCTCATTACTATTAAGGGCAAGGACAGGGTAGCCATAAATATCACCATACTTAAACAGTTTCACCGTTTGGATATTTCCCCGGTATATATGATCGGGTATTTGGGATCTCAGGCATAGCGGCGCCAACAGCAGCAACAAACTCAGGCTTTTCTTCATCGGGTTATTATGAATGAAAATATTAGCTGAAAATAAGATAAAATCTTGTCAACCACCTTATTTTTGAAAAAGACAAATAATTCATTTTGAAGGTTGCAGGGTTTATAGCAAATCGGATAGCATTTAATCAGCAAAAAACTTTTTCCAGGTTTATTATACGCCTGTCTGTGGCAGCTACGATCATTAGTGTGGCAGTTATGATCGTAACATTGGCACTTGCAAACGGATTTCAGGAGGCAGTAAGCCAGAAAGTGTTTAGTTTTTGGGGGCACATACGCATCCAGGAAAAACAACCCGGCAAAGCTATTATTTCGGAAGAGACCCCGATTTATAAAAATGATTCGCTTATCAACTCTATCCTCCAAAACCCGGAGGTAAAAAGTATTCATCCCTTTGCTACACGATATGCAATTTTAAAAACAACTGATGACATAGAGGGTGTCCTGGTAAAAGGACTTGATGATAGCTATGATTTTGATAACCTGCAGCAATTCATAAAACAAGGGCGGGCCATTCGTTTCAATGACACTGCTTTCAGCCGGGAAATACTCGTTTCAGATTATACTGCATCCCGAATGAAACTGCATGTAAATGATACGATCATCATTTATTTTATCATGCCTGGCGAAAATCCAAGACCCCGTAAAATTACCATTACCGGTATTTACAAAACAGGTATTGAAGAGTATGACCGTCTTTTTGCAATTGGTGATATTAAACTCATTCAGCAATTAAATAACTGGCAACCTGATGAGGTTGGCGGCTACGAAATCTTTTTACATGATTACAAAAAGATCGATACAACGGCAAATGATCTTTACAACATAGATGCTTTTCCCAACACATGGGATGCGATAAGTGTTAAAAAGGTGTCGCCAAATATTTTTGACTGGCTGAATATGCAGGATGTAACGAGAAATGTGCTGATCATCATTATGGTAATCGTCGCTGTTATAAACCTCATCACCTGTCTTATGATACTTGTCTTGGAAAGGGTGAGAATGATCGGCATACTAAAATCTCTTGGAGCTACTGATTGGACGGTACAGAAAATATTTCTGCGTCATTCGCTGATCATTACTATAACGGGTATTTTGATTGGCACCTCACTTGCCCTTGGTATTTTGTGGCTGCAACAAGAAACCGGTTTCATCAAACTGAAAGAAGAAGCCTACTATCTCAGTACTGCAGCAGTAAAAATTGTCTGGTGGCAGGTAGCGGCCATTTGTGCCTGCACACTCATCGTATGTTTCCTGATTATGATGATACCCTCCTTACTGGTCAAAAAAATACAGCCTGTAAAAGCAATACAGTTCAGGTAAGATGTGACAATACTATTCCGGTTGCTACTGCTGCATTTAACGACTCTGCTTTCCCTTTATTTGGAATAGTGACCCTGTCATTAGCCAACTGCAATATTTCCGGGCTTATACCCTTCGACTCATTACCAATCAGGATGATTCCCTGCTTAATTTTTTTCATTTGAGTTATATCCTCTCCATCCAGAACGGTCGCATAAATATTAGTGCCCCTTTGATCAGAAAGCCATTTTTTAATGTCTGTATAAAAAACTTTTACCCTGGCAATGCTGCCCATCGTTGATTGTATCACTTTGGGATTATATACATCAGCTGAATCTTCGGAACAAATGACCTGTCCAACGCCAAACCAATCTGCTATACGAATAATTGTACCCAAATTACCGGGATCCTGTATATCGCATAATGCCAGGGTGATTCTGTCTTTTGCATCAATGACGCCGCCGGAAAACTGATTTACAACAGCAAGTACTTTATTAGGTGTCTTTAAATGTGAAATTTTTTCTAAATCAGTTTCACTTATTTCTACATTGCCGGTTTGACCAAGCAGTTTCTTATTCTCGTTTATCCATTCTTTTACTCCATAAACCTCCTTTACAGTAGATGGATCAGCTTTCAATAACTCCTGTACGATCTTTGGCCCTTCTGCTATAAAGACCCCTGCTTCATCCCTGAATTTTTTCTGGCCTAAACTTTGAATATATTTGATCTTCGATTTAACGAGCATATACATTATTTTGAATCTATGTCAACAGGCCGGCCAACCAACTTTTATAAATTACGGTTTTTTCTCGTGGCCCTGCCCGTTATCCTGATCACTTCCTGTGGTGTAATACCTAAAGACTACCCGAAAGGTAAGCCATTTGTTTTCGAAACAAATATCACTGTAAACGGCAATTTTACAAACGAAGAAAGAGAAACTCTTCAATCCCGCCTGAAAGGGCAACTGGATGATAGTATGCGGGCAAGATCTGTATCCAAGCTTTTCTACAGTGTAATGAAAAAACCGCCGGTTTACGATAATGCCAATGCGGACAGATCTGTGCTTTTCATGAGGGCTTTGCTAATTTCACTTGGATACTTCAAAAGTTCTATAACCTACGATGATACAATTATCAAAAAAGAGGACCAATACAGAACTACAGTGACCTTTAATGTTACTCCCGGCAAAGTAGTTAAGCTGGATTCCATTGGTTATAATATCAAACAACAGGAACTGCAGGCTATAACCATGGCAAACAAAAATGAATCCCTGCTGAAAAAGGGTGGGCCGTTTGCCAAATCAACTATTTCACTTGAACTGGATAGATTGGTAGACTTGTACCGGAATAGTGGTTATCTCCGTTTTAACAGGGAAGAGTTAAGAGGTATTTGGGACACACTTGATATTGAGTTACTCAGGCCAACTTTTGACCCGGTTGAGCAACTGGCCATACTTCAAAAATTAAAAGAAAGAAGAGAGAATCCAACAGCTAACCTGGAAATTGTTTTAAGACCCGGCTTTGACAGCAGTAAACTGGTAAAATACTTTATTGGCAATGTCAGCATATATCCTGAATTCACCCCTGATACTGCTGGCTTACAGCCAAAAGAAGAAATCGTAAATGGCGTAAAGGTTATTTCTTTCAGAAACACTTTTAAGGCTAAGATATTACCACAGAACGTATACTTTCATCATGGCGATCTGTATAATCAACGTAAATATTATAAAACGATCAACCGATTTAATTCTCTTGGCACCTGGCGATTGGTGAACATCGAGCAGATCCCCAGAAAGAATCAGGATACAGCCGATTTTGTAATTCGCTTAACTCCTGCAAAAAAGTATTCATTTAATGCAAACATTGAAGGCAGCAGAAACCAGAGTGTGGTGTCTGGTAACCTGTTTGGCGTTGGTGTAAATGCAACTGTGCTAAACCGGAATTTTGCACGCAGGGCTATTCAATCAAATACAAGCATCCGGTACGGCATAGAGCTTAGTGACAGCAGCTTTATTCAAACGCAACAATTTGCCGTAAGTCATAATATTTATTTCCCAAGGCCCATACCGAACAGTAAATGGATACCTGATAAATGGAGAGATAATTTCAGAACGGTACTTTCCTTTAATGCAGCCAATACAGAAAGAAAGGATCTTTTTAACCTGACAACTATAAACGGGTCATGGGGTTATAACTTCCAGGTCAAAAATGCATTGGTCTCATTTCGGTATCCAAATATTGAATATTCCTACATCAAAAGAAGGCAAAAGCTGAATGAACTCATTGCCAATAACCCGTTGCTGAAAAATATTTTCACTGACGGATTGATAGAATCAATGTCAGCAGGAGTGTCAATCACTGGTGGTAAAAAAGAAAATGTAAATACCTTCCGTGGTGGTGTTGAGGTATCAGGTCTATTAACAAGGTTATTCAATAGTGACTTCCTCGATACAAATCTTTTCAGGTTTGCGAAGATTGACCTTGAGTTTGTCCGCAAAATACAATTTAAAAAAACAGCTCTTGCTTTACGTTTATTTGCAGGAGCAGGATATGCTTTTAACACTACTGTTAATGAGAATAAACGGTATAGTCTGCCTTTATTCAGGCAATACTTTGCAGGTGGGCCTAACAGCATGCGGGCATGGGCCTTGCGTAAACTTGGACCAGGATCTTTTGTAAAGGATTTCAGTAACACCAGCACTGGTCTTCCTGAAAGATATGGTGATATGCAACTGGAAGCTAACATCGAATATCGTTTCCCCTGGTTTAAAGTAGCCGGAGTACAGATAAACGGAGCGCTGTTTACTGATATTGGTAATATTTGGTTCCTGAAAGAAGCGGACGGAAGAAAAACTGAAGAGATATTTAATTTTGGAAGACTTGGAAAAGATCTTGCTGTTGGTGTTGGTACAGGTCTGCGGGTTGATTTTGGCTATTTTCTAATAAGACTTGATTATTCTTACAAAGCAAAAGATCCAAGTCCGGCTGATACACTTGCACAAAACAAATGGTTTTATGGATACCAGCTTAAGAGCTTATTGAAAGGGCAACTTCAGTTAGGCATTAATTATCCTTTCGTGTTATAATTATTTTTGCAATAACAATTTGATTTTTTCTTCAAATGCATCTATTGTCATTGCATCACTTAATAAAAATTCTCCAATTCTTGTCCGGCAAAGGCTACTCAGGTACGCACCACAACCCAGGGCTGCACCAAAATCATTAGTCAGGCTTCTTATGTAAGTACCCGTAGAACAGACCACCCTGAAATGAACCACAGGCATTTCAATAGCAGTGATCTCAAACTCTTTTATGAAAAGTTTCCGGGGCTCCAGTTTTACTTCCTTTCCTTGTCTTGCTAACTCATATACTCTTTTACCATCTACTTTAATGGCTGAATGAGCAGGAGGCACCTGCATTATTTCGCCAATAAAATTCTTTGTGGCAGCAATAATATCCTCTGTAGTAATATGATCAACTGGCTTAGGATTCTCTGGCACACTCTCCAGGTCATAGGTAGGAGTTGTGGCCCCCAATGTGAAGGTGCCAGTGTATTCTTTTTCCCTCGCCATGTATTCATTGATCTTCTTGGTAAATTTCCCGGTACAGATAATAAGCAACCCAGTAGCTAAAGGATCCAGTGTACCGGCATGACCAACTTTTTTAATCCTGATAAGATTCCGGATCTTTCTTACTGCGTCAAATGATGTCCATTGCAATGGCTTATTAATAAGTAAAACCTGTCCTTCCTCAAAGATAGTCGCCGGCTTGTTCATGGCGGCAAAAGTAACAAAGGCCTTCCATTTCTCCTGCTTTCCGTTTATTCTTATTTCCGGTATTTAAATCGACATTCTTGTCTTGAGCTCAAGGTACTTATTTACCGTATTTACCGTAAGACCTTCGGGGGTAGTGAGAATGGAGGGGATTCCATTTTTATGTAATTCCTTTACCATAAGTCTTTTTTCGTAAGTAAACTTTTCGGCAATGGTTTTAATATAAATATCTTCCAGCGTAGAAGTTCTTCCTTCGATCAGGGACTTTAATTCTGTATTCTCAAAAAAGACGACAAGTAAAAGGTGATACTTGGCAATCTTTTTCAATGCCGGCATTTCCCGTTGCAGGCTTTCCATTGATTCAAAATTGGTAAATAATATAAGTAAGCTCCGGTTAGTAATCCTGTTGCGGATCACAGAGAATAATTTCTCAAAATCAGCTTCGAGAAAATCCGTCTTCTGCTTATACAATGTTTCCAACACCATGTTCATTTGGGTTGGTTTCTTATCGGCAGCCAGAAAAGTATCAAGATTTTTCTCAAACGTAATCAAGCCTGCTTTATCCTGGCGTACCAGTGCTACATTTGATAATACCAGCGAAGCATTGATCGAGTAATCCAGCAATGTTAATCCGTGGAAAGGCATCTTCATCACCCTGCCTTTATTGATCAGGCAGTAGATCTGCTGGCTTCTTTCATCAGTATAATTATTCACCATCAGGTCATTCTTCCTTGCTGTAGCCTTCCAGTTGATAGTCCTGTAATCATCTCCCCTTACATATTCCTTTATCTGCTCAAACTCCATGCTGTGCCCCAGCTTCCTGATCTTTTTCACACCAGCTTCCTGCAACCGGTTACTCACAGCCAGCAATTGATATCGCCGCATTTGCATATATGAAGGATAGACCTTCACTACCTGGTCACCAGAAAAAATATATCGACGTTTTACCAGTTTTAATGGCGCATGTACAAAAACATTTATATCATTAAAAATATATTCTCCTCTTGAAGTTGGCCGCAAAGAATACTCCAGGTCAAAAAATGTTTCTTTTTGCAACTGAATTTTTCTTATCCAGTTTCTTTCCTGGAATTGCACAGGCAGTTCATCAATGATACTCGCCTTAACATCAAAGCCGTACTGGTTAGTAAGCTGAATGATCACTTTATTCAGATCGCCGATACTAAACCTGTCTGAAACCATTCGTTTAGCCTTGATACCATCTTTTTTACTATACACAAGGATTGCATCAATGAATATGGCAATAGCCAGTAATACCAGAATGATATTTCCTATCTGGAACAAAGAGGGCAGGAAATAACTCAATGCATATATTATTGCTGCCGAACCAGCGATATAGTACACAATGCTATTTAAATAAAACGATTTGACCACCTTACATTTATTACAGCTTTATACAGAAATTATCTTGGCACATCCATTCCCTGTATGATTTGTTTGATCACATCATCTTCACTGATACCCTCCATTTCCTTATCCGGAGAGAGAATGATACGGTGACGAAGAACCGGCGTAACTACTGAAAGGATATCATCAGGTGTTACAAAATCACGGCCTTGCATAGCAGCCATGGCTTTTGAGGCATTCATTATCGCCAATGATGCTCTCGGCGATGCACCAAGGTAGATTGATTTATGATTTCTTGTCTGGTGAATAAGCCTGGCAATGAACTGCAGTAGTTTCTCTTCTACCACCTGTGTTTTTATCTGCTGCCGCAAAGCAGCAACCTGCGGGCCATTAAGGGCTGGCTGAATCATATCCAGCGCAGAAGTGTTGCCCATATTATGAAACTGGGTAAGAATGCTCATCTCCTCTGATTCGGTTGGGTAAGGAACGGTTATCTTAAAAAGAAACCGATCCAGTTGTGCTTCGGGCAACCGGTAAGTACCCTCCTGCTCTACCGGGTTTTGTGTAGCAAGTACCATAAAAGGAGATGCCATCGGGTAACTTCTGCCGTCTACTGTGGCTTGTCTCTCCTCCATTATTTCCAGCAACGCTGATTGTGTTTTAGCAGGGGCCCTGTTTATTTCATCCACTAAAACAATATTGCTGAATATGGGTCCTTTTTTAAATTCGAAACTTGCTTCCTTAGGATTAAACACTGGTGTACCTAATACATCGGAAGGCATCAGATCAGGAGTGAATTGGATGCGGGAGAATCCTGCATTCACACTTTTAGCCACCAGTTTGGCCGTTAAGGTCTTTGCCACACCAGGCACTCCTTCAATGAGCACATGCCCATCAGCCAGTAAAGCAGCTATAATAAGTTTTACCATTTCGTCCTGGCCAACTATTATCTTTTTTATCTCATTGCGGATAGATAGCACCGCATTGTTCAATGCAGAGAGATCAGTTCGTTGATGAAAAATTTGTTCTTCCATATTTATGCTTTTTGATAGAATAATTCAAGTTGTTTATGAAAATGAACAAGCTGCTGCTGGTTGACTCCCGCCGCCTGCTCAAGGTATTTTACAAAAGATACAATATCGCTGATCTCATTTCGATCTACCCCAGATTTATAATGCAGGTTGCGAACAAATTCATCATCTAACCTGCCGGTTGAAAGTTTGTACCTGTTTCTTACATGCTCCAGGAAGTAAGAAGCCATTTTCCGGCAAAGGTTCCTGTGATCTCCTTTGTCATAATATAGCCGCCCAATAGTTTTTACAAAATCCAGTGAATCGTTCTTTGGTTTTTTTAATACGGGAATATAGCGTTGCTTTCGTCTCATTTCCATCAATACATAGAAACCCAATGTAAAAATCGCAGTGAGCAATGCTGCTTTAAATGCGGGATAACGAAATAGAACACTTAACCATCCCTCATTTCGGGGTTTACGCTGATTCTCTCTTTGTTTATATAAGTAGTATTCATCCCAAACAATTTTGCTGACACCTTCATCAATCACAGATAAAGCCTTTTCATAATAGTCAATATTATTCTTATGCAGCAAAAAGTAGTTACTGAAAGCAAGTGGTTCCAGATGAACATAAAAATGACCATCTCCTGCTCTCAAATGAATAAAGTTTGGTCTTCCTTGTTCATCATAGCCCATTATTTCAGTAGTGGAAGAATCCACTTCTGAAAAATAAGAACCAAACGTTCTGCCGGGATACCGGTATCGTAATGTATCTGTGAAAGGAGGTTTATTAAGTGAAACCACTATATCTTCCTTCAGATCACTTACAGAAATAAAAGAAAGATCAAAAGCACTGCTGCTGCAACCAAGTGCATTATCAGTAGCAGCAGAAATATACCTGGCACTGATAAAAACGTCGTTTCCGGCCCTTGCAAATGAAATGAGTTTTCTTATTTCATCTTTGTCTGCACTGAAACGGTCAGTAATAGCTATATAAGCCTGCCTGGTATCATACATTGAAACTGAATCCCAGTAACCCGGCTCAAGGCGGCTGGCACTTATGCTGGCTTTGGGAAAAAGATGTTCCAGATTGTTGTAAGCCACATAAGTGGCATAAGGCATTTTATCATTTTTCCGATAAGTGATTCTTTCATCCAGTTTACGGCTATTTGTATTTTTATCTCCTCCTGTGATAAACAAAACAATAAGAGCTGCTAACAGTAAGAAACCAAGAATATATGGTGTATTTTTTTTCAAATTATTTTACATCCCTGTTTCTAATTGATCAAAGTCTTTTCTTATTAGCCTGTAGGCTTCTTCGCTTACATCAAATTTTCCATACCAACTGTATTCATAGTTACGGGTGATACGGAAAAAATCCTTGTAATATGCCGTGTTATGTAACTGCATCAGGTAATCAAAATTTGTTTTATCCTGCTGGTAACGGATAATATTTCTTTCCGACATATTTTTTAGTAATCTTAAAAACATGAGCCGCACGGCCAGCCGATAATTACCCTGTGCAGTTGCCTTGTCTATCTCCCGCTGGTAATTGATCGCAAAGATATCTTCAGGCATTTCTTCATCTGCCTGTTCGGCTTCCTTCACTTTTTTAGTACGCCGGAATAATCCCACATTACTGTCAGCGAGATAAAAAATTATAGCAGCCGCAAACACTGCGATTATCACCAACCACATCAGTGTTTTAAACCATGCTTGCTGCCCAATAGGGATATAAGGCTGTTCGTTGCTGGCCGGCTTTGCGTTTCTCTTTTCAAACTCAGTATTAGCATACCAAAAGTCACCATCGGCCTGCATTTTTTTAACAAGGCTATCAGGCAACCTGCGTACACCAGTTAAAAGAGTATCTGTTTTATTTACCTGAAGAAAATCAGGTTCCTTTTGCTCATCAGGCTCCTCATCATAATTTGTTTCTTCTGCCGGAGGTTCATCTTTTATTCCTTCAACAATAACAGTTGTATCCTCATAATTCTGTCCCATTGAGTAAATTGAACAGATCATAAGCATGCAGATCAGTAGTATCCTGCAGGGAAAAAGATCATTTCTTCGCATATCCGTTTTATTCAGCACTTATACTTCCTCCTCATTTAATTGCACAGATAGTTTTTTGTGAAGCCGTATCGGGTAGATAATAAAATACCATACTACAAACAGAACAGACAAAGCAAAAATGATGGTTGTTAAAACAGATACATCATTGTACAGGCGGGTGATAAATCCTTCAAAGAAAGCAGCGAGGGCAAATACTGGCATTAATCCAATCATTATTTTCACACCGTCTTTGGCACCCTGTTTAAAAGCATCCATTCTTTTTATGGTTCCGGGAAACAGAAAACTTTTACCTAACACAAGGCCTGCAGCGGTAGAAATGATCAGTGCTGTAATCTCCAGCGTACCATGAACAAACACTACCAGCCAGAAATCAATTCCGAAGCCCCGGGCTGCAAAAAACTGATCGAATATCCCTACCATAGCACTGGTCTCTGCATGTTTATAAAGTGCAGGTATACCACAAAACAAACCTGACACAAACATCAGCAACGCCACCTTGATGTTATTGATCATTATCCCCAGCCAGCTCAATAACGGACTGCCCGACTCATAAATACCAAAAGGGTTTCCGCTCTCAATATTCTCAACAGTTTTGTCAACATATGAATCACCAAAAAAACTTCTTGCCACATCACCATCCTGTTGTGAAGTAAAGAAGCCAATCGCAAAAAATATCACAAACACTACAAATGAAAAAAGAATCACCCCATGATGTTTTCGTATAGTCAGTGGCAGGTCATACTTCCAGAAAGTAATGATCCGGTTAGATTCCTCTTTCCTGTTCTTATAAATATCAAGGTAAATTTTCGAAGCCTGTGAATTAATATAGGCCGTTACTTTGCCGGAAGGATAAAAAGTTTTGGCGTAAGCCAAGTCATCCACCAGTTGAGTAAAAGAGGCAGCCATTTCATCCGGATCCTGAGATGGATTATGCTGGTTCTCCAGCCAGCGTTCCTTATTCTTCTTTATAAACAATGCCTCTCTCAAAAAAGGGTAGTTTTGGCGTAAAATACAGCATTTATGAGTGATTAAAAAATACCCGCTGATAAGTATTTTTTAAAAGAACTTAGGCCTGATATTTACATTTAAAGTATTATTTTGACTTATAATTCCTTTGTCGATGGCGGTCATCAAAGTCCCCACAAATTTTAATATTGAGCTTGAGTTCGAGATACCCGAATTCTACCGTCGCTTGCTGGCCCTGATGATAGATATGATCATTGAATATTTTTATCTCAGAATTGCCGGAGAGATATACACTTCTATAGCCAGTCGTTCAAACTACTTTGATGAAGATGCCGGCCATAACCTGTGGGCTGTTGGCTTATTACTTCTCACTCCTATCATGCTCTATCATATAATCCTCGAATTGACACTGAACGGCCAAAGCCTTGGTAAAAAAGTAATGGGACTTCGGGTAGTGGATGAACATGGAGGTAAAGCCAGTATCAGCCAGTACCTGATCCGATGGTTACTCCGGTTATCTGATCTGTGGATCGTCATGATACTTTTCTTTGTTGCTTCCAGCCCCAGTTTTGAAAATGCGGAAACAGTTTTTATTGTATTATTTGGATTAGGTTTTCTTATCACCGATGTTGTGCTAGTGGTTTCTTCAAAAAAGGGGCAACGTATTGGCGATATTCTCGCAAAAACAATTCTAATCCGTACTCACTCAAAAGGAAATATTGAAGACACTGTATTTATTGATGTAGCCGATAGCTATGTACCTTCCTTTCCGCAGATCATGCAGCTTAGCGACAAAGACATTAATGCGATCAAAAGCATTTTAGAAACAGCCCGAAAAAAAGGTGATTATGAAATGGCGGAGGCCGCCAGCTCCAAAATAAAAAATCATCTAAAAATAGAATCCGCCCTGCCTCCTTTCGATTTTCTCGATGTATTACTGAAGGACTACAATTATATCTCTGTAAAATAAAAACCTGCATTTAAGTATAATGCAGGTTTCGTTTATTCTTTGCTATAAAAATTACATAGTCATAATAGCCGCAAAACCGCCGAGGAGGAAAGCGATAATGATAAAAGCAAGGGCTATAACAGTTAAGATACCCATGTACCGGAATGTTACCTTCAGGTTTTTCAATCCCTCGTTCAGCGATGCCTGGTCATTTGCATTAATAGCATTCTTGGTATGATTGGCAAACCGGAGGGTGAACAGGCAAGGGAAAAAATAAATAACTGCAAACAGCAGGTAAGTGATCCCCATGGTTACTCCCATAGCAGTTGAATCTGCGGAATTTCTGTAACTTCTGAATCCATCGTCAAATTCAGACATTGATTTGGACAGGTAAAAAGCAAATACGAATCCGCCAATTGCCATCAACACACACATAATCATTCCTACAATAGCTAAAAACTTAGCCCAGCCTGCTGTTTCTTTAAGATGAGTTTTGCAGACAGTGTCTACACTGAGGTTAAATAATGAGTTGTCCTGATTTTGTTCCATGTTGGTTGGTTTTGATTTGTATAAATATAAAACTCCGGGCAGTATACCGCAAATCTTTTTATGATATATACCCGGAGTAAAAAATGCTACAATCTAATAAGCCCTTGCAAACAAAACTCTTTGTGAAGAAGGATTACCTGTCAATATACATTTGCCCTCTTCCTGCTGGTTATCAAGCGGAATACAACGGATCGTTGCTTTTGTTTTCTCCTTGATCGCTTCTTCTGTTTCAGCGGTGCCATCCCAATGGGCAGCTATAAAACCCCCTTTTTCATCCAACAGTTTTTCAAATTCTCCCCAGTTATTGGCCTGAGTAATATGTTCATCCCGGTAAAGTTTTGCTTTGTTGAACATATTTTGCTGAATATCTCCCAACAGCACATTTACGTACTGTGCTACCCCATCAAGACTGACCACATTTTTTTCTTTTGTATCCCGGCGGGCAATTTCAACCACATTTTTTTCCAGGTCTCTTGCGCCAATGGCCAGCCTCACGGGTACACCCTTCATTTCGTATTCTGCAAATTTCCACCCCGGTCTGGCATTGTCATTATCATCATATTTTACCCTTATGCTTAAGGCTTTTAGTTCTTTAATAATTTCGTTTACCTTTTTATCAATAGCAGTTTTTTGCTCATCTCCTTTATAGATGGGCACAATAACCACCTGTAGCGGCGCTATTTTTGGCGGTAATATCAATCCCTGGTCATCGCTATGCGCCATTACCAACGCACCTATCAGTCTTGTACTTACACCCCAACTGGTAGCCCATACATATTCCAGCTTATTTTCTTTATCACTAAACTTGACATCAAAGGCTTTGGCAAAATTCTGACCCAGGAAATGAGACGTTCCGGCCTGCAGTGCTTTTCCATCCTGCATCAATGCTTCAATACAATAGGTATCCTCTGCCCCGGCAAAACGTTCATTGGCGGTCTTAACACCTTTGATAACAGGAAGTGCCATCCAGTTTTCGGCAAAATCAGCGTAAACATCCAGCATTTTAATCGTTTCTTCCAATGCCTCCTCTTTTGTAGCATGGGCTGTATGCCCTTCCTGCCATAAAAATTCTGCAGTACGCAAAAACAATCTTGTACGCATTTCCCAACGAACTACATTGGCCCATTGATTAATCAGCAAAGGAAGGTCACGGTACGACTGTATCCATCCTTTATAGGTATTCCAAATAATAGCTTCGCTTGTTGGCCGTATAATTAACTCTTCTTCCAATTTTGCCTCTGTGTCCACAATGAGCTTTCCTTTTTTATCAGGATCGGCCTTTAACCGGTAATGGGTAACAATAGCACATTCTTTTGCGAAACCTTCCGCATTTTTTTCTTCCGCTTCAAATAAACTCTTGGGTACAAACAAGGGGAAATAAGCATTAACATGCCCGGTATCTTTGAACATCCGATCCAGTGTATCCCGCATATTTTCCCAAAGGGCAAACCCATAAGGCTTAATAACCATACAGCCCCTGACTGCAGAATAATCCGCTAATTCCCCTTTTATTACCAGGTCATTATACCATTGAGAATAATCAGCTGCCCTCGAAGTGATCTCTTTGCTCATTTATATTAGTTTAATCCGCAATCCAACCTTTAAATCTAATTTAACAGGCTGGTATGCAATAATTCACGGAATGGTTAAATCTTTGCAGTGTATTTAAGTGCAAACGATTGTGTACCGTTAAAAGTCGCACAAAAGTAGTAACTTCAACTTTAACCCGATAAACCATTTGCCATGAAATCACCTATTTTACTCCTGGCAGTACTTGTCCTTGCAATCAGCAGTTGTACCACAGCATATAAAACCGGTCAGACACCCGATGATGTGTACTATTCTCCCGAACGTCCGCAAGATGAATATGTAAGAACTGAGAGAGAAGATGATCGTCGCTACCGCTATGAAGAAGATTATTATGAAGACCGATATCTGCGGATGAAAGTAAGAAACCGTTATCGCTGGAATGACCTGAACGACTGGTATTATTTCGAACGCTGGGGATTTGGTCATAATTACTATTATGGCTCATACTACAATCCATACAATACCTGGAACTACTACTATAACCCTTATTGTCACAGTACAGTTTTCATTAATACTAAAACGACTTACAATAAGCCGAGGACTTTCAACCTGAATACATACAATAACAATACATCAACTTCTGTAAAAAATACAACTTACAGAAATCCGAAATATGGTATGCCGGGCAATACTTCGGGCTCAAACAACAACACTTATTCCCAGCCCCGTAACAGTAACAGATCAAATAACAATTCGGGTAATGTGCTGAGGGATATTTTCAGAAGCAGCAACAATTCCTCCAGCAATAGTAATTCAAACAGCAATTCTTCCTCCAGTAATTCAAGCTCCAGTTCGTCATCATCTGGCGGCAGCAGTGGCGGAAGTGCTCCTGTTAGAAGATTTTAATCACTATAACTGTCAGTTATCAGCAGTCAGATAAAATTTGTTCAGTACTACTGAGCCTATCATTCTCTACCTGTAATTCAAGAAAACATGAAGAAAATATTATTTACAGCAGCCCTACTGATACCAGCCTTTTCACTTTTTTCACAAGAACCCGCAGATGCACTGCGCTATTCATGGTATACTTCATCCGGAACAGCCAGACAGCAGGCAGTAGGAGGAGCAATGACCTCATTGGGTGGTGATCTTTCAGCTGCTTATGTAAACCCGGCAGGCCTCGGATTTTATAGAACAGGTGATTTCGTACTTACCCCCGGCTATAATTTTTTAAATAATAAAGCCACCTATTACGGCCGCACAGAAAAAGAAAAAAGAAATAATTTTTCTTTTGGTACCACAGGTTTAGTAATTGGTTCCGGTTCAGAAAGGGGCAACCGCGGAAGGCAACATAATTCTGCATTTGCCATTGCTATTAACAGAACAGCCAGTTTCAGCAGCAATGTTACTTACCGTGGTGCCAATAATCAAAATTCCTACTCCAATAAATTTCTCGAAGAAATAAGTAATGACCGTGATGCAAATAGTGTAGCAGAAAATTATCCTTTTGGTACCAGTCTTGCTTTTAATACTTACTGGATTGATACGATTGCAGGAGGTTCTTCAGGTAATTATCAATTCCAGACCAGGGCACCGATAGCAACAGGTTTATTACAAGAAAATATTATAACCAGCAGAGGCGGGATCACAGAACTGGCCCTTGCCTTCGCAGGCGCACAAAGAGATAAATTCTATTTTGGATTCACACTTGGAGTACCCTTCTTAAAATACGACAGGGAGTCCACCTTTACTGAAGCAGATGCTACTGCTAATACAGATAATAAGTTTGACTATGCTTCCATCACCGAAAATCTAATTACAAAAGGTACTGGTATTAACCTGAAATTAGGTGTGATCTACAAACCGGTTGAGTATGTAAGATTAGGATTGGCTGTACATACTCCCACTTTTTACAGACTTACTGATAAATACAATGCATCAGTAACCACAAATACAGAGAACTACCAGGGTACACAAACACAGGACTCTTACATATTTACCGGCGGACAAGACGCTGAATTCGCCTACTGGATGTTTACTCCGTATCGTATTATGGCAAGCGGTTCTTATGTATTGCGTGAAATTGAAGATGTAAGAAAGCAAAAAGGGTTTTTAACAGCTGACATAGAATATGTGAATTATAAAGCTTCTTCCTATACAACCGATCCTGAAGGAGATAATAGTCAAACTACCAAAGACTATTTTAAATCGCTTAATAAGGCAATAGATAATGCCTATAAAGGCACATTTAATTTCCGTGCCGGTGGTGAGTTAAAATTTACAACTATAATGGCCCGGCTGGGGATGGCATACTATGGGAATCCTTATAAAGATATTGCCGGTGAAAAGGGAAGCCGTTTCCAGCTTACCGGTGGTTTAGGTTATAGGAATAAGGGGATGTTCATTGATCTCACTTATGTGCACACAATGGGAAAAGATGTGCATTTCGCATACCGTTTACAAAACCGCCCTTATTCAGGTGCGGGTTTAAAACAGACAGGTGGCAATGCAGTACTAACAGTTGGGTTCAAAATATAGGAAGAGGTAAATAATTTATTCTTTATAAATCTTAATTACCTTTTCCCCGTTGCTTTTAATAAAGCCACGGTACATTCCTTCTGTACAGAATGGCATAGCAATATTTCCTTCTTTATCAACAGCAATCAAACCACCATCACCTCCTAAAGCCGGCAGTCGTTTCATTATCATTTCATCAGCAGCAGCTTTAAGTTTCATTTTGCCAAATTCCATCATATCGCTGATACTTTTGGCCATTACAAGTCGTATAAAATATTCTCCCCAGCCGGTGCCGCTGATAGCAACTGTATTGTTATTGGCATAAGTACCGGCCCCGATAATTGGAGCATCGCCTATCCTGCCGAATTTCTTATTTGTCATCCCTCCAGTACTAGTGGCAGCAGCAAGGTTGCCATACCGGTCTAATGCAACAGCACCAACGGTTCCGTATTTGTAATCTCTATTCTCCAACTGTTTGAGCATACTTTTCCTGGCTGTATCAGCATGATCTGATTTCATTTTCAAAGAATCTTCTTGCTTTGCCCTTTGCAATCCCTGCCATCTTGCTTCTGTATAGAAATAAGAAGGATCCACGATCTCCAGGCCCTGTTGACTGGCAAATTTTTCAGCGCCTGCTCCCGTCATCATAACATGGGGACTTTTTTCCATCACTGCCCTTGCAGCCGTGATCGGGTTGCGTATGGTTGTAACTCCTGCAACAGATCCGGCTCCCAATGTTTTTCCGTTCATAATAGCAGCGTCCAGTTCATTCTTTCCTTCATTAGTGAATACGGCTCCCTTACCAGCATTAAAAAGAGGATCGTCTTCCATACTGCGGACACATGCCTCTACTGCATCCAATGCAGTACCTCCTTTCTTAAGAATATCGTTCCCCGTTTGCAAGGCTTTTTCCAGCGCCAGCTGATAGGCTTTTTCTCTTTCCGGTGTCATCTGGCTCTTTAATATCGTTCCTGCCCCACCGTGAATTACCAATACATATTTATCGCTTAATTTATTCCCGCTCAGCTGCGCAAAACTTTTGTTAAGAATAAAAAGCGACAGCAGCAGGATGATCTTTCTCATAATAAATTTTTAAGGCAATTTAGGTATTCTCCCGTTTGTACTTCTCCCGGCCTGCTTTTCACTATTATTGGTATTGAATTTGCCTTAAGGAAGCGATTACTTACTTTTACACTAAATAGCTGAGCCTGAAGCGGTTTAAAAAAATACTGAAGTGGTTCTTCCTGTGCTTACTGCTGCTTATCGTGGCTGTATATATTTTCATTCAGACGCCTTTTGGCCAAAATTGGATAGCCAAACAGGTGACCAGCCGGCTTTCTAAAGACCTGCAAACCAAAATATCCATCAATCATGTTGATTTTTCACTGTTCAACCGGATGCACCTGGAAGGAGTGCTTATTGAAGACCGAAAAGGAGACACTTTACTATATGCCGGAAATCTGAAAGTAAAAATTACCGATTGGTTTTTTTTCAAGAAAAACATAGAATTAAAATACATTGGTCTCGATAATGCCATTGTAAAATTTCAACGCAGTGATTCAGTATGGCGTCAACAATTCATTTTTGATTATTTCTCTTCTTCCTCAACCGATACAACTACAAAGAAAAAAAGTGGCATAACACTCAATCTGAAAAAGGCAGAGTTTAGAAATGTAATTTTCATAAAAAAAGATGCCTGGCTGGGTGAGGATATGACCGTAAAAGTGGGTGCATTAAACCTTGATGCCAATAATCTTACTTTATCAGGAAATAAGTACGAGATCAATTCTTTGCTTATCAAAGACCCTGTTGTGGCCTTGCACAGCTATGCAAAATTAAAACCAGCCTCTGCATCAGCAAAAAATGAGAAAAAGGCTGATACGGCCGCTGCCTGGAATAAAGGAAAGACCATTTTTAAGATCGCTGATCTGAAGATAATCAATGGGACATTTAGTACTGATAAGGAAACGAACCGGCAAGCCTATGCACATTTTGACGGACAACACATCCTTTTTACCGATATCAATGCCAACCTGAATAATTCCACTTTCATTGGTGATACAGTCTTTGCCAAACTAAAACTAACGGCTAAAGAACGAAGCGGATTGGAAGTAAAGAACCTGTCTGCTGATATGAAAATGACACCACAGGGAATGGCTTTTAATAATCTCGATCTTGGTATTAATAAAAGTAATATCCGTCATTTCTTTTCCATGTCATACAACGATATGAGTGACCTGGGTGATTTTATCCATAAGGTAAAACTGGCAGCTTCCTTTGATGATTCATATATCGATAGTGATGACATCGCTTTCTTTGCTCCATCCCTGAAGACTTGGAAAAAAGAAATCAAGCTGAAAGGAAAGGTAAGGGGTACTATCGATGATTTAGTGGGCAGAGAAATGGTGGTTGAAGCTGGCAACAGTACTGTGCTTAACGGAGACATTACATTAACAGGCCTGCCTGATATTAACCAGACCTTTATTGATTTTAAAGCCAACGATTTCAGAACTACATATAATGATGCGGTGCAAATAGTACCTGCTGTCCGTAAGATCAATAATCCCGATCTCAAAAAAATACAATATGTAGTTTTCAAAGGAAGTTTTACCGGTTTCATCAGTGATTTTGTAACATACGGGACCATCCAGACAAACCTCGGTACAATAAGAAGTGATCTGAATATGAAGCTTCCCAAAGGACAGGATCCTGTTTATTCCGGTTCCATTGCTACAGATAATTTCAGACTGGGAGAATTTTTGGGAGATAAAAATATTGGTGTAGTATCCCTTAACGGAACAGTGAAAGGAAAAGGCTTTAGTGAAAAAACAAGAAATACACTTGTAGACGGAACTATACACTATGCAGAATACAAGAACTACCGCTATAATAACGTAACTGTAAAAGGACGACTGGACAAAAAACTATTTGACGGGGCAGCGAGCATTAATGATGAAAATGTAAAAATTGACCTTAACGGGGTTATTGATTTTAATAGTAAAACTCCCCGCTTCAACCTGCTGGCCAATGTTACCAAAGCCAACCTGAAAAACCTGTACCTGACAAAAGACAGCATCGAATTCAGCGGAAAACTAAACTTCAATTTTACGAGCAGTACTATTGACAACTTCCTGGGTGATGCCAGTATTACTGATGCT
The DNA here is from genome assembly GCA_016786885.1 of Chitinophagaceae bacterium. Taxonomy (GTDB): domain Bacteria; phylum Bacteroidota; class Bacteroidia; order Chitinophagales; family Chitinophagaceae; genus JJ008. Next base: position 23,019 of record JAEUVO010000049.1, on the reverse strand, counting down.
GAAATAAGAAAAGATGGCATTCGCCTGCCGTTTGACTCATTGATCGTTTCGTCAAACTACCTTGATAGTGTCAAAAGACTAACGGCAGTATCTAATGAATTCACCGCATCGGTAACCGGCGATTTTAGTATTAAAGACCTGCCTGATGCCTTTACTTATTTTCTGAACAGGTATTATCCTGCTTATATAAAACCTCCTAAAAGACAACTTCGAAACCAGGATATAAAATTTGATATTTACACTTACTACGTAGATGAATATGTAAAATTATTTGTACCTGGAATAACCGGGCTCGATAACAGTCATTTTGAAGGGAACCTTAACCTCTCAAGGAATGAATTGAACTTCACTGCTGATATTCCGCAGCTTCATTACGGACAGTACAATTTTGATAACGCAAGGATCATAGCAAGCGGAAATTTCGACAGCCTGTTGCTGGTGGGCAAAACAAATAATGTAAGAATCAATGACAGCCTCAGTATTCCATCTGCTGACATAAGGATAAGTGCCCGCAATGATTCTTCAAGGGTATCAATACATGCCGGGGCAAACCAGACCGTAGAAAGAGCCAATCTGAATGCCTTGGTACTCACATACAACGATGGAGTAAAAATAGATGTTGATCCTTCTTCATTTACTGTGAATGGCAAGTTGTGGACTATAGATGACACCGGAGAGCTTATTTTCAGAAAGAATAACCCAGCGCAGGGAGAGCTAGTGCTCACTGAAGGTGAACAGAAGATAGTATTAAAAACAAAACCATCGGATATAGGTAACTGGAGTGACCTGAAAGTGCAATTGGCTAACGTCAACCTGAATGACTTCGCTCCCTTCTTTCTCCCAAAAAACAGGCTGGAAGGTCTTTTATCGGGGAATATTCTTGTTGAGGATCCCGGCGGACACATGAAGATCAGCTCTGATGATATGCAGACAAAATTTCTCCGGCTTGATAATGATTCCATAGGCGAGCTAAAAGCAATCGTCGCCTATGACAACAAGACCAAAGAACTTAAAATAAATGGCAATACCGTAAACGAAGAAAATAGCCTTGCATATAACCTTCATCTTTTCTTTGGTGACCCCGAAAAAGCAAAAAACAATATCATCTCATTAAAAGCAAAAACATTCCCCATAAAAGTGTTGGAGCGTTTTCTTGGCACTTTATTCTCGGATATGCAGGGTTTCCTGACAGGTGATATTGACATAACTGGTGAGTTCAATAATCTCGGTGTAAGTGGTAAAGGCAGATTAAAAGATGCGGGACTCAGAGTGAACTTTACACAATGCTACTATAAAATACAGGACACAGATATAGAGCTGACAAAAGAAAAAATAGATCTTGATGGAATTGTTCTTACTGATACGGTAACCCGCAATCCTATATATATAACAGGCGGGATAGATCATGAGTCATTCAAAAACATGTTCTATGATCTTGATATATCTACCCGCAGACCAAGAAAACCAGGAGAAGCAGGTACAGGAGAAACGCCAAACCTTCCAGTACAATTATTAAGAACAACGTATAATGACAACAAACAATTTTATGGTAATGTAAAAGGCACCGGAATATTACAGTTAAGAGGGCCTCAATCAGACATGGTAATGACCATTAATGCAAATGCTTCTGATAAAGACAGCAGCTTTATCACTTTGCCTTCCTCTTCCAGCAGGGAAACAGGCATTGCGGATTTTCTGGTAGAAAGAAAGTATGGACGGGAAATGACTGAAGAAGATATCAAAGTAAATGAAACAAGTATTGTGTACGACGTAGAGGTTACAGCCAATCCTATGGTTACTGTAAAAGTGGTACTCGACGAACTCACCGGTGACGAGATAAAAGGAAAAGGATCCGGCACACTCAATATCCGTTCGGGTACGGCAGAGCCCCTTACTTTGCGTGGTCGTTTTGACATTGAGGAAGGAAGCTATCTTTTTACCTTTCAATCCTTTTTTAAAAAACCATTTGAAATAAGAAAAGGAAGCGTAAATTATATTGAATGGAATGGAAATCCCTATGATGCTAACATAAAATTTGAAGCCGTCTACAAGGCAGAGAAAGTAAGTTTTGCTCCCCTTGCAAACTCTCTTAACCTCACTTCCGGCATAGGCAATGCCCGTGGAGATGTATACGTAGTCGCTTCCCTTACAGATAAACTATTTAAACCGGCGATAAATTTTGCACTCGATTTCCCTGGCAACAGTGTGGCGGCTAATGATCCTGAGCTTGCTCTAATTGTGCAACAAATGCAAAAAAATCCCAACGAGATCAACAGGCAGGTTACCTATCTTATCGTTTTTAACAGTTTTGCACCAAGTGAACTGGCCGGAGATATAAGTGGAAATGGATTGGGAGTAGGTACTATATCAGGAATGCTACTGAGTGTACTCAGCGATCAGATCAATAAACTATTGGGCAATCTCTTAAAAAGCGATAAATACAATATCAACCTGAACACATCTATTTACAACAGAAATCTGGTAGACGAGAGTAAAACGGCACTTAATCTTGGCAGTAATGTAAACTTTTCTATAGGCCGCTCATTCTTCAATAACCGGTTTATCATTTCCACCGGTGTGGGATTTGATGCCCCATTAAGTCAGTCACAATCGAGCCTGCAGCAAAATATTCAACTATTGCCTGATGTAACGATGGAATGGCTGATAAACCAAAGTGGTACTATCAGGGCTTCCTTTTTTTACCGGGAAAACACGGACTACCTGACCACTTCTTCCAATACTTCTACTGCGAGAGCAAGAAGGGCAGGCGGAAGTATCTCTTTCAAAAAGGATTTTGACAAACTTGGCGACCTATTCAGAAGAAAGAAAAAAGTGCAGCAACCTGCTGAAGCGGAACAAAAAACAGAGGCAGAAAAAAAATCGGCTGACCAATTGTAAAGTGAAACAAGTTTTTATTTCTTATCTAATATTTCATGTCCCAGCTTATCTCTTTTAGTGCGGAGGTATCTTTCGTTATGCTCATTCGGGCAGACCTCAATGGGAATATTTTCAACAATTTCAAGTCCATACCCGATAAGCCCTACTCTCTTTTTAGGATTATTTGTCATCAGTCTGAGCCTGGTAATTCCAAGATGTCTTAATATTTGTGCACCTATACCATAATCCCGCTGATCCATCTGGAATCCAAGATGAAGATTTGCTTCCACTGTATCCATTCCCTGTTCCTGCAACCGGTAAGCTTTTAATTTATTCAGGAGACCGATCCCCCTGCCCTCCTGGTTCATATACAAAATAGCTCCCTTACCTTCAGCTTCCACCATCTCCATTGCCTTATGCAACTGTTCGCCACAATCGCAACGAAGTGAGCCGAGGATATCTCCTGTAAAACAAGAAGAGTGAACCCGTACCATCACTGGTTCATCTTTTTCCCAGGTTCCTTTCAATAAAGCGAGGTGTTCATTGGAAGAATTCTTTTCTTTAAATGCTACCAGCTGAAAGTTGCCAAATTGTGTCGGCATATCCACTCTCACCACTTCTTCTATCAGCGAATCGGATTTGATCCGGTATTCGATCAGGTCTTTTATTGTAATTATTTTAAAATCAAACTTTTTAGCCACTTCCAATAATTCCGGCAACCGGGCCATGGTTCCATCCTCATTCATTATTTCAACCAGAACACCGCCAACGGGGTTACTAAATCCGGCAAGACGAGCCAGGTCTACCGCCGCTTCTGTGTGGCCAGCCCTGCGAAGAACCCCTCCTTTTTTGGCCCGCAAAGGGAAAATATGCCCCGGCCGGCCAAGGTCGCAGGGTGTTATTTTGGGATCGATCAATGCCTGGATGGTTTTGGCCCTGTCCTGGGCTGAGATGCCGGTAGTACAACCATGACCAAGTAAGTCTACAGAAACGGTAAAAGCTGTTTCATGCAGGGCCGTATTATTATTGACCATCAGGTCAAGCCCCAGTTCATCACAACGTTCCTCGGGCAAAGCGGCACAAATGAGGCCCCGCCCATGTTTGCTCATGAAATTGATTACTTCCGGGGTCACATTCCGGGCCGCAGTAACAAAATCCCCCTCATTTTCACGGTCTTCATCGTCCACCACAACTACCAATTTGCCCTGCTTTATGTCCTCAATAGCACTCTCAATTGAATCAAACATCGCTGTAATTTTTGCAAAAATAGAACAAAGAAACGGGCAGGAAGTTTTAAAGATATAAGGGCAGCGAACAGGGGCAACCTGTTGTCTTTCTAAAGCGTTACATTTCAATACTGGTTTGTTAATATTTGCCTATATTTAATTTGGAAATATTCCCTTTCTTTGCAACCGAAAACCAATCTTTATGCTTAAGAGAATAGTCTTATTGTTTGTAGTAGCCCTTGCGGCCAGTCCCTTGCTTTTTGCCCAGATAACTACCTCGGCCATTAATGGTACGGTTAAAAACAACGCTGATGAGCCCCTTGTAGGAGCAACAATTGTTGCCACTCACCAGCCCTCCGGAACTAAATACACAACTGTTTCCCGTGCAGGTGGTACGTTTTCTATCCAGAATATGCGGGTAGGCGGCCCTTATCTTATAGAAATAAGCTTTGTAGGTCATGAAGCAGATAAACACGAAAATGTCTACCTGCAACTGGCAGAGTCATTTTTATTAAATCCCTTGTTGACTAAAACAACAGCCTCTCTGGAGAATGTTGTTATTACTACAGGCAGAAGAAGTTCAGTGCTGAATGCCAGCAGAACCGGTTCTGTAACCAATATCGGTATCCGCCAGATCAACCAGCTTCCAACGATCAGCAGAAGCATAAACGATCTTACCCGTGCCACACCACAATCAAATGGTGCCTCAATTGGTGGTGGTAACTACAGGCAGAACAACTTTACTGTAGACGGTTCTGACTTTAATAACAGTTTCGGTATCGGCAGCAATCTTCCTGCAGGTGGTGCTCCTATATCATTGGATGCACTGGAAGAAATATCTGTGAATCTTACTCCTTTTGATATCCGTCAGACAGGTTTTATTGGTAGTGCTATAAATGCGGTAACAAGATCCGGAACAAACACTTTCACCGGTTCTGTATATACCTACTTCAGAAATGAAAGACACCGTGGCCGCAGGGTGGAGAAAACATACTTTACAAGGCCTGCTGAAGAATTCAAACAATATGGATTCCGCATTGGTGGCCCCATCATCAAGAACAAACTGTTTTTCTTCTTTAATTATGAAACAGAAAAACAACCAAAAACAATCCAAACACTTTTAGCAGCTACTGCAGGTGCAACTTTCGGAAGCTCTCCTAATATTGCCCGTCCCACTGCTGACTCGTTAAATGCGATAAGCAGCTACCTGCTTACAAACTATGGTTACGAGACTGGTCCGTTTGATAATTATACTCCTGATATTGAAAGAACAAAATATTTGCTTCGTCTTGACTGGAACATCAGCTCAAAACACAGGTTCAATATACGCTACAGCCAGGTAGAAGGCGGTGAGCCTAATGGCCCAAGTTCATCTACAACAGGGGCTGGTTTCACTTATGCTTCAGGTCTGGGCCGTACCAATAACAACACTCTCTGGTATAAAAACTCAAATTATTTCCAGGGAGCCAATCTTTATTCTTTAGCAGCTGAACTCAACTCAACATGGGGAAGAATTGCGAATACACTTCGTGGTACTTATACATACCAGAACGATTCCCGTGAGTCTGACAGCCAGACATTTCCTTTTGTTGATATCTTAAGCACAACTGGGGTATCCACTTCGGCTCCTTATACATCTTTTGGTTATGAACCATTCAGTTTTGGGAATCTGAGAAAAGTAAAAACTTATTCAGTAATCGATAACCTTACCTGGACTACCGGTAAACATAACTGGACAGTGGGTGGACAGTTTGAGCTGAGTGAAACGATCAATGGTTTCCAACGTTTTGCTACCAGCTATTATGTCTTCAATACCTGGGCTGATTTTGCCAGTGCACTGAACCCTAACCCGGCCCTCCGTGCAAAACCAAGAGATTTTGCTATTACTTATTCTTTGTCAAAAGATTTTGCGCCGGCTTTTTCTTCTTTCAAGTTTGCACAATTAGCTTTATATGCACAGGATGAAATAACATTGAACAGAAACTTCCGTTTTACATTCGGATTAAGAGTGGACCGCCCGACTTATCCTGACGTTCCCCAGGTGATAACAAATCCACTTGTAGCTGGTCTTACTTTTTCAGATGGTATAAAGATGAATACCGGCCTATTGCCAAAAACTAGATTGATGTGGTCTCCGAGAATAGGCTTCAACTGGGATCTTTACGGAGATCGTTCCCTTCAAATTCGTGGAGGAACGGGAGTTTTCAGCGGCAGGGTGCCATTTGTATGGATAGTTAGCCAGTCAGGTGATAATGGTATGATCCAGATCACACAGGCATTTAACGGGCAGGCTAATACACCTGGCCCATTCAATCCTGATCCGGCTGCTTATCGTCCTGCTACTGTTCCTGCTGCAGGTACCCTTGTACCCCAGTCTGTAACAGCGCTGGATCCCGATTTCAAATTCCCACAATCTTGGAAATCAACTTTGGCCATGGATGGCAAATTGCCCGGTGGTTTGGTTGGTACTCTTGAAGCTTTATTCACCAAAGACCTCAATACAGCTTTCTTTACCAACCCCAACCTGCAAAGCGGGTCACCTTTGAATGTTGCCGGTTATCCGGATAGCAGGGTCATGTATGGCGCTACTGTGCCTACAAGGTTTATCAATACACTGAACTCAGCTGGTGTACCTACTGTTGGCGGAACAACTGCATTCAACCCGATCCTGATTAGAAATGGTACAAGAGGTTATTATTTCTCATTAACTGCTAAAATTGAAAAACCATTCAGCAAAGGATTCTATGCTTCTGTCGCTTACACAAAATCATTAGCAGGCAATCTGCATGATGGTGGTGGCGACCAGCCACTTTCCGCATGGCAGATAACCAGTACCGTAAATGGCTCTAATTCTCCAGCAATGGGATATACTGATTATGTATTTCCTGACCGTGTAGTGGGTTTAGTTTCTTATCGTAAAGAATACTTCAAACACCTGGCTACTACTATCTCACTGATCTATAATGGCGGTATTGCCGGCAGGTTCTCTTATGTATATGGTGCAGACTTTAACAGAGACGGTGTAAACGGTAATGATCTTATCTACATCCCTACTATTGCACAGGTACAGCAAATGCAGTTTGTAAGCCATACTCAAAATGGTGTGGTATACGACCAGGCAGCTCAGCGCACCTTGTTTGAGAATTTTATTCAACAGGATAAATACCTGAGAGCTCACCGCGGTCAGTATGCTGAGCGTAATGGTGCTCAAATACCATGGCTTAACAGGGTTGACCTGAAATTCATGCAGGATATTTTTGCTAAGGTTGGCAAGAACAAGAACACCATACAGTTCACCCTCGATATATTCAACTTTGGCAACATGATCAACGCAAGCTGGGGTAAACTGAAATCTATCAATGCAAGTTCTATCCTTATTCCTCAAAACCCGACTTCGTTGGTTCCGGGCGGCACAGTTGTTCCTACTTTCAAGCTGGCCGTTGCAAATGGTGATATGGTTACCAGGACTTTCAGGGATAATGTAAGTGTATCTTCTACTTACTCTGTACAGTTTGGTTTAAGATACCTGTTCAACTAATCTCAATAATTGATTCTATAAAAAAACCTCGTTTATAACGAGGTTTTTTTATGCTATTAGGTTTGCTACTGTTATTTAATTCCCCAGCCCCATTTCAAAAATACCGGCATGGACCTGCCCCAGGTAAATACGTCATGATGGCCATCGGCCAGTTCCATGTAATAAATATCTTTTTCTTTATCATAACCTATTGCTTCCAGTTCCTTTATCAGGTCAAGCGTATCGTCTATTGAATCTATGATACCATTCTTGTTCCGGTCCTTTATTTCATCAAGGTTACCACATTGCAAAAAGAACTTTAACCATGGCGCATACTTACCATTGCGTATCTGCTGGTGCATGATGCGGTGCTTATCATCATTATACTCTTCATCATTCTGGTCCACACTTCTCCACCAGAGTGATGCAGAAAATATCCCGGCTTTTGTAAATTCACCAGGCCGGTTCCAGACAATATCAAGGGCACTCAACCCGCCCAAAGAAAAACCGGCAAATGCTTTTTCCCTGAATGAATGGATCGAATATTTCTGTCTTACAAAAGGAAGTAACTCATCAAAGATGAAAGAAGTGTACAATGACGCCTTGGCGCCCCGGTCTTTATAATCCAGGTGATTTTGTGTGCCATATTCCATCTTACGGTCTTCCCCGGCATGTATAGCTACAAATAAAATTGGTTCTATCTCCTTTTCAGAATAAAGCTTATCGAGAATTTTATGAAAATTCATTTTTTCCATGTCCTGCCCGTCGTTGATGAGCAGCAGGCTTACCGGTTCATGGATGGAGACAGTAGCCGGAAAGAAGAAATCTATACAAACCTCCCGTTGAAGGAATTGAGACTCGAGATAAACATTTTCAGTAAGAATTACGGATGCCTTTGCTGCCTTTTGCATGGTTTCAAAAATAAGGATTTCATAATAAACGGGGCCGCCGGCGAATAATCAGAAAAGGACCGATAAAACAGCCCGGTTAATTTGTTTATTTGATGCCGAAAAAATAAATTTGGAGAAGCCGCTTCCCAGTTATCCGAAGCCCCGGAACGGCTTACATTTTAAATCACTCAATTAAAACCAGCGTATGAAGAAAATTGGAATCCTGCATGGAAAAGAACGTTCATTTCCTGAAGCATTTGTTGCAAGAGTAAACAGTAAAAACGTACCCGGCATTATTGCTGAGCCGGTTCGCATTGACAAGGCCATGCAAGGAGTGCATAGCGGTTACGCAGTGATCATAGATCGTATCTCACAGGACGTACCTTTTTACCGCACCTGGTTGAAGAATGCGGCCGTTACCGGAACTGCTGTTATCAATAATCCTTTCTGGTGGAGTGCCGATGACAAGTACTTCAACAACTGCCTGATGACAAAAGTGGATGTGCCGGTTCCAAAAACAGCTATCATTCCGTCAAGGGATCTGCCGGATGATACTTCTAATGATTCGTTCAGCAACCTGGCCTTCCCGCTCGACTGGGAATCCATTTTCAATTATGTGGGTTTTCCTGCTTACATGAAACCTTTTGCGGGCGGCGGATGGAAACATGTTTATAAACTCAACAGTGCAGAAGATTTCTTTACCAAGCATGCAGAAACAGGGCAACTGGTAATGTTGCTGCAGGAAGAAATTATATTTACTGAATATTATCGTTGCTATTGCATTGGTGGCAAATATGTACGCATCATGTCATACGAGCCCCGCAACCCGCATCATCTTCGCTATGTGGCAGATTTCAGCCCTTCGCCTGAACGGTTACAGCAAATGACAGATATCGTTCTTCGGATCAATAAATATTTAGGTTATGATTTCAACACGGTGGAACTGGCAGTAAGAGATGGTGTACCCTATGCCATCGATTTTTGCAATCCTGCCCCCGATGCAGACCTGCATAGTGTAGGACAGGAAAATTTTGATTGGGTGGTGGAAACATCGGCCAACTATGCGATCGAAAAAGCATTGGAGAATAAAGAAGGCGCCGATAACCTGACATGGGGAGAATATGTAAGAAGAGGAGCGAATAAAAGTCCTTTGATATAATTTAGTTTGTAGTCTATAGTTTGTGATTTGTAATTAGCAATAAAGCAAATCGAAGAATCTTTACACAATGCGGAGAACCAACTATACACTACAAACCACAAACTATAAACTGAAATATGAATCTAAACTATAAAAGCTTTACCCTCGGCGTGGAAGAAGAATACATGGTGCTTGATCCCAAGACCTATGAACTCAAAAGCCATGAACAGAAGATCGTACAGGAAGGGCAGAAAATGATAAAAGATAAGGTAAAGGCCGAAATGCACCAGGCGGTGGTGGAAGTAGGCACGGATATCTGTGCGGATATTGATGAAGCCTATACCGATGTATCTACTTTACGAAAAACAATTGGCGGTATCGCAGACGGGTTAGGTTTTGCCATGGGAGCAGCGGGTACCCACCCCTTCAGTCATTGGGAAAGCCAGTTGATCACCGATCATATCAGGTACAATGAAATAGTGAATGAGCTGCAGGAAGCAGCGAGGAGCAATCTCATCTTTGGATTACATGTGCATGTGGGAATGGAAAGCCGGGAGATGGCTAATCATATTGCCAACAGTACCCGTTATTTTCTGCCGCATGTATTTGCCCTTAGTACCAACTCCCCTTTCTGGGAGGGAAGGATGACAGGTTATAAATCTTTCCGCACTAAAGTATTCGATAAGTTTCCCCGCACCGGGATACCTGATGCCTTTGAAAGTATTGAAGCGTATGACAATTATGTGAAGCTGTTGATCAAAACCAATTGCATTGATAATGCAAAAAAGATCTGGTGGGACCTGCGGGTGCACCCTTTCTTTAACACGGTGGAGTTTCGTGTATGCGATATACCGCTGACCGTGGATGAGACCATCACCCTTGCTGCTTTGTTCCAGGCCATCTGCGCAAGGATATATATGCTGCGTTCCAAGAACCTCAACTTTATACAATACTCAAGAGCTTTACTGAATGAAAATAAATGGCGGGCCAGCCGCTATGGAGTAGATGGCTACCTGATCGATTTTGGCAAAGAAGAAGAAGTAAACACAAGGGCCTTGATCTATGAACTGCTCGATTTTCTGGACCCGGTACTGGATCATCTCGGCAGCCGCCACCGCATTGCCCATGTACATAAAATGCTGGAGAATGGCACCGGTGCCGACCGGCAGTTGGCTGTGTTTGAAAAAACAAAGAACCTGACAGAGGTAGCTAAGTATATACAGGGACAATATTTAATGGGAATATAATTTCTTACAGCTGGCACAGTTTCCCATTGATTATCGAGTTAGTGGCAATTAATATCAAACATGTCGTACAAATTGAATGGACAAACCACGGAGGGTAAAATACATTCGGATTTGTGTCCAAGGGAAAGGATCAAATTAATTCTTGAAGAATATATAGCTCACCCTTTATCTCTTGAGGGATTTAAATACTATAAATCTCAATCAAAGTTTAGACGTGACATTGGACCTTTTAGGCAAGAGATTACTATATCAAAAGATAAATGGAACCGTGGTAACGAAACTTGTGCCTTTTGGCTAATACTTTTTGTGTATGCAAAAGATTACAAAAAATGGCATACTCTTAACTACAATAAGTTACCGATGAATGATATTGTTTTTGCAGAATATCATTACCACATCGCCACCTGGACCTCAAAATTTGGGAAAGGTAAATACGACCTTTCAGTTCAAAATAATTTGGAGGTTATTGAAGAAATTATTTTAAACCTGAAACAAATTGCTATTCCTCTTTTAGACAACTACTCTGACTATGAAAGGGCTGCTGATTTACTACTATTGTCAGAATCATACGGATTTATTTCGAAAATCTTCGACTTTTATACCATAATTGGCGAACCCAAAAAAGCAAAGGGCTCCTTGCAAAAAGCAAAATCATATTTGATTAAACAAACTAATTGTTCGCATCTGCTTCTTGAAATAGAAGAGCGGGAAAAACATTAGTAACTGCCACTAACATGAACTGTATTAAAAACAACAAATTTTTTATATTCTTTACGATCTTGCGAAATATTAGTTGAGCGTATTACACACAGTAGTTCTTTATCACTGCAAAGTCATAATCGTTAGTCCACTCCCCCATTTTCTGTATTTTCACCACATGAAACTAAAACACATCCTTGCTGCTGCCTCTATCAGCCTTTTGCTGATGGCCTGCTCTTCTTCCAAACAACAGGCCGACCTGCTGGTATATAATGCCACTATCTATACAGTTGATTCTGCTTTCTCAACTGCTGAAGCAATGGTTATTAAGGACGGAAAGATCATTGCTCTTGGGCAAAGCGCTGACCTGGAAAAAGAATTTGAGGCAAAAGAAAAACTGGATGCGCAGGGTAAATTCATTTATCCCGGTTTCATAGATGCCCATGCCCATTTTGTAGGATATGGGATGAGCCTGCAAAGAGTGGACCTGACAGGTACAAGCAGTTGGGAAGAATGTATCGAAAGAGTGAAGGCATTTGCCAACGAAAATAAAGAAGGATGGATCACCGGCCGCGGATGGGATCAGAACGACTGGGACATGAAAGAGTTTCCTAACAATGAAGCACTGGATACTTTATTTCCCGGCCGGCCGGTGTTGCTGACAAGAATAGACGGCCATGCCGCTATTGCCAATACTAAAGCATTGGAACTGGCCGGTATTAAAGCAGGTGATACATTAACCGGCGGCGAAATAGAAGAAATGGAAGGCACACTAACGGGAATTTTAATTGACAATGCTATTGATCTTGTTTCTTCAAAAATCCCGGATGCTAATGAAGAACAGTTTAGAAAAGCCTTGCAGGCTGCTGAACAAAATTGTTTTGCCATGGGTCTTACCACTATTGATGACTGCGGGCTTGGTTATGTATCAGTTGACCGCATAAAAGAACTGCAGACCAAAGGCGATCTAAAAATGCGTTTGTATGTGATGCTGAGTGATGAAAAAGCCAATTACGATTATGCCTTAAAGAATGGCATGATCAAAACCGACCGGCTGAATGTAAGAAGTTTTAAAGTGTATGGTGATGGTGCATTGGGATCGAGAGGCGCATGTTTATTGGAACCTTATAGTGACAAAGCAGGACATTATGGTTTTCTGCTGAGTAAACCCGAACATTTTGATTCAGTGGCTAACTGGATTTATAATAACCGCTGGCAAATGTGTACCCATGCTATTGGCGACAGCGGTAACAGAACTATCCTGAACACTTATGCCAGGTACCTGAAAGGCAAAAATGATCTGCGCTGGAGAATTGAACATGCCCAGGTGGTTGATCAAAATGACTTCGACCTGTTTGGCAACTATTCCATCATTCCTTCTATACAACCTACCCATGCCACCAGTGATATGTATTGGGCAGGCAAGCGGCTTGGTGAAGAAAGAGAAAAAGGCGCCTATGCTTATAAACAATTATTACAGCAAAATGGCTGGTTGCCGCTGGGTACTGATTTCCCGGTAGAAGATATTTCCACTTTTAAAACATTTTATGCTGCCGTAGTAAGAAAGGATATTAAAGGATGGCCTGCTGCTGGTTACCAAATGGAAAATGCTTTATCAAGAGAGGAAGCATTGCGGGGTATGACGATCTGGGCAGCCAGATCCAATTTCGAAGAGAACGAAAAAGGAAGCCTGGAAAAAGGGAAGTTTGCAGATTTTGTTATACTCGATGCTGATATACTGAAAGAAGCTCCGGAAAAATTGTTATCCATAAAAGTACTGAAGACATTTGTTGGCGGCGAAAAAGTTTTTGAAAGAAAATAAAGAAACATATACCGCTGATTTATTTCTGTATTATCTGCGGGAAAATAATACTTAACACAAATCATTAAATCCACAGCTGTGTACAACCGTGCAATCGTATGCTTTCTCGTCTATTAAAAATTTATTAAGTTTGCGGCATGAGCTGGACCGATAAAAGGATTGTGAAAGTAGCAGTCCTCGACCTCTATGAAGGCGTCGCCAATCAGGGCATGCGTTGTATCCGTAACATCCTCATCGAATGGGCTGAAAAGAACGACCTTCTCCTATATGCCAAAGAGTATGATGTCCGCTTAAAAAATGAACTTCCCGATACTTCTTATGATGTCTATATTTCCAGTGGCGGCCCCGGCAGTCCGCTGGAAACCCGCTACGAAGATTGGGATATAGCCTGGTGCCGCTGGCTGGATAAGATGGAACGCTGGAACAACAATCCTTCTAATACAGTCAAAAAGCATATTTTCTTTATCTGTCATTCATTTCAGCTGGCCAGCCGCTATTTTAATGTAGGTGTGGTTTGTAAGAGAAGATCCACTTCTTTCGGGGTTTTTCCTGTGCATATGCTTGAGGCAGGTGGTGATGAGCCGGTATTTGATGGATTGAAAGATCCTTTTTATGCCGTTGACAGCCGTGATTACCAGGTGATACAACCTAATCATGATCTGCTGAATGAAATGGGTTCTTCTATACTCTGTATTGAAAAAAGCCGGCCGCATGTGCCCTATGAAAGGGCAGTGATGGGTATTCGTTTTAATGAGTATATGGTAGGAACCCAGTTCCACCCGGAAGCGGATGCGCCGGGTATGAGTATGTACCTGCAGCGGGAAGACAAAAGAAAAACAGTGATAGAAAATCACGGTGAAGCCAAACTGCAAAGTATGCTGGAACACCTGGAAGACCCTGACAAGATCGTATGGACATACTCTCATATCCTTCCTAATTTTCTAAATCACTCCATTTGCCAGTTGCAGGAAATACCTGCTTAGAAAGATTTTTCTTCTATTTTGCTGCCCGCCGGGCATTCATTAACTTCCATAGATAAAACAAGGAGTATGATACCGGCTATCCGAAAGGCATATAACGAAGCGTTTACTAAAGAAAAATATGAGGTCTTCCTTAACCAGCTTCATGGAGTATATCCCGGGCAGGTGGATTTCAGGGTAGCAGAAACACCCATTTTTGTTCCAAAAGATTTTACAAAAAAAATGCTGGATGCCTGCGAGAATATCGTCGATATCATCGCTGCCCCTCAGTTCAAAGAGCTGACAAAAAATGCCATCCCAAAAAATGTACAGGTGCCCGGTGAAAATGATCATTCTCATTTTATCGCTTTTGATTTTGGCATCTGCATCAACGAGGCCGGTGAATACGAACCGCAATTAATAGAAATGCAGGGGTTCCCTTCTCTCTTTGCCTATGAAATATTGCTGGATGATGTGTATAAGGATAATTTTCCCATTCCACCCGGTTTTAGTTCTTACCTCGGTGGTTATACTAAGGAAACGTATAGCAAGCTTTTGAAAGAGATCATTGTCGGTACTCATCATCCTGAAAATGCGATCCTGCTGGAGATATTTCCCCGTAAACAAAAAACAAGGATCGATTTCTATTGCACCGAAGAACACACCGGAATCAAAATGGTCTGTCTCACTGAATTAATTAAAGAAGGGAAAAAACTGTACTACCTGAATGAAGGAAAGAAGACCGAAGTAAAAAGAATCTATAACCGGGTGATATTTGACGACCTGCAGCAGCAGGCACCGGAGGTACAGGAGAAAGGGAAAATATTCTTTGAAGAACTGGATGTGGAATGGTGCCCCCATCCCAACTGGTTCTACCGCATCAGCAAATACACATTACCACTGATCAGGCATCCCTATGTTCCTCCTACATTCTTCCTGCATGAAATAAAACAAATGCCGGCTGACCTGGAGAATTATGTATTAAAACCTTTGTTCTCTTTTGCCGGGCAGGGTGTGATCATTGATGTGACCAAAGAAGACATTGAAAAAGTAAAAGACCCGGAGAACTGGATACTGCAACGAAAAGTAAAATATGCTGATGTGATACAGACGCCTGATATACCAGCTAAAGCCGAAATAAGAATATTTTATTTCTGGAAAGACGGAGACACCAGGCCTGTTGCCACGAATAACCTGGCAAGATTGAGCAAAGGGAAAATGGTCGGTGTCCGTTACAACAAGGATAAGGAATGGGTAGGCGGCAGTTTTTGTTTATTTGAAAAGTAATCATGATGACAACTGAACTATTTCTCCGCTATATTCACTTCATAAGCATATTTACCATTGTAAGTAGTCTTGTTGCGGAAGGCTTACTGCTTAAAGAAAGGATGACCCGAACAGAAATCGGGAGACTTGCAAAAATTGATGCAGTTTATGGACTGGCCTCTCTCACCTTATTAGCTGCCGGCTTAACCCTCTGGCTGGGAGGGTTCGGGAAAGAAGCAGCCTATTATACTAAGAACTGGATATTTCACCTAAAACTGGGTTTGTTTGCCTTAGTAGGGATTCTTTCCATTTATCCCACCATATTTTTTATCAAACAACGAAAAGGCAATGCTGATGAAGTAGTCCCAATTTCCGGCAAAATTACCTGGATGATACGGATAGAATTAATATTACTGGCCATTATCCCGCTACTGGCAGGATTGGTTGCAAGAGGTACCGGCTATAACTACAAACCATAAACTATAAACCGTAAACTTTTACAATGGATCAGATCAAATCCCTGCCTCCCAAAGAATTAGCACCCGGCCTTACGGGCTATTATGCTCACGGCACTAATATGACATTTGGTTTAGTAGAAATAAAGGCCGGAAGTAATTTGCCCCAGCATCATCATCCGCATGAGCAGATCACTTATATACTCGAAGGGCAATTAGATATGACCATTGACGGAAAGGAATGTAAGCTGACAGCTGGTATGTATTATGTCATTCCTTCCAATGTGCCGCATGGCGCTGTGGCGGTAACTGATTGCAAAGTGATTGATGTATTTAACCCGGTGAGAGAGGATTACAGGAACATTTGATTGGATTGACCTAACGACAACCTGCCTGCCGGTTTATCTGCCGAAGGCATGGCAGACAGTTACAAAAAAGTATAATAGCAAACAGTTGATTTCCAAGGCCTATTTTTTTGAAGACTTCGCCTTGTATCATAAATTTATGAGTTAGCAGCAATGCTATTTCGACACTACACTATGTTTAAAGCACTTTTAAAGAAATATCTGACTGTTTTTATTTTAACTTTTGTAACCTACACTTTTCTCAATTGGTTTTTGTCGACACGTTTCGACACAGGAATTAATGAGAACTATTTAAACTTTTGGATACCTGCTTTAGTATGTGCTGTAATAACCTATATCTATCTTCGACCTTTAGTAAAAGAACTGAATTACACAGAAAAAGGTGCTGACTTTTTATTGTGGTTCATTATTCCCTTCAGCATGTGGACACCAATTGCATTTTCACAAGGGTATTTTAAGGACATTAGCTATGGTGTCGTTACAATTGACAGACCAAGTGATGTATTCAAACATCCATCAGAACGTTTTTTTAAGATAAAAGCGTTTACAGTTGAGCCAGACGATTACTTCATCATTAGGGAGAAACATACAAGTGGCAAAAACGGGACAACCTTGAACGTATCAAACTACTATATTGTTCCAATGCATGACGACACAATTGCAAAAAATAGTGACACGGTAACAACAATTGGTTACGGTGTATGTTTCACTACGTCTATGCATAATGGCTTCTTTAGTAAGAAAGAACAAGAACCTAAAATTGAAGATTTTAACGAGAAATCAGCTAAAGAATATGATGACTACGACTTTTATAATGCAGACTACTTTGAAAAAATTTCAAATACAGACGAAGCGACTTACTTTACAGAAGCAGCCGACCGTAATAGTTCATTTGACCATAGTCGTAAGCCTACAATTTTTGTGAGAAAAAGCGGGACAATTAGTGACTTATACGAGAACGGAAAAAAAATGTTTATTTATTCAATCCTCATAAGCCTGGGAATTGGTTTGGTTTCTATGTTTTTGGTAAACCTGTTTAACGATAGAAGCCCAGCTGCTAACAAAAGTATTGCTGCAAGTAGGGCTCGACGGAAAACCAATCAACTTTAGTTTGCTATTGCACAGTAGTTTCGGCTCGATGAATAAAGCCCAGCAAAAGTTCATAACTTCATCAGCAAAACAAAACCAAGCCGAAGTTCAGGGATGATAGCTATAAAATATCTCACCTGCAGCAATACTGGAACGTTATATGTTATAATTAGTATAGAATACCAATAGCCCTTCTGCATCTTCCTTAGTCACCATTGTATTATTACTATCAGCCAGGAAGTCTGCCTTTTCTAATAATTTAATGGACGGCAGGTTACCGGGATTCGTCAAGGCGGTAATTGTTTTTAAATGCAGCTCTTTAAATCCAAAAGCAAGTACTCCGGATAAAGCCTCTCTCATGATCCCCTTTCCCTGGAACCCGGGAAATAACTCAAAACCCACTTCGGCCTGCATTTTATCCGCATCAAAATTCCAGAGACAGATGGTGCCGACAAGTTTATCGTTCCCTTTCAGTGTAATGACCCAATAGAGTGATTGCTTATTAATAATTCCCTTTTCAATTTTTGCAATAAAATTTTTCGCAGCTTCCAAATCAATACAAGCAGGACGGTCAAGAAATTGATTTACCTGTTCGTTGGAACGGAGCATCAAAAGGTCATGAGCATCTGCTTCACTCAGCCGCCTGAGCAAAAGATGTTCAGTTGTCAACTGCGGAAAGGATGTAAAATTCAGTACGAGCATGTTTTGGCAAACTGTGTTACTAAAAGTATAACAATTAGTCCTTAAAATTTTTCTTTAGCTCCGCCAATTTCGCCTGGAATGGATTCAATACTTCTTGCTTCTTTGCAAAAGGCTTTTGCCCCTTTACTTCCGGTTTCGTACTTTGTACTTCCGCTTTTCCTCCTCCTTCTTTCAACGATAAGGCAATTCTCTTCCTCGCAATATCTACTTCCAGCACAGTAGCCATCACTTTTTGCCCAAGCTTTACGGCCTCATTGGGATCACTGATATATCGATTGGCCAAATGAGATATATGCACCAGTCCGTCCTGCTTCACTCCCACATCCACAAAAGCACCGAAGTTGGTGATGTTGGTAACAATGCCGGGTACTTTCATTCCGGGTTTCAAATCTTCCATCGTACTCACTCCTTCAGCAAAACGAAATTCCTCAATCGGTGAACGGGGATCCCTTCCCGGTTTTTCCAGTTCTTTCAGAATATCCTCAATGGTAAACTGGCCAATCGTTTCCGTTATGAAATCTTTCGCCTTTATCTGCTTCCGTATCTCGGGATTTTTGATCAGTTCAGGAACAGTACTGTTTGCTTTAGCCGCCATAGCTTCCACCACATGATAACTTTCCGGGTGCACAGCTGAATTATCCAATGGATTTGCTGCGTTAATGATACGTAAGAAGCCTGCACATTGTTCAAATGCTTTTGGCCCCAGCATGGAAACTTTTTTCAATTCATCACGGCTTTTAAAGCCGCCATTCTTTGTTCTGTATTCCACCACATTCTTCGCCACTGTCGCACTTAAACCGGATACATACATCAGCAAATGTTTACTGGCTGTATTCACATCCACTCCCACAAAGTTCACACAGCTTTCCACTACCTGGTCAAGGGCTTCTTTCAAACGGTTCTGGTTCACATCATGCTGGTACTGCCCTACCCCGATACTCTTAGCATCTATCTTTACTAATTCACTTAATGGATCTAATAAACGTCTGCCGATACTGATCGCCCCACGAACCGTTACATCTTCAGCCGGAAATTCTTCTCTTGCCACTTCGCTGGCTGAATAGATAGATGCTCCGCTTTCATTCACCATGAATACGGAAACAGGTTTGCCAAAATCTATTCCCCTTACCAATTGCTCCGTTTCTTTACTGGCTGTGCCGTTGCCATATCCGATCGCTTCAATATCATATTTCGCTACCAGTTCTTTGATCGTTTGTGTGGCGCCGTTCCAGTCATTTTGAGGAGCATGCGGAAATATGGTGTTGTACTTTAAGAAAGTACCATGTTCATCTAAACAAACCACTTTACATCCTGTTCTGAAACCGGGATCAATCGCCATTACCCTTTTATGTCCCAATGGTGATGCCAGCAGCAATTGACGAAGGTTTTCTGCAAACACCCTGATAGCTTCCTCATCAGCTTTTGTTTTGCTCGCCATCCGGAATTCTGTCTCGATGGATGATTGCAATAAACGGTTATAAGAATCTTCAACGGCTAATTCAACCTGTTTAGCAGCAAGACCAGGCAATTTCAAAAAAACTCTTTTCAGTTCCGCATGTGCTGTCTCCTTTTCAATATTGATGGTCATGATAAGGAATCCTTCCTTTTCACCACGCCGAATAGCCAGTATACGGTGAGAGGGGCTTTGTGCCAGTGGTTCTTTGAATTCAAAGTAATCCCTGTATTTCTGCGCATCTGCTTCTTCTTTCTTTGTAGTAAGTACCCTGGAAGAAACAGTAGCTTCTTCTGTAAACAGTTTGCGGACAATATTTCTCGCCTGTTCATTCTCTGCGATCCATTCTGCCATAATATCTCTTGCTCCCTGTAAAGCTTCAGCAGCGTCTTTTACCTGTTCAGTAATAAATTTGGCTGCTTCCGCTTCCGGATTCTCCTGCCCTTGTTCAAACAATAGTTTTGCCAATGGCTCCAGTCCCTTTTCAATAGCAACCGAAGCCTTTGTTTTCCGCTTAGGTTTATATGGCAGGTAAATATCTTCCAGTTCGGTTGCATTTATACAATCTTCAACTCTTTTCTTCAACTCTGGTGTCATCTTACCAGTTTCCTCAATTGTCTTGATAACGGTTTCCTTTCTCTTTTCGAGTTCATTGAAGTATTTGATCTGCTCTATCACATTTGCAATAGCCACCTCGTCAAGATTCCCTGTGGCCTCCTTTCTATACCGGGCAATAAAGGGGATTGTCGAGCCTTCGCTGTGCAGTTCATAAATACTGCTGATCTGTTTCAACGAAAGATTAAGAGTGCCGGCTATATGTTGCGAATACTTTAGTTCCATAGGTCATTTGTTTGGGGGAGCAAATCTAACGGCAGCATCCGAAGAAAAAAATTTGTTTTTATGCACAGACTGTCTATTTTGGAAAGTAATTGACTGTATGAGGAAAAATATTCTGCTTGCACTAATAAACCTTTACTGCTTCAGCTTACTGGCTCAGCAGGAAGGTCGCATGGAAACAGACCGTCCCGACCAGACTGAATCTCCTTTTCTGACAAAACTAAATTATATCCAGGGTGAGATCGGTTTTAATTACGAAAGGGCACAGGGCCTCCGGACATTGGTTCATCCAACCGCTTTATGGAAATATGGCATTTCAAAAAAATTTGAGTTCAGGCTTATAACGGAGATAATAAGTTCAGAAACTGCATTACTTATACCAACGGGTAATGATCTTATCAGTGGTCTGCTACCGGTGCAGTTGGGTGGCAAACTGGCTTTAGCTGAAGAAAAAGGATTGCTTCCAAAAACATCACTCATCTTTCATATTGCTGCCCCAAAAATTGCGAGTAAAAAATTTCATTCCGCCAAATGGGCGCCGAATTTTCGGTTTGTAATGCAGAATACACTAACAGAAAATATTGGTCTTGGCTACAACCTGGGCGCTGAATGGGATGGCGAAAATAATACCCCGTACTGGATCTATACATTTGCTCCGGGGTTTAATATCGGAAAAAAATGGTATGGATATGTCGAAGCATTTGGATCGGTAAGGAAAAATGAAAAACCGCAGCATGCAGTTGATGGTGGTTTGGCTTACTATTTTTCTCCTGATTCCAAGATTGATTTTTCCGCAGGCTTCGGTTTGAGCGAAGAAGCAGTTGATCATTATGTGGCTGTTGGTTATTCGTTTCGTTTCAGCACAAAAAAGAAAACCAAGCAATGATTATTTCACCAATAATCTCCATACCTGTGTGGTGAAAAAACAAATAGCAAAACCCATTACTATTGGCAAAAAAGTGGAGATCATTGTCCATTTTACACTCTTTGTTTCTTTGTAAATAGTATAAATGGTAGTAGAACAGGGATTATGTAAGAGACTAAATAGCATCAGGTTGATTCCTGTAAGCAATGTCCAGCCCCCAGCTCTCAATACTCTCTCTGTATCAGCAATGGAATCCAGCTCAAACATTACCCCATCGCCGGCACCCACACCTGCAATACCCGAACTGATGACAGTAAGCATTAAAACTGTTGGAATAACAATTTCATTTGCCGGAATAGCAATGATATAGGCCAGCAGGATAACACCATTCAAACCAAATAGCATTGCAAACGGGCCTGACCAGTTAATAAACCATTCGGCCAAACTTAATTGCCCTATATGGATATTGGCTACCAGCCATATCAGAATTCCGGCAGGTAATGCAAACACAACAGCCCTCCACAAAACAAAAATGGTCCGGTCAATGAGTGAAGTGTACAAGGTTTGCAGAATCCGTGGAGGACGATAAGGTGGTAATTCAAGACTGAAAGCAGAAGCCTCTCCTTTCAGTACTGACCTGCTCAATGCCCAGGATACAACAAGACTGAAAAAAATACCCAATACCGCTACTCCCACTACAGCACCGGCAGAAACAATACCTGCCCATCTGGATGAAACTAATCCGCCAATAAAAATCGTGGCAATCAAAATCTGTGTAGGCCAGCGTCCATTACACAAGGAAAAATTATTGGTAATAATAGCAATCAATCTTTCCCTGGGGCTGTCAATTACCCTTGTTGCAACAACACCGGCAGCATTGCATCCAAATCCCATGCTCATGGTGAGTGCCTGCTTGCCATGTGCACCGGCTTTTCTGAAAAGACTGTCCATATTAAATGCTACCCGCGGCAGGTAACCAAAATCTTCGAGTAAGGTAAACATGGGGAAAAAGATAGCCATCGGAGGCAGCATTACAGACACTACCCAGGCAACCGATAAGTAGGCCCCATCTATGAGCACACCACTCAACCACCATGGAAAACCGATTGCTGCAGCTCCATTTTTTAATATAGGGTGAAGAGTGTCGATCAGCAAGGAAGCAATCCATCCCGAAGGGATATTAGCTGCAGCCACTGTGATCCAAAAAACCAATGCAAGCAAAAAAAACATAATGGGAAAGCCGAGCCATTTACTGGTTACGACTTTATCGATTTTTAAGTCCCAGTTGACAGAAGATTTTTCATCCTTTACACGAACAGTTTTTTTTGCAATTTTTGATGCCCCTTCATAAATTGATTCAGTTACGGTATCATGCAGGTTCATACCAAGATCCCAGCGTAATGTATTGGCCAGTGATAATATTTCTTCAGCTGAAACTTTTTCCTTTTTTTCCATGTTCAATAATTTATCATCTATATATCTGAAGGTATAAGTGAAGGGCTTAGTGTACCCAGCTCACCGGAATTTACCGCATCAATCATTCCCTGGTCACCTTCAAGCAACCTCAGTGCAACCCAATTAAGGTTGGGTAATCCCGGAAATTGTTGTTTTA